>JAKITQ010000022.1 GCA_021647985.1 Flavobacteriaceae bacterium | reverse complement strand
TATGTTACAATTGAATCGATTTTTTAGCAAGTTCGGTATTAACCCACACTCTGCTAAAAATAAACGTAAAGCCCAAGAACTATTATACTATGGAACTATTGCAGCCTAAGTTTATAACGAAGTATTGTCTTTTACTTTCTCATTTAACTCATTTTTCTCATCAATAGTTAAGTGTTTTGAACTGTCACATGGCTTTAAATAATTGCCCAATAGTTTTGTGATAAAATTATTTTGGTTAGAATAAGATTTACAATGTTTGCATAAAAGTAAATGAAAACTTAACCTTAATTTATCCCACTTTGAGGCTTCTCCATACTGGTTTTTATCACAAATAGCAGTGGCTTCATCACAACTAATCATTAATTTTTTACGCATATTCATTTAATTTTTAAACCAATTTTCTTCTAAACATTTTCTTAATTGGACTCTCGCTCTGTGTATGATAACCCACAAATTTGACGAACTAATATCCAACTCATTACATATTTCTTCAGTTTCATAATTTTGTACAGTTTTTAATAAAAAAACCATGCGGTATTTTTCGGGTAAATGATCTATACAGCTATTCAGAACACTTTTTAATTCACTATTCTCAATACTTAACTCTGCCTCATTACCCCATGTTTGAGGTACACATTCTTCTATCCAACTTCCTTTTCTTTCCCCATCTGGATAAAAACTTACTCTAATTTCTTTTTGTCCCTTTATAGAGTTAATTTTTCTGTAATGATCAATAATTTTTCTTTTTAATATAGAGATCAACCAGGTTCTTTCAGCAGCCTGACCTCTAAAATTATCTTTCCCTTTTATTCCCGAAAAAAAAGTTTCTTGTACTAAGTCTTTGGCTAACTCTTGATTGTCAATTCTTGTTACAGCATAATTATAGAGGTAATCAGCATATAGAACCACCCATTTGTTCGGATTTAAAGTATGCTTTTTAGCAGTTGACATTTATTTCTTAAATTTTAATATCTGTAAATATATGAATGTTCCAACTAAATTATTTATTTGGTTTTAAAAAAATGATAAAAATCACAAATTAAAATAAATGGAATGGTATATTTGTAGTGTTTAAATTAAACCAATCAACAAATGAGTGGATTAACATCTTCATCCTTAGGTAAGAAAATCACAATGTCACTAAGTGGATTTTTCTTAATAACTTTTTTACTAGTACATTTAGGAATCAATTTAACCTTATTTGTAGGTGCCGAAACTTTTAATGTGGCATCACATTTTATGGCAACCAACCCTTTAATTCAAGTTATGCAATATGTATTAGCTTTTGGTTTTATTTTTCATATAGTTATGGGAATAAAATTAGAATTAAAAAACAGAGCATCACGCCCTGTTAAATACGCTAAAAATAATGCTGCGGCAAATTCAAATTGGGCTTCTAGAAATATGATCGTAACAGGTATCTTAGTTTTATTATTTTTAGTTTTACACATAAAAGATTTCTTTATTGAAATTAAATTTGGCGAGGTTAATGATGATTATTTACTTGTAACAGATCTCTTTAAGAATCCAATTTATGTATTAATTTATGTATCTGCTTTTATATTGTTAGGTATACATTTAAGTCACGGATTTCAATCAGCATTTACAAGTGTTGGAGCAAGAGCACCCAAATATTTAAATGGGGTTAAAAATGTAGGAATTGCTTTTAGCTATTTAATTGCTATTGGTTTTTCAGTTATCGCAATATTCTTTTATTTTGCTTAATATCAATTAATTATGACATTAAATTCAAAAGCACCAAAAGGTCCAATTAAAGATAAATGGACTAATTATAAAGATAAAATAGACTTGGTAAACCCAGCAAACAAACGTAATATTGATATTATCGTTGTCGGTACAGGCTTGGCTGGTGGTTCGGCAGCAGCAACTTTGGCTGAGCTAGGTTACAATGTAAAAGCATTTGCTTATCAAGATTCTCCACGCCGAGCGCATTCTATTGCCGCTCAAGGCGGAATTAATGCCGCAAAGAATTATATGGGTGATGGAGACTCAAATTACCGATTATTTTATGATACGGTAAAAGGTGGTGATTACCGATCTCGTGAAGCCAATGTATACAGATTGGCAGAAGTTTCTTCTAATATAATAGATCAATGTGTAGCCCAAGGAGTTCCTTTTGCTCGTGATTATGGCGGACTTTTAGATAACCGTTCTTTTGGAGGTGTATTAGTCTCTAGAACTTTTTATGCCAAAGGCCAAACAGGCCAACAACTACTTTTAGGAGCTTATTCTGCAATGAATCGTCAAATTGCTCGTGGCAAAATTGATATGTACAATCGCCATGAAATGTTAGATGTTGTAAAAGTTGATGGTAAGGCAAGAGGTATTATCGCACGTAATTTAATTACAGGTGAATTAGAACGTCATTCTGCGCATGCAGTAGTAATTGCTACCGGTGGTTACGGAAATGTTTATTTTTTATCAACCAATGCTATGGGGTCTAATGCAACTGCAGCTTGGAAAATACATAAAAAAGGAGCTTATTTTGCAAATCCATGTTATACGCAAATTCACCCAACTTGTATTCCAAGAAGTGGTGATTACCAATCAAAATTAACATTGATGTCAGAGTCATTACGAAATGATGGTCGTATTTGGGTGCCTGCGAAAATTGAAGATGCAAAAGCAGTGCAACAAGGAAAATTAAAACCAAATGATATTGCCGAATCTGATAGAGATTACTATTTAGAAAGAAGATACCCTGCATTTGGTAACTTGGTACCTCGTGACGTTGCTTCACGTGCTGCAAAAGAACGTTGTGATGCCGGTTTTGGTGTCAATGCAACCGGTGAAGCTGTTTATTTAGATTTTGCTGCAGCAATTGAACGTTACGGTAAAGAGCAAGCAAAAATACACAGTATTGAAAATCCTAGTAAAGCAAAAATCATAGACTTAGGAACAAAGCTTATTAAAGAAAAATATGGTAATCTTTTTCAGATGTATGAAAAAATTGTTGATGAAAATCCATATGTAACCCCTATGATGATTTACCCGGCAACACATTATACCATGGGAGGTGTTTGGGTAGATTATAATTTAATGACCACCGTTGAAGGCTTGTATTGTATTGGGGAAGCAAATTTCTCTGATCATGGTGCCAACCGCTTAGGTGCCTCAGCTTTAATGCAAGGATTAGCAGATGGTTATTTCGTATTGCCTTATACAATTGGAGATTATTTATCAAAAGAGATCCGTACAGGAAAAATACCAACAGATACACCTGAGTTTGACGCTGTAGAAAAAGAAGTAAAAGGCAGAATAGATTTCTTTATCAAAAATAAAGGTTCAAAATCTGTAGACTATTTCCATAAAAAACTTGGAAAAGTAATGTGGGAAAAAGTAGGTATGGCCCGAAACGAAAAAGGTTTAAAAGAAGCAATGGCTGAAATTAAAGCGATTCGTGAAGAGTTTTGGAAAGAGGTAAAAGTACCTGGCGATGCCAATGAAATGAACCTTGAATTAGAAAAAGCAGGTAGAGTAGCAGATTTCTTAGAATTAGGAGAACTTTTTGCTAAAGATGCCTTGGATAGAAATGAATCTTGTGGAGGTCACTTTCGTGAAGAATCTGTTGAAACGGACGGTTTACAAAAGGGAGAAGCAAAGCGTAATGACAAAGATTATGCATATGTATCAGCCTGGGAATACAAAGGAGAACCAGCCGATGCTGTTTTACATAAAGAAGAGCTGGAATTTAAAGATATTGAGTTAAAACAGAGAAGTTATAAATAGTTGATGGTTAATAGTTGTTGGTTTTTTGAAAAGACCAACAACCAAGAACCAAGAACCAAAAACTAAAATAAATGAATCTAACGTTAAAAATTTGGCGACAAAAAAACGCCCAAGATAAAGGGAAATTAGTTGATTATAAAGTAACTGATATCTCAGAGCATATGTCATTTTTAGAAATGATGGATGTTTTAAACGAAGAATTGGTAAATAAAGGAGATGAACCCATTGCATTTGATCATGATTGCCGTGAGGGAATTTGTGGGATGTGTTCTTTGTATATCAACGGAGAAGCGCATGGCCCTGATAGAGAAATAACAACTTGTCAGTTACATATGCGTACTTTTAAAGATGGAGATACCATTTACATTGAGCCTTTTAGAGCAAAAGCCTTTCCGGTAATTAAAGATTTGGTGGTTGATAGAATGGCCTTCGAAAGAATTCAACAAGCAGGGGGTTATATATCCATAAATACTTCTGGAAATACCCAAGATGCCAACGCTATTCCAATTTCAAAACACAATGCAGATATGTCTATGGATGCGGCAGCGTGTATTGGCTGTGGTGCTTGTGTAGCTAGTTGTAAAAATTCTTCTGCCATGTTATTTGTTGCAGCAAAAGTTTCTCAATTTGCCTTATTACCTCAAGGACAGGTGGAAGCAGCTGACAGAGTTTTAAATATGGTAAAACAAATGGATGATGAAGGTTTTGGTAATTGTACCAATACCGGCGCTTGTGAAATTGAATGCCCAAAAGGAATTTCATTAGACAATATAGCTAGAATGAATAGAGAATACATGAAAGCAAGTATATAAAAGCATTTATTTTAAAATAGAAAACCGTTGACTTTTGTTAGCGGTTTTTTTGTTTTAAAATATTGTATTTTAGTTATCACATATAAAAGGTATAAATAAAAGACTTGAATATGATTATTAATAAAGACTCTCTATCGAATAAAACCTTTAAATTAAAACGCTAATGCCTGTTTACTCCCAACAAATGTTCTCTAAGTTACCTAATGCTACAACCAGTATTTTTGCAATTATGAGCGGTTTGGCAAATAAAGAAAAAGCCATAAATTTATCTCAGGGTTTTCCTAATTTTCCTGTTGCAAAAGAGTTGACAGGTTTGGTTTGCAAGGCCATGATAGATGGTTTTAATCAGTATGCTCCCATGCAAGGAATTATAGAACTTCGGGAAGCAATATCAGAGAAAGTATTTAGTTTGTATAATATCCATTATAATCCTGAAACGGAAATAAACATTACAGCCGGTGCTACTCAGGCCATTTACACCATTATTTCTGCTTTTATTCAAAAAGATGATGAGGTAATTATTTTTGCACCTGCCTATGACTGTTATGACCCTGCTGTAAAATTAAATGGAGGTAAAACAATAGAGATTGAACTTGAAGCCCCTGATTTTGCAGTAGACTGGAATCGGGTAAAGGCAAGTATTAATGATAAAACAAAGATGATTATCATCAATACCCCACACAATCCTTCCGGAACAGTTTTATCTGAAAAAGATATGAAAACTTTAGCGTTATTGGTAAAAGAAACAAACATTATTATACTTAGCGATGAGGTTTATGAACACATTATTTTTGATAAGGTTAAACATCAAAGTGCTGCTTTATTTAATGATTTGGCCAATCGCACATTTATTGTTGCAAGTTTTGGTAAAACTTTTCATGCTACGGGTTGGAAAATGGGTTATTGTCTCGCTCCTGCGGAATTGATGGTTGCGTTTAGGAAAACCCATCAATTCAACGTGTTTTCGGTAAATCACCCCATGCAAAAAGCATTGGCTACCTATATAAAAACACCTAATAATTATTTAAAATTGCCAGATTTTTATCAAGCCAAACGCGACTTTTTTTTAGATGCAATTAAAGATTCAAGATTTAGTATTATTCCTTCAAAAGGGACTTATTTTCAGTTATTAGGATATGAAAACATTAGTGATGAAAGTGATGTTAATTTTGCAATCAGGTTAACCAAAGAAAATAAAATTGCCTCTATTCCTATCTCAGTATTTTACAATAATAAAATAGATAAAAAAGTTTTGCGTTTTTGTTTTTCTAAAAATGAAGACACCTTATTACAAGCAGCAGAAATTTTAAATACTATTTAATCACAGCATTTTTTCTGTTTTTTGTAAATCGCGCCCGTAAACAGACTCAATTAATGTTAATACAGTCCATAAACAGACTCAATTAACATTAATTGCGTTTATTTTATTATAAGTTTAATATGAAATTTATCCAAAGAGTTTTATTCAAAAGTATTATAAATAAGACTGATTTCTAATAAAGTTGTGATTTTATTAGGAGTTGTACGTATTGAAAAAAATATAAATTCATTGAAGTCTATTAAGATTTTGTAAATTCGTCATAATCTAATGTGAATAATAAAATGGCAAATAAATATTTAAATTTTATCTCTGACGAACACTTGTTTTCTTGTATAAAAAACCTTCACAATTCTTATTTAAAGGCCAAAGCAAACATTAGCAAAAAAAAATTTTACAACAACAAAATTGACACGATTAAGCTCACATTTGATTCAAAATTTAATAATTTAGATGAAGAAACACTAATCAAAACGGAGATTACTAGACAAATTGATAAATCTATTAATAATTCTATTGGAACATTTCATGAAGAAATTTTAGGTGGAATTTTAAGTTTTGAGAGAGGAAATTTAAGCGGATTTGATATAAAAGCGTTAGATGATACTTTATTTGCTGATATTAAAAATAAACACAATACAATGAACAGTAGTTCTGCTGAGAGCTTATTTCAAAAGTTAGCTCAATATGCAGATACTTACAAAAAAGCAAAATGTTATTGGGTTCAAATATTAGCTAAAAGCAGTTTTGATGAAAATTGGAAAGGAGAGATTAATGGAAAAGAATATAGCCACAGTAGAGTATATAAAATTTCAGGAGACCGGTTCTACAAGTTGCTTTCAGGGAATGAAAATGCCTTATTTGATTTGTACCAAATTTTACCTAAAGCAATTGAAGACTTCTTAAATCAAAAAGAGCACTCTCAAAAATCGAGAAATTCTGCACTAAATGAAATCACAGAAAGCGCAAATGAATCTAAACGAAAAATTTTAGACGAAATCACTTTTGAAAATTACAGTTACTATTTAGGGTTTGATAAACTTAAATAATACTCATTTAAGAACTTAATAATTGAATAACCTATTTCCTGACCTAAATTACAAGGTACAGCATTGCCTATTTGCTTATATCTTTGAGATACAGAACCTTCAAATTTCCAATCATCTGGAAAAGTCTGAATTCTAGCATATTCTCGAACTGTAAAAGGCCTAGTCTCATCAGGATGACATCTTTCTGTTTGTTTTTGAGCGGGACTACATGTAAGAGTTAAACTTGGCTCATCCCATCCAATTCTACGAGCAATACCAGTTTTCCCCCCTCCTAAATAAAAGCTTTTCCCCATATATTCTTTTTGAATGTCTAATGGCAAATCCCTCCAATATCCTTTTTGTGGAACTAAATCTAATACTTCTCTTTTGTGATCTGGATACTTTGACCCATCAGATTTTGGGACGTCACAATTGTACAATTCTCCTTTCTTTAATGCATCAGACAAATGATAGACCATTGTATGTTTTTTAGGATAAGAATATTTAATATCTATATCCTTTCTAATTCCCACCAAAATAATTCTTTCTCTTTTTTGTGGTACTTTATAATTTATTGCCTTTAACACTTGAACAGGAACCACATTGTATCCTATTTCATCTAAAATAGAAATCATCCCTTCAATCGTTTTTCCTTTCTCATGAGACAATAATCCTTTTACATTTTCACCAATACAAATTGGTGGGTTTACTTCTTGAACAGCTCTTGCAAACTCATAAAACAATGTCCCTCGTGCATCTTTCATTCCTAACTTTTTTCCAGCATAACTAAAAGCTTGACAAGGAAACCCTCCAGTAACTATATCAACGTTATTTCTATATTTATAAAAATCAAAAGATTTAATATCTCCTTCTAAAATATTCCAGTTAGGCCTGTTTTCTCGTAAAGTTTGGCAAGCCCATTTATCAATTTCATTTAATGCCACACACTTAATACCAGCTTTTTCTAGACCAATTGCCAAGCCTCCCGCCCCTGCAAAAAGTTCTAATACTTTATAATCTGCATCTGGTTTTATAAAATTATCAATGTCATCAACTATCTCACTTGAAAGTAAATTCAAAAATAAGTTCAACTGCTCTTTTTTATAAATTCTATAATTACTAATAGGCTCACGTATAGCTGATAACCTTCCATCTCTGTCCCACCTCCTTAGGGTTTCTTTACTTTTTCCTAAAACTTCAGATGCTTCTGAAAGCGAATAATATTCTTTTGTAACCATATTACACAACCTTATACATTGGTTACAAATATATGATAAAATGTTTTCATACTATTAAAAATTATCATCTTTAATGAAGCTTGTCAAATTTACAATTTTGAATTATAATAAATACCAAAACGTATAAATTCACAAATGAAAAATTAGACATCGATTGATTTTTAGAGGTTACACAAAATTAGAACAATACGAAATTTGGAAGGATAAAAAACGACACCTTATCAATACCAACAACTAATTTTTGCACCATAACCAATGATACGAGAAAGCTTAAAAAGCTTCATTTACCTTTTGCATAAAGTTTTTTATTTTTGAAGGTTCTAACCATCGGGTAACAATAACAAGGTCATTTTCTTTATCAATAATAATAAAATTACCTCCAAATCCAGCGGCATAAAAAACATTTTCAGAGATGCCCTCCCAATGTCTTTTACCATTTTTGTTTAACCACCACATATATCCATAGTTTTTATTGGGTATTGATGGTGTAATTGCTTTTTCGATCCATGTTTTACTAATAATACTTTCGCCCTTCCACTTACCATCATTTAAAAATAACAAACCAAAACGAGCCATATCTTCGGTTGAGATAAATATTCCTCCACCAGAGTGACCACCTCCAGTTACCGATTTCATATTAATGCCATCAATTTCTATCCAGGCATTTTCATAACCAAACCACCTCCAGGTTGTAGAGGCACCAATTTTATCCATAATATTTTCTTTAAGAACAAGAGGTAAAGGTTGCCGCCATACATGGGTCAAACTATAAGCTAATACATTAACACGCACATCGTTATATTCCATAAAAGTTCCTGGCTCTTTAAGGGTTCTAAATTTCCACTCATCCAAACTGCCTTCTCTTGGGGGTCTATCTGCCCAGTCTTTACCTCCCCAAAGTTCACCCGACCAATCAGAATTTTGCTGTAATAAATGTTTCCAGGTTATTTTACTATTGTGTTTTCCTGCAAAAGTTCCATCCCAAATATAATTGGCAACCAAATCATTTTCATCTTTTATTAGCTGATTATCATAAGCGAGTCCGGCAATAGTTGATAAAAAACTTTTGGTTACGCTAAATGTCATATCTACTCGTTTGGCATCTCCCCATGACATAATTAAATAACCATTTTTTAATATCATACCTGCAGGCCCGCCACGTTTTTTAGTAGGCCCTAGAATTTTGTGAAAAGGTTCTTTTTCAAAGCCTTTTAAAATAGCAATTCTCAAATCTCTTGACCCATTATATTCGTTAGATTCAGCAAAATATATTGCTGATAATAATTTTTTATTATCTATGTTAAAATCGGACGGGCTCTTTTTTTTCCACATTTCATTTCTTTCAGGGAAATATTTTACATTTTGAGCAGATAAGGAAGTTAAAAATAGAAAAAGAATAATGGTTTTTATAAGGTGTAAATGTTTCATGTTAAGTCATGGATTATTGGAAAGTTAAAATACAAAATTATTTTACTAATCGCTTAAATTAATGTAATTTTAGTTCATGCAACAACAATTAAAAATATCACTAATTCAAGCGGATTTGGTATGGGAAAATCCAGATTTAAATCGTAAAAATTTAGAAAATAAAATTGATAAGCTCTCCAAAGATATAGATTTAATTATTTTACCTGAAATGTTCACAACGGGTTTTACCATGAACGCTGAATGTGTGGCAGAAACCATGCAGGGACTATCAGTAAACTGGATGTTACAGAAGGCAAAAGAAAAAGAAGCCTTGCTCATGGGAAGTATAATAATAAAAGAACAAAATAATTTTTACAATCGTTTTATAATTGCTTTTCCATCGGGCGAATTGAAATATTATAACAAAAAACATTTGTTTACTATGGCAAATGAAGACAAGGTTTTTACTGCTGGAATTGAAAAAATAATCTTCATGTATAAATCCTTTAGAATATGCCCCTTAATCTGTTATGACCTCCGTTTTCCTGTTTGGTCAAGAAATACGGATAATTATGATGTACTTATTTATATTGCCAATTGGCCAAATACCCGAATAAAAGCGTGGGATACCTTATTAAAAGCTAGAGCCATTGAAAATTTATGCTATGTTGTGGGTTTGAATAGAGTAGGGGGTGATAAAAATAAATTATTGTATAATGGGCATTCGGCAGTTATTGATGCTTTAGGAGAAACCTTATTGCAATTTAAAGAGAGTATAGAAGGCATTGAAACGGTTACCATATTTAAAAAACACATCCAAGAAACAAGAAATAGCTTACGTTTTTTAAATGACAAAGATAATTTTAAGATATATTAATTTTAGAATCTCGAAGCTACGATTTTTTAACAATAGAACCTGCATTGACCGTTTTTTCAACTTGATTAAACAAAGTTTCAAAAGGAAGGGAGTCACTTTTAATAGGTTGGTGCACATCAAAAACAATTTTGTTAAATACACCTAAAGGAAATGAACCATATTGCACTATTTTCCAAGAATTATTTATGGTTATAGGTACTATATAAGATGAAGGTATTTTTTTAACCATGATTTTTAGTCCTTTTTCTTTAAAAGGTTTTATAGCCCCATCTTTGCTCCTTGTTCCTTCTGGAAAAATTACTGCAGAACGTTTATTTTTTTCAATATAAGTTCCAAAATCACTCAATGCTTTTATAGATTGACGAGGGTTTTTTCTGTCGATTAAAACAGACCCTCCATGTTTTAAATTATAAGAAACACTGGGAATACCTTTGCCTAATTCTATTTTTGAAACAAATTTAGGGTGGTATTTTCTTAAAAACCAAATTATTGGAGGTATATCATGCGTACTTTGATGATTTGAAACCAATATTAATGGCGTATTTTTTGGCAGGTTCTGTTTGTTATTAAAAACTATTCGGGTACCTAAAAAAAATAGAGTGCCTACCAAACACAAGTTCATATAATCAATAACTGTTTTATGTGATTTGTAACCCCCAATATTAAAAGCCAACCATTGCGCAGGGTGAAAAATCAATAAAATTAAAGTAAAGAAAAAATAATGGATTATACTTAAGGGATAAGCTAGAATTTTTTTAACGAAATTCATTTTTATGAAGATTATTTTAGGTTAAAATAATAAGATTCCCACTTTCGTGGGAATGACATTTTAAAACCATTGACTCCAAGGTATTTTACTTAGAACAAATAATAAGGCAATACCATAAAATATGGCAATAGTTTTAAACTTGGCTTTATCAGATTCTTTCTTTTTATGTTTTGAAAACCCAACTGTTATTAAAACAATGGCTAAAATCATCATTAAAGGGTGTTCAACAACAATAAGTCTGATTCCAGATTCTTTCATCGATGCTCCCATTCCATTTTCTTTTAAAAAGGCAAATTGGGCTGATGCAAAATAAGCTATAAACCCTAATATTAGTTGTATATGAGCAACAATTAAAGTAAATAAGGAAATTCGCAAATCTTTATCTTCAAATTCTTTTTTAGATGTTAATCCTTTAATAGCATTAAAAACTGCAAAGATTAAAATGATGAGTGCTATATAAGCCCATCCTGAATGTATCATTTTTAGCATTGTATTGATTTTTAATTATTAGTTGTAGCAAAAGTAAGCAATTATTGATATAAAAAAATCCCACACTTTAATAAAAGAATGGGATTTCAATTTATGGATTATATATTAGTTAAATAAATACCTAATACCAACTTGCATTTGCCATCTTGAGCTTTGTAATCCTGAATCATCTATTTGATCAATTTTACTTGCGGAATTTTCATCAAAACTAAATGTAGGAGTTGTATCATCAGCTAAGAAATCTTCAAATCTTAATACTTGAACATTGCTAGACCTAAAATTAAGTTTACCCCAATCTTTATTGATTAAGTTTGTAAAGTTAAAGATATCAAAGGTAAATTGTAATGCATTTTTATCTATTCTAATCTCTTGAATAAATTTAAAATCTACCACGCTACTCCAAGGCCCTCGTACAGCATTTCTTTCAGCATATTGACCTCTTCTTGTTTTTAGATAGTCATCCCCTTCAATAAAAGCATCTAGGGCATCCCAGTTATTTGAAGTTAAAATGATGTCATTCTCATTTAATGGTACATAGATCAAAGAAGTAAAATCTCTTGAATCGTCTTGTTGTAAGTCATCACTTTGTCTATAAGTATAAGAATATGGTCTACTTTGTCTCCCTTCATAGAACATACTAAAAGTGGATTTTAAATTTTTATTCCAAACCAATTCGTATGAAATATTAGAGATAACTCTATTACCAGCAGAAAAAACAGATCTTGTCATAGGTAAATTTGAGTTTTTACCATTAACATTTTGAATTCCTCTCCATTGTGAACTATTTTGTGAAGAAGTACCGTCAAAAATTTGGTAAGAATCACCATAAGAATAAGAAAGGCTTCCATAAAACCCTTTATCAAAGGATTTGCTTAATGTACCTACTAAATTCCAAGACTCACCTTTTTGGCTGTTGGTAGCTAATATAATTCTATCATAAACACCATCAATTTCATCTCTTCTATTATAAATAGGTCTTTTGTCACCAGTTCCTGTCAAGTTTCCTATAGGGTCTTTTAAATTTAAATTTTGGTAGTAAACTTGATTCAAGGTTTTGTTATATGCAAAATCCCCAGATAAAGTTAGGTCCCATATAGGTAATTTTTGATCAAAAGCTAAATTAAATTTAACCACTTGTGGTAATTTAAAATCTTGTGCGAATAAATCAATATTACCTCCTACTTCACCAGTTCCAGGTACGGCATCTACCGCCTGTTGGGATACGTCTGGTTCAAAAGATTCAGGAGTTGTAAACCAAGATCCTTGGAATAAGAAACCACCGGTTACACCATTGTTATTATATGCGCCTCCTGGCCAAACCAACGGAACTCTAGAGGTAAACACACCAAATCCACCACGAATTTGAGTTTTATATTCGCCATTAACGTTCCAGTTAAAACCAACTCTTGGCGAAACATGAACGGTAGAATTAATTGCCTGACCAACTTTAGCCCCTGCTAAATTTTTTCCAGCAGCTTCAAGAATAGGAATGGTTCGGTTATTAAAGTCTTCATTTACACGACCATCAGACCAAATTGGCATATCAAACCTGATACCAACAGTCAATTTAAAGTCATCAGTTAGCTGTACTTCATCCATAAAGTATAAACCAGCTTGAAAAACAGAGAATTCAGCAGCACCATCAGATGCATCCCCTACATTATTACTTATTAAAGAATAACCTCTTTGGTAAATATTTGCTTTATCATCATACCAGTCTTGCAAACTATTGTATCGGTAATTTCCGTAATTAAATGCGAAAAATAAGTTTTTAACATCACTATATTCGTTGTGTGTACCGATGATTAAAGTATGATTTCCTTTATATATTTCAAAGTTATCCGTTAAAGTCCAAACATCTGTATTTAATAAGTTTGCCGTTGAGAATGGTTCAGAACCGAATTGTATATTACCATTTCCGTCTCGAATGTCTACCGTAGGAAATGGGCTACCAGAAGGGCTTCTGTCATCTCTAACTCGAGTATATCCTATAATTAAGTTATTTGCATATTTAGATCCAATATTTGAACTCCACTCAAAAGAAGTTGAGTTAGTTTTAGATTCAAAATATTCAGATCCGTTTAAAAATCCAATATTAAAATTTCCAGAATTTCTAGCTTCTAAATTTACCGCTTTTGTATAGCTGTGTTTTAATGTTATTTTATTATTATCATTAAGGTTCCAGTCAATTTTTGCAGTGATTTTATCACTTACTAAAGTAAAATCATTTTGATCATAAACACCTAGATCAAAACCGTAATTACTTTGAACAAATTGTTGTAGTTGGTCAAGATCTGCAGCATTAGCATCACCACCATAATTACTAATATTAAATGGTTGTGGTGTCACATCATCTTGTCTTTCATAATTGGCAAAGAAAAATAATTTATCTTTTATAATTGGCCCTCCTATTCTAAAACCATAGGTTTTTGCAGAGAATTTATTTAGTTTTTCTCTACTTTCTCCATCACCAACTAGAGATGGAGGAGTTTTACCAGCCAAATTTTCATTACGATAAAAATAGTAAGCAGACCCTACGAATTCATTGGTACCAGATCTAGTAATAGCATTGATAGCACCCCCTGTAAAACCGGCTATTCTAACATCAAAAGGTGCAATAGCAATTTGAAAGGATTCTATAGCATCAATAGAAAAAGGTGAAACACCAGTTTGACCACCATTTGTACCTGAACCAGCCAATCCAAATACATCATTACTAACAGCTCCATCAACATAAATTGCGTTGAACCTGTTATTTTGTCCGGCCAATGAAATTGAAAATCCATCTGTACCTTCAGATATTTGAGCTTGCGGTGTTATCCGAACAAAATCAGCAATTGATCTTGACGTTGTAGGAAGGTTTTCCATTTGTCTTTGGCTAATTATTGTTTCTGATCCTGTTTTGTTTCCATCAAAAATACCATCTCCTTGAGCCGTTATAACAATTTCTTCTAAAGTACTTGATTCCTCTATTAAACTAATGTTCAACCGATATCCTTGTCCTAAATTAAGAACTATATTATTTTTAACAAATTCGGTAAATCCAACAAAGGAAACAGTAAGTGTATAAGCACCACCAGATACTCTCATGTTAGAAATTCTATAATTACCATCAAAATCTGTTGAGGCACCATATCTAGTACCTGTAGCATTTTGAATTACAACTACATTCGCTCCTGGTAAAGGATCGCCTGTGTTAGCGTCAAGAATTTTACCATTCATTGATGAAGTTGTTGAACCTTGCGCAAAAAGTGAAGCTGTTGCCAATATAAATATGGCAAACAGTAAAGGGGTTAATTTTTTCATTTGAGTTAATTTGAGTTAATTTGATACAAAATTACAAAAATAATCGAATTAATATATTAAGAACCAGTTAAGATATTAAGTTTTTTTTAACAATAAAATAACAGTAATTAACAATTACACAAGAAAATATGTTGATCAACAAACTAAAGATTACTGTAAAGAAATAATCACACCATTTAAAAATAACATATATAACTGAATATCAGTTAGTTAAAAGACTTTGTTTTAAAAAGAATCAAATTACTTTGTTAAAAACTGGTTTGCCAATTCTTTTCCTAATTCTACACCAAATTGATCGAAACTATAAATATTCCAAACAACCCCTTGTACAAAAGTTTTATGTTCATACATGGCAATTAAGGCACCTAAATTTTTTGGAGTTAATTTTTTTATTAAAAAAGTATTTGAGGGTTTGTTTCCTTCAAATACTTTAAATGGAAGTAAATGATTAATTTTATTGGCATCTCCTTGAAATTTCATATTCAAGTGCACTTCTTCTTCTGTTTTACCGGAAAAAAGAGCTTCGGACTGGGCATAAAAATTAGCCATTAATTTTTGATGGTGATCCATATTGCCATACAATGATTCTTCAAAACCAATAAAATCAACCGGAATTAATTTGGTACCTTGATGTACCAATTGCATAAAGGCATGTTGCACATTGGAGCCTGTATTTCCCCAAATGATGTTACCGGTTTGGTAGCTAACTTTTTTTCCATTTCTATCCACAGATTTTCCATTACTTTCCATAGATAATTGTTGTAAAAAGGGTGCTAATTTTTCTAAATATTGAGAATACGGAATAACAACTTCAGACTCTGTATTAAAAAAATTATTGTACCAAATACTAATCAAAGCTAAAACAACAGGAATATTTTTATCAAAAGAGGTGTATTTAAAATGCTCATCCATATCAAACGCACCTTTTAAAAAGCTTTTAAAATTTTTATAACCAATGGATAAGCTAATGGTTAGTCCAACAGCGCTCCAAAGAGAGTATCTACCTCCAACCCAATTCCACATGGTAAAAATATTATCTTCGGCTATACCAAAGCTTTTAACTTTTTCAATATTGGTTGAAACTGCAACAAAATTAGATGCAATATCTTTTTCAGAAGTATCAAACTCAGGTGATAAAAACCATTTTTTAATAGTTTCGGCATTGGTTAAAGTTTCTTGGGTAGTAAAAGTTTTAGAAACAATTACAAATAATGTTGTTTCAGGATTTAGAGTTTTTAATATTTCCGAAACATGATCTCCATCAATATTAGAAACAAAATGTGTATTTAGGTGATTTTTATAATATTTTAAAGATTCTACAACCATTCTTGGCCCGAGATCTGACCCACCAATACCAATATTAACAATATCAGTAAATGCTTTATTTGAATAGCCTTTAAACTTACCATCAACAACCTCGTTTGTAAAATTTTCTATTTTTAGTAAGGTTTGATTTATTTCAGGCATGATATCAGAGCCACCCACTATAATTGTATTTGAATCTTGGTTTCGCAATGCTGTATGTAAAACAGCTCTATTTTCGGTTACATTTATTATGTCACCGTTAAAATACTTGTCAATGGCATCTTTTAATTCAGATTCATTAGCGAGTTCCAATAAATATTTTAAAGTTTCATCAGTAATTCTATTTTTAGAATAATCAATGCTAAAATCATCAAAGTTCAAGGTTAATTTTTCCTTACGGGAATGATCTTTTTGAAAAAGAGATTTCATTTCAAGATCTTTAATTTTTTTGAAATGTGATTCTAATTTATCCCAAGAATTTGTTTTGGTTGGATTGATATTTTTTAACGACATAATTAAAATTTGTAGTTTGTTAATTCAGAAAAAACGTTGCAAATTTAAAGATTAATTTTTCAATTTTTCGGAAATATTAATTATTAAAATCAAGATTAAATTGAATGGTACAAAAGGAAAAGGCTCCTAAGCCAATGTTAATGATTAAATTTTTTTAAACACTAATTATTAGCGATAGAATTTTCTAAATATTTACTTGGAATATTATCTAAACTATCTTTTAATGGGTTGATAAATATAAGATAATAATCTTTTAAAGATTCTTTTATAGGAGCTGCAGATGGCAGTTTTTGTTTGAATGGATCTACTTGTCTGCCATTTTTCCAAAATCTGTAACAAACATGCGGACCAGCAGTATTTCCAGTCATACCTACCCATCCAATAACATCTCCTTGTTTTACATAGTCACCTTTTCTAACATTTCTCTTTTTCATATGCAGATATTGTGTAGAATAAGTAGCATTATGTTTTACTTTCACATAGTTACCATTGCCACCGTGATATCGAGATGCAATTACGGTTCCGTTGGCTGTACTTAATATTGGGCTACCAATAGGAGCCGCAAAATCTGTTCCTTTATGAGCACGAATTCTGTTGCCGTAATACTTAATTCTTCTTTTTAGATTATATCTCGATGATATTCTGCTAAACTTTAAGGGAGCTTTTAAAAACTTTCTTCTTAATGTTTTGGCATTTTCATCATAATAATCGTTGATATTTTTCAAGGAATCTGTAACAAAGTTAAAAGCGTATAAAGGCTTATTTTTATGCTCAAAAAATGCAGCTTGTATGTTGCCAATCCCTACAGGAATTGTATCGTTGATAAATTTCTCTTCGTAGATTAACTTAAAATTATCTCCTTTTTGTAAATGGAAAAAATCAATGGTCCATGCGTAAATATCGCTCATTTCATGTGCAAGAATATAATTGAGGCCTTGACTTTCTATAGCCTCTGAAAGAGAACTTTCAATAATTCCCGACGCTGTTTTGATTACTGTTTTTACTTTTTTTCTACCCAATTTTGTTTGAATAGAATCGGTAAAATCTATGATTAAATATTCCACTTTACTGGGTTGGTAAATAAAAACCTGAGCTTGCTCAGTCGTATCTTTTTTGGCTAAAATGATATAAGGTTTGCCTGCTCTAAGTTTTCTAATGTCAAAAGTATCTTTTACAACTGCTGCTATTTTATAAATTGCAGGATAATCAATATGGTGACGATCTAATATTTCACCAAAACTCTCCCCCTTACGGATGGTGTCTTTAATTACTTTATAGTCATTTAAAATATAACCAAATTCTTCAATAATTATTGGCTTCTCAATTTCGGCAACAATGATTTTAGAAATTTCTTCAGGTTCTTTTTTACAAGAATGAAAAATTATTAAACCTATGGTAATTAGAATAATTTTTTTCACTTATCTAAGTTTCTTTAATTTTGTGCAAATCTATTCATTTTACAAAAATTTATGGTTATAATTTAGTTAAAAATTATTGGAAATGAATTGGCTAGACCTTTATATTCAATCAATTCAGCTTTTATGGATCCTACCAAGATAGAGGCTTTTATTTTTACCGGTATTTTATTTTTATCATCTGTTATCCAAAAGCTAACAGTTTCTTTATCGTCAAATACCCTTCCCTCTACAACCGAAGGCTTAAAAACCAAAGTATTGACCTTTCCAAACTTGGTTTTGATAACTTCTCTTTTAATTAATTTAATATTGGTTTTATAGGTTTCTTGATCGAGAAACATATTAAGGGAAATAATATCACCATTGTTTAACTCGTCAAAATTTAACCCTCTTAAATAATATAAAGTTGAAAGCATATCTTGCACATCATTTTCAATGGAATAATATTTTTTTGTATTGTGTTTGTGGTCAATTACAGTGGCCTGTAGCGCTTGGTAATCAAAATAAATTTCTTTATCCTTTTTATAGCCACCTTCATTTATTTTACGAATAAAATGACTTGGTTTTTTGGTTTGTTTATTAATATATGTTTGGTAATTATCTTCAACGGAAAACACAAAATTTACCATACCAGTTGTCCATCCTTTACCGGTAATGTGAAATGAAGTATCTTTTTTTATTATTGAATTCTCAACTTCAAGCGTTGCAAAACCAGCATTTAAAATACCATAGCTAATACGGTATTTTAAAAACTCACCAGCTTCGAATGACAGTATATTCTTTTGTGAAAAAGAATAAAAGGAAACCAAAAGAAGAAGGAAACATATTTTTCTCATTTGCAACATATGATTTAATCAAAGAAACTAAAATAAATTATTAGGTTTAAAACAATAAATTAATTTTTAAAATTTCCTATCCCTTCATTTAACCAAGCCAAATAGGCTTCAATATCAGGATTATAAGCAGTATGTTCATTTAAATTATTACCATCTTGATCCAACAAGACATAGTATGGTTGTGCATTGGCTTTGTACTTTTTTATTTGAAACTCACTCCATTTTTTACCAATGGTGGTTACTTTTTTTCCTGATAATTCAGAGGTATATTGTTCACTTTCTGGTAAATTTCTTTTATCATCAACATACAAGGAAATCAAGACTACTTTAGTTTTAAGAATATTTAAAACTCGTGGATCCGACCAAACTCGTTCTTCCATTTTTCGGCAATTTACACATGCATGTCCCGTAAAGTCTAACATAACAGGCAAGCCAACTTTATTGGCATATGCCAATCCCTTATCATAATCTAAAAAACTTACGATATCATGTGGTCCTAAATGGGCACCATCTGGCATTTCTATTGTAGCTGTATTACCACCACCACCTAACTTGGTAAACCCAACACCATAGGCAGATTCGCTATAATGCATAGGAGGAGGGAAGCCGCTTATTAATTTAAGTGGAGCACCCCAAAGACCAGGTATCATATAAATAGTAAAAGCTAATACAACCAAGCCCAAACTTAACCTGCCCACTGAAATATGGGGTAGATCAGAGTCATGAGGTAATTTAATTTTACCAAATAAATAAAATGCAAGCATTCCGAAAATAGTAATCCAAATGGCTAAGAAAACTTCTCTTTCCAGCCAATGCGCTTGTAGAACCAAGTCTGCATTGGATAAGAATTTAAAGGCCAAAGCCAGTTCTAGAAATCCTAAGAAAACCTTTACTGTATTCAACCAACCTCCTGATTTTGGCATGGAATTCATCCACCCTGGAAAAGCTGCAAATAAGGCAAATGGCAAAGCAATAGCCAAAGAAAAACCAAACATACTAATCACAGGAGCAATACCTCCTTGTGAAGCTGCTGCAACCAAGGCAGTACCAACAATAGGGCCGGTACATGAAAAAGATACAATGGCCAAGGCGAGTGCCATAAAAAAGATACCAATCATTCCTCCTTTATCAGCTTGAGAGTCAACTTTTGTACCCCAAGAACTTGGTAAAGTAATTTCAAAAGCGCCTAAAAAAGAAACAGCAAAAACAACCAAAAGAAGAAAGAATATAATGTTAAACCAAACGTTGGTTGAAAGTGCATTGAGAGAATCCGCTCCAAAGATTGAGGTTACTACGGTGCCTAACAATACATATAAAAAGATAATAGCCAAACCAAAAATAATGGCATTACGTATACCAATCGCTTTTGTTTTACTTTGTTTGGTAAAAAAACTAACCGTCATGGGTATCATTGGAAATACACAAGGTGTTAACAATGCAGCAAATCCTGCAAAGAAGCTAAGAATAAAAAGTGTCCAAAGACTTCTGTTTTTTTGTTTTTTATGCGTTTTTTCTACCTCGGACAAGGATTTTTTATCTGTTTTCCCGCTTTTTGATTTAGAATTTGATTTTTCTTTATCAATATGATTTTCTTGTAAAAAATCTTTATTGTTACCAGTAGAAGTAATTGTAGAAACTTCACTTGCAGTACTTCCTTTTACTTTAAAAGAGATATCCACCTCGGTTGGCGGTAAGCAATTGGTATCATCACACACCATAAACTCTAAAGTTTCATTGATGGTGATTTCCTTGTCGGTATGTAACTTTATTCGTTGTTTAAAAACAGCCTCATTTTCAAAGTACTTGATATTCATATCAAATACTTTGTCATATTCTTCATGCCCTTCACCTTCTGTGGTTTTTCCAACCAACTCAAATTGATCAGGAATACTTTTAAAACTAAAGGTTGTGGGAATTGGTCCACCTTCAGGTACATTTTGCGAATATAAATGCCAGCCGCTATCTACTGTTGCCGTAATAATTAAATCAAATTCAGATGTCGAAATTTTTTCGACCGAAGTTTTCCACTCAACTGGTTCATATATTTGGGCATTGGTATATGCTGTAAAAAATATGGATATGATTAAAACAGATAATAAATTTTTCATTATAAAATTTTTATTTTTAGTATGTTTTGGGTGGCATCGGTAATTTTAAATCGGTTATCCAATCTATTATCAATGACCCAAACAATTTTATCTTCTGAGCAAATTAACCAAATATTTTCTTTTTCAAAGAGAGATAGTTTGATTTCTTTAAAATATTTACTTAGCTTTTTTTTGCCTTGCATTCCGAGCGGGTAAAAATAGTCGCCATTTTGCCATTTTCTTACTTTTAATGGGAATTTTAACAAAGATTTATCAATATAAACAATTTGTCTATTTTTTGATACGACATTTTTATTTTCAAAATATTGTTTTGAAATATTTTTAATTTCTATTTCGAATCCATTAATTCCTAATTTATCATCAAATTCGTTAATTTCGAACGCTTTACCCACCTCATTTTCCGAAATTTCACTTAAAATTAAAAAGTCTCTATCTTTTATTATACGATGTGTTTTTGAGTAAACCTGTTTTCCAGATTGGGCAGAGAGCAAACCCATTATATCATTCCATGCTGTAAAACCATAAATTTTTAATAGTTCAAATAAATAGGTTTGCGTATTATTCAAACCATGAAGTTGACCAATATTAAATTTTAAAATACCATTTTCTTCAATAATCACTTGGTTTTTAATTGTTGTTATACGGTCGCTAATAATTTCTTTTGACGCTTTTAAGTTCTCTATAGTTTTAGTAAATGAATCCAGAAAATTTGGATTCAATTCTTTTAATAAAGGAATAATATCATGTCGCAGTTTATTTCGCAAATATTTTGTTTCTGCATTACTTAGATCTTCACGCCAAAGAATTTTATTATTATTTGCGTAATTCTCAATTTCTATTCTGTTGAAGAGTAATAAAGGTCGTATAATATTATTGTTTACTGCAGGAATGCCAGTTAAACCATCTAAGCCTGTACCTCTAGAAAAATTAATCAGAAAAGTTTCTAAATTATCGTCTAAATGATGTGCCGTAATTAAATAATCAAATGACTCTTTTTTTAAAAGATCGTCAAACCAAGTATATCTTAGCTCACGAGCGGCCATTTGTATGGAAATATTATTGTTTTCGGCATAAGCTTTTGTTTCAAAGGATTTAACAAAAAACTTTGATTTTAGTTCAAGGGCTAATTTTTCGACAAATTTTTCATCTAGACTAGATTCCTTTCCGCGTAAGTGAAAATTACAATGGGCTAGAGAAATATTAAATTTTAATTGAAATAATAAATGGGTTAAAACCACGCTATCTACACCTCCTGAAATTGTGACGAGTAATTTTTTGTTTTTTAAAAAAGAAAAACTAGTATCGATATGTTTTTGAAAATCAAGAAGCAAACTTATATTGTTTAAGTTGAAAATAAAAGCAAAGATAATTTTTACCTATTAAAATGAACAACACTTCGCATAATTTTGAGTTATGCATGTTGAAGTATGAATTAAAAATTTGAATATCAATGAGTTACTGCATTTAAGTATTACTTCATAACCAACTATAAATCAGCCGAATACAAAAACATAAAAGACTATTGAATGAAATAAAAAACCCTTAATAAATTTCAATTTATTAAGAGTTTTTTATTTAGAAAAACAATTTTAGTTTTTAACCAAAAGAGTTTTGCTGATTTTTAATTCAGAAAGCACTGTTAATGCTTCTTCTACGTATATATCTTTACTTAAATTTTTATGCCATACTTCACGTTTTTGTGCCAGAACAGAATCTTTTTCCATTAATGGATATTCATATTTTGGGGAGTTAAAAACAAGATTACTCTCGTAATCAGAAATAGCATCATATGCTTTACTTTCTTCAATTCTTTTATCTATTTCATTTTTGTAGGCTTCATAATTTAAATTAACATCATAATTATCTCTACCTTCTTTTAACCATTTTGCATTTTTATCGATCAATATAAATTGTGGGTTTGCAGCAATACGTTTTTTACTCTTGTTGATAGTTTTATGAAAGTTGTCGTAAATATCAACCGGAGTATATTTTGCTGGTTCAATTTTATCCCATACCATTGGGTTTTTCTCATCGCGTTCACCAATTTCAAGATAAGTATATCTATCAGGCATTGCAATATCACTTACTACACCTTTTAATTGTGTTGAACCACCATTTATTCTATAAAATTTTTGAATGGTCATTTTTAAAGCGCCCAAATCTTTTGAGTATTTGAAATAATTATTAAGAGGCAATACATTTTGTACCGTTCCCTTTCCAAAGGATTGTTTACTTCCAATAATTATAGCTCGATTATAATCTTGCATTGCAGCAGCAAAAATTTCAGATGCTGATGCAGATAATTCATTGACTAAAACAACCAATGGGCCATCCCATTGAATTTTAGAATCTTTATCAGATCTTACATTAGGTTTTTCTCCTCGATATTTAACCTGAACTACTGGTCCGTTTTTAATAAAAAGACCTGCAATTTCAATAGCGGTTTTTAATGAACCTCCACCGTTATTTCTCAAATCTATCAAAAGCCCTTCAATATTTTCTTCTTTCAAACGGGCAATCTCCTGTTCCATGTCTGTAGCAGAATTACGAAAATTCTTTTCGTTAAAATCAATATAGAATTTAGGTAAATTTATAATTCCAAAAGTTCTGTTATCTACCTCTACGGTACTTGATTTAGCAAAGGTTTCTTCTAGCTCAACGATATCTCGTATTATAGAAATAATATCAGTTGTTCCATCAATTTTTTTAATGGTAAGCTTAACCTCAGTTCCCTTTTTTCCTTTTATAAATTCAATAGCATCATCTAAACGCATACCAACAATATCTACAGGAGGTTCATCTCCTTGGGCTACTTTTAAAATTAAATCACCAACTTCTAATTCACCCGCTCTCCATGCCGGGCCGCCAGATATCAACTCGGCTACCTTGGTATAATCACCTTTTTTTTGTAAACGAGCTCCAATACCTTCTAATTTACCTGCCATGCTAATATCAAATCTCTTTTTATCTTTTGGAGCAAAATAATTGGTATGCGGATCAAATTGCATGGTTAATGTATTGATAAAAACAGAAAACCAATCTGTGTCATCTAATTCGCTCATCAAATCATAAAGATCATCTAGGCTTTTTTTGGTCGATTCACGAGATTCTTTTTCTAACTCAGCAAATGTTTTTTCTACTAAAGTATCCTGCTCATCGTTTTCAAGTGAGTTCTCCTCATTTTCTTCTTCCTTAAAAGATGCTTGCAATTCCATTTTCTCATGCAAACGAGAAAGGGTACTAATTTTTAACTGAAATTGCCAGGTTTTTATCAACTCGGCATGTGTCTTTACAAAATGTTTTTTATCGTAATCAACATTAAAGGTTTCATCTTTTTCGTAATCAAACGGATTTTGTAAGATTTCACCATAATAAGTTTTAGACTCTAAAACCCTTGCATTGAATCGTTCAAATACCATATTGTAGAAAGATAGATCTTCATTTTTAATCTGATCATCAATGGAGTTTTTATAAATAGAAAAATCATCAATATCGCTTTGTATAAAGAAACGTTTGTAGGGATCTAAGGCATCAATAAAATCGTTAAAAACATTTTCAGAAAATTCATCATTTATTTGTTGGGGTTCATAATGCCCTTGCTTTAAAGCATATCTAATTAAACCAATTAATATTTTATCTTTTTCCGGATCAGGTTTGTTTGTTATTTGAAAACTAAATAACAGGCCTGCTAATATTATTATTGGTAAAATTATTTTATATTTTCTTTTCATAAAAAGGAGTATTTTTTTCATTAATTTCTTCTATCATGTAATTTTAACTGCGACAATATAACAAAAAACTTGAGTTTTTAGTTCGTTATTTTTCATTTTTCTTACACGATCTATAATATAGAATTACAAAAATATTGAAGAATTAGCAATTATATACATTAAAATATTAATATTTTCATAATTAATTGTTAAACATAATTTAAGATTGAGATATAAAAAAGCTTTATTTTTGTATTAAAAATTTAATGCAATGCAAGAACGACCATTAATTTTAGTAACCAACGACGATGGAATAATGGCTCCTGGAATAAGAGCATTAATATCCGTTATGAACGAAATTGGCGACGTTGTTGTTGTTGCGCCCGATAGTCCGCAAAGCGGTATGGGTCATGCAATAACTTTAGATTCGACAATTTATTGTGATGCAGTAACAAATGATGAGGGAGTTCAATTGGAATACAGATGTTCTGGAACTCCGGCAGATTGCGTTAAAATGGCGGTTAGTGAAATATTAAATAAAAAACCAGATCTATGCGTATCCGGTATCAACCATGGTTCAAATTCGTCTATCAATGTGATTTATTCTGGCACCATGAGTGCTGCAATTGAAGCAGGAATTGAAGGTATACCAGCCATAGGCTTTTCCTTACTAGATTTTTCATGGCATGCAAATTTTGAAGTATTAAAAAGTAATATAAAGAAAATCACCATGCAAGTTTTACAAAATGGACTACCAGATGGAGTAGTTTTAAATGTAAATTTTCCAAAATTAAACAAAAAAGAGTTTAAAGGTATTAAAATTTGTAGGCAAGCAAGGGCCAATTGGGTTGAAGAATTTGATAAAAGAACCAATCCGCAAGGAAAAGAATATTATTGGCTCACTGGTAAATTTGTCAATATGGATCACGGGGAGGATACTGATGTTTGGGCATTAGAAAACGATTATATTTCGGTAGTACCAGTACAATTTGACTTAACTGCACATCATTATATTCAAAAATTAAATTCATGGGATCTATGATAAAAAAGGAAATTTTAATCGGGTTTATAGTAGCAATATTTGCCACGACAGGTGGTTTTTACTTGTATTTAGAATACGCTTCTAATTATAGTTTTGAAGAAACATTAAAATTAATTAATGAGGGAGACTTATATGGAAAAATTTTGGGTATTGCTGCAATACCAAATTTATTGGTCTTTTTTATTTATTTAAAAAAGAAACAAGATTTAAGAGCAAAAGGTGTGTTACTGGCAACCTTTTTTATTGCTTTTTTAATTTTAATAAGTCAGTTTATATAGATGAAGTATTATATTATAGCAGGAGAAGCTTCAGGAGATTTGCATGCGTCCAATTTAATGAAAGCACTTTTAGAACAAGATAATCGTGCTGAATTTAGATTTTGGGGAGGAGATTTAATGCAATCTGTTGGAGGTACTTTGGTAAAACATTATAAAGAATTGGCATTTATGGGTTTTGCCGAAGTAATAATGAATTTACGTACTATTTTAGGAAATATTAAATTTTGTAAAAAAGACATTTTAAACTACAATCCCGAAGTAATTATTTTGGTAGATTATCCCGGATTTAATATGCGAATAGCAGCGTTTGCCAAACAAAAAAATATAGCGACGCATTATTATATTTCACCACAAATTTGGGCATGGAAAGAAAACCGAATAAAAAAGATTAAAAGAGATGTAGATCAAATGTATGTGATCTTACCTTTTGAAAAGGATTTTTATGAAAAAAAGCACGATTACCATGTTCACTTTGTAGGCCATCCTTTATTAGACGCTATTGCGGATAGAGAACAGGTCGACTCAGAACAATTCCGTAAAGAAAATAACCTAAACGACAAACCAATTATTGCACTTTTACCTGGCAGTAGAAAACAAGAAATTTCTAAAATGCTGGCAGTTATGCTAAAAATGGTATATAAATTTACCGATCATCAATTTGTAATTGCAGGTGCACCGAGTCAAGATTTATTTTTTTACAAACAAATTATTTCAAAGACTAATGTAGCCATCGTTGAAAACAAAACATATGAATTACTATCATTGGCCAATGCCGCCTTGGTCACTTCGGGTACAGCAACCTTAGAAACGGCTCTATTTAAAGTACCCGAAGTGGTATGCTATAAAGGCAACGCCTTGTCTTATCAAATAGGAAAACGCTTGGTTAAAAATATCAAATATATCTCTTTGGTCAATTTGATCTTAGACAAAGAAGCGGTAACGGAGTTGATTCAAGATGATTTTAATGAAAAACGGTTAGAAGATGAGTTGTTTAAAATTTTAGACTATAAAAATAGGGAGAAAATTTTTGATGATTATTACGAATTAGAGCAAAAACTTGGTGGTAAAGGAGCTAGTGAGACCACGGCAATATTGATTATTAAAAACTCTTAAATTAAAAGGTTACATGTAGTTTAAACTCGGGTTATATTTCAAGCAAAGTATGGCGCTTAAAAGTGCCTACCTATACTAATGGGACACAATTGTTATCTAAAAAAATTATTCAAATGTCAAATTCAAAAAAACACCTCGAGTTCCAAAATAATCAATCGGGCCAGTCCAAGGACTTGAATAAGGCACTCCTTGAGGGTCATACGAATACACAGCATCACGTACCAACTCATTGTTTATCGCAAAAACACCTCGAATAGAGGGTGAAAATTTAAAGAAATATAAATAAAACTCCATGCCTATACCAACTTCGTACATAAAATTACTGGATTTCATTCTAAATTCGCCAGCAAAATTATCATCTCCATTTTTTTCATTGCTTGAAAAATTATAATCATAGGATACACCACCAATAATATAAGGTCGTATGTTATTTAATCGGTTTGTGCTAAATTTTAATAGCAAGGGTAAATGCATATAAGTTCCTGAAACTTCTCTAACATTATCTCTTGTTCCTGGATGAATTGGTTGACCATTGGCCATCGCATCAATATTAGAATCAATAAAAGTTAATTCTTTGGTACCAGTACTCATCAAGCCTGGTTCGAATCGAAGATTAATATTTTTATGCAAGCGATAATCAATTACTAAGCCCAGATTAAACCCTAAGGATTGCTTTACAGAAACAAACATATCCGTTGGTGCTTGAGGAATTAATGGTGAATTTTCACCTGTTTGATCAACATAACTAATCTTATAATTATTGTTATTCACCCCTAAATAATAACCAAAATGCAATTGGCGTTTATCAAAATTTGGTAAATATTCTATACGTTCCTTTTGTGCAATAGCAACTGGAATGCCTAATATAAAAATAGTAATATTTATTAAAATAAATTTTTTCACAAGTCTTGATTTACTTTATGGCACGATAAATAGTTGCTGCTCCAAATGTTTGAGGATATATTTTTGAACTATTAAACCCTATTTTTAGTAATATATTGTTGAACTTTTCACCATAAGGAAAAGCAGCGGCGGATTCTGGTAAATATTGATATGCATTTTTATCTTTAGAAAGCATTTTTCCAACAGTAGGAATGATGGATTTTGAGTAAAAGGCAAAGCCTTGTTTTATTGGAAATTTAGTTGGTTGCGAGGTTTCTAATACAACAAAAACACCTTTAGGTTTTAAAACCCTATAAATTTCATTTAGTCCTTGCTCTAAATTTTCAAAATTTCTAACCCCAAAACCCACAGTAATAGCATCAAATGAATGATCAGAAAAAGGTAAGTTTTCTGAATCACCTAATATCATATCAATTTTATCTTCCAAATTTAAGGTGACGATTTTTTTCTTACCAACATTGAGCATACCAGCCGAAATATCCAGTCCAGTTACTTTATCAATATTGGCTTGAGCAAGCATAATTGCTAAATCACCTGTTCCGGTTGCTATATCTAAAACATTTTTAGCTTTTTGGGCGCATACAAAATTAACCACTTTTTTTCGCCAAGAAACATCAATTCCGAAAGTTAAAACCCTATTTAAAAAGTCATAATTTGAAGAAACAGTATCAAACATTTGAGTAACCTGCTCTTTTTTACCCAGTTTTGATTCTTTATATGGAATAACTCTTTTTGACATTTCAAAAATTTGCATAAAGATACTGATTCAATTAATATTTAAGGCTTTTAAGAAAAAAAAGGAATTTATTTTATAAAACACTTGACAATGGGTATTTTGAGATTGTATATTTGCAGGCATTTAACAAAAATGATTTTCACCAATTTAAAATATAATACATGAAATTATCTCATTTTCAATATGATTTACCACCAGAATTATTAGCAGAATACCCATCAGAACATCGTGATGAGTCGCGTTTAATGGTTATAAATCGCAAAGAAGAAACCATTGTTCACAAACGTTTTAAAGATTTAGACTCCTATTTTGATGAAGGAGATATCATGGTATTTAATAATACAAAAGTATTTCCGGCAAGGTTATTTGGCAATAAAGAAAAAACCGGAGCTAGAATTGAAGTTTTTTTACTTAGAGAATTAAATGCTGAAAGTAGATTATGGGACGTATTGGTTGATCCTGCAAGAAAAATTAGAATTGGTAATAAGTTGTTTTTTGGAGAAGACAGCGGCTTGGTTGCTGAGGTAATTGACAATACGACTTCTAGAGGTAGAACTTTACGTTTCCTTTATGATGGAAGTTACGAAGAATTTAGAAAAAAATTGACTGAAATGGGAGAGACTCCTCTTCCAAAATATATCAAAAGAGAGGTAGAATCTTCTGACCAAGAAAGATACCAAACTATTTACGCCAAGCATGAAGGTGCTGTAGCGGCTCCAACTGCTGGTTTGCATTTTTCTAAACACTTATTAAAAAGATTAGAAATTAAAGGAATTGACTTAAAAGAACTTACACTACATGTTGGATTGGGTACATTTAATCCAGTAGAAGTAGAAGATCTTTCAAAGCATCGCATGGACTCAGAAGAGGTTTTTATTCCTAATAATACGGTAGATGCAGTTAACAAGGCGATAGTCGGCAAAAAAAGAATATGTGCGGTTGGAACTACAGTAATGAGGTCTATGGAAAGTTCAGTATCCTCGAGTCATCGTTTAAAACCTTTTGACGGATGGACAAATAAATTCATTTTTCCACCTTACGATTTTAGTATTGCTAACTGTATGATTACCAATTTTCATACACCTAAATCTACTTTAATGATGATGACCTCTGCTTTTGCTGGCCATGACTTGTTAAAAGAAGCTTATGTGATAGCGATCAAAGAAAAATACCAGTTTTATTCGTATGGAGACGCTATGTTGATTTTATAACATATTTAAACTAATTTAGAGCGTCCTTTTACAGGGCGCTTTTTTTATTAAAACAACTCCTATTTTATAAAAAGTTAATTATTAAAATGGAATCTAAAAAAGATATAAGAGCCTTAAATAAAGAGGAATTAAGGAACTTTTTTATTAGTCAAAAAGACAAAGCTTTTCGTGGCAATCAAGTCTATGAATGGTTGTGGCGTAAAGGAGCCCATACTTTTGAAGATATGACAAATATCTCTAAAGCAACACGAATGATGCTTAGCGATAATTTTGTAATCAATCATATTGAGGTTGATAGTATGCAGCAATCTGTTGATGGCACGATTAAAAATGCCGTTAAACTGCACGATGGTTTGATTGTTGAATCTGTTTTGATTCCAACAGAAACTCGAACTACGGCTTGTGTTTCTAGTCAGGTGGGTTGCAGTTTAAATTGCACTTTTTGTGCTACGGCACGATTAAAAAAAATGCGAAACTTAAATCCTGATGAAATTTATGATCAAGTTATTGCTACCGATAGACAAAGCAGGTTATATCAAAATCACAAATTAAGCAATATAGTTTTTATGGGTATGGGCGAGCCACTACTCAATTATAAAAATGTTTTAGCGGCTATTGACATGATTATTTCAGAAGACGGTTTAGGGATGTCGCCAAAACGAATTACATTATCAACAGTTGGATTGCCAAAAATGATAAAAAAGTTGGCTGATGATGGTGTAAAGTTTAATCTAGCAGTTTCTTTGCATTCTGCAATTGATGATGTTCGAAGTAAAATGATGCCCATAAACGAAAAATCTAATTTAGCAGATTTATTAGATTCATTACAATATTGGTATCGTAAAACTAAGAATCAGATCACTTTTGAATATGTGGTTTGGAAAGGGATAAATGATAAGAAAAAAGATATTGATGCCTTGGTTAATTATTGTAAAAAAGTGCCTTCAAAGGTAAATATAATAGAATATAATGCAATTGAAGAAGATGGCTTTAAACAAGCCGATAAAAAAGCTATCGATTATTATGTTCGCGAATTAGAAAGAAATAATATTACCGTTAATGTGAGACGAAGTCGAGGTAAAGATATTGATGCAGCTTGCGGTCAATTGGCAAATAAATCCTCATAAATCTGACGCACTGCTTACTTTTTCAGCAAAGCCTACATAAAGTCATAAAAAAATCGCCCCGACCTCTCGGGGCGACGACTGGTTGAAATAAATCAACCAAAATCAACTAACCAAACCTTTTCTTTATATTTTTGGATACGTTTTTAATTTTGTTTCTCTAAAACGTATACTATCTTTTTTTGTTGTCCGTTTACCTTGAGATTTTAAAAAATTAAATATTCTCTATGCGTAAACTAAATTTTTTCATACTATTTAACATAATAATACACTAGTATTTTGCTATGTTAATATGGTGCAAAATAAAACCATCTTTTTCTAAATTTTCACAATCTAATGTTAAATTTATATCTGTAAATAATTTTTAAAAAGACTCATGGTCTTAATCATTTACAATATGTTATAAATCAATATCTGTGCCAATTTTTATTGAAAACCCTAAAAAAATGTTAATTTGAACGTTACACGGTAGTTGATTAATTAGATATTTTTACTCCAAAACAATAACACACTGAATTACAGACATATAGTATGGTTATAAAAAATGCATTTTTTAAAGTAGATCGTATTAATATACTTTTTCATTCAAAAATTCGTTTTAATATAGAGTATTATTTTTAATTTATTTGCTATGAAAAATGTACTTATTATTTTTAGTTTATTTATTATATCGGTAGCCGGATTTACCCAGTCTTATGATGGAAAATATGATCAAAAAATTAATTTTGGTTATGAATTTTACGGTGAAGGTTCGGGTATTAAGGCAACTTATGACTATGGTTTAAGCAATTTGTTTTCTGTTGGTGCTGGATTTTCATATTTTTTAGACGACGGAGAAAACGATTATTTCTTATTTTTAAGAACGAGTCTGCATTTTGGTGATCTATTTGATTTACCTCCACAATTAGACATTTACCCGGGAGCTGAATTAGGGTATTTATCGAGGAGTGATATCGCTATTAACGGTTTTGTGGGTTTAAGATATTTCCTAACAAAAAAGGTTGGTATTTATACCGAAATTGGTTCTACAGGTTCTGCGGGAATAAGTTATACATTTTAAAGTGTAAGCGATTAAGGATAGAAAACATCATCTAATTGTTTGATATTTTTTATTTTGTAATAAAAATCCTTCCCATTGATTTGATATACCAGGATTGCCTCATTGTTTAAAAGTTCAAATGGTATTTTGTTTGTTACATCAGGAGCTTTATTACCATATTCACCAACTGCATCTTGATGCATATTCATATCTCCCTTTATCAATTTGGTCTTGGTTCCTATTAAAAGAAATTGGTCCCCTCTAAAATCAGGTACTATTTTATATTCATGATTTTGAAAGAATATTGTAGAAAAGGCTAAGTTCAATGTAGTAGCCTTACCAACCACTTTAATAGTAGTACCACTTGTTCCTTTTTTGCCTCCAGCGAAATTAAAATATATTTTTTCTGTAATTTCAAAAGGGGCTTTGGTTGTGCTATTTTGAGTTTTACATTGTGAAAATCCAACCAATACGATTAATAACAATAAAAATTTACTTGCTTTTTGTACAATATTCATAACTTTTTTTATTTAATATGCTCTTTCTTTTTTCCCTTCATAAAAGTTAATAAACGCTCTATTAACAACTTTCATCCCACCTTTGGTTGGGAAATTTCCAGTAAAATACCAATCACCTAAATTATTCGGACAAGCTTTGTGTAAATTGTCAATAGATTGAAAAATAATTTTTATTTCGGCACTAATATCTTTTGTTTTTAATAATTCGGCAATTTTATCTGAAATTTGCTCTGCCGAAAAAGGTGCATAAATTGCTTTTACATAATTTTCGGTGTTTTCACCATCCGCATTAGCAACACATTTTTGATATACCTCATCAATAATATGGTATTGGTTGGTATCTTTTAATAAAGCCAATGTTGCCTTAAACGCAATAAATTCTTCTAATCTGGCCATATCAATACCATAGCAATCAGGGTATCGAATTTGGGGTGCAGAAGAAACAATTACTATTTTTTTTGGTCCAAGTCTATCTAAAATTTTAATGATACTTTTTTTCAAGGTGGTACCCCTTACAATACTATCATCGATTATTACTAAATTATCTGTAGGTTTTACCACGCCATAAGTTACATCGTAAATATGAGCAACCAAATCATCACGGCTATTATCATCAGCAATAAAAGTTCTAAGTTTAGCATCTTTGATCGCTATTTTTTCTATTCTGGGTCTTTCAGATAGTATTTCGTTTAACTTCTCTGCCGAAATATTTTTATTTCCTTTTAAAATTGTTTCTAGTTTATGCTGATTTAAATAATCTTCTGCCGCTTCAGACATGCCGTAAAAAGAGGTTTCGGCAGTATTTGGAATAAATGAAAAAACAGTATTTTTCATATCGTTCTTTATACTCTCTAAAACTTTTGGAAATATTAATTTTCCCAAAGTTTTTCGCTCTTTATAAATAGAAGCATCACCTCCTCTTGAAAAGTAGATACGTTCAAAAGAACATGCCTTATTTGGCAGTTGCTCCATAACTTGTTCGGTTTTAACCGTCCCATCCTTTTTAATAATTAAGGCATGTGCTCGTTCAATTTCTTTTACTTTATCTATATCAACATTAAAAACAGTTTGTATCACAGGGCGTTCAGAAGCAACAACAACAACTTCATCATCTTGGTAATAAAATGCAGGTCTTATTCCTGCTGGATCACGTAATACAAACGCATCTCCATGACCAATTAACCCAGCCATAGCATAACCTCCATCCCAATTTTTTGAAGCTCTATATAATATTTTTTGAATATTTAACTCTTTGGCAATTAAAGGAGAAGCTTCCTTTTTACTAATCCCTTTCTGTTTAAATTTATAGTACAAATCCAATACCTCATCATCTAAAAAATGACCAATTTTTTCCATGATGGTCACCGTATCTGTATTTTCTTTTGGATGTTGTCCCAATTCAATTAATTCCTGTAAAATTTCATTAGAATTGGTCATATTAAAATTACCAGCAATGATTAAGTTTTTATGTTTCCAATTGTTTTGTCTTAAAAAAGGATGTACACTTTCAATGCTGTTTTTACCAAAAGTTCCATAGCGTACATGGCCTAAAAACAAATTACCTACATAGGGCATATTTTCAATTTGCCATTGTATATCATTTACTTTATCAGGGTTTTCTTGTAATACACTATTCAGGCGTTTATTAATAGTGGCAAATATATCTTGTATTGGTTGTTGTTCATTGGATCTAACCCTGCTTATATACCTTGTACCTGGTTTTACATCAAACTTTATACTAGCAAAACCTGCACCATCCTGACCCCGATTATGTTGCTTCTCCATCAATAAATACATTTTATTGATGCCGTAAAAAGCGGTTCCGTATTTATCTTTATAATATTGAATTGGTTTTAGCAATCTTACTAAGGCAATTCCACATTCATGTTTAATCGAGTCACTCATAATGTTAATGTTTTAAAAAACATTGTTGTTAATTTAACTCTATTTCAAATTGAGTTAATTCTTTAAATTGTTTTAATCGATTTTGAATTTCTTCTTTACTGAGATCTACCATTCTTTCTGTTCCAAATTTTTCAACACAAAAAGAAGCAAGATTTGAACCGTAAATAACAGCTCTTTTCATGTTCTCAAACGAAATATCTAAAGTATTTGCCAAATAACCAATAAACCCACCGGCAAAAGTATCGCCAGCTCCTGTTGGATCAAAAACTTCTTCTAAAGGCAAGGCTGGTGCAAAAAACACTTTGCCATTGTTAAATAGTAAAGCGCCGTGCTCACCTTTTTTTATCACCACATATTTTGGACCCATTTTATGAATTTTTTGTGCCGCTCTAACCAAAGAATATTCACCACTTAATTGTCGTGCTTCCTCATCATTTATTGTTATCACATCTATTTTTTTGATAACTTTTAGTAAGGTATCCATGGTGTTGTCCATCCAAAAATTCATCGTATCTAATACTATTAACTTTGGTCGTTTTTTAATTTGATTTATTACTGACATTTGAACTTCAGGGTGTAAGTTTCCTAGCATTAAAAAATCACAATCCTTAAAATTTTCTGGCACAACCGGATTAAAATCAGCCAACACATTTAAATCGGTTATTAAGGTGTCTCTTGTGTTTAGATCATTGTGATATTTTCCGCTCCAGAAAAAGGTTTTACCTTCCTTTTTTATTTCAATACCAGACGCATCAATATTTTTATTATGGAACATATCTAGATGTTTTTGTGGAAAATCACCACCAACAATAGAAACTATTCCAGACTCTACACCAAAATGGGAAGCTGATAAGCCTATATAAGTAGCAGCACCACCTAATATTTTATCGGTTTTTCCAAATGGAGTTTCAATAGCATCAAAAGCAACTGTACCAACAATTAAAAGTTTTCCCATGTTATAACTATTTATGTATTTTTGCAAAAATAAGTTTTAAAAATGATTATTAAAAAAATACAAGAAGAAATTATTGATGAGTTTGAACTATTTGATGATTGGATGGAACGATACGAATACATTATTGATAGCGGTAAATCTTTACCCTTAATTAATGAAACCAATAGAACGGAAGATAATTTAATAAAAGGATGCCAGTCAAAGGTTTGGTTGCATGCCAAATATAGCAATGAAAAACTTATTTTCACTGCAGATAGTGATGCAATTTTGACGAAAGGAATTATCGCTTTGTTGCTAAGAATTTATTCAAACCAAACACCAATAGAAATTTTAGATGCCGAACCTTATTTTATTGATAAAATTGGTTTGAAAGAACACCTTTCTCCAACTCGAGCCAATGGTTTGGTCTCTATGGTAAAACAATTAAAACTGTATGCGTTGGCTTTTCAATTAAAAAATAATTAATCCCTAAAGTATTATTTTGCCATATTTATTCATTACAGTATCTTTGCCTTATTTAGAATGATTTTAAAGAGACAAAATGAATACTTTAGATAAAAATGCTTTAGGCGAAAAAATTGTTGAGGTTATAAAAACTATTTTCGATCCAGAAATTCCTGTTGATATTTATGAACTTGGTTTGATTTACGATGTTTTTGTAAATGAAGATAAGAATGTTAAAATATTGATGACTTTAACATCTCCAAATTGTCCGGTTGCCGAGACACTCCCAATAGAAGTAGAAGAGAAAGTTAAAACCCTTGAAGAGGTAAATGACGCTGAAGTTGAAATTACTTTTGATCCAGCATGGACACAAGATATGATGAGTGAAGAAGCGAAATTAGAGTTAGGCTTCTTATAACTCTACTACAAAAATTTTGTGATTTAATATTAATCATAATCGAAACACAAATTTTTTAAAGCTATAGATAATTGATAAAGAACTTTTAATGTCAGGTGAAATTAAAAATAGAATTGCAGATAGTAAATTGATTACTATTGACTTAGAAAATTTTTACCCTGAGGGGGATAGGGTTTTATTGGATATTAAAAAGTGGCTTTTTGCTGAACAAATTTTAAAAGAAAAAGATTTTAGAGCTTTTATTAAAGATTACCAATGGGAAGCTTACCAAGATAAATATGTAGCACTATACTGTTCTACAGAAGCTATAATTCCGTCGTGGGCATATTTGCTAATCACGGTTTCTTTAAGCCCTTTTGCAAAAAAAATTATCGTAGGAAATTTAGAACAATTAGAAACCTCAATTTTTCAAGATATTATCAATAACCTTTCTTTGGAAAAGTATCAAGGAAAACCAATCATTATAAAAGGTTGTGCAAGTAAACCGATCCCAGAAACTGTTTATACCCAGCTTGTATCTAAATTAATTTCTATTACCAAAAGTATTATGTATGGTGAGGCATGTTCTAATGTACCTTTATTTAAAAGCAAAAAATAATTTATTTCTAGATAAATTTGCTTCAATTTTTTAGTTAGTCGAACTAATCCCGCTTTTTCAGCGGGATCTTGGTTAATACCTCGACCCTTGGGTCGATTCCTATTAATGGGTCCAGGGCTTGCCCTGGGGTTTAATACCTTTTATTCGATTATTAGCCATACTACCATTTTTATTATATAAAAACCTCATTTAAAATGACTTAAAAAATTATGTTTTTTTATGTTGACTTTTTTATTAGGAAGCCATTAACTATATAGAATTCTAGCGATTAAATAACTAAGTAACCTAAATTAATTGGTGAATCTTATTGTATGGAAAATTTAAATAATAAAACTCTAATGTTACCACCGGAACAATTAGAATGGCTTTTATCTGTCAAAAATCTTTTTAAAACATCTTTTTATAATAACAATATTGATGTTCAAGAATTAATTATCGCAATTAAGAACAAAGCAATTGCAAAAGGATTTATTGATATAGGATTGATGACTTACGATAATTTAGAAAAATATTTTAAATCTTAAAATCATACATTCCGGCTTGCTTTTACCATATAAAAATTAATTAACACAATCAGATTTAAAAAAATTGTATTTTCGCAATTCAAAACTAACCCAAAACTAACCCAAATGAAAAAAACATTATTTATTGCTATATTGATTTTTAGCCTGACAAGTATTCAGGCACAGAATAAAGAAGAATTAATTGCAGAGCAATCAACAAAAAATGACTCAATTAAAGCGCTTCAAAGTAAAGTAGACGCTATTCAAAGTGAAATTGACGGTATTCCTGGATGGAGGTTTAAAATTTTCGGAACTATTGGAGGAAATGTTTCCGGTTTTAGTAATTGGTACTCCAAAGAAACGCCTAACTCTTCTGTAGGAAACTTTGGTATAAACCTAAATGCAAGGGCCGATTTAATTGAAGATAAGTATTTCTGGAAAAGCTATACGAATATTAACGTAGGTTGGGTAAAGTTTGATGATAAAGATGATAATTCTGACAATTCAAATTATGAAGTAGCGACCGACATTTTTACACTTTCTTCTTTATATGGCTATAACTTAAGTAAAAAAATTGCTGCTTCAGCTCTTGGTGAATATCGTTCTACTCTAGTTCAAAATTTTAATAATCCAGGATTTTTAGATTTAGGTATTGGTATTACATGGACTCCTTTAAAAGACTTACTTGTTGTTATTCACCCCTTAAATTACAATTTTGTTTTTAGTAGCGGTGATAATAATTATAACTCTTCATTAGGTGCAAAAATTGTTGCTGATTATTCTAAGAAATTTGGTGGTTTTAACTTTAAAACCAACCTTTCTTTATTTCAAAGCTATGAAACATCTAATTACTCAAATTTTACATGGACCAATACCATAGCATATACTTTATGGAAAAACTTTGGTTTAGGGTTTGACTTTGGTCTAAGAAAAAACAAGCAAGAAGCTTTAAATTTTATTCAAACAACAAATCCCAATGCAACGTTTGATACTATTGATAACAAATTACAATCGTATTGGTTATTTGGATTAAACTTTAATTTTGAATAATTTTAACATTCTTATAAAATTAACAATAAAGCTTTCTGTAAATCAGGAAGCTTTATTGTTATAGATCTATTATAATTAATATTAAGGTTAAAGCTTTAATATAATGATTGCTTTTTTTATATCTTAGCTAAATATCTTATTCATTATGCCATTATTATTGCTTTACGCTGTAATCTCCATTGGATTTTCTTTTTTGTGCTCTATTCTTGAGGCTGTTTTATTAAGTATCACACCAACTTTTATAACTATTAAAAGTAGGGAAGGCAAAGCATATGCAAAGATTCTTAAGAATTTAAAAAATGATGTAAATAAGCCTTTAATAGCAATTTTAACAGTAAATACAATTGCACATACTGTTGGTGCCATTATGGTTGGTGTACAGGCCGAAAAAACATTTGGTTCTGGTAATAATGCTGTGGGTATAGTTTCTACGGTAATGACATTATTGATATTGATTATTTCAGAAATAATACCCAAATCGATTGGGGCAAGTTATTGGAAACAGCTGGCAAATTTTTCTGCTAAAGCAATTACATTATTGATGTTTCCTTTAAAAGTTACCGGAATTTTATGGTTGCTAGAACTAACAACAAAGTTAGTTGGTAAAAACTCGCATGGAACAATTGTTAGTAGAGAAGATTTTCACGCTATGGCAGATATTGCAAAGGAAGAAGGTGTTTTTCAAGAATCGGAAAGTAATATTATAAAAAATATTATTGATTTTAAAAAGATACTTGTAAAAGACATTATGACTCCAAGAACTGTAATGAATACAGCTTCAGAAAATATGAAAATTCAAGATTTTTACAATGTCAATCCAAATTTTAAATTTTCAAGAATCCCTGTTTTTGAAAATTCAACCGACGATATTACTGGTTATATTTTAAAAGATCAAGTTTTGGAAGCGATAATAAACGGAAATGGGAATAAAGAATTAAAAACAATTCGAAGAAAAATTATAATCACCCACAGAGAAGCTCAAATTAAACCACTTTTTGATATATTGATTAACAAACATGAACATATTGCCTTGGTAGTTGATGAATTTGGCTCTCTTAGTGGCATTGTAACCCAAGAAGACATTATTGAAACCCTTTTAGGACTTGAAATTGTTGATGAAAGTGATGGTCATGAAGATTTACAAAATCTCGCAAGGAAAATGTGGGAAATTAGAGCAGAAAGACATGGAATTATTGATATAAAAGAGGATAACAATTAAGAACTATTCCTCTTCATATTCCTGATATAAAAAGTCATTATATGGGAATCGTGTAATATGAATTTTTTTAACTTCTTCAAAAATCTTTACTTTAAATTCATCAATATTTTCCTTATGCAATGCCGAAATAAAAATACAATTGTTTTTCATTTTCGACATCCATGTTTCTTCCCATTCATTTAAAGTATAATGTGCCTTGGTTTTTTCAGTTACCAAATCATCCTCGTCAATAGTTTCATGAGTATATTTATCGATTTTATTAAACACCATAATAGTTGGAATAGCTTTTTTATTTTTTTCCAATGTTATCTCAGCAATAATTTTTTCTACAGATGCGATATGATCTTCAAAATTAGGATGGGCAATATCTACAATGTGCAATAGCAAATCAGCTTCACGTACCTCATCTAAAGTTGATTTAAACGACTCTATAAGTTGTGTCGGTAATTTTCTAATAAATCCAACCGTATCGGTAAGTAAAAACGGTATATTTTTAATTACAACCTTTCTAACTGTTGTATCGAGAGTTGCAAACAATTTATTCTCAGCAAAAACTTCACTTTTACTAATTACATTCATTAAAGTTGATTTACCAACATTGGTATAACCCACTAAGGCAACACGAACCATTTTTCCTCGATTCTTTCTTTGAACCGCCATTTGCTTGTCAATAATTTTTAATTTCTTTTTTAATAATGAAATCTTATCTCGAACAATCCTACGGTCAGTTTCAATTTCGGTTTCACCAGGCCCTCTTAAACCAATCCCTCCTTTTTGTCTTTCCAAGTGCGTCCACATTCTTGTTAAACGAGGTAATAAATACTGACATTGGGCTAATTCAACCTGAGTTCGAGCATATGAAGTTTGTGCTCTTTGGGCAAAAATATCTAGAATTAAATTCGTTCTATCCAATACTTTTGTTTCTACTATTTTTTCAATATTTCTTAATTGCGAAGGCATTAATTCATCATCAAAAATAATAGTATTTATATTATTTTCTTCAATAAACCTTTTAACTTCATCTAGTTTTCCTTTGCCTATAAAAGTTTTTGGGTTTGGAAAATCTAGTTTTTGCGTAAAACGCTTTTTTACTTTTCCTCCTGCTGTATAAGTTAAAAATTCTAATTCGTCTAAATATTCTTTTGACTTCTCTTCATTTTGTTGTCCGGTAATAACACCAATCAAAATTACATCTTCAATATCTGAATTTCTTTTTTCTATCATACGACAAATTTACAATCCTTATTTTTATTGTATTAACCTATTATTCATTATTTTCGATAAATATTTTAAATAGGGTTATGATCAATACTTTTTCAATTGCATTTTATAATGTTGAAAACCTTTTTGATACGGTTCATGATAAATTTACATTGGATAAGGATTATACCCCGGAAGGGGAATATCAATGGAATCAGGATCGATATCTTAGAAAAATTCAAAACTTAAGTAATGTAATTTCTAAAATTGGATTAAAAACATCTAAACTGCCACCTATTTTTATAGGATTGGCAGAAATTGAAAATGAAACCTGTTTGCTGGATTTGATTGCAACCGAAAAATTGAATCCTTATCATTATGATTTTGTACATTACAACTCACCAGATGAACGTGGTATCGATGTTGCTTTTCTTTACCAAAAAGAGCATTTTAAATTGTCTTTTTCAAATACCTATACTTTGTACTTAACAGATGATCAGAATAATAGAGATTTCACAAGAGATATATTATTAATCTCTGGAAAACTTTTTAACGAACCTGTTTTTATTATAATCAATCATTGGCCTTCAAGAAATGGGGGCGTTAAATCATCGGATAAAAAAAGAATAAAGGCAGCAAAATTAGTTCAAGAGATTATAACCGAGATTCAAAATGATAATGAAAATCCGAAAATCATTATTATGGGAGATTTTAATGATGACCCAAATAGCAATAGTATAAAAAACCACTTAATGAACTTAGACCTTTATAATCCGATGATTGAATTACATGAAAAAAATAAAGGTTCTGTTAAATATCATGGTAAATGGTATCTGTTTGATCAGATTATTTTTAATAAAGCCATGTTTAATGATGAAAATTTGAAATTTAAGTTACTAGCAACTCAAATTTTTGATGACTTTTTTTTGCAGGAACCAAAGGGTAAAAGAAAGGGCTCTCCCAAACGAACCTTTATTGGTAAATGGCATTTAGGAGGGTTTAGTGATCACTTTCCTGTACTGGCATCATTCAAAAAAATGAATTGAATCAAATTTAATTAACAACGCTTCTTTCCTTCTCTTACTGGTAAATTTGATTAAGGCAAATACAAAACCAACAACTTCAATTGTATTTATTGCTACATAGTACTTCCAACAATTAAAACATTATCTAGATCATAAGTTGTTGAAACACCAGGGTCTCCTCCTAAATATTTAAAAGCAATATTTACCTCGCCTTCTAGGCAATCTAAATTTATTAATCCTGATGAAATAAAATCATTTACATAGGAGTTTCCAGGTCCAACAGAAATTTTCACATCCAATTGTTGCCAATTAGCATTTTTTATATCACCACTAAAATTTGTTGAGACCCAAACAGTTAAAATCGAACCATTATCAAAAGAGGCTTTAGTGTCAAATGATAAAACTTCATTGTATGAATTATCCAAATCTATGCTTGGTGTAATTAACCAAGCTTCTAATGGGCTTTCTTCCGTATTAAATGCCGAAATTTGCACAGTAACATTTCCTCGGCTTGTTCGTTTTTTGAATTTGGTATTACCTAGAGAAGTATTGGTGTTAATCCATCCTAAAGCTTCTAAATCAGCTATTTTTTTTATTTCTTGAAAATTTTCATAAAATATTGGTTCTGTACCATTTGGATTTTTTAAAACACAATTGTAAAATTCAGGATCACATCTTTGCTCTTTTGAAAAATTAATGGAAGAAGGGTCGTTTAAAATCAAAATAAATTTCTTAGCAAAAAAATCTTTTGTTAAAACAGCACTTAAACTACCACTATTATTAGAAATTATATTCGATTTAAAATCGGAAAAAGAACTGGTACTTAAAACAGTATTTATCTGATTATCACACTGTACCAATATTCTTTCTCCATTAAATTTATCAAATTTTTCACCGGCATAAGTTTTCCCAATTTCATCATTTTTAAACTGTATATTTTCAATTTGAATAAAGGTTCCTATTTTGTCATTATCCAAATCAGAAAGAGAAATTTGATTCGCTTTTATATTTTCAACGATGGATGAGCGAATTATAAAATTATTCAATAAGGGTTCTGGTATTTCTTCTACTTTATTTTTTAAATTATACCCTATTTTATATTTCCCCTCATTGTTTACAATACTTAAACCTGCCATTTTTATAAATACTTTTCTACCAAAGTTGTATTTGGTATAGTATGCTTTTAAGTCAATCATAATTTCAATTCCTGATGTTGGGTTTTTATAATTGTCTTGAACAATTAAGCTTTTATAAAAATTACCTGCTGCGTCACTTGAAATAACAAATCCTTCAATGATGGTATTGTCACTCTCTCTAAAAGTGTAAATATCTTCACCCGATTGATTTAAGGCATTTTTGACGGCCAATATATTTGTATTCGCTAAAATATCGGATTCTTCTATGGATATTTTAGGAATTTCGAAATCATCAATTTGAACACAAGAAAGATGCATTATTAAAATTATAATTGAAATTGTATGTGATATTTTATTCATTTTTAAGTTTTTTTTAAATTAGAACCTGTAATAAACAGAGGCAAAATAACTCGTACCGTAACCAAACCAATATTTTGCCCCAAACAAAGGTTTATCTCTAAGTTGATCTTCTAATAGTGTATAATAATTTGCATTACGTGATTGTTCAAAACCACCTGTTTTATACGATGTATTTAAAACATTACTCACATTGGCAAAAAACCCGATATAATTGTTATTAATTTTCCATGATTTTCCACCAACAAGGTTTACCAAAAAATAAGCTTCAAATTTTTCTTGCCGCAATAATCTTTTTGCAATATTTATATCGTAATCGTCAATTGGAAGCCCATCAGCATCTAAATAAAAATTCTTGGTTCGCGTGATTGGTGCAATATCAATAAAAGCATTGTTAAAGTAATTACCTGTTGCTCCAAACCACCAGTATTTAGGACTGCTATATTCAAAACCAACAGAATAAGCTTGTTGAGGTCCACCGGCAACAAAATAGTTTTTCAATAAAACTTCCCCGTAATTTAAGGGCTCGGTAAAATCATCAGAAGTTAGATAAAGGTTTGGGTTATTTGTATAGACGGATTGACCAATAGCGGCAACTCCTTTTAGTTTAATATTCATCAATACCGGAACCTCAATACCTATTTCAATTCCCGTATTTTGTTGGTTAATACCTGTTAGAACTTCTTGAACAAATGCAGTGGTTTCTGAGGTATTATTTAAATTTAACCCATCGGCAAAATAGAACGAAATGTCCGTTTGATCTTTTATATCAATCATATAAGCAGTAATTTTTGCATTAATTTTTGGATGCCTCAAAACATAGCTTACATCGATTGCAACAGATTTTTCATTAGTAAGACCAATCACGATATCATTATTTTCTCTAGCATTTGAAAAAGAATTTTGAAGTGTTGGAGCATTGGATAAAAAAGAAGTGTTGGCTGTAAAAATATGCCTTCCCGTTAATTTATAAGTTGCACCTGTTTTAACTCCAAAAGACAAAAAATTTAATTCTTTGCTTTTTCCAAAAGATGCATTTTCTGGAAATGCTCCATTTTCAAAAAGTCCGGTTCTTTGGTAAGTGGTACCAACAAAATTAAAAGCCAAATATGCATCTAACTTTCTTGTACTATATAAAGTTTGGGCAAAACCACTATACACTTTGGTGTCAAAATTAAAATTGTATTTAAATCGTTCATTTTCAAGAACTATTCTGTTAGGGTTATTTAAATCATTTTGAGCCTCTTGTATATTATTTTCATAAGAATCTACATCTAGATATCCTTTACCACCTAATAAATCTAGCATCCATGCAAAATTTTCTGAACGCAATTGTTTGTATTCTACATTGGCATTTATAATAAATTTGTCACTCATTTTTTTATTTAGAATTGTATTGAATGTAAATTGTTTATCATCATTTCTATCTTCATACAAAGCGTAAATAGAATTCCCATTGTTACCAATATTTTGATTTGCCTCGTACAAGTCAGTCCATTTAACTTGTCCGTTTTTTAAAAATTCTTTTTCGGCCAAATAAGCATTCGCATAATCAGGGTTATTAGGGTCTCTTAAAAAATAACTTGGCAATTTTTGATAGTATGTAGGGTCGGGATTTGTCCCTCCTCCAATAATATTTTGTTCTCCATTATTGTTTTCAATGATTTGAGCTCCTCCATAATCTAATCTACTATTTCCTGATTTTCCAAATTGATAAGTAATATTGGTTTGCAATGAGGTATTTGTATCTATATTCCAAAAATGATTCAATTGTAATATTGGTTCTACAATTTTTCTTGTTCGTGAATTTCTTAAAACGCTTTCTTGAAACCCCCAATAACCATTATATTTTATATCCTTAAGGTCATATACTTCTTGTGTATTTGGAGATGATTTTCCTCTTATATTTTTTGCATAAATAGCTGTAAAGTTTAAAGATTGCTTTTTATTAATAATTTTTTCAATGGCAATAAAAAAAGAATTTGCATCATAGAGAGTACCTTCTCTAAAACCAGAATTGGCATATCTGCGAGATACAGAAAAAGTATAGGCCCAACCATTATTTAAAAGGCCGCTACTAAAACTCGCCATCAACCGCCCTCTATAACTCCTGTTAGATGAGGCATATGAAATTTTAATTCCTTTAGCATAGCTGGCTGCATTTGTAATAATATTTGTTACCCCAGCCAAATCGCCAAATATTTTTGCTGATGCTGTGGTATTCAATGTAAATTCTTGATTTCTTAATACATCGTTTAAACCACCCCAATTACTCCATTGTGGTCTGTTATTATACAATTTGTTCAAACTCACGCCATTCAATAGCACTTTGGAATATTCAGAACCTAAATTTCTCGGTCTAAAAAATGTAGGGCTAAATTCATAGGCAACCGTTTTTAAGAAAACATCTTTTGTAGCCACCAACAAACCTGATATGGAGTTAGATTCTCCTTTATCGTTAACCAATAAATCTTCGTCATTTAAATTGATAAAACTTTGATCTATTTCTTGTTCTATTTTTTCCGTCAAGCGGATAATACCAAGGTTTATGTCAGGATTTAAACTATCTAGACTTACGGGTATTTTTAATGTTTCAAAACCAATCAGCGAAATTTGAATTAGCACATCATTTAATGGAATACGACTAATTTGAAAACTACCGTCTGATTTTGAAAACTCGGATAAATTATAATTTTGAACAACAATATGTACACTTTCTAATTCTATTGCTGTTGATTTTTTAATTATTTTACCTGAAATCGAACCATATAATTGTGCCTGAATCCAATAAATAGAAGTCATAAAAAAAATGAAAAAACAAACGGTGTTTTTCATATCAAATTGAAAATGATAGGGTTAGTTAACATTAATTTGATGATAAAAAAAGATTAAGGTTAACATAAAAATATTTTTAGAATTTATGTTAACCTTTTGTAAAATTATTGCACTAATATTTACTAAATCCCATTTATTGGATTGCATAAAAAGCATAACATATCGTTCTTATTTACTTTGTTGTTCATTATACACACCCCTCAATGTCAAAATACCAAATATAAAATAAGAACGATTGCTTTTTATAATGTTGAAAATCTTTTCGATACAATAAATAACCCGGAGACATTTGATGATGATTTTACACCGAAAGGGAAAAATCATTATAATTCAAAAATTTATTGGCATAAAATTGACAACATCAGTAAGGTAATATCTCAAATTGGATTTGATGCCTCTAAAACGAGCCCTGCAATAATTGGTTTGGCAGAAGTAGAAAACAGAGATGTTTTAGAAGATTTAATCAATACAAAATTTCTTAAAAATAAAAAATACCAAATCATCCATTTTGATTCTCCAGATAGAAGAGGTATTGATGTAGCCCTTTTGTATCAAGAAAAATATTTCACACCTGTGGACCAAGAAATATTCGAAGTAAAACTATGGGAAGATTCAGGCAAAAGAATTTATACTCGAGATATACTTGTAGTTAGTGGTTTATTAGAAAATGACCTTATTCATATAATTGTTAATCATTGGCCTTCTAGACGAGGGGGTCAGGTTAAAAGTGCGCCTAAAAGAGCGAAAGCGGCATTTGTTGCACAACAAGTAATAGAGAAGATCAATCAAAACAATAAAAATGCTAAAATTTTAATTATGGGAGATTTTAATGATGACCCTATAGATAAAAGCTTAAAAAAAGGGTTAATTAGTACAGGTAAATACCAACAAATAAGTAATACATCGCTCTATAACCCAATGGAAAATATGTTTGATCAAGGTTTAAATACTTTAGGCTACAGAGATGGGTTAAATTTATTTGATCAAATATTGATGAGTAATGCTTGTTTAGATTTAGATAAAAACTATACCTCCTTTAAGTTTTATAAAGCAGGGATCTTTAATCCCGGGTTTATTATTTCACAAAAAGGAAGATACAAAGGTTACCCATTTCGAAGTTTTCAAAATAACAATTACACGAATGGATATAGTGACCATTTCCCTGTTTATATTTATCTAATCAAAAAACACTAATTCTGAATTTCACACAATAATTATTAATTAAATTAGAATACGATTGGCATAATTTTTGATTACAAATCACCCTATATAATTAAAAACATTTTCATGAAAAAATTAATCGCAATTACCCTTTTTCTTATAACTTTTAATTCTCTAGCTCAAGAAGTTGTAAATAAAGAAAAGTCACATGAGCTAAAACTTAATGCCTTTAATATTATATTATTTAAATCTATTGAAACCTCTTATGAATATTTAATTAATGATGAGTCTTCAGTGGGAATTTCTTTATTGGTCAATTTAAATGATGATAATTCTGACGGTCCAAATTATAATGAAACATTTGCCATAACACCTTATTATAGACATTTCTTTTCAAGAAAATATGCTTGGGGGTTTTTTGTAGAAGGTTTTGGAATGTTTAACACACAAGAAATTGATTCTTATTATTATGGCGGAATCAATGGAAGTAATAACAATGTGGAAAAGACTACAAATTTTGCTTTAGGGCTTTCTTTAGGATCTAAGTTTGTGAGTGAAAAAGGATTTGTTTTTGAATTTTACGTAGGTGTTGGTAGAAATTTAATTACTAGCAATAGTGATTATTATTCTGAAATTGTTCCTCGATTAGGAACTTCCTTTGGCTATAGGTTTTAAAAACACATAAGGTTTTTTTTGAGGCGTAATCTACAGGTTTACTTTGATATTGCATCTTTTTTACCTGCTTAATAGTCTTTAATAAAATCTATGTAAAATTAAAATAAATATTTTTCTATTGAAAAAAATCAATAATAGTATTCTCTTTATCTTTCTAATTGTTCATTTTACCTATTCTCAAGAATGGAAGAGCTTTAAACAATATAAAAAAGAAACAGGAAATTCAAAACTTTGTGAGGGGTGCTGGTTAACAATAGATAGAAAGAATTATACTTCTATATGGGTTCTTGCGAATCAGTATAATCTTAAATCTAATTATGGGAGTAAAAAATATAGGCTCTAGTTTAATTCAGCTATTATTCGTATATTTATATTATGAATTTACAAGAAATAAAGCATAGTTTATCAACTCTTTCATCCATTGAAAGGCTTGAATTACAGAGGGAATTAGAATTATTATCA
>JAKITQ010000004.1 GCA_021647985.1 Flavobacteriaceae bacterium | reverse complement strand
TAATTTGCTGCAAAATTAACATCATCTGAGTCATTTTTTAAATAGGTCATATTCATTGCTCTGCTTCTTACTCGGTTAACATAAGAAAGAGCAGTACTCAAATCACCTGCTTCAACTGCACATTCTGCAGCCATTAATAATAAATCAGCAAATCTCATAATATTATAGTTGATTCCTGCGCTTTGTTCTCCCCAAGCACCTGTGCCCATATTGGCATCTTCACCTGCTTGGTAAACGTTCTTTTTTGGAGAATAAGGACCTGAAATATCATCAAAACCAGCACGTATCCATTCTTTTCCAGGGTGAATATCCCATCCGTTGTAATCAATACCTCTTCTTCCTACAGTATAATCCAGTCTAGGGTCAAGTTCTGCCGTTGAAGGAGTAAAAGCATCTCCACTACCAATACCGTAATCATTTTTAACATCTGTATTATTGTAAGTATCCAGTAATGGTAACCCGTTTTCTGTTTGAAATGCATTTACAAGATCTTGTGTAGGCTGATAAAAACCACAACACCATCCGTTAGGCCCACCAAAGTTTAAGGTACCACCTAAGTTACCATTTGGCGAAAGGGCACCACCTGCAACATCAAATTGAATTGCAAAAATTGATTCTGGTCCATTCTCACCAGCAAGGCTAAAATTTTCAACAAATTCAGGTAATAATCCATAAGGACCATCATTAATAACTTCATTAAATAAAGTAAGAGCATCACTAAATTTATTTTGATAGAGGTATGTTTTGGCTAAAAATGATTTAGCTGCCCAAGCATTTGCTCTACCTGCATCATCCTGATTATCAGGTAAATTTGCAGCAGCAAAACTAAAATCACTTTCAATTTGAGCCCATACATCACCTGTATTGGTCTGGTTGAATTCAATAGCTGCAAATTCTGCTTCACCAATATAAGCTACATAGCCATATATTTTTTGTAATTCAAAGTAAAAGAAGCCTCTTAAAAATCTTGCTTCAGCTACTTGAGCTGTGAAATCGCCATCAGTAACTTTACTAACCAAGTCAATTACTGCATTAGCTCTGTTTACACTTGCATAGAGTGCTCTCCATTTATTAGCTAAATAACCACTTGCAGAATTCCAATCATACGTTTCTAATAAGAACAAAGCCTGTTGATCACCATCTGTACTTCCTTTATGCGCATCATCTGATATAGCATCCATCCACCAGTTATCACCGGTTGCAGTCCAATATGAAGTCACATTGGTTCTTCCATCCAAAGAACTATAAGCTGCTGTTAATGTAAAATTAATGCCCGCTTCATTTTGAAGAGCGGCAGGGTTTAACGATCCAATTTCAACAGTTTCAGTAAAATCTTCACTACATGCTAATACAAAACCTAGAAGCATGAGTATTATTATTATTTTATTTTTCATTTTTTTAAAATTTCAAATTAATACCAATTGTATATATTTTAGCTATTGGAAACGTTCTACGATCAATTCCCTGGTTTAGATTATCAATAGGTAAAACTTCAGGATCTATTCCTTCATAACCCGTAATAGTAAATAAGTTTGTTCCTTGTAGATAGATTCTTAAATTAGCTATTTTTAATTTATCGGTTAAATCTTTAGATAAAGAATATCCTATTTGTAAGTTTCTTAATCTTAAATAAGAACCGTCTTGCACAAAGTAACTGTTAGAATTAATCTCAACACCGTTTAATGAACCACTCAATGCTGGTAAAGTAGCATTGGTATTATTAGGAGTCCATGAATCCAATACTCTTGTACTTCTGTTATTATCAACAAACAAAGGAAAATCAGTAAAAATCCTGTTGAAGTCAATAATATCATTACCTTGTGAGCCGTTAAAAAATGCAGAAAAGTCAAAGCCTTTATAAGCAGCATTTAGGTTTATACCATAAACAAAGTCAGGATGTGGAGAACCTATTTTGGTTCTGTCTTCATCATTAACTACACCGTCACCATTCACATCTTCATACACCCATCTTCCGTTATCATCAAACCCTACAATATTCATTCCGAAAAAATAGGACATTGGTTCTCCCTCTTCTGTTCTAGTATAACCACCAGCCCAACTGGTAGTTCTGTCTCCAGCAACTGGAGTACCGTTTATCAAATTAACCACTTCATTTCTATAATGAGAAAAATTTGCATTGATGCCATAGGTTAATCCCCCATCTGTAGTATCATTCCAACCAAGGCTAAAATCAACACCTGTATTTTTAACATCTCCAATATTTACATAAGGTGCCCCCGCATCAGGTGCCGTTGTACTAATTAATTGATTATTTAGAACAATCAAACCATTGGTTTTAATTTGCCATAATTCAAGCGAACCAAAAAGCCTGCTATCAAACATTCCAAAGTCAACACCAATATTTGTAGTTTCACTTATTTCCCAATTTAAATTAGGGTTTCCAATCTGGTTTAAAACAGCACCTGCAGATATTGCACCAGGATTAAATGCGTAATTGGCTGTATTCTCATTGAAATTGAATAATGACAATGTTGGGTTATTTATCGGTAATTGTTGATTACCTAACTCACCCCATGATGCTTTCATTCTTAATGAATTTACGAGAGCACCTTCAGGGAAAAACCCTTCCTTATCAATTGACCATCCCAAACTTATCGCAGGGAAAACTCTACTTTTATTATCTCCTGCAAATCTTGAAGATGTATCATGTCTTAAAGTTGCTGTTACAAAGTAACGATTATCAAAATTATAATCAACTGATCCAAAAATAGAGAAAATTGAATTCTTGTTTTCCCAAGTATTACCAACAAATGGGTCTCCAAAACCGTTGTTTAACAAATAAAAATTAGGAGATTCATTAAAATAATCTGTTCTAGAAATATTCTTTCCTTTGCTCCAGTTTTCAACAGCTTCCATGGCAGCAAATGCATTAATAGTGTGGCTGCCAAAAGCTTTGGTGTATGTAACCATATTTGTGAAAACCCATGAATAGCTATTGCTATCACGCTCTCTCAGTAAATTTACTGTAAGAGGCTCCGAATGTTCAGGGTTTAATGCCGTAAAGTCTCTTTGGTCTAATGCGTTCATAGCTCCAGCAATAGTAGTTTTAAATGTTAAGCCATCTAAAATATCGTAAGACAAATAAGCATCTCCAAACAAACCGAAATTTTTTAAATAATCATTACGATCTCTATATGCACGAGCTACAGGATTTTCTCCTACAGACAAACCATAGGAGTTAGAATAGCTCCCTGCATAAGCGCCATTTTCATCACGAACAGGTATTAAAGGGTTCATCCTTATTGCGAGTTCACCAGTCTGATTACTGTTTCCTGAACTTCTACTAAAGTTTGTATTTAAGTGTTGTCCAATTTTAACTTTTTTACCCAATTTAAACTCGTTATTTAATTGAATGTTAACTCTTTTAAAACCATTATAAACCACAACGGCATCTCTTGTTAAGTATCCGACAGAAAAATATGATTTACTATTTTCATTTCCGCTAGCCAAAGATAATGAAATGTTTGTTGTTGGTGCAGTTTGAGTTATTTCATTAAACCAGTTGGTACCGTTAGGTGTACTTACTCTAACACTAGGATCTGTTTTTGGTAAAGCTGTAGAGGGATCAATTAAAAAGTCTTGAACACCCCAAGTATATGAAGAGTTAGGTCTATATTGTGGATGTACAGGGTCTGGTGAACCATCATTGATAAAAGCATTAAAACGAGCCTGACTTAACTGCTCGGCATTTAATAAATCTGGTGTATTTCCTACTACAGAAACTCCTGTATAAATATCAAGAGATAAAGCAGTTCTCCCCATATTATAACTACCTCCTTTGGTAGTAACAATAACAACTCCATTTGCAGCTCTTGCACCATAAATAGATGCCGCACCGTCTTTTAGAACATTCATTTGCTCTATATCAGCAGGGTTAATCCTGTTAAAAATTAATGCATCAGTAGTCTGAACTCCATCAATAATAAATAGCGGGCCTGTTGCATTTGTTGATCCAAGTCCACGAATATTTATAACTGGAGCAGCTCCTGGTCTAGAACTTGCAATTACATTTACCCCAGACACTCTACCTTGAAGTGCTTCAGCAGCATTAACAAATGGCACTTTGGATGCCTCATCCATATCAACAGAAACAATAGAGCCTGTAATCTCACCTCTTGCTCGAGAAGTGTACCCAACAAGCACAATCTCATCTAATTCATTGGCTGATTCCAATAATGTTATGTTAATATTAGATCTTCCTTCCACCTTAATATCCTGAGAAATAAATCCCAGATAACTAAACTGTAATACAGCATCTGATGCTACATTTTCAATGGTGTAATTACCATTAAAATCAGTTGTAACTCCATTGCTGGTTCCTTGTGCTATGACATTCACTCCCGGCAGCGGGCCGTTAGCGTCAGACACAGTACCTGTAACGTTTTGAGCATAACTATTTATGCCAAAAAGCGTAAATCCAACTAGAAAAATTAAATTTCTAAATAAATAATTGTTTTTCATAAAAATACATGATTAATTAATTTGAGTTAATAATTTTTTTTTTGATTGTCAATAAAAACATGTTTTCAGTTAAATGAAAACACATATATATAAACATCAGTTTCTAATATAGAAACGAAATAAAAAGAAAGTTTATAATAGTTTCTTATAAGAATGAGAAATAGTTAATTATCCTCATAGAATTTATATAAAACATAATTTTAAGTCATACCTAATCGCGAATATATAAAAAAAATGTATTACAAAAAAAACATTAAGATAATAAATAAAATATACTGAGGTGAATTAGTACTTTTCTACTATTTCCTTATCTATCATATTCTTTCTTTTGCTTTCTATTTTTAGTGATTATAATTTATTTTTAATTACCTTTGAACAATTCTTAATGCTAATAAAAAATACCTACTTAAAGTATCAAGAATTAAATTTATGAGCTTTGTGTGTTATAATTAATAAAGAATGATGCAGTGTTAAGCTATTTTTAAACTAAACCAATAGATTTGAGTAAAAAATACAATACTAAATTTTTTCAAGAAGAGAGACAAGAAAATATTTTAAACATTCTTGAAAAGAAAAAGAGAGTTACTACAAAAGACTTAATAAAAAAACTAAATACAACCGTAGTTACAATAAGACATGATCTTACTGCCTTAGAAAATAAAGGCTTGCTTAGAAGAACACATGGAGGTGCTATTAGGATAGAAGGGTTTTCTCCGGGATTAGCATTAAACGAAAAAGAGAAATTGCATTTTGACGAAAAAATAAAAATTGCAAAAAAAGCTGCTGAGCATATTTCTGAAGGCGATACCATAATACTAGATTCAGGCTCTACAACAAGTTTATTAGCACAAGAAATAAAAAACAAAAAGGGCATTACAGTAATTACAAATGCCATAAATATAGCTACAATATTATTAGGAAGCGATATTGAAATTATATTATTAGGAGGTATTTTATTAAAAGAAACTTCAACTGTAGTTGGACCATTAGCTGATGAAACACTTAAAAAACTTTCAGCTACTAAACTGTTCTTTGGTACTGATGGAATTGATTTTAAAGTAGGGCTAACTATTCCTAATATAATTGAGGCGCACACAAGTCAAATCATGATGAGAATATCAGCAGAAAAGATTCTTTTGGTAGATTCATCAAAATTTGGAAGAAGAAGTCTTGGTGTGATTTCTAAAATTGAAGAAATAGATGAAATCATCACAACAAAAATAATGTCAAAAAAAGAATCTGAAATATTTGAGAACTATGGAGTTTTAGTAACTGTAGTATAGAAAAAATAGAATATATAAGTAAAATTTAAAAAATATAATTATGAAATTAAGAAAAACTGTAATATTAATTTTTGTACTAATTCAAAGTATATATATGTTTGGACAAAGTGTTGTTTATCCATCAATAGAAAACAAATCTCTTATTATTGAAGGTGATAAATGTAGTTGGGATGCTGATAACGTTCATACCCTGTCTATAGTTGAAGCCAACAAGGATGGCTACAAATATTGGGGGTATTATGGACTAGACCATTATAATGAAAAAGACCCACTTATTAGAAAAGGAGGACTTGTAAGAAGCAACGATTTAGAAAACTGGGAGAAATATGAAAATAATCCTATTATTAATAAAAATTGCCGATGGCCAACAGCCGTTTATGCAAATGAAACGTTTTATATCTTTTACGCTGAGTACGATAACAAGATTAATAGCCAAATAGTAATGGAAAGTAGTAAAGATGGGATCAATTTTGAAAACAGAACCGTTATTGTTCCATATGTAGACGGAGAACAGAATCAAAATCCTTTTATCTATTTAGACAAAAATGATGCAAACTTTTATTTATTCTATTATAACGGAACCGAACGTGCCAAAAAGGATAATAAATGGAATATTATGGTTAAGAAAGCAGCTAACATTAATCAGCTTAAAGATAGCAAGCCTTATGAGGTTATTTCGGCAAATGAAACCATAGCAGCTCCTTCAATAGCTTTTTACAATGGTAAATATTATCTATTGGTTGAAGAATTTGAAGATTTTAGCACTAAAGCTAGTTGGGAAACAAACGCTTTTTATTCGGATAAAGTGGATAGGGGCTTTAAAAGAGTTGCCAATAACCCAATTTTGTCTGATAATGATGCCTGTGCCTTTCAATACATTTTTGACAATAGGTTATATGTAACTTATTCACATGCAAAAAAAACAGGTGAAGTTTGGAATCTAAAAATGATTAAACTAAAGTAAATTAAATAATACCAATTTAATTTTGTGATGCCGCAACATTAAACAAATCAATGCGACATTATGAAGTTAAATTGGTAAAATATCTTGTTTGTTTTCGAACCTTTTGTATATACTAAATATATTATACCCATGAAGTATTTAGGGTTTTAAAATCATTATAAATACATCTGATAAAATTAATTAAAAAAATGAATAAATTTCTCAAAGAAATATTAGAACAGCCATCAGCCTTAGAAAGAACATTAAACTACTATGTTAAAGGAGAAGGAAAAAAAACTTTACATAAGATTAAAGAATTATTGAAAAATGAAGCTTTTGAACAAATTATATTCACAGGAATGGGGAGTTCCTATTTTACCTCTTTTGCCTCCCAAAATATGTTTAGTAGTATAGGCATTAGTTCATTTGTTATAAATACAAGTGAATTATTACACTACAATTTTTCAATACTTAAAAAAAAGACACTATTAGTTTGCCTTTCTCAATCTGGAGAAAGTTTTGAAGTGGTTGAAGTATTAAAAAAAATCCCTAAAAGTGTAACTACTATAGGTGTAACTAATGCTATTGAAAGTTCTTTGGCTAAAGAATCAGATATCACATTACTTAGCTGGGCTGGTAGTGAAGAAATGACTTCCACAAAAACTTATGTCTCAGTAACTTTAGTAGTTTATATTCTTGGGTGGTTCTTATCAGGGCAATGGAATAAAACAAAAATAGAGTCTATAGAAAATTTAATAACTAATTACCAGGCCTGTTTGGAGCATTATCAACTGGTAATAAATGATGTTTTAAAATTTTTAGGGGAATTGCAAGCTTTACAGATTATCGCCAGAGGCTCGTGTTATTCACCTGCGCTTCAGAGTGCTCTTATGTTTAAAGAAGCTATTAAAGTTTCTGCAGCAGGCTATCTAGGCGGAGAATTTAGGCATGGCCCGATGGAGATGGTACAAAATGGCTTTAAATCTATTTTATTAGCTCCGAAAGGAAAAACGTTTAATCAAAATTTAAAAATGGCACAAGACATTGTTGCACATGGAGGAAAAGTAATCCTCATTACTAATGCTGACGTTGTATCATCTGGTGCAAATATGATGGTTCTTCCTATTCAGGAGGAAGATGAGTTTTTATTCTCTATTCAGAGTATAATACCAATTCAATTAATTATTGATTATTATGCTAAATCTAAAGGTTTTGAAGCGGGTAGTTTTTCACATGGCGCAAAAGTAACAATTCAAGAATAGTTCGTATTAATGATAAGAAAACAAAAAAATTATTATCTATTAATAGTTACCATAATGTTGTATATTTCATTTGGTTTACTTACCTCTGTAATTGGAGTAATAATAGACAAATTTCAAGTAGATTATAATCTTTCTCTTTCAGTAGCAGCATTACTTCCATTTGCTTTTTTCTTAGCATATGGGCTATGTTCAATTCCTTTTGGAATCGCAATGGATAAATATGGAGCTAAAAGTGTTTTACTCTTCGGAACTTTTTTAATGACTATTGGGTCTTTCCTTTTTTATCTAAGCAATAACTATTTACTAGTTATATTCATGATATTTATTGTTGGTGTTGGTGTTACCGCTATACAAATTGCAGGAAATCCTTTTATTAGAGAATTAGATTCACCTTCAAAATATACAGTTAACTTAACAATTATTATTGGAATTGGTTCTTTAGGATATGCATTTAGTCCTGTGCTAGTACCACTCATACAAACTAGTGGTTTTTCATGGCGTACAGTCTATTTGTTATTTGGATTTATGAATTCAATTATTCTCATCTTATTAGTATTTGCAAAATTTCCAGAAGTTAAACTAAAAGAAGAAGAACGAATCCATTTTTCTAAAATAACCCATCTGATAAAAAACCCAATAATTTATACTTATGGACTTGGAATATTTCTTTATGTTGGTGCAGAAGTAGGCGTGTCTTCTTATATATTAACCTATATGAATAAAATACATGGTGTAAGCCACAGTCAATCCTTTTGGGGGGAAGGAACGTTAATGTACGCAGCATTTCCTTCAAAAACTGCACTTGTTGTTGGTTTATTTTGGCTATTTCAAGCTTTTGGGAGATTAATTATCTCTCCAATGATGAAGTTTGTTGGTGAAAAGAAAATATTTATCAGTCACAGCTTATTAACAGTTGTCGCTTTAATTGTTGCCATTTTAGGTAATGCCAACACAGCCCTTGTTGCTTTTGTTTTAGTAGGATATTTTACTTGTGCTTCTTTTACAGCACTATTTAGTGCAACAATAAATAGTTTTAAAGAAAACCACGGAACAATTTCTGGAATATTAGGTACAGCAATAGTAGGAGGCGCAATTATTGGATGGCTTGTTGGTTCAACAGGTGAGCTGCTAAATATGAAGTTTGGAATGATGATTTGTGTATTCGCTTTCGGATATGTATTCTTTTTATCAATTTTTGGTAAAGGAAAACTTGACTTACAATGATAATTAAAAAATAGTTGAGTTAAATTTATGGATGATCTAAATATAAAATTAAGTGAGTTTTAATTAAATAAAAATGCAAAATATAATAATAGGTATTGATTTAGGTGGCACCAAAATTATGACTGGAGCTATATCTCAAAGTGGAGATGTACTTGGGAAACCGATTAAAACACCTACTAATAGCCATGAACAATCTTCTGTAATTATAAAAACAATAACTGATTCTGTTGAAAAATTATTAAAAAATTTAAAATTAAATATTAATGATGTTTTAGGAATTGGTATTGGTACAACAGGGCCTTTAAATATCAATGAGGGAATTATACTGGAGTGTCCCCAGTTACCAACTATGCACTTTTTTCCTTTACGTAAAACTATTGAGCGTTTTTTTTCTGTTCCGGTTTATATAAATAATGATGCCAATTGCCTAATATATGCTGAAACTATTTTTGGAAATGCAACAGGTAAAAAAAATGTTGTTGGTTTTACTTTGGGTACTGGTATTGGTTCGGCAATAATTTTGGATAAAAAAATACTAAATGGAGCAACAGGTACTGCCGGTGAAGTTTGGGCATCGCCATACAAATCAGGTATAATTGAAGATTATATTTCAGGTGATGGGGTTGCTAAAATATACAAATCAATTTCGGGGCAAAATAAGTCATCTTTGGAGGTTTTTAATCTTGCAAACAAAGGAGATAAAGATGCTTTACTAACATGGAAAGAATTTGGCGAACACCTTGCTATACCAATTGCTTGGTCAATAAATCTTATCGATCCTGATATTGTAGTTTTAGGTGGGTCAATTTCAAGTGCTCATAAATATTTTATGCCATCAATGGAAGATAAATTAAGAAAAATTATTTGCCCAGTACCCTCTAAAAAAACAAAAATAGTATTAGCCAGATTAGGCGATTACACTGGATTTATAGGCGCAGCATGTTTGGTAATTGAAAATAAATAGTAGATAAAACTAAAATAACAAATATAATGAACACATTAAAAATAAGTATTTTATTACTCGTAGGGATTTTAATAATTTCCTGTGGAAACAATAAAAAACAAGATATTATTAAAAATATCGAAAAACAGTATTTAACTGATTGGCAAATAGAATCATCTACTCAGGTTTCTGAAAATGATAATTTAATTTCTACCAATACCTTTAATGATCAGAACTGGACAGATGCACAGGTTCCAACCACGGTTTTAAGAGCTCTTGTTAAAGCTGGTATCTATCCTGATCCGCATTTTGATTTGAATAATTTTAAAATACCAGATGCTAACGATGAAATGAACAAACGTTTTGAATTAGAAGGTTTTACTCACTTAAAAGGCATTTCAAATCCTTTTAAAGATCCATATTGGTTCAGAACAGAATTTACAGTTGATGCAGAAAATAAAGGGAAGAAAGTTTGGCTCAATTTTGATGGAATCAACTATCGTGCAGATATTTGGGTGAACGGTAAAAAAGTTGCCGATCATAAGAATGTAGTGGGAATGTTTACCCGTTTTAAATTTGATATTTCAGACTTTGCAAAGATAGGAGAAAAGAATACGCTAGCTGTAAAGATTTTTCAGGTAGATCACACAGGAAATGCCATACCTGGAAGACAACTGGATGTGTTTGGTCACCCACGCGGACAAGGGAAAGATATTTTTAAGGATGCTACATTAAAATTCTCAGCAGGTTGGGATTGTGCTCCCGTGGTAAGAGATCGTAATATGGGTATTTATCAGGATGTATTCTTAACTTTTACAAATGCTGTTGATATTATTGATCCATACATAATTACAAGCCTTCCACTTCCCGATACTACTTCTGCAAAAATTTCTATATCAGCAGATTTGAAAAATGTAGGTAACACAATCGTAAAAGGAGTTTTAAAAGGGAGTATCAACATGATAAAAGAAGTTGATTTCTATACCTATAAAAAAACAATGCAGGGAAATATGCAAACCATAAGCTTTGAAAAAGAAGTAGAAATTCCTGCAGGAAAAACTATTAATATTAGTTTAAAACCCGAAGATTTTCCTCAGCTTACTATAAAAAACCCTTATTTATGGTGGCCAAATGGGTATGGAGCGCAATATTTGCATAATCTGGAACTGTCATTTGTAATTGACGGTAAAGTTTCAGATACAGAAAATACAATGTTTGGTATTCGAGAAATAACTTCTACGATTAAAGAACTCAATGGTGAATTTGGACGAAGATTTCTAGTTAACGGTAAACGCATATTTTTACGAGGGGGCTGGTTGCAACCAGATATGATGTTAGATATGAATAAGAAAAGGATGTATGATGAAGGTCGCTTATTGGCAAATGCTAATGTAAATATTATTTCAAATGAAGATATGCCCTCACCTCCAAGCCATGTTATGGAAACTTATGATAAATACGGATTGTTATATTGGAGTAACTTTTACCAGTGTTGGACAAACGATCCGTATTCGGGAGAAATGCCTAACCCAATAGATGCTGATTTAGCAATTAAAGGAGCCGCCGATATCGTTAAACGATACAGGAATCATGCCAGTCTTTCTGCTTGGATACTGGTTTGTGAAACTATGGTACGCGAAGAAATATATACTTCGGTAAGAAACAACATAGTGGAAAACGAAAAAACTAGACCATTTATCCCAACAACAAGTTACGGATGGGATGTAGATAAAATTACTCCTTACATGAAAAATGATCTTCCAATTGGAATGACTGATGAAGGAGCACCTGATTACACTTGGTATCCTCACAAGTACTATTACGACAAAGTAAAAAAAGTACATCAACAGATGTTTAGAAATGAATTGGGAGTTCCTTCTGTTCCTACCTATACAAGTATGAAGAAATTTATCTTCGATTTAGGAGAAGGTCCAAAAAATGATATTTATCCGTTAGATAAAAACTGGGCACATCATGGAGCATGGGATGATGTTGCTGGTCATAGCTATGTATATAGACCATATGATGTGGCCATAAGAAGTCGTTACGGAAATCCAGAATCAGCTAAAGACTATATTAGGAATGCGCAATATGTAAATGCTGCAAGTTACAGAGCCATGTACGAAGCTGCAAATCATAGAATGTGGGATATTACTCAGGGAATTATGCTTTGGAAACTTAATTCAACTTGGCCAACCATTGTATGGCAACTATATGATTGGTTCTTAAATCCTACTTCAGCATATTATTACACTAAAAAAGCATTAGAACCTGTTCATATTCAATTAAATGAAGATGACTTTACTGTTTCTGTAATTAATACGCAACATGAAGTACAAAACAATTTAAAGGCCTCTGTGAAGCTGTACGACTTTGACTTAAATATTAAGTGGGAGAAAGAAACAAACTTTACAATAGAAGAAGACAGGTATAAGGAGCTGTTTAAGGTGCCTGAAATAAAAGGTCTTAAAGGAACTTATTTTGTTAGACTTATATTGACTAATGCCCAAGGAAAAGAAATTTCTAATAATTTTTATTGGTTTTCTGCCAGTACTGGAGTCGATGAAAAAATATATGAAGCAGTTAAAAGAGCAGGAGTTGACAGCAAAGAATATGCTAAAAAGGTTGACCATACTGATTTAACTTCACTTGAGAGGATAAAACTTGATTTAAATTTCAACATTAATTCTGAAGGAGAAGAAAAAATCATTGTCGTATCAGTTAAAAACATAAGTAAGCAATTGGCTTCTCTTAACAGATTGATGGTTACCAAAGGAATTGGTGGAGGAGAGGTGCTTCCATGCTTTTGGAGTGATAATTTCTTTACCCTATTACCAGGAGAAGAAAAAACTCTTAATGTCCGTTTTGCAATTAGTGATTTGGAAGGAAAAGAACCCATTGTGGTTCAGGATATGAATTAGATTTAATAAAATAGGCAAAAAAAAGCTATAACGCGAATCTAAAGGAGAAACAACATAAAAACAATTGAGACCTTTGAAACCTACGTTAAAGACTCTATCTCTTTTAATTGTTCTAGAATTGCATCAAGAATAGATTTATTTTGAATTATAAGCTTAATTGAACAACCCAACTTTAAACTATGACTTTTAAAAACCAAATACCCGAAGATCAAAGAATAACATTAAGAAATCATTATCATAAAATGTTGTTTAAGGATATTGTGCCTTGGTGGGAGAAAAATTCAATAGATAAGGAATTAGGCGGATATTTCACACGTCTCAAAAGAGATGGAAAACCTTATTCGTATGATAAAGATATGTGGATGACGGGAAGAGAAATATGGATGTTCAGTCATTTATATAACAATTACGAGAATAAAGATGAATGGAAAAAAATAGCCAAACATGGCTTGGATTTTATGCTGAAAAATGGCTTTAGAGATGATGAAAAAATGTATTTTAGATTGGATAGACAAGGGCAACCAATATCAGATATATTAAGCTTATATACTGAAGTTTTTGCTTCAATTGCTATTGCAGAGTATTGGAAAATAGAACCTTCAGACTATTTAAAGCATAAAGCATTGCAAATGTATGATCTAATTATGGTCCGATTAGGTCAACCAACTGATACACCAATGTTAGGTTATCCTTTAAATGCAGAATTTCATCTACATGCACATGACATGGTTAGACTTACCGTTGCATGGGTATATAATGATATTTGGCCTAACAAAAAGTATGAAGATGATATAAATTTATCATGGATGTCTATTGTGGATAAGCATTGGAAACCAGAACAAAAAGTCTTGTTTGAAAATGTGGCAATGGATGGGTCAATCATGCTAGATTTTCCAGAAGGACGATTATTTCACCCAGGGCATGCTATTGAAAGCGGCTGGATGTTAATGGAAGTTGCTGAGAAAAATAATAATGTAAAACTAATGTCAACAGCAATTGATATTATACTAGCATCTTTAAAACATGGCTGGGATGAAGAATATGGAGGCTTACGCTATCTTACTAATTACGATTGGACACCAACACATAATTTGGAAGCCGATTTAAAACTCTGGTGGCCACATGGTGAAACACTCTATGCACTTCTTTTTGCATGGGCAGTTACTGGAAGAACAGATATAAAAGAGTGGTATGAAAAAGTTCACGATTATACTTTTTCAAAATTTCCTGACAAAAAGCATGGGGAATGGTATGGTTATTTAAACAGAGAAGGTAGCTCTGTTTGGACCGCAAAAGCAAACGGTTGGAAAGGTTTTTTTCATACACCACGTATTCTATTTAGATCTTATCAGCTGCTTAACATATAAATAACACACCCAAATATAATTAATACTATTTATAAATAATATGGAAACAAATGATAATCATATTAAAAAAAACAAATATTTTCTAGCAAAAATTGCCTTTGTGGCTTCACTTGGTGGGTTTTTATTTGGTTTTGATACAGCCGTAATATCAGGCACTTTTGGATTTATTGAACAACAATTTGCTTTAAGTAAAATTGAAGTAGGTTGGTTTGGAAGTTCCGCTTTGGTTGGTAGTATATTTGGCGCCATCATTGCTGGTGGATTGGGAGATCGTTTTGGACGAAAACCCATATTAATCCTATCAGGAATATTGTTCTTTATATCTGCTCTTGGTTCAATGGTTCCTGAAAGTTTTTCTTTTTTAATCTCCGCACGTTTGATTGGAGGTATTGGGGTTGGTATGGCATCTGTATTAGCACCACTTTTTATTTCTGAGTTTGCTCCTCCTAGTATAAGAGGAAGACTTATTGGATTATATCAATTGGCATTAGTTGTTGGTATATTACTCGCATTCTTTTCTAATTGGTATTTATTATCCATTTCAGAAACCAATCCATTAGGTTTAACGGATGGAGTTCTGTATAAATCTACTATTGATGAGGTATGGCGTGGGATGTTTGGTGTGGAAATGATTCCTGCGTTTTTGTTTACTGTTTTATTGTTTTTTGTGCCTGAGAGTCCACGTTGGCTAATTAAAGCTGGATATGAACAAAAGGGGTATTCAATTTTAGCTAAAATTAGTGGAGAGGAAAATGCACAGTCTGAATTAATTGAAATTAATAAATCTCTTAACAAAGAAAAGGGTAGCCTATCAGAATTATTTAAACCTGGCCTCCGTTTGTCATTAATCGTAGGTGTAGGATTATCAGTATTTGGACAATTTACCGGTGTTAATATTATTGTATATTACGGGCCAATAATTCTTGAAAAAGCAGGTTTTGCTTTAAGTAATGCATTGCAATTTCAGGTTGCGATTGGTATTATTAACTTAGTGTTTACTTTAATAGCAATTTGGAAGATCGACAAATGGGGTAGAAGACCTTTACTCATAGGGGGCATGACAGTAACTTTTATTTCTTTATTTATTATTGCCATTCTTTTTTCATTAAATATTTCAGGCTTGTGGATAGTTATAATGTTATTGGTTTATATGGCAAGTTTAGCGCTTTCCATCAATGCTGTAATCTGGGTTTTGATTGGTGAGATATTTCCTAATAGAATCAGAGGAAGAGCCATGTCTATTGCCACTTTTGCAAATTGGTCAACAAATTTTGTCACGGCTTTTATATTTCCATGGTATGTTGCCAAAATAGGTATGAATGCAGGATTTTTCACATTTGCTATAACCAGTTTTATCGCTACTATATTTTTCTATAAATTTATTCCAGAAACTAAGGGTAAAAGTTTGGAGGAAATAGAAAAAATATGGAAAAAAAATAATTAGGTATATCCATAGATACCGTTCAAAAGAGAGATCAATCAGAGTTATGAACTTCCCTGATTAGTGTTGACTGGATTCCACTTGTTTTTCATCCTTTTGTCATTGAATTGATGTCATTTGTCGAATATATTTTATCCAATCAGCTAAAACAATGACCTTAGATTAGAATTAGTGGAAGATGTGGTCTTAATCAATATATTTATTATGGAAAACATCTTATATTTGCATGATTTTGCATGATATATTGAAGCCAATAAAAATCATATTAAATAATCCATACCTTAATTTTATGAAACGAGCATATGGAATTTTGATAAACAGTAAAGTGATTATTAGCGAACAACATGTGTCACCTTTAAAAATTAAAGATTAGACACATGAAACAAGCATACCAAATTTTGACACATAAGGGAATAGTCTGCACGCAACTTGATTGGGTGACTAACGAACCTACTTACCGCAGGCAGGCAACATGTGTCACTTATAAAAATTAAAGTTGAGACACATGAAAATTAATTTAAAACATACAGAAGCAGGTAAATTTGAAGAAACCAGATTTGAAAAAATACACAATGTTATTTTTCAAAATTCTGATATTGCCTCCATAGCAGTTGCAAATGAAATTGCTGATCTAATAAAACAAAAACAAGAACAAAGTAAATCATGTGTTTTAGGTCTAGCCACCGGTTCATCTCCTATAAAGGTTTATGAAGAATTGGTTAGATTACATACTGAAGAAGGATTAAGTTTTAATAATGTTATCACTTTTAACTTAGATGAGTATTATCCGATGGAAAAGGAAAACACCCAAAGTTACTGGTACTTTATGCATGATCATTTATTTAACCATATAGATATTTTACCAGAAAACATTAATATTCCAAGTGGTACTGTAGCTGCAGATGAAATACATCAATTTTGTATTGATTATGAATTGAAAATCAAAGATGTAGGAGGATTGGATTTTCAGTTGTTGGGTATAGGTAGAACAGGTCATATAGGTTTTAATGAACCTGGGTCACATTTAAATTCTGGAACTCGTAATATAACTTTAGACCATATCACAAGAGTTGATGCTGGGCCTGCATTTTTAGGAATAGACCATGTACCAAGAGTAGCTATTACTATGGGTATAAGTACCATCCGTAAAGCAAAAAGAATTGTGTTAATGGCTTGGGGTATCAATAAAGCTTCCGTTATAAAAGAGACTATTGAAGGTGAAATATCTTCTGAAGTACCCGCTACATATTTACAATTACACGACAATGTAACTTTTGTGTTAGATGAAGGTGCATCAGAGGATTTAACCAGAATTAAAACACCTTGGTTGGTTAAAAACTGTATATGGTCAGAAGATTTAACAAGTAAAGCTGTTGTTTGGTTAAGCGTACTTCTTAAAAAATCAGTTTTAAAATTAACAGATAAGGATTATAACAATAACGGCATGGCAAGTTTGTTGGTTGAACAAGGATCTGCTTACAATTTAAACATTATAATGTTTAATAAATTACAGCATACCATAACTGGCTGGCCAGGTGGAAAACCAAATGCCGATGATTCGAATAGACCAGAAAGAAACGAACCTTCCAAAAAGAGAGTTATTATATTCAGTCCGCATCCAGATGATGATGTAATATCTATGGGAGGTACATTAGATAGGTTGGTAGAACAGGGGCATGAAGTACATATAGCTTATCAAACTTCGGGAAATATTGCAGTTTCTGATGAGGAGGCTCTCAAATTTGCTGAAGTTTCTAATACATTAAATGGAGGTGATGCCAAATCAAAAAGTATCATTAATGATTTGAATGCTAAAAAAGAATACAGTATTGATACTTTAGAAGTTAGAAAATTAAAGGGTTTAATACGTAGAAAAGAATCTATAGCGGCAACGCGATATTTAAGTCTGCCTGATGAAAATGTTCATTTTTTAGATATGCCATTTTATGAAACCGGAAAGGTTAAAAAAAATAAATTAGGAGAGTTAGATATAAGTATAATGAAAAATATTATATCGAAAATTAAACCCCATCAAATATATGCTGCAGGTGATCTGGCAGATCCACATGGTACCCATAAAGTAGCATTGGATTCACTTTTTATTGCTTTAAAGGCCTTGAAAGGAGAAAAATATATGGATGATTGTTGGTTGTGGTTGTATAGAGGTGCTTGGCACGAATGGGATACACATGAAATAGAAATGGCGGTGCCAATGAGTCCAGATCAAGTTATGAAAAAACGTCAGGCTATATTTTATCATCAATCACAAAAAGATGGTGTAATGTTTCAGGGCGATGATTCAAGAGAGTTTTGGATGAGAGCAGAAGATAGAAATAAAGAGACGGCAAAAAAATATAATGATTTAGGCCTATCGGATTATGCTGCATTAGAGGCATTTAAGCGTTACCATTTTTAGAGTTAGTATTTTGAGTATTAGTAAACCGTCAACTAATTTATTGTTCATTATTGAATCAATATTTTATGGATGGTTTTTTACTGCTTTAGCAAATAGAGGGAGTATATAATCATTTTATTAAAAATACCCAACGAAAGATTTCTAAAAAAACACACTTAAAGATATTAATAAATGAATTAAATTTGTTTCTATTGATAGATTAGGAATTTCTTAAATGATTTCGTTTAAATCTGACTTTTATCATAGTTAAAAGGATATTTATATTTATTTTTGTATCGTTTTTTAAAAAAATGAAAAAAATTATCAAAAAAATAGCAGTAATAACATCTGGAGGAGATGCTCCAGGTATGAACGCAGCACTTAGAGCAGTGGTTCGTTCGGCATCGTATTATAAATTAGAATGTATTGGGGTTTACCGTGGTTATGAAGGATTGATCGATGGTGACTTTAAAAAAATGGATGCAAGAAGTGTACATCAAATAATTCAAAAAGGAGGTACTATTTTAAAATCAGCACGATCAGAAGAATTTAAAACCAAAGAGGGTAGAAAAAAGGCTTATGAAAATTTAGTTGAAGCGGAAATAGATGCTTTGGTAATTATTGGTGGTGACGGAACATTTACAGGAGGGATGATCTTTAATAAAGAGTTTAAATTCCCGGTAATTGGAATCCCGGCAACTATTGATAATGATATTTTTGGTACTGATTATACCATTGGATATGATACAGCCTTAAACAATGTGGTAGAAGTAATTGATAAAATTAGAGATACGGCTAGTTCACATAATAGGTTGTTTTTTGTTGAAGTAATGGGACGTGATTCTGGTTTTATAGCACTAAATGCTGGAATTGGTGCAGGTGCTGAAGAAATCTTAATTCCTGAAGAAGACATGGGATTGGATCGTTTGCTAATATCTTTAGAACACAGTAGAAGGTCGGGTAAAACTTCAAGTATTGTAATAGTTGCAGAGGGTGATAAAACTGGTAAAAATGTTTTTGAATTGGCCTCATATGTAGAAAAAAATCTACCACAATATGATGTTAGAGTTTCTGTATTAGGACATATGCAACGTGGTGGTCCACCAAGTTGTTTTGATAGGGTTTTAGCAAGCAGAATGGGAGTAAAGGCGATTGAATTGTTATTAGATGGTAAATCCAATCTAATGGTGGGGTCTATAGCCAATAAAATGGTTGCTGTTGAATTAGATAAAGCTATCAAAGAAAATCACAGAATAAACGATGAAATTTTAAGAATTTCAGATATATTGACAATATAATATTAAAATAAAAAGAATATGATTAAAATTGGAATTAACGGATTTGGAAGAATAGGAAGGCTGGCCTTTAGAATTGCTTCTCAAAGAGAAAATGTACAAGTTGTTGGAATTAATGATTTATTAGATGTTGATTATTTGGCATATATGTTAAAGTATGATTCAGTACATGGTAAATTTGATGGTGAAGTGTCGGTAAAAGATGGAAAATTAATTGTTAATGGTAATGAAATTAGAATTTCTGCAGAACGCAACCCAGAAGATTTAAAATGGGATGAAATTGGAGCAGAGTATGTTATTGAAGCAACTGGTTTTTTTACTGCTAAAGATAAAGCTGCCATGCATATTACTGCCGGAGCAAAAAAAGTAATTATTTCTGCACCTTCACCAGACGCACCAATGTTTGTAATGGGTGTGAATCATAAAGAATTAAAAGCAGATGATCATGTTTTTTCAAATGCATCTTGTACAACAAATTGTTTGGCACCTCTTGCCAAAGTTTTACATGATAATTTTGAAATAAAAGATGGTTTAATGACAACTATTCACGCAACCACAGCAACACAAAAAACAGTAGATGGCCCATCTTTAAAAGATTGGAGAGGCGGTAGAGCTGCTATACATAATATTATTCCATCTTCAACAGGTGCTGCCAAAGCAGTTGGGAAAGTAATTCCTTCTTTGAACGGAAAATTAACAGGTATGTCATTTAGAGTACCAACTATGGACGTGTCGGTAGTTGATTTGACAGTTAATCTTGGTAAAAGTACAACTTACGAAGAAGTTTGTAGGGTGATGAAAGAAGCTTCGGAAGGAGAATTAAAAGGTATTTTAGGATATACCGAAGAGCTTGTAGTATCACAAGACTTTGTAGGAGAAACACAAACATCTGTATTTGATGCCAATGCTGGTATAGCTTTAACTGATACATTCATTAAAGTAGTTTCTTGGTATGACAATGAGTATGGATATTCTACAAAAATTGTTGATTTATTAGAGCATTCAGCTTCTTTATAGTCATAATATAATATTATTAGAGCCCATAACTTGTTATGGGCTTTTTTTATGATTTACTTTTTTAGTCTATTCAATTTTTATTTTGTTTACTTATAAATAATGCGGCTAAGTTGTATATTTGAATGCGATGCAAAATGTAAAAATAATAGAATGCCCCAGAGATGCCATGCAGGGTATAAAATCTCATTTTATACCTACAGATGCAAAGGTTAGATATATTAATGCATTATTAAAAGTAGGTTTTGACACCATTGATTTTGGTAGTTTTGTATCGCCAAAAGCAATTCCGCAAATGCGAGATACGGCTCAAGTACTGTCACAACTTGATTTGAATGAAAAATCTAGTAAATTGTTGGCTATTGTTGCAAATATAAGAGGAGCGCAAGAAGCCAGTATTTTTGAAGAAATTGATTATTTGGGTTATCCTTTTTCAATTTCGGAAAATTTTCAAATGCGTAATACCGGAAAAACTATAGATCAGTCATTAACTATTTTACACGAAATATTAAATATATCCTTCAAAAAAAATAAACAGGTTGTGGCATACCTTTCTATGGGATTTGGAAATCCATATGGTGACCCATGGCATGTTGATATTGTTTCAAAATGGACAGATACTTTATCAAAAATGGGAATTAAAATTTTATCATTATCAGATACAATTGGAGTTGCAAACGGAGAGGTAATTTCAAGCTTGTTTTCTTATTTAATTCCAAAATATCCAAATATTGAATTTGGAGCACATTTACACACAAACCCTAACAAGTGGCATGAAAAAGTAGATGCTGCATTTAAAGCTGGTTGTTATCGTTTTGATGGCGCTATAAAAGGCTTTGGTGGCTGCCCAATGGCCAAAGATGAACTTACGGGAAATATGCCTACGGAAAAATTGCTTTCCTATTTTACAGCAAAAAAAATAGATACAAATATCAATGCCTTAAGTTTTGAAAGTGCTTATAACGAGACTATTAAAATGTTTTTATAAAATTTCTAATTGGCGGCCATGGCAGCGCCAATTATTCCTGCCTCATTTTTATTTTCTGCCGGAATAATTGGCGCATTAATTTTTATTTGATCTTCGAATTTATGTAGTTTTTTACTCGCACCACCACCAATTATAATAAGATCAGGAGAAAAAAGGAGTTCTAAATGATTAAAATATTTATTCAAACGTTTTCCCCATTTTTTATAACTTAATTCCTCTTTTTTACGGATAGAATCTGCAGCATAATTTTCAAAGGGCTCACTTTTATAAGTGAGATGCCCGAGTTCGGAATTCGGAATTAATTGACCATTATAAAATAATCCAGATCCAATTCCGGTTCCAAGGGTAATTACTGCAATCAGTCCTTGTTTATTTTTACCTGCCCCAAAATTTATTTCTGCCAAAGCTGCAGCATCGGCGTCATTGATAACATTAAAATTTAAGCCAGTAATTTTATGAAATAAATCATCAATTTGTACATTTTTTAAACTCGGATGTAAATTTGAACCACTCAAACATTTTCCATGTGCTAATGGGGTAGGAAATCCACATCCAACTTTGCCAGACCAATTAAAGTGATCGACCATTTCTTTTATCGTTTTGGCAATATTTTCAGGTGTTGCAGGTTGTGGTGTAGCAATACGGTGTTTTTTACTCATGAGTTCGCCTGTATTTGTATTTACAATGGCTCCTTTAATTCCGGAACCTCCAATGTCTATGCCTAAAATTTCCATATGTGTAGATGATTTCTGAGTTAACAAACATAATAAAATTATTAGTTAAAATTAGAAAGAGCATATTCAATTTTAAATTGAATATGCTCTTTTATTGAATAGTTGTGGTATGGATTAAAAATGTATACCAACACCAATACCTCCAGAGGAAGTTTTACCACCACCAAATTCGGCAATAATACCCCACATTTCGCTAAATTTATATTCAACACCTGCATGAATGTTTATGGTAAAATTGTCGTTACCACTTAGAATTACTCCGGCATCTACACCAGCCCAAATATCCCAAGGTTCAATAAGATTGAATAAACTGTCAAAATAATAATCTGCTCTAGCACCTAAGGCAATATTGTTATCATCTCCAAATGAAATTATTGCTTCTGGTGATACAGTTAGATTTGGGGCAACTTGAAATTCATAATTACCTCCAATACTTGAGTTATCTCCAAATTTAACAAACGCATTTAATGCTCCTCCATAATTTTCTTGTGCGATAGATGTATTAGAAACGCCAATAAAAAGTACTGCGAATACTAGTAATGTAAATATATTTTTCATAATAAATAATTTTAATTAAAATGTAAATATACCCAAAGTACGGTGTATTTTTCTATGTGTTCTTATATTTTTTGTCTGGTGTTGCCTTTTACTTTTCATAAATTTTTAAGAATAAAATAATTGAGTTATATGCATATGTTGATTAATAAATAAAGGGAATTAACCGATAAGTTTTCTTTTTGTAATTGCTGTATTTAACGTCAAACTTAATCAATAAAAATTGCTCTTCTAATTTAATTTTTTCGATAAAAACATAAATCAATAGAATAAGTACAGCTAGGCGAATAGGAGAGTAGTACGATATAACAGAAGCTCCAAAAAACAGGATCAAACCAGCGTACATTGGGTTTCTTATGAATTTATACGGACCGCTGGTTATAAATAAAGCTTTCGGTTTAACTTCAGGCTGTACATTAAAATTCCCTATTTTCATAGCCAATATTCCCCAGGTAGAAATTATAAAACCCAATACTTGTATAAGGAACCAATAATTCATAGCAAAAATTCTTCCACTAAAAATAAAAAAGGCAAATATGGCGAATTGGACACTTACAAGAATGAAAGATTTTTTGGACATTTTATTAAATTTTAAAGAAAACTAAAGTAAAAATAACCATTATTGTCCGACTAAAATTTACCAAAACCCTTAAATTTATATAAGGCAATTGATTGTGTGTTTTTTGAAAACAGTTACTTTACTTTTCTGTTTTCTAAATTCACTATTGTATAAAAAATAATTTCAATTTAAATTATTGTATAAGTGGTGGTTATGTGCTTGCCTGATTAGTGTTGACCGGTTTTTATTATTCGTGAGCCTCTAAAAAATTAATTTCAATTGGCTCTAGTTTAATTTAGCGTTGATATTTGTAAACAAAGTCGATTGTTCTGTTTTATTGGATGTAATTTTTAACATCGAGTAACCCCGAAGCCTTTAAAATTAGGTAATGCGAATGTAATAGCTATTTTAGACTAGAGCCTTTCAATTTTTTAGTAGTCGAACCCTGCCTGCCGACAAAGGCAGAATAATCCCACTAGATGCTGAACTTGTTTCAGCATCTAGCGGGATCTTGGTTAACCTGCATGACCAGCGGTCAGGTATCTCGACCCTTAGGTTTAATACCTTTTATTCATGAAATTATTGAATTATGCTACAAAAAAAAATGAATTAAATATGGATAATAGAAATCTAATTATTGCAGATTAAAAGCAGTTACCTAATAAATAAACCTCTAAACTACCTGAAAACATGACATTTGTCATGTTATTTAAAATTATTCTAAATAAGCTTTTGTTATTAGAAAATAAGTTTTTATTTTTGCTCGGATTTAATCTCTATTTATAATGAGTCTAAATAAAAATAAGCAGCAATAATGAAAAAGTATTTATTATTAATTGTCATTATTACTATTAGTTATGTGGGAGTTTTTGCACAAAATGGCTCTATTGAAGGAGTTATTAAGCAAACAGATAGTACACATTACTTATCAGGGGTATCCATATTTTTAAAAGACACCAAATTGGGAACAATCACTAATGGATCTGGTAAGTTTTATTTAAATAATATCCCTCAAGGAGATTATGAATTAGTAGCTTCAGCCATTGGGTACTTTACTGTAAAAAGGTCAATAAAGATTAAGGAAGGCAGTATATTAAAAATCAATTTTAGCATGCAAGAATCTGTATCAGATTTATCAGAAATAGTAATTATTACTGGAGGAAGTTTGGGGGCAAAAAAAATTGCAGGCTCAGCTTATTATATCTCTCCTAAGGAAATAGAACAGTTTAGCTATACCGATATTAATCGAACTTTAAGAATGGTTCCGGGAGTAAATATACAGGAGGAAGATGGTTTTGGTTTATTCCCTAATATTGGCTTAAGAGGAAGTGGCTCTGAACGATCTTCAAAAATAACAGTGATGGAAGATGGTGTATTGTCAGCTCCAGCACCATATGCAGCTCCGTCAGCATATTATTTTCCTACAGTTGGTAGAATGCAAGGAGTTGAAATATTAAAAGGAAGTAGCCAGATTAAATATGGTCCTTACACTACTGGGGGTGCAATTAATTTGATATCTACTCAAATTCCTAAAGAATTTTCAGGAAAATTAAGTTTAACGGCCGGTAGTTTTAACACAAAAAACTTACATGCCTATGTGGGCAATTCACATGATAATTTTGCTTATTTGGTGGAAACTTTTCAATTTAACTCTAATGGGTTTAAAGAAATTGACCAAGCAGGAAACAGGGGCTTTACAGTTAACTCTGGTTTCGACAAAAAAGATTATCTCGCAAAATTTAGAATTAACACGGATAAGGATGCCAAAATATATCAATCTCTTTCCTTTAAAATGGGAAATGCAACTGCAGATATCAATGAAACATACCTCGGTTTAACCCAAGAAGATTTTGATGATAATCCAATACGTAGATATGTTGGGTCGCAAATGGATAATATTAAAACAGATCAATCTCAATTTTCATTGACGCATTATGCAAAATTATCAGATTTATTTGATATTACAACTGTAGCATATCGCACAAATTTCAAAAGAAATTGGTACAAGCTGGATAGAGTAAAAGGTTCTGATGGAAATAAAATAAAAATTGCCGAACTATTGGATAACCCAGAAATTTACCCTGAAGCCTATAATATTGTTACAGGTACGAGTAGTATTAATGATGATGCTCTTTTTGTAAAGGCTAACAATAGATCGTACTATGGTAAGGGTGTTCAAACTGTATTGGGATTTAATTATGATACTTATAATATGAGTCATAAAATTGATTTTGGTTTTAGAATACACCAAGATCAAATAGATCGTTTTCAATGGTACGATGAATATGCTATGGATGATAATGTAATGCAACTAACAAATGCAGGAATTCACGGTACAGAAAGTAATAGAGTTGAAACGGCTAATGCTGTTGCAACCTATATACAATATAGGTTAAATATCGGTAAATTTACCACAACTCCCGGTATTAGATATGAAAGTATTACAAATAAAAGAAAAGATTATGGGGAAAATGATCCGGATAGAACAGGAGTTGATTTATCTATTAGAAGTAATACGGTTAATGTATTTATGCCAGGAATAGGATTTGATTATAAATTTAATAATAATATAAGTTCCTTTGCCGGAATCCATAAAGGGTTTGCCCCTCCTGGTTCAAAGGAAGAATTAGAACCAGAAGAAAGTATTAATTATGAATTAGGAATTAGGTATTCAAAAAAAGGTTTGTCAGGGCAGGCCATATTTTTCCTCAATGATTATACTAATTTATTAGGAATCGATCTAGAAGCTAGTGGTGGAGAGGGTACCAATGAACAATTTAATGGTGGAGCGGTTAAAACTAAAGGTATAGAGTTTAATTTAACTTATGATTTATTATTTTCAAAAGAAGAAAGTAAATATAGTTTACCTTTTTCAATTGTTTATACCTATACCGATGCGAGGTTTCAAAATGATTTTGACAGTGATTTTGATGGTTGGGGTACTGTAGAATCTGGTGATGCATTTCCATATTTGGCAAACAATCAATTTACATTAATATTGGGTTTAGAACATCAAAAATTTTCAGTAAACCTTAGCGGAAAATACCAAGGTGATATGCGTACAAATCCAGGCCAAGGTACAATACCTAGTGATGAAATAATAAATTCTAATTTTATTATTGACGCTAGTGCAAACTATATATTAAATAAAAATATTTCTTTATTTACAACTGCAACAAACCTTACTGATGAAATTTATCTGGTTGCAAGAAGACCCGCAGGTTTAAGACCAGGTATGCCAAGAGCATTTAATTTTGGACTAAAAGTTAATTTTTAAGTAATTTTAGTCTTAAACCAACACAGAGTTAGATAATAGAAAAAATTCTTATAAAATGGCAAGTTATAAAAAGCTATTTAACAGATTATTCAATGATATAGTTTCTTTTTCATACTATTAAAATCTTTAGGAGAAGAAGTAGTTAATTAAATATATTATTGTAAATTTGCACGCAATTAATTTCTAATTGCAAACTAATGGCTACTTCAAAAATTATTCTAGAAGGACTTACGTATGATGACGTTTTATTGATTCCGGCTTATTCGGAAATTTTACCGCGTGAAGTAAGTATCCGATCTAAATTCACTAAAAATATTTCAATAAATACCCCAATTATTTCAGCAGCAATGGATACGGTAACTGAGTCGTCCATGGCTATTGCTATGGCGAGTGAAGGAGGTATAGGCATATTACACAAAAACATGACCATATCCCAACAAGCATCTGAGGTAAAAAAAGTAAAAAGATCCGAATCGGGTATGATCATTGATCCAATAACCCTCACCAAAGACAAAGATGTTGCTTATGCAAAATCTTTAATGAAAAAATATAAAATAGGGGGGATTCCGGTAATAAATGAATCAGATGAACTAATAGGTATTTTAACCAATAGAGATTTGCGATTTGAAAATCAAAATCAGCGCTCTGTAGCGGAAGTAATGACAACTAAAAATTTAATTACCGCCAAAGAAGGAACTTCCTTAAAAGAAGCTGAAGAAATATTACAACAACATAAAATTGAAAAACTACCCGTTGTTAACGATAATAATAAATTGGTTGGTTTAATTACGTATAGAGATATCATAAAGGTAAGTGAAAATCCTAATGCCAATAAAGATTCATATGGAAGATTAAGAGTTGCGGCTGCTATTGGTGTTACAGGTGATAGTTTAGAGAGGGCTTCAGCTTTGATTAAAGAAGGTGTAGATGCCTTGGTAATCGATACTGCTCATGGACATTCAAAAGGTGTTGCCTCTATATTAAAAAAGATTAAAAAAGAATTTCCAAAAACTGATATTATTGTTGGTAATATTGCTACTGGCGACGCTGCAAAATTTTTGGTAGAAGCTGGAGCTGATGCAGTTAAAGTTGGTATTGGTCCTGGTTCAATTTGCACTACACGTGTTGTTGCAGGGGTTGGATTTCCGCAACTTTCTGCTATCATGGAAGTTGCTGATGCTATAAAAGGTTCTGGAATTCCTGTAATTGCAGATGGTGGTATCCGTTATACGGGAGATATCCCTAAAGCGATAGCTGCTGGAGCCGATACAGTTATGTTAGGCTCGCTTTTGGCAGGTACTAAAGAATCACCAGGAGAAACCATTATTTTTGAAGGTAGAAAATTTAAATCTTATCGAGGAATGGGGTCCATTGAGGCTATGAAACAAGGTTCAAAAGATCGCTATTTTCAAGACGTTGAAGATGATGTTAAAAAATTGGTTCCAGAAGGTATTGTAGGTCGTGTTCCTTATAAAGGAGAAATATTTGAAACAATGCATCAATTTATAGGTGGTTTACGTGCCGGTATGGGCTATTGTGGTAGTAAAGATATTGCAACTCAAAAAGAAGCTAATTTTGTAAGAATTACTTCTTCAGGAATTTCTGAAAGCCATCCTCATAATGTAACCATTACAAAGGAATCACCTAATTATTCAAGAAGGTAAGTGTTTGATATGAAATCATATATCTTGTTGTAAAGCATAAAAAAATCGAAGCTTAAATGCTTCGAGTTTTTTATGCTAGATAGTTTCTGATCGGAAATAGTTTTAATTTTGATCTATTTCCGACTAGAAACTAGATGTATAAAAAGTTAATTTCGACGTCGTCTTCCACTATCTTTTCTTCTTTCTCCACCGTCGCTAAAATTTCTTTCTCGGTTACCACGTCTTTCACTACGTCCTCTGTCATTATCACCTCTTTTTCTATCTCTGTCGCCTCTAAAGCTATCACCTCCCCCAAAATTTCTTTTGGCTCGATTTCTTCCACGTGATTTTGGTTTTGTTGTTACTTCAACAATTATGTTTCTATTATTAAATTCGCTGTCTTTGAATTTTTCAAGAACATCATCACTGTAATTTTTGTCGATTTCAAAAAATGAAAAACTTTTTAGAATTTCAATCTGACCAATTTCAACATCGTTCTTTTCTAAATTTTCATTGATAAAGCCAATCAATCTTGCCGGATTTAAATCATCCATTTTTCCAATATTGATGTAAAATCTAGTAAACGAATCATCACTAGATCTACTTCTGTCTCTGTCTTTAGAATCATCACTATTCAAATCACGAGAATTTTCATAATAGGATAAGAATTGATTGAATTCTATAGAAACAAATCTTTTAATCAATTCTTCTCTGTCTAAGCCTTCTAATTTGTTAAAAATTTCAGGTAAATAATCCTTAATTTCTTTTTCGTTAATATCTATATCATGTATTTTATCAATCAAACTATACAGCTGCTTTTCGCAGATTTCTTTTCCGTTAGGAACAGTTTTGAATTCAAATTTTTTGTCGATTTTTCTTTCAATCGGACGAAGTTTACCTTTTTCTTTATTGGTTATTAAAGCTATAGATATACCTTTTTTACCTGCTCTTCCTGTTCTACCACTTCTGTGTGTGTAATTTTCTGTTTGATCTGGTAATTTATAATTGATAACATGGGTTAGGTCAGTTACATCTAAACCACGAGCAGCAACATCAGTAGCAACTAGAATTTGCAATGTTTTATTTCTAAATTTTTGCATTACCATATCGCGTTGTGCTTGTGAAAGATCACCGTGTAATGCATCAGCATTATAACCATCGGCAATTAATTTGTCAGCGATATCCTTAGTTTCTCTTCTAGTTCTACAAAATACAATGCTATATATGTTAGGGTTTATATCAGCAATTCTTTTTAAGGCTGGGTAGCGATTTCTGTCTGAAACCATATAATATTCATGACTAACATTTTCTGCTCCTACATTTTTAGTCCCGGCAGAAATTTCAATGGGGTTGCTCATGTAATTTTTAGCAATAGCTTCAACTTCTCTAGGGAATGTAGCCGAAAAAAGTAAGGTTTGTTTGTCGTTAGGTGTAGCTTCTAATACCTTATCTAATTCGTCTTTGAAACCCATATTCAGCATTTCATCAGCCTCATCTAAAACAAGCCATTGAATATTTTTTAATACCAGTCTCCCTCTTTTAATTAAATCTACTGTTCTACCAGGTGTGCCTACAACAATTTGAGCACCTCTTTTCAAACCTTTAATTTGTTTGTCTATATCAGCACCTCCATAAACAGCTAAAACATGAAGGTTTTTTTGATTTTTAGAAAACTCTTCAATATTTTTGGCAATTTGAATAGCTAATTCTCGTGTTGGAGAAAGTATGATGGCCTGCGTATTGTTACTACTGGTGTTTATTTGTTCTAAAATAGGTAAGCTAAAAGCAGCTGTTTTACCAGTGCCAGTTTGTGCAAAAGCCTTCAAATCATTTTTAGAACTTATAATTTGTGGAATTGCAATTTTTTGAATTTCTGTGGGTGTTTCGTAACCTAATGCTTCAAGAGCAGTTACAATGGCATCACTCAAGCCAAGATCTTTAAATATCGACATATATTTTTGTTTGCAAAACTCTATTAGCTATGTAAAATATTGAATTACAAATAAATACAGTTTTTGTGATTTTGAGCTTGCAAAAATACGTCTTATTTATTGAAGTATGCTAATTTTATTGGCTTTTAAATTCTTTAAATACTTTTCAAAATACATGTCATTAAAAAACAAATAAGGACTTTGAATATGACCTTTTGAATTAACAATTATTGTTCTAGCCATATCTCCCTCAAACCAAGTGTATTTTTCAGAAGTTTTTGGCAAACTAAATTGGTTGTTTTTTTCTAATTTTTTAGATGCAATAAAATTTTCCCAATCGACTTTGTTTTTATTTCTTTCAATACCAATAAACAAAACATTTGGATATTTTTTTTGGAGTTTTGTCAATTTTTCATTGAGTAATTCAGCCGAACCTGAATTCTTTGGCCAAAAATAAATTACAGCAGTATTGTTTTTTGCTACTTCGTTGATGCTAATATTTTCACCTTCTAAAGTAGATACCATGAGCATAGGTAGTGGTTCTCCTTTTTTTAATTGTTCTTTTTGAAAAATTGACTTTTTTATTTCTGCTACAATTTTCTCATCTGAACAATTTTGGTAAAAACATTTTTGTAAATTATTAAATTCCTGAACCGATAGATACTCATTAGATAGTGATTTCCACATACTACTTGCCAAAAGTTCATTTTTAAATTTTTCGATATGAATCTTTTCATTTACCAAATTCATATAGTTTTGCTCAATATTGGTTTTATCTGGTACATCATTATTTATTACATAGGCCAAATGATAAAGGTGAATTTTTATATAAACACTATATGGTGCATAATCAAGCAGACTTTCGTCGTTAAAATTAATATTTTTTCGATAGTCGTAAAAATTTTCACTCAATTTAGGAAAATCTTTCAATTTTAAATAAAACTTGTGATTAAAAGGGTAGTATTCTTTGATATAATAGTAAGGAAAATAAATTCCCGTTTTGGCAAGTTTTTCAAAAAATGGAGAAGGAGCTTCTCCTTCACTTTCAATTAACCGGTTATAAGTGTTTAATTTTTCTTGAATACCCTTCTCTATAAGTTCAGTAAATTCTTTTTCTTTGAGTCGATAATTGTATTTGAAATTTTTTTCATTTTTTTCTTGATCCAAATACAAATTGATCAAATAATTATTCTTGGCACTTCCTTTACCACTAAAAATAAGAGATTCATCAAAATCCCATGTATTTAAATAAATAAGTAAACTGTCTTTTGGTTCCAAATATAAATATTGAAATTCCTCACCATGTTTAAATATGTATAATCCAGTTTTAATAGAATCTAACTGAAACGAAAACCTATCTTGATCGTTTAGTTTTGCAGAGTCAATAACTTTTTTGTCTTTTAAAATGTAAACAAATTCTCCTTGAGGGTTTTTTATTTTCCCTCCAAAAGCAGTAATATTTTGATTTTTAGAATTAATACATCCAAAAAATAGGAGTATCGCACCAATAAAAATAACAGTAAATAATGGTGATGCAGCGTAATGTTTTTCCAAATAATTATCTTTAAGCATGGTAAACAAATGTAAACATATACTTCGGTTAGGTTTGTTAACGTGTTGTTAAAAGTTGATTGAAAAAGGTTAATTAATCCATCAATCAAGAGTATATAATATATTGTAACAGTTTAATAATTCAAATAATCCTTGTCCGATAAAAGATATAAGACCGCTTTAAGAACAAAGCATATAGACTTTATTGTTTTGAACGAAGTAAGAAGTAAGTAGAAAGTTGAAAAGTTGAAAGTTAGATAATGTATGTAAGAAGTGCCTGATACCAATTACTTGGATTCTTGTTGCCAACAGCCAAAGGCCAATAGCGTATAGCCAATAACAAGTAGTAAGAAGTAAGAAGAGACAATGGTTTAAATTATAATTATTTTTTAAAACAATAGTGTATTTGAAAACAGAAAAGCTAGGTCACTTTTTTAAAAAACACGCAATCAACTGTAATATATAGCTTTTTAGGATTCTTGTAAATTTTAATAGGACAACAATGATGTCAAATATTGTAATAAGATAAGATTTATATTAAAATTAAAACTTATTTAAGTAAGTTTGCAAAAAATTTAAAAAAGCATGTTAACAGTATCAAATTTATCAGTGCAATTTGGAAAAAGAGTGTTGTTTGACGAGGTAAACACTAAATTTAATCATGGTAATTGCTATGGTATAATAGGCGCAAATGGATCAGGAAAATCCACCTTTTTAAAAATTTTATCAGGTGATTTTGACCCTACGTCGGGTTCAGTTCATTTAGATAAAGGCAAAAGAATGTCGGTTTTATCACAAGATCACTTTGCATTTGATGATTTTCCGGTTTTAGAAACTGTATTAATGGGTAATAAACCTTTATTTGACCTTAAAAAAGAATTGGATGCAGTTTATGCAAAACCTGATTTTTCAGAAGAAGATGGTGTAAAAGCTGGTGAATTAGGTGCCGATTTTGAAGAAATGGGTGGTTGGACGGCTGAAAGTGAAGCTGCTAGTTTATTGTCATCTTTAGGTGTTAAAGATAAATCTCATTTTGTATTAATGAAAGATTTAGATGGTAAATCTAAAGTTCGTGTTTTACTGGCACAAGCTTTATTTGGGAATCCAGATTTATTGATAATGGATGAGCCTACCAATGACCTTGATTTTGAAACCATTGATTGGCTTGAGAATTTTTTATCAAATTACGAAAATACTGTAATTGTTGTTTCGCATGACCGTCACTTTTTAGATGCTGTATGTACCAACATTTCAGATATTGATTTTGGAAAGATCAATCAATACTCGGGTAATTATAGTTTTTGGTATGAGTCCAGTCAATTGGCGGCTAAACAAAAAGCACAACAAAATAAAAAAGCTGAAGACAAGAAAAAAGAATTGGAAGAGTTTATACGTCGATTTTCTGCAAATGTTGCAAAATCAAAACAGGCAACAAGTAGAAAAAAAATGATTGAAAAGTTAAATATCACAGATATAAAACCATCAAGTAGAAGATACCCAGCGATTATTTTTAACCAGGAGAGAGAAGCAGGAGATCAGATACTACATGTTGAAAATTTGTCTAAAACCAAAGATGGAGAAGTAGTATTCAAAGATATAAATATTAATTTGTCAAAAGGCGACAAGGTATTTTTATTATCAAAGGCGTCAAGAGCAGTAACGGCTTTTTATGAAATTATCTTTGGAAATGACTCGGCGGATACTGGAGATTTTAAATGGGGAGTAACTACTAGTCAAGCCTATTTACCAATTGAAAATGCTGAATTTTTTAATAATAAATTATCCTTGGTTGATTGGCTACGTCAATATGCTAAAACAGAAGAAGAAAGGGAAGAAGTAAATATTCGTGGATTCTTAGGGAAAATGATCTTTAGCGGTGATGAGGCTTTAAAACAAAGCAATGTGCTTTCGGGAGGTGAAAAAGTACGGTGTATGCTTTCTCGAATGATGATGACTCGAGCCAATGTTTTATTGGTAGATGAGCCTACAAATCATTTAGATTTAGAATCTATCCAGGCATTTAATAATGCTTTAAAAAATTACAAAGGAAATATCATTTTTTCAACACATGATCACGAATTTGCACAAACCGTTGCAAATAGAATCATTGAAATTACGCCAAGTGGAGTAATAGATAGGTACATGACCTTTGATGAATATTTAGCCGATAAAAAAGTAAAAGAATTAAGAGTTAAAATGTATACCTAATTACTAGCCAGTTAGTCCAATTAAAATGAAAGTTTGAAGTAGAAGACTTGTATGCTTAGTTATTTTCTAGGGTGAAATTTTTCAACAACATTTTTTAAATGGCTTTTGTCTAAATGCATATATATTTCAGTAGTAGTAATGCTTTCATGACCTAACATTTGTTGTATGGCACGAAGGTCAGCACCATTTTCTAATAAATGGGTAGCAAATGAATGCCGTAATGTATGGGGACTTACATTTTTATAAATGTTTGCTTTTATTACAAGATCCTTTAAAATCATAAATACCATATTTCGAGAGATCTGTTTGCCTCGTCTATTTAAAAATAAGGTATCTTCATAACCCTTTTGAACTTTAATTTTTACCCTAACTAGATCTTTATATAGTGTTATTTTTTTTACTACATAGGCATTGATCGGCACAAACCTTTGTTTATTCCCTTTTCCTAATACGCGTATAAAACTTTCTTCAAAGAACAGATCTGAAATTTTTAACCCTATCATTTCACTTACACGCAAACCGCAGCTATACAAAATTTCAATCATAGCTCTGTTTCTTTCCCCTTCGGGTTTGCTTAAATCTATTTGAGCGATAATACTATCAATTTCCTTTTCGGATAAAGTATCGGGTAATTTTCTGCCTATTTTTGGAGACTCCAATAAATCAGTTGGATTATTGTCACGATAATCTTCGAATATTAAATAATCAAAAAAGTTTCGCAAACCTGAAATTAATCTTGCTTGAGATCGAGCATTTATATCTTTTGCTACTTCATAAATAAATTGCTGAATCGTTTCGTTATTTATGTTTGCAGGGTTTTGGTTGATTTTATTTACCTCTATAAATTTTATTAATTTCTTTATATCACTTCTGTAGCTAACAATAGAATTAATTGATAAGCCACGTTCAATTTGCAAATAATGCTGGTAATCTTTTAAAATAGGACGCCATTGCATAGTTGATTAGTAAATTTTTAATGATTAATGAATTTCAATAATAATTTATTAAGGCCTTATTTAAAATTATAGTATTTTTGAAAACCTAAGTTAAACAAACTAAGTTACAACGAAAATAAGAATAATAAAATTAAGCTTGTGAGAATAATAATTATTAACGGACCCAATTTAAATTTGCTAGGTAAAAGAGAGCCCGGTATCTATGGAAATTTAACTTTTGAAGCATATTTTAAAGGTCTTCAAAAGAAATATCCAAATATTGAATTAGAATATTTTCAATCAAATATTGAAGGAGAATTAATAAGTAAAATTCAGGAAAAAGGATTTTCTTATGATGGTATTATATTGAATGCTGCTGCTTATACCCATACATCTGTAGGTATAGGAGATGCTATAAAATCAGTACAAAGACCTGTTGTTGAGGTGCATATATCCAATGTGTATGCGCGAGAAAAATTTAGACACCAATCTTTTATCGCACCAAATGCCTATGGTATCATTGCTGGATTTGGTATGCAAAGTTATGAGCTGGCACTTTTATCCTTCTTAGAAAATGATTAGATTATTTTCAAAGAAACTAAATATTTGTTAACAATTTGATAAAATATAACAAAAATAAGTTTTATTTAAACTTCATTTTTTATTTTTACGACTTAAATATTTTGATAAATGATATTAGTTGCAGATAGTGGTTCTACAAAAACCAGTTGGATAGCCTTAAATAGTAAGGGAGAAACCTTTTTTAAAGTAGAAACAAAGGGGTTAAACCCTGCAGTTTTTGATAAAAAAACACTTGTTAAAAGAATAATTTCAAAAAATGAATTGTATGAAGTAAAAGACAAGGTTAAAAAAATATTTTTTTACGGTGCTGGTTGTGGTACGGCAACGGCACGTAAATATTTATATGAAATTTTTAATGAAATTTTTAATAATGCTGAGGTGAATATTTTTGAAGATACTATTGCAGCTGTAAAATGTTTACAAACAAATAAGCCTGCAGTTGTTTGTATTTTAGGAACCGGATCTAACTGTAGCTACTTTGATGGAGTAAAAACGTATCAAAAAATTGTTTCTTTGGGTTATATTGTTATGGATGATGCCAGTGGTAATTATTATGGAAAACAATTGCTTAGAGATTTTTACTATAATAAAATGCCACTAGATTACGCGAATAAATTTGCAAATTCTTATGATTTAAGCGCCGATGAAATTAAAGAACAATTGTATAAAAATAAGAACCCTAATACTTATTTAGCACAAATAGGTAGATTTTTAATAGAGAATAAAAGTAGCGATTACGCACAAAATATTATCAAAATCGGATTGCGGTCTTTTGTTGAAAATCAAATTTTACAATTTGAAGAAAGCAAAACAACACCTATCTATTTTGTAGGTTCCATTGCACATTTTTTACAAGATGAAATTGTAGATGTTTTAAATGAATATAATTTGCAAATGGGCAAAATAGTTAGACATCCTATTTTAAATCTTGCGAAACAACATGCAAATGATAATTAATGTCAATGAACCATAATTTACAATCATCGATAATTTGTTAAATTTTTGTATTCGTTTGATTTACACAATCTAATACCGTTGCAAAAGATGACCTTAAATAAGTAAGAAAACAGTTTTGCAACGGTCTTAATCTATTCTTTAATCAGGTTGGTACTTAAATTGCCACAAAAGAAGTAGAAGTAAAAATCATAATATTTGTTTTAATTATAGTTTTACTTCATGGCGATAACAGAAATTTCAACATCTACATTTTTTGGCAATTTGGCTACCTCTACCGTTTCTCTTGCAGGTGCAATTTTTTCCTTAAAATAAGAACCATAGATGCTATTTATGGCGCCAAAATTGTCCATGTTAGTTATAAAAATAGAGCTTTTAATTACGTTGTCAAAATTCATTTCTGCGGCAGTTAAAACAGCTTTTATATTATCCATAACTTGTTTAGTTTCAATCTCTATGGTACTTACATTTAGCTCAGCAGTTAAGGGGTTGATTGCAATCTGACCAGAGGTATACAAAGTATTATTGATCAATACAGCCTGGCTATATGGACCAATAGGTGCAGGAGCATCTTTTGTTTCTATTATTTTTTTCATAAGCGAGATGTTTAAATTAGATTGGTTTCGGGTAAATTTACAATTATTAAAAAAGCCTTCTATCGGGTACGCGTCTTTGATCGTATTTTATATCACTTAAAGCGGAAGATTTTATCCCAATAAAGAAATAATAAGTAGCTCTATCACCAAATGGAATCCAGTTAAAAGTAAAACGCCAACTATCAAGATCGCGTTCAAAACGAAGCTGTGTGTAGGTAATACCTTTATTTTCAAAATCATAACCTGAAGAAATTCCAACTCGCCATTTGGGTGAAAATTCTAAATTTCCAGAAACCTGTAAGGAATTTGCAGAAATTGTATTTTGAGCTCTGTTATTGCTGTATGTCAATGCGTATCTAAATCGAATATCCCACGGCATGGTAGCATGATAGAGTTTTGCAACTTTAGAGTCATCTTCTTTATTTAAATTTTGTTCTTTGTAAGTGAGGCTTTCACCAAATAAATTATCACCAGTTGAATTTCTATTTCCAGTTTTTCCAGAGTTACTATCCTTATTTTTACCAAAATCCTTGCTAGAAATCGAATAATTTGAAGATAAATTAGCATTAGTTAGTCTAAATAAGCTACCGCCATTATTTATGTTAAATTTATTAATTCTGGTGCCGTTTGCATTAAGGGCATAGGGATCCATTGTTGCATTTAGATTAATATTTAATTTGTTTTTAAACAGTACAGTACCTGCATTCATTCTTAGCGGACTCCATTGCATAGAATCAAGTGCCATATTGTAATTGGTGGAAAAATTTAAATTATTTAATATATTTAATTTCGTAAATTTTTCTTCATCCTCATTTTCATCTCCTTCTTTTGAAGCAATTTTTGCTTCAAGAGTATTGTTGACAGAAAAACTCACACTACTATTCAAACCCATAGAGGGGGCACCATAAACGCCATTTTGAAACCTTGAAAACTCCTTTAGATCTCTTGGGTCTAAACTGGCTTGATACTCATCGTAATATTGATTAAAATCTGGTCGGTAGTTATAGGATATTGATGGTCTTACTACATGACGCAATGCTTGTAATCGACCTTTTTTAAAATTAACCATACCATAAAACGTTGTAGAAGCAGATACATTTGCAGCATATTCTCTATAGGAATCAAAACCATTGATGGTATCGGTAACCACATCTTCTAAATCATCATCCCAGTTTATGTCAATTGTTTTAAAATCCCAAACTTCTGAGTAATTGGCATTAGGAGAAATAGTTATATATTTAAATATTTTCATATTGGTTCCAAAAGAGGCGTCTTGTTTAATTCCCGACTTGGCATTTTTAAACATTTCAGGCTTGCCAAATTCTTCATCAGTTGTTGAAATTCTATTTTGAGCGGTCATGGTATACGTAAGACCAAGATTTTGAATTGGGTTTTTTTTCGCACCTACTTTGGGAGCAAAAGGATAAATTCGATCCATATTTACATTTAATGATGGCAAATTCATATCAATCCTTTCTGTATTGGTATTTTGAGTATGCGTAAAAGAGGCGTTCATGTTAAAAGGAGTGTCAACGAATTTCTTAAAATAGGATACAGATGAATTAAAGGTATTTACTAAATATTCAGGGGAACTCAATTCATTTATTGATTCTGTAAAAAAGTTGCTACTACCAAAATTCACTGATGCCGAAAAACGAGAATTAGGATTCGATTGAGAAGACTGGCTGTGTGTCCACCTAACAAAAAAGTTAGTTGATTTGCTAAAATCTGGGAATCCTCTTTCGCTATTGATCAAGTTTTCATAACGAAAATTAAAATTACCTGTGTACTTATATCGCAATGAATAATTAGATTCTGTTCTAATACCCCAGCTACCATTAGTGTAAATATCTGCTAGAACGGCTAAGTCAACATAATCGTTTATGGCAAAATAGTAACCCCCATTTTGTAAGAAAAAACCTTGGTTATTATTTTCACCCCAAGTTGGAATTAGAAACCCAGATGCTCTACCCTTGGTAATTGGGGCATAAAAAAACGGTAAAATTAAAGGTGTGGGAACATCGGCAATAACTAAATTACTAAGTCCACCAACAATTTTACTATTGGGTACAACTTTTATATTAGAAGTTCGTATATAGTAATCAGGCTTTTCTTTTTCAGAAGTAGTGAATTTAGCTTTATTGATATAAAAAGTGCTATCATTTTCTTTTTTAGTTATATCTCCTGTAATGAAAAGCCCTTGCTGCTCGGTTCTTGAGTGATAAATTATGGCTTTTTCACTTTTAAAATTGTAAATCAATGAATCTTGAACAGATTGTTGAGTTCCTTGTTTAAACTCGGGCTTTTGTATATATTCTCCTAAGGTATCGTAAATACCTGTTGCATAGGCAAGGCTATTTTTATAATCAATAATAATTTTACCCGCTTTAAGTTCAATATCTTGATAGTATAATTCAGCTTCGTTGTACAATTCAGCTGTTTGATTGATAAAGTCGTTTGAAATATAGTCTTTTGCCTTGTGCCTAATATTATCCTCTAAAAACTCAGGAGTAATTTTTACACTATCAGTTTTGGTGGTGTCTTTTTGAGAAAGATTTAAATCAATTAGAGAAAGATTTAAATCAATTTTCTTAATAATCTTTAGACTGTCTAATGGAATATTTCGAGTGCTAATACTAGTTTCATTTTTATCAATTTGAGCAAAACTCGAATTAATTCCAAAACAAAAAAATATTAAGAAGAAAACTATGTATCTTAAATTTGTATACAACGCTATAAATAGTATTTTTGTAAAAAAATGACCTAATTTTTAATTTACAAACTTACATATATTTTTTAAGTGGTCTAAATTAAAATTAGAATTTGTAGAGGTTTAAATTCAATGAAAACACCAATGATAAAAATATGGAATTTGCGAAGTGTTCTTTTTTTACTGCTTATAATTTTTATATCAGCTAATCCTTATAAATCATTCGCTCAAGAACAATTTACAATAGTTTTAGATGCAGGGCATGGAGGTAAAGACCCAGGAAAGCATAGCGGAAAATATTTTGAAAAGAATATTGCTTTGAATATTGTTTTGATGACCGGTAAATTATTAAGTAAGAATAAAAATATAAACGTTATTTATACAAGAAATAAAGACGTTTTTATTGAGTTAAATGAAAGAGGCAAAATTGCCAATGATGCTAGTGCTGATTTATTTGTATCGGTACATTGTAATGCACATCATACACAAGCCTTTGGATCGGAAACTTATGTGTTAGGTTTACATGCCAATCAGCGTAATTTTGAGGTGGCAAAACAAGAGAATTCAGTAATTTTTTTAGAGGATAATTATAAGGAAAAATATGCGGGATTTGACCCTAATTCACCAGAAGCGGTAATAGGACTTACGTTAATGCAAGAAGAATATTTGGATGAAAGTTTGCTTTTAGCCAGTAATATACAATCAAAATTCACAAATAATTTAAAAAGAAAAAATCGTGGTGTAAAACAGGCTGGCTTTGTAGTTTTGCATCAAACATATATGCCTAGTGTATTGATTGAAACAGGTTTTATAACCAATAAAGATGAAGGTGCTTTTTTAAATTCTAAAAGCGGACAAGAAAAATTTGCCAAAGCTATTTATACTGCTGTTATTGACTATAAGAAACATTTGGATGAAAATAGAGTGGTGGAAGAAATACCTGATTTGATACCTGAAGTAATTGAAACGGTGGATAGAATATTTAAAGAGGTTGATTTTAAAGTGCAAATTGCATCAAGCACAAAAAAGTTAGCTTTAAAATCATATAATTTTAAGGGTTTAAAAGATGTAGAAAGATTAAAAGTAGGGAAACAGTATAAGTATTATTATGGATTGACCTCCAATTATGATAAGATATTAGAAGTTCAAAAACAAGCAAGAAAAAAAGGCTTCCCTTCTGCCTTTGTAATTGCTTATAAAAATGAGAAAAAAATATCTGTTTCAGAATTATTAAAATCATCTCGAAAATAATTAGTAATATTGTTATACTTAAATCATAAAATTTGAAAGTGTCTAGAGAACTTAAAACAGGTATTGTCGCTTTGGCCATAATATCACTTTCTATATGGGGTTTTAATTTTATTAAAAACAAAAGCCTATATGAAAAAACAAGAATATTTTATGCCGAATATAGCAATGTGCAAGGCTTAATTGCCAAAAGCCCTGTGACTATAAATGGACTTCGAGTAGGTAAAGTTGTTAAAATCACTTTTCATCCTTATAAAAAAGGAATACTAGTTGCACATATTCTCATGACCAATGATGTTCAATTTTCTAAAAATAGTGTCGCACAAATATATAGTCCCGATTTTATAAGTGGTAAATCATTGAAAATTCAATTGGCTATTGATGATGAAGAAAATGCTATTGACGGAGACACTTTGCAAGGTGAAATTGATTCAGGTATATTAGGTATGATTAACGAACAAATCGCCCCTTTACAATCAAAAGTTGAAAGTTTTGTGGTAAATACAGACTCTGTCATGCAAAACTTAAACGAAGTTTTAAATGCTCAAAATCAACAAAATATTAAAAAATCATTGCAAAGTTTGAGTTTAACACTTAGTAAATTCAATAATATTGCTACCAATACCGATGCAATAATTGAAAATAATAAATTGAAGATGGATAGCATTTTAAGCAATGCTAATTTAGCCATGCAAAACTTCACCCAAATAACTGATTCTATACAAAAGGCTGATATAGGAGCAACCTTACATAAACTAAAACAGTCTCTAGAAAGTTTTAGTGTTATTTTAGATAGTATTAAAAGTGGCCATGGTACCATTGGTAAATTAATGGTAGACGATGCATTATACAATAATTTAGAAGGAGCAACCAAAGAGCTGGAAGAATTATTAAGAGAAGTAAAATTGCACCCAAAACGATTTGTACATATTTCTATGTTTGGTAAAAAAGAAAAACCATACGAAGAAAGTATAAAAGAGTAGTTGATAACTTCTGATAAAAAGTGTTTAACAAACTTTATTTTTTTTTAAATTTACTTCAATATTTTAGCATAAAAAGATTAATTTTAAAGGGTAACTTATAGATAGAAAATTACATGTCTTACATTCCAAATATTCTTTTTGCAATTCTCTTATTTGTTGGGATTGGTTTTTTTTCTAGAAATGTTAAAAAACTTATCAGAAACATTAAACTGGGTAAAGATGTTGATAGAAGTGATAATCCGTCAGAGCGATGGAAAAACATGATCAACATTGCTTTAGGGCAATCTAAAATGGTGCGCAGGCCAGTGTCTGGTTTGCTTCATTTAGTTGTTTACATCGGTTTTATCATTATCAATATTGAAGTTTTAGAAATTATTATTGATGGCTTGTTGGGTACGCATCGCGTGTTTTCCATTGCTGGAGGTCTTTATGATTTCTTAATTGGTTCTTTTGAAATTCTTGCTTTTTTAGTATTGATTTCGGTAATAATTTTTTGGATAAGAAGAATACTTCTAAGAATCCCAAGGTTTTGGAACAAAGAAATGACATCATGGCCCAAAAATGATGCCTTGAACATTTTGTATTTCGAAATGGTATTGATGTCACTGTTTTTAATTATGAATGCGGCAGATTATAGTTTGCAACAAATGGGAGCAATTCATTATGTAAATGCAGGAAGTTTTCCTGTTAGCCAATATATTGCAGTATTATTACCACAAAACGAACTGGTGCTGTTTTATATAGAAAGAGGTGCTTGGTGGATACATATTACTGGAATATTTATCTTTTTGAATTATTTATACTATTCAAAACATTTACATATATTATTAGCTTTTCCAAATACTTGGTATGCAAATTTGAATGTTCAGGGTAAGATTGATAATTTACAATCTGTTACCGATGAGGTAAAAATGATGATGGATCCTGATGCTGATCCTTATGCCGCCCCTGAGGAAAGTAATAATAGTGATTTGCCAGAAAAATTTGGAGCTAGTGATGTTACAGATTTGTCGTGGGTGCAGCTGATGAATGCTTATACCTGTACAGAATGTGGAAGGTGCACATCTGTGTGTCCTGCAAGTCAAACAGGTAAAGAGCTTTCGCCGAGAGCTATTATGATGAAAACTCGAGATAGATTAGAGGAAGTAAGTAAAATAATAGATGATACAAGTGTTGAGGCTTTTAGGGAAGAAGGAGATAATAAATCTCTATTAACAACAATTAGCAATGAAGAAATTTGGGCCTGTACCAGTTGTAACGCATGTGTTACAGAATGCCCTGTAAATATAGACCCTTTATCAATTATTATAGACCTAAGAAGATACTTGGTTATGGAAAAATCATCAGCACCACAAGAGTTAAATATGATGATGACCAATATTGAAAATAATGGTGCACCTTGGCAATATAACCAAATGGATAGATTGAATTGGAAAGATGAGTAATCTATAGAAATGAATAAACGATATGTAGTTCAATAACAAATTGTTATAGAACATTAATTAAACTATTAGATCATTAAATATAAAAATATGAAAGTACCAACAATGGCTGAAATGGTGGCAGAAGGTAAGGCTCCCGAGGTTTTATTTTGGGTTGGTTGTGCAGGAAGTTTTGATGATAGAGCAAAAAAAATTACCAAAGCTTTGGTTAAAATATTACACAAGGCTAAAGTGTCATTTGCCGTTTTAGGAACTGAAGAAAGTTGTTCTGGAGATCCGGCAAAAAGAGCGGGAAATGAGTTTTTATTTCAAATGCAGGCCATTTCAAATATTGAAGTGTTAAACGCATATGAAGTAAAGAAAATAGTGACTGCATGCCCACATTGTTATAATACCATAAAAAATGAATATCCTGAACTGGGTGGAAATTACGAAGTAATGCACCATACGCAGTTTATAAACGCTTTATTGGAAGAGGGAAAAATAACTATTGAAGGAGGAAAATATTCTGGCAAACGCATTACTTTCCACGATCCTTGTTATTTAGGCAGAGCAAATAATGTTTATGAAGCTCCTAGAGAAATAATTCGTAAATTAGAGGTGGAATTGATCGAGATGAAAAGGTGCAAATCTAATGGTTTGTGTTGTGGTGCTGGTGGGGCTCAAATGTTTAAAGATGCTGAAAATGGAGATAAAGAAATATTTATTGAGCGTACAGAAGAAGCCTTAGAGGTGGCTCCCAACATTATTGCAACAGGTTGTCCGTTTTGTAATACTATGATGACCGATGGAATAAAGCATAAAGAAAAAGAATCAGAAATTAAAGTATTAGATATTGCTGAATTGATTGCTAATGCAAACGATTTATAAAATAAAATAATTATATGCCTTTTGTTAGAGATAAAAATTTAGTAAACATTTACGAAGAAGTTGATAAAGCGAATGATACCATCAAAAATTTATCATCTGCTTTAGAAGAAGAAGAAGAAGAAAATTCTTTGTTAAAAAAACATCGAATTATATTGGGTGTTTTTGGTTTGATTTTATTGATTTTATTTTTATGGTCTTTTTTACCAAAATCAAAACAGTATAAGGAAGAATATTTAATTAAAAATAACTTAAGCATTATTGATACAGATTCACTACACAAGTTGCAAAGAAAAGTAAAGCAGGTTATTGTGATGGATTCTTTAAATGTGACAACCGATGAAATGAGTATCGTTTATAGTGTGCAAATAGGGGCATATACAAATTTTAGTTCAAAACTCATTTCGGACGATTTGGTGCAATTAGAAGGGTTTCAAGATGCTGGATATAATAAATTTATTGTTGGTAAATTTACTACTTATAAAGAAACAGTGGCATTGCGTGACGATTTGAAGCGTTTGGGCTTTAAAGATTGTTTTATAATTGCTAAATCATATGGAGTTCTAGTAAATATGAAAGAGGCGTTACAGCTTAGTGGAGAAAAATGGATAAGAGGAGGTACCAATTAATAACACTTCGTGTGATTTTTAATTATGAATGTTGAATTGTAAATTATAATTTTTAATATCAATGAGTTGTCGTATTTTAAGTGTTTCAACATAATTTACTTTAAACCAGTACTATACAAAAACATAACCGACTATTAAATTAAATCAGTATCCATTATTTTGTCATCATTTAAACACTGGTTAAAAGCTGCTCGATTACGCACTTTACCTTTATCCCTTTCGGGAATCATTTTAGGTTCATTTTTAGCATTTTCCAACGGATATTTTAATCCGTTTATATTATTTTTTGCTATATTAACAACAGTTGGGTTTCAGGTAATATCAAATTTTGCCAATGATTATGGTGATGGTGTAAAAGGAACAGATAATCATGAAAGAATTGGTCCAATAAGAGCGCTCCAAAGTGGTGAAATAAACGCTAAACAAATGTTACTGGCAATTAAAATAAGCGGTGTTTTAACTTTAATTATCGCATTATTATTGATTTTTATTTCTTTTGGTAAAGAAAATATTTTCTATTCTATTCTATTTTTTCTTTTAGGAGTTGGTAGTATTGCAGCGGCAGTTAAATATACCATGGGTAAAAATGCATACGGATATAGCGGGTTTGGCGATATTTTTGTTTTTGTTTTTTTTGGCGTATTAAGTGTTTGCGGCACTTATTTTCTATATACACACCAATTGGGTTATACAATTTTTTTTCCAGCATTTTCCATTGGTCTGTTAAGCGTTGGGGTTTTGAATTTAAACAATATGCGTGATAGATTGTCTGATAAAAAGTCTGGTAAAAATACCTTGGTGGTAAAAATAGGTAGTGAGTTTGCCAAATACTACCATTATTATTTAATTTTTGCAGCGTTTTTATTTGCTTTACTCTATACCATGATTCACTTCAAATCGATTTGGCAATTTTTATTTTTAATTGCTTTTATTCCCATATTTAAACACATGTATATCGTTTATATAATTCGAGAAGACAAAGATTTAGACCCCGAATTAAAAAAACTCGCTTTGAGTACATTTTTATTTGCTGTTCTTTTTGGATTGGGACTTGTGTTCTAAGAAGTATGTTTATATTAGAAGGTCTGTTTAAAACAATAAACGATGTTCCTAAGCAAGCAATAAGTATGACGATCAAACAGATTTTAAAATCTAATTCTATCATTTGTTCAGTGCCAGACAAACGTAAGGCAGAAGCGGTAAAAGGCGCAGTAGAGGCAGAAATATCACCGAATATTCACTCTTCAATAATGCAAAGTCATCGTGATACGTGGCTTTATTTAGATAAAATCAGCTGCATTACTTTCAAAATAATTAAACCTTCAGTATGATAACAACCGTAATTTTTGACATGAATGGTGTAATAACTGATGATGAAGAGATTCATGAAATAGCAACCAAAGAAGTTTTTGAAGATATTGGGTTTGATTTGACTTCAGAAAAGTATAGAGAATTCTGTTTGGGTAGAACTGATCTAGCTTCTTTTAAGGATTTATTTGTAGCATTTGGAATTAAAGAGGGTAATATGGAAAGTCTGATTGCTAAAAAATCACAGAGATATCAAATATTAATCCAAAATAATTTAAAAGTATACCCAGGTGTTTTAGATTTAATTATTAGTCTTAGTAAAAAATATACCCTAGCACTTACATCTAGCTCTACTTTTGATGAGGTTTATACGGTTGTAAATCAGTTAGACATAAAGCATTTATTTAAAACAATAGTCACTTCAAGAGATGTAAAATACGGTAAGCCAATGCCCGAACCTTACCTATTAACTGCAGAGAGATTAGAAGTAAATCCAGAAAATTGTTTGGTTATTGAAGATTCTGAAAATGGTGTGAAATCTGCAAAATCAGCTGGAATGAAATGTGTGGCTATTAGCAATACCGAACAACCAAGCAGATTAATTAAAGCAGATCAGATAATTGATAATTATGATATCATAACAGATAAATTTATTCAGTATTTTTAGGGCTTATTAAATATAGTTGACTAATTAATACGATAAAAAAGATTTCTAATACAGCTAATTATTAATGCATCTTCAGTAAGATACACGAATACCTATCGCTAGTAATCAAATAAATTTGAATGTTTATTTTTTAGGTAAAGTAAGATTATTTTTTTAACTATTAAATTATATATAATGATAAATAGGTAACTTTAATTCATGTCGAATTGTTCTGTTTTTAACAGAACAATTTCGCAATAAAATTTTATGATGAAAAAACTAATTATTTTAATACTGATTTTTAATGTTTTAAATATCCATTCTCAAAATAAAAAATTGAAATGGTTTAAAGGAAATACACATGTACATACTACATTAAGTGGTCATGCTGATACGCATCCTGATACAGTTGCTCTATGGTATTTAGACAGAAATTGGAATTTTTTAATTCTGAGTGAACACAACCAATTTATAGACCCTAAAAGTATTAATCTTCCGAAAAATAAAAGAAAAGATTTTATTTTGATTCCGGGTGTAGAGGTGTCAGATTATTATGAGATTCATACTACTGGTATGAACATTACTAGAGAAGTTTTCCCACACACTATAACTAAAGAAAATAGATTTGAAAACTATAAAACATTTCTAATGCAAAAACATACAGATTCTATTAGGGGTGCCAATGGTATTCCTATTCTAAATCATCCAAATTGGAGATCTGGTGCTTCAGCCTTACAAATTGAAAAGGTAAAAGGCTTACACATGCTAGAGTTATATAACGGTCACCCCGATGTCAATAACTGGGGGAATAAAAAACATGCTTCTATGGAGCAGAAATGGGACTCTCTTTTAACTGCCGGGAAAAGGTTCTATGGAGTCTCTTCTGATGACGCTCATTTTTTTAAAAAATGGGCAATTGACGAAAGTAATCCAGGCAGGGGATGGGTAATGGTTATGAGTAAAGAACTAAGCCCAGATGCCATTACGGAAGCCATGGCAAACGGAGAATTTTATTCTTCTAATGGCGTTATTCTTAAAAAAGTTGATAAAAGCAAAAAAACCTATAAAGTTGAAATTGATGTTGAAGCATCACTTATCGAATTGCAAAGTGACTTATTAGTTGGAAAAAGAACAGATTTAGAAGAAGCAGGTTTTAGCATCCAGTTTATTGGAGATAAAGGAATAGTTTTGCAAAATACAAATTCGACTATTGCAAAATTTAAAATTCCAAAAGGATTAAAATACGTTCGTGCAAAAATCATATATTCCAGAGTTATTGGTTTAAAAAGTGAACAATTTTATGCCTGGACACAACCAATATTTTTGAATAAACATTGATAAAAATGTAAATGAATGAAATTTAAAGAGCAATATATTAGCATACTAATAGTAGCCATGGCATTGGCTACTGCTTGGGCTATTAGAGGTCAATTCGGTCACGAACAAGGTGCAGCATGGGCTGGAGCAATTGGCGGGTTGGCACTAGTTATGGTATCAAAAAGAAAAGATTGGTATAATAAAATGATTTTGGTTGCTTTAGCATCGGCAATTGGCTGGGGTGCAGGTGGTATGATAAGTTATGGAAGGGTAGTAGGTTATGGTAATGCTGATAATTTTATAAATGCTTTTTATGGTTTGGGAATGCTCTTTGTTATCGGTGCTTTATTCGGATTATTAGGAGGTGGTTTAGTTGGATTAGTACTAGATTCAACTGAAAAAAATAAAGTAAAATGGGGATCTCTTGTTGCAGAAATGACTGCAGGTGGTATAATAGGATACTTTTTTCTTATTGAACAGATAGGATTTAAAATGACACCACCGAGGTCAGAGGCATGGGCAATAATCCTAGGGGCCGGAATAGCTATGTTATGGTATATGGCAAGAGAAAAAAGAAAATCTGCAATAAGAGTTGCCATATTTTCTGCACTTGGTGGAGGTTTTGGTTTTGCCTTTGGAAATTTTTTACAAGTTTTAGGTAATATTTTGCAAATTCAATTCAATATGTGGAATGTTATGGAATATAGTATTGGCTTTTTTGGAGGTTCAGGAATGGCATATGGCGTATTTAGTTCGATATGGCCTGTTGAAGATGTGAAACCTAAAAAATGGGTTAACCAAAGCGCTTTATTTATTGTGGTAGTTTTTATTCCTTTAATCGTTTATAGAGAATCTTTGGCTCATGAACATTTTATGTCGCGTTTGGGTGAGATATCTGAACTTCAGTTTATTGCAACCTTAAGTACAATTGTTGTTGCCATAGTTTTATTAATTATGGCTGCATTATTATTTTTTAGGTTGAAAGAAGAAAATTATAAAAAAAAGGATGTTGTATTTTTTTTCTTGACGTATTTTCTAGTTTATATATTTATAAGTTATGCTATAACAGGCTTATTCGCCGGTAATATGTCATTAAATCACCACCTTTACTTATTTAACGTCATTTTAATTTTTGTATTGATGAGCAAAAAATATGACGCTGCTTTTAAAACCGTTTCTGATAATGTAGACACTAAGAAATGGTTTTATTTCTTTTTAATAATCGTATTGGTTTTAGCAGCCCTTTCGTTTATCGCTATAAGTATCCATGATGAAATTGGAGAGGCTCACAATCGATTTCATGTAAATTAGTTTTTAGAATTATTTTGTTTATAAAATTTTATTGATGATTAAACCTTATAAAAAACATTATGCCGGTAGAATAATTATACTAACTACCTTATTTAGTTTGCTTTATGCAATTGTTCGATATAATATATATGGTGGGGTGCCATGGAAAGATTTACCATTATTTATTTTGAATAAAGGTATATCTCTTGCATCCTTGATATTATTAACCATTAATTTTTCTTTAAGTCCATTAAATAATTTAGGTATAAAGGTGTCTGACAAATGGTTAGATGCCAGAAAACTCATAGGAATAACAGGATTTCTATTTGCATTTATTCATGTTTTTATGAGTTTTTCAATATTAAATCCGAGTTATTATCCTGTTTTTTTTATTGCTGATGGAACATTATCAGTCAGAGGAGGGCTAAGTTTGTTGGGGGGGATTGTAAGTTTTATATTTTTATGGGTTTACAATATTAGTTTTAAACCAACCATAAAAGAAGATAAAAAATTAATTGCCATGATAACTTCACGAAAATTTCTAATTTACGCCATGATCTTTACTGGTATACATTTGCTTTTTATGGGATATTCGGGTTGGTTGACACCAAATAAATGGCAAATGTCATTAGTGCCAATTAGTTTAATTTCTTTTGTTATTTTCTTTATTGGTTTTCTAATTAATTTAATTGGCAGGAAATAATATTTGAATTGTTAAAATGTAGAGATAAAAAATCAGTAAAAATAAATTATCTAAAATTTTTACGGTAGTCAGAAGGTGTTTTACCCATAATATCCTTAAAATAATGATTGAAATTAGCAAGATTATTGTATCCGCTTTCAAAACAGATTTGAGTTATTTGTTTATCTGTTTCCGCCAATAATTTTGCCGCGATTCCAACACGAACAGTTTTAACATACTCCATAAATGTAACATTGGTCTTTTTCTTAAAGAATCTACAAAAGGAACTTGGAGCCATATATAAAACCGCTGAAGCTTCTTCTAGTTTAATTCCTTCTTGAATATTTTGAAAAACATATTCATAGACCTTATTTATTTTTTCAAGATTTTTTGAAAACACTAAGGATTGGTTCAAAGGATTTGACAATTCATATTTATCTTCAACCTTTACTAGATAGTTAAATAGTTTAAGAAGTTCAATATAATATTCTAATCCATGAAGATTAGACATATTTTCTAATATTAATCTAATTTTTTCATCGTTTTTAACTTTAAATCGAGTTCCTCTACTTGCTTGTTTTAACAATGCAACTACCTTTTCAAGCTCAGGCATATTAAAAAAATCTGATTTTAAAATATTTTCAGAAAAATGAGTAACGATACAAGTGGGGTCATTTCCATTATCTTTATCCAATACCTCCCAGCAATGGGGTAGATTAGGTCCTAATAGAACCAAATCTCCAGTTTCAAAACCAGAAATATTATCGCCAACAATTCGACGTCCGGTTCCTGAAGTAATATAATTTAATTCAAAATTTTTATGAGAATGTATTCTTGCATTAGATGTCAATGGCAGCTTTCTCGATATAAAAGAATGCTTATTTGGTACAAATATTTTTTCAAATACAAATTCCATTTTTTGTTATATTAACTTGATTTGCCAAAAATACATAATTTTTTTAATATAAAAGTTAATATATTATGTAATTTAAATAATATTGTTGTGGTAAAATAATCCAATTTCAATTTACTTTGTTGAAGATTAAAATAAATTACAAATGAAATTACCTTTAAAAGGAATAATACCTCCAATGATAACACCATTAAAGGAAAATGGTGAATTGGATGAACTTGGTTTAAAAAAACTAATTGAGCACCTAATTGTTGGTGGTGTTCATGGCATTTTCTTACTTGGAACGAATGGAGAGGGACCTAGTTTAAGTTATGAATTAAGAAAGGAGCTGATAAATAAAGCTTGTAAATATATTGATAATAGAGTTCCTGTTTTGGTAGGAATTACAGATACATCTTTCGAAGGATCTATTGAAATAGCTAATTATTCTAAAAAAATGGGAGTGGATGCAGTTGTCATTGCGCCCCCATACTATTTTCCGGTTTCTCAGGAAGAAATACAAGAATATTTTGAAAATTTGGCAAAACAATTGGATCTGCCTTTTTTAATTTATAATATGCCTAGTTGTACCAAGATACACCTGTCACTGGAAACAGTTATTAAGATTAAAGAAATAGGTGCTATAGGTATTAAAGATAGTTCTGGAGATATGGCTTACTTATATTCACTTATTGAAGCATTTAAGTCTGATAAGAAATTTTCAATTATTGCTGGAACTGAATTGTACTTACCTGAAACGATAAGGTACGGAGGTCATGGCGCAGTGGCAGGTGGTGCTAATTTTTTTCCAAAACTGTTTGTAGAATTTTATAATGCATCCTTGCAAAACGATTTAAATGAAATTGCACGACTTAGAGATATTGTGGTAAAAGTCAACGAAACGATTTATAAAGTTGGAAAATATGCATCACGAATAACTAAAGGCACTAAATGTGCACTTTCAGTAATGGGAATATGTAATGATTATATGGCACAACCTCTACGCAAGTTCAAAATGCCGGAAAGGAAAAGAATCAAAAAGTACATAGAAGAATTTGAAGATATTAATTAAAAATAATTTTTTATAATAAATGAATTACCAACTAGGAACAATAGATACGGCAATTTTAATTCTTTATGGGCTGATTTTAGTAGCAATGGGAGTGTATTTCTTTAGAAAAACTAAAACCTCAGAAGAATTTATGGTAGCTGGAAGAAGTATTCCCGCATGGGCCGCCGGAATTGCAGTAATGAGTGCGTATACCAGTAGTGTATCGTATATCGCCGTTCCTGGTAAAGCATTTGATTCTAATTGGCATCCAGTCATTTTTGCCTTAACAGCAATACCAGTAACCTGGTTTGTAACTAAATATGTAATTCCACACTATAGAAAAAACAATATCATTTCAGTATATAAGTATTTGGAGGATAAAATAGGTGAATGGGGTAGGGTTTATGCATCATTTTCTTTTTTATTGTTTATGATAGGAAGAACTGCCGTTATATTGTATTTATCGTCTTTATTACTAACATCTTTTATTGACATTGATATAAGGTCACTTATTGTAATTATTGGACTTGTAACCATAGTATATACCTTAATGGGAGGTATGGAAGCAGTGATCTGGACAGATGTTATGCAATCTGTAATTATGATTGGTGGTGTTTTATTTGTTGGTTATCTACTAACTACTGAAATATTTGCAAAGCCAGATTACTTAATTCAAAATGCCATTGATGCGAATAAGTTTAGCCTCGGTGATACTACATTATCTTTAAGTAGCCGAACCATTTGGGTAATGATTATATATGGCTTATCGGAGAATATTAGAAATTTAATGGCCGATCAGAACTATACACAAAAATATGCGTCTGTAGCTAATGAAAAACAAGCAAAAAGATCGGTATGGTTTGCAATGTTAATGTATTTGCCATTAACCATGATTTTCTTATATATAGGCTCAGCCTTGTTTGCATTTTATTCTGGTTCAGAAAATGTGTTAAACCCAGCCGACTTAAAAGGTGATAAAGTATTTCCATATTTTATTGCTACAGAATTACCTGTAGGGATGAAAGGTTTGATCATTGCTGCTATTTTAGCAGCATCCATGAGTACAGTTGATTCTGCTTTGAACTGTTCTGCAACAGTGTTGTTTGAAGATTATTATAAGATATACTTTAAGAAAAGTCCAACGGAAAAAAACAGTATCAACTTTTTAAGATTGAGTACCGTTATTTGGGGTGTTTTTGGAATTGCTTTTGCACTTTTAATGATTAATGCTACTAGTGCATTAGACCTGTGGTGGCAAATTTCCGGAATATTTGGTGGGGGGATTCTAGGCTTGTTTTTACTTGCAATCTTTAATGTAAAAATTACTAAAAGACAGGGAATTATTTCAGTAATTTTTAGCGTTATCGTAATTCTATGGGCAACCTTCTTTAGAGACTTACCATCAAAATACTCATGGTTAGAAAGTAATATTGATCCTATAATAATAGGAGCCTTAGGAACCACTGGTTTGGTTTCACTGGCATTAGTATTTGTATTTTTTAATAAAAACAATAAAATAGCAAGTAGTTAAAATGCATATATAAAGATGTTTAAGGCTCTGTATTGAAGGAGAAACTTTAAGAATTTTCAAAGGTTATATCATCAAAATCACCTTATAATAATATTGTTTTATAATAAATTGAATTGGGTTAATCGGTAGATTCTGGATTGGAATTTATTACCATTAGTGTTTACATTAACACTTATAAATTACAGTAAATTCTGATAAAAACCATGTAGAAGTGAATTAGATTCTTATAAAAAATATAAGGTTATAAATACGAATAATACGATTAAAATTCAATAATAAATATAGGCCTTTGGCGTAGCTATTTTCAATTAATAAACCGTTGTGGAAATAAGAATAAAATGGGGTGTGTTAGGTACAGCATCAATTGCAGTAAAGCATGTAATACCGGCCATGCTAAAAAGTAAGTATTGTGAAATTATTGGTATTGCTTCAAGAAATATAAAAAAGGCGAAAAAGGTTGCAAAACAGTTTGATATTCCGAAATACTATGATGACTATCAAAAATTATTAGACGATGAAGGTATTGAAGTTGTATATATTCCTTTGCCAAATCACTTACATGTAACATGGGCTATAAAAGCCTTAAAATCAGGTAAACACGTTCTCGTTGAAAAGCCAATTGGACTTAGTAGTTTAGATGCTCAGAAATTATTAGAAGTATCAATAAAGCATCCAAATTTAAAAATAATGGAGGCATTTATGTATAAATACCATCCTCAATGGGTTAAGGTAAAAGAGATGATCAATAAAGGTGCTATTGGAGATTTAAAAACAATCCAATCTTCTTTTTCTTTTTTTGAGAATAATGAAAACAGTATTGTTAATAAAAGAGAATTTGGAGGAGGGAGTTTAATGGACATTGGTTGCTATCCAATTTCATTATCTAGATTCTTGTTTGATGCTGAGCCTAAAAGTGTTATGGCACAAATAAAATATGACACTAAGTTTAAGGTGGATATTTTATCATCTGTTATTCTTGATTTTGATCATGGTAGTTCCAGTTTTTTTAGTGCAACACAATTGTTTGAAAATCAGGAAGTACATATTTTTGGAACCAAAGGAAGTATTAAATTTGAAATACCATTTAACCCTCCTCCAAATAAGTCGGTAAAGATTTGGTTAATAAAAGATGGCGTTAAAAAGGAATATGAGTTTGAAGGATGTGATCAATATACCCTACAAGCTGATAATTTTTCATTGGCTATTCTGGAAGACCATAAAGTGAGTACAGATTTAAAAGATGCCGTGAATAATATGATTATAATCGAAAAAATAATAGAAAGCAATGACCAAGAAAAACGAATTTATCTTTAAAATATTAATTAAACAATTAACTAAAACAAACATGATGCAATTAGTAATAATTAAAAAAACTTGGCAAAAAGTAATATTAGGAATTTTGTTTTTGATACTTATAGTACCGCACCTCAACGCACAAACAGAAAATAGTTCCTTATTAGACAATCTAACAAAGGCATCCAACGGTCGAAGTATGCGGTCTTCAAGTACAGACTCCAATTTTGATGAGAATGGAGATTCTAAAGAGATCGCAGCAGGAGAAACCATTGTTATTGCCGATTTGGATGGACCAGGAGTCATCACACATATTTGGAATACTTCTGCTTCATTAAATCCATTTTCTGCAAAAGCACTTGTGGTTAGAATTTATTGGGATAATGCAGATAAGCCGAGTGTGGAAGTACCATTGGGTGATTTTTTCGGTCTAGGTCATGGTGCAACAAAAGACTTTCAATCATTTCCAGTAAGTATATCTTCTCATGGAAGATCAAGAACCAGTTTTTGGAGAATGCCTTTCAAAAAACATGCAAAAATTACCATAACAAATGAATCTGAAGGATTTGGACCGGTTTATTTTTACTATTATGTAGACTGGGAAAAAGTAGATAAGATAGAAGAGGATGTGTTATATTTTCATGCACGTTATAACCAACAAACACCAGCCAAACCTGGAGATCATGTTCTGTTAGATACTAAAGGTAAAGGAAACTATATAGGAACGGTATATTCTGTACAACAGGTTCAAACCGGATGGTTTGGAGAAGGTGATGATCGCTTTTATATTGATGGAGAAAAACATCCGTCCATCCAAGGAACCGGAACCGAAGATTATTTTGGTGATGCCTGGGGTTTTAGAGAGTTTTCAGGTCAGTTTCAAGGAGTTTCTTTATATGAAGGTGTATTGGCTGGAGATCGGTTAACAGCATATCGTTGGCATATTCTCGACCCAATAAGGTTTCAAAAATCATTAAAATTCACCATAGAACATCGTGGCAGTAAAATTAATGAAAATGGAGACCAAACATCAAGTTCGTCTGAACGTGCAGATTGGATAAGTTCCGTAGCTTTTTGGTATCAAACGCCAATTGCTTATTCAAAATCAGACTTACCTGAAGCAAATAAAAGGATTGCACCTTACAAAATTTTTATTGCTTCAAGTTTAGAAATGAAAGCATCGTCTAATAAATTAAAGAAAGAAGTGGTAGCAGTACATTTTGCACCAGAAACACCAGATGCACAAATTGAATTTAAATTTGATGTAAAAGAAGCAGGTAATTACAAGATTTCTGCTGTTTTAGCCAATGGCCCTTTTGGAGGTTTGTATCAACCTTTAATAAATAATCAATTGGCAGGCCCCATTCTAGATATGGTTAGCGTTAGTGGAAATTTCTTGGAATATAATTTTGGTAATTTTAAATTGGAACCTGGTCAACATACATTTAAATTAAAAGGAAAAGGTGATTCATCTAAAAAAAGACCTTCGCTTAAGGATAAGTACCAAGTGAGTATTAGTACACTTATTCTTTTAAGAATTGAAGACCTTTTAACTAATTAGGAAATTTTATTGGACAACTTAGTATTAATACATTAGATTTTTATGAATTATATTTACAAAATACAGTTAGTCTTAAAGCTCGTATATTAAAAATTCTTGTAAGAATTTTGAGATTGAATAAAAGATTTGATATACACAGCGAATTAATTAATGCAAGAAATGTATTTACAATCGCTTCTAAAAAGAAAACATCTAATAAAATTAATTTATACTTACATGGTGGTGCCTATGTAAATATTTTTATAAAATAACATTGCAACTATAATTAATTCTTAAATAATAATTATATGAAAAAATTAAGTATAAAAATTAATGTTTTTGCATTAATATTAATAAGTATAGCTCTCGTTAGTTGCGGTAAAAAAAAGGAGTCTACGGCATTTACGATAGGTTTTTCGCAATGTAATAGTGCCGAACCATGGCGAGAGGCTATGAATAAAGAATTATTGGCAGAAGCTGCTAAATATCCTGATATTGATGTGGTTATAAGTGATGCACAGCAAGATAATTCAAAACAAGTTGCTGATGTTGAGAATTTTATAGTACAAGAAATAGATCTTTTGATTATATCTCCTAATGAAGCACAACCTTTAACAAGAGTAGTTGAAAAAGCTTTTGAAAAAGGCATACCTGTAATTGTTTTAGATAGAAAAGTGCATACAGATAAATTCACCACATTTATTGGTGCTGATAATATAAAAATAGGACTTGCTGCAGGTGAATTTGCTGCAAAACTATTAAATGGCAAAGGAAAAATATTGGAAATATGGGGACTTAAAGGTTCTACTCCCGCTATGGAAAGAGATAAAGGGTTTAAGGAAGGAATTGCCAATTATCCTGATATTGAAGTAATTTACGAGCAAGACGGTGCTTGGTTGCGACGTAAAGGAATAGAGATCATGGAAAATGCTTTACAACGATATGATCAAATTGACTTGGTCTATGCACATAATGATCCTATGGCAATTGGAGCGTATTTGGCTGCTAAAAATGCTAATCGATTAGATAATACATTTTTTATTGGTATTGATGGTCTTTCTGGAGCTGAAGGTGGCGTACAAGCAGTCCAAAATAAGCAGCTCAACGCCACATTTATTTACCCAACAGGTGGTAAAGAAGCTATTGATGCTGCAAAAAAAATCCTATCAGGTAGAAAAGTTGATAAAAATATAATGCTAAATACAAAAACCATTGATATTACTAATGCTGGTGATTTTAAATAAAAATGAATTTTTTAGAATTTAAAAATATTAATAAATCTTTTTCGGGTGTTGAAGTGCTTCATGATATATCTTTTTCATTAGAAAAAGGAAAAGTATTTGCACTAATTGGTGAAAATGGCGCTGGCAAATCTACTTTGATGAAAATATTATGCGGTATTTTAACAGATTATCAAGGCAATTTATTTCTCAAGAATAAAAATATAAATTTTAAAAATACACGAGAAGCTGAGCATGCAGGAATTGCCATTATTCATCAAGAATTAAATTTGGTTGATGAACTTACTGTTGCAGAAAATATTTTTCTAGGTCGTGAACCAGTCAATAAACTTGGGTTTGTTGATTTTAACAAAATGCGTGAAGAAACAAAAAAATTGTTAATTGAATTTGATTTCCCTTATACTATAGATACAAAAGTTTCTCAAATTTCAATTGGTTGGCAACAAATGATCGAAATCTCTAAGGCACTATATGTTAATTCTGAGATTATTGTGATGGATGAACCAACATCCGCTTTAAGCGAAATGGAAATTGAATTTCTTTTTAAACAGATAGAAAAACTAAAGAAAAAAGGAAAAACCATTATTTATATTTCTCATCGCATGAAAGAAATATTTGAAATTGCGGATGAGACCATAATACTTCGCGATGGATATTTTATAGGTAAATATAAAATAGATGATATAAATCAAAGTTTTTTAGTGAACAAAATGGCTGGAAAAGAACTTGTTGTAAAAAGTATTGGAAATAAATTATCTAATGCTAAAACAATGCTTAAATTGGATAAGGTCTCGATTTACCATAATAAAAATCAAATTTTATCAAAAATATCTTTTGATTTAAAAGTTGGAGAAGTAATCGGGGTTGCAGGCTTGTTAGGTGCCGGTCGTACAGAGTTATTGAAATTTTTATATGGCGTTTTCGGCTCTAACTTTGATGGGAACTTAGAATTTAACAATAAACTCTATACGCCAAAATCATCGATTAAATCGATTAAAAATAAAATAGTTTATTTATCAGAAGACCGTAAAAATGAAGGTATATTTCCTGAATTAAGCAATCTTAAAAATAGTAGTATTTCTATCTTGCCTGGCTTATCTAAGTTCGGTTTTATTAAAAATAAGGAAGAAAAAATAAAGGTCTTGGCTAAAACGAAAGAATTAAATGTAAAAATGCATACTATCTATCAGCATATACAAAAACTGAGTGGTGGAAACCAGCAAAAAGTATTACTCTCAAGAGCATTATTAATCCATCCAAAACTTTTATTATTAGACGAGCCTACAAGAGGTATTGATGTTGGAGCGAAGCAAGAATTTTACAATTTAATAAGTAAATTAAAAATGGAAGGAATGGGTATTATATTGACTTCATCAGAGTTACCAGAGCTTTTATTAGTGTCTGATAGAATTTTAGTTCTTTCTCAAGGAAGGCAAACGGCTTTGCTAGAAACAAGTAAAACCACTTCAAAAGAAATTTTAAATTATGCCTTTAAAGAAACAGTAGCATGAAACGAGCATGCTAAAGCTTATCACTCACGGGAATGATTATTAGCGAACCTGCCTGCGGCAGACAGGCAGCATGTGACCGTTGAAAACTATAAATGTAAAAACATGAAAAAAACTATTTTAGATTTTATTGCAAAAAATGAGTGGATCAAACCAGTTTTAGGTTTTATAATATTGTTTATATTATGTATCATATTCTCACCAATTAGCAGTAAAGGCACTATCATTTTTTTAAAATTTGATAATCTTAGTAACATTCTTAGACAGGTTTCAGAAATCGGTATTATTTCTGTAGGGATGACGTTGGTTATTATTATAGCCGGAATAGATCTGTCAGTTGGTTCAGTATTAGCATTATCTGCTACACTTATGGCATTTGGATTAATGGATTGGCAATTAGGTTTTTACGCGTCTTTATTTATGGTGTTAGTTACAGGTGCATTGATTGGGCTAATAAATGGTGCATTAACATCTTGGGGAAAAATACAGGCATTTATTGTAACCTTGGCCATGATGACAGGAGCAAGAGGGTTTGCACTGTTTATATCAAATAGTAATTCTAGAAATATTGGTTTTGGAGAAGGAGCAGCTCCCGATACTTTTAAAATATTTACAACTTCATTTTTTGGAATTCCCTTTCCTGTTTTTATCTTTTTGGGAGTTACTATAGTCTTTTCTATAATGTTAAGAAAAATTCGATTGGGGCGATATATTTATGCCATTGGAAGTAATGAGGTGGCGGCAAAATTAGCTGGACTTCCGGTAAAATGGATTAAGACCTCCACCTATATTTTCGCCGGATTATTGGCTGCTTTGGCAGGGATTATTCATGCTGCACAATTATTTCAGGGTAATCCTAATGATGGCGTTGCTTTTGAATTAGATGCCATCGCTGCTGTAGTTATTGGCGGAACAAGTTTAAAGGGGGGTAAAGGAACCTTAGAAGGTACCTTAGCAGGTGTGCTGATTATTGGTGTGTTAAGCAATATTTTAGGGCTTTATGGTGTTCAAAAAGATTTTCAGTTGATGTTAAAAGGCGCCATAATTGTAACAGCAGTACTTTTACAAGAAGGAAGTTTTACATATAGTTTTAGAAAAGTAAATAAATAAATAGTATCAATAATAAATTAATTAAAATAATAGAATTATGTCAAAAGCAATGATTTACTCCATATTAATTTTATGTTTTAGTATGAGTACCTATAGTCAAACCAATAGTTTAAGAAACCTATATCAACTATCAGATGCAAAAACCAGGTCTATAAGTCCCGAGAATTTTACAGGTGAAAAAGGAAAAGGAGGTATGGCTACTTTAGAAGAAGGTACTGCTGGAGATGCGGCACGTAAACTAGGACAGGGGTGGAAAGTAAATCCATATATTCATATCCAACCAGGAGAAACTTTTACACTTGGTGAAATTAATGATTCTGGAGTGATCAATCATATTTGGATGACGCCAGTTGGTGAATACCGATTTATGATTTTAAGATTTTATTGGGATGACGAAAAAGAACCATCCATCGAAGTGCCAGTTGGTGATTTTTTTGCCGCAGGCTGGGGTATTATGAATGAGCCTGTAATTAATTCGGCTACAGTGGCTGTTAACCCAAGGAGTGGTTTTAACTCTTATTGGCAAATGCCTTTTAGAAAAAAATGTAGAATTACTATGGAAAACATGTCCGATAAGAAAGCAACTGTTTATTATCAAATAAATTATTCGCTTGAAAAGGTAACAAAAGATACTCCTTATTTGCATGCGCAATTTCGTAGAGTGAAAGAATTACCTTTTAAAGAAGTTTTTACTATTGTAGATGGTATTAAAGGAAAAGGACAATATGTAGGTACTTATTTGACACATGGCACTAGAGATAGTGGTTGGTGGGGTGAAGGAGAAGTTAAATTCTATATGGATGGTGATAAAGATTTTCCAACCATTTGTACAACTGGAGAAGAAGATTATTTTTTAGGATCATATGGTTATAACGATAGAAAAATAGATGGAAAAATGCACTATGATTCTTTTAGTAGTTTATATGCAGGATTCTATGAGGTTAAAGAATCTAAAATAGAAGGTTTTGTAGGTATTTTCGGGCAATACAGATGGCATGTTTTAGACCCGATTCGCTTTGATGAAGATTTAAAAATTACGGTACAAAGCTTGGGTTGGGGACCTGATGGGTATTTGCCTTTGAAAGATGATTTATCTTCAGTGGCTTATTGGTATCAAATTGAACCTCATAACCCCTTTCCGAAATTACCGTCAAAAGAAAATTTAGTTATCAAAAAATCAAAATAAGTAGTCGCTATGGAATTTGGAGATTTCCCATATTTGGGAATTTGGGCAAAACCAAATGCACCTTATGTGTGTATTGAACCTTGGCTAGGAATTGCTGATAGTATAGATGCTGATAGAGAACTTACTCATAAAGAAGGCTTAATTAAACTGGAAACTAAAAAAGGTTTTACAGCAGCTTATAGCATCATTATAGATGAATAAACCAATATGGACTTAGTCCATAGTATTTTATTATTTAGTTGCTGTTAAATACATTATATTTAAATCACCAAAATTTGAACAAAACAATGATCTATTAACACCCGGATATTTTATTGTGATTCATAATGGTGTATTGATTCATATCCATGTAGAACTTAAAGGTAATACTGTACATTGAGGTGCCATCTTATGAAAAACATGGTAAATTACCTATTGCCCTGCAAGAGCATGGAAGCACTGTAAGTTATAGAAATATATGAATTCGTGAATTATAATGCTAAAAAAATATAGATATTATTAAAAAATATTGAAATGAAAAAATGGTTAAAAATATTGTTAAAAACCTTAGGAGTAATCATTGCAATTATCATAATAGTATTAATTACTTCTATTAGTCATATAGATAATACCCCTTATTTTGAAACTGAATATTACAAAACATCCATTAAAAATATCAATAGCGAACTTTCAAGTAGAAAAATATCTGAAGGTAAGTTAAAAGCTGGGTTTGCAAAAACAAGTATTACACCTAAAATTGTTCAAGGAGAACAAAACCCTGAAAAAGGAGAATTTAATAAAATTAAATTATCGGGCTTTGGTGATGGTAAATATGCCACAGGGGTTCATGATACACTTTATGCCAAAGCAATAGCACTGGATATTAATGGTGAAATTGCAGTTTTGGTTAGTGCTGATATTTTGATAATGCCTCCCGAAGTTGCCGATAAAGTAGGATTTAATTTGGAGAAAAACACTAAATTAAATCGCCAGCAAATATTTTTCGGTGCAACACATACCCATGCTAGTTTAGGTAATGTGTTACCTAGTTATGTTGGCAAACAATTTGGAGGTGAGTACCAACCCGAACTCATTCAATGGTTAACCGATAAGTTTACCAAACTGATAGAAGACGCCATTGCAGATATGAAACCTGCTCAGATTGCCTCTGGATATATTCATGTTCCAAATTTGGTAACCAATAGAATCATTGGGAAAACAGGTAGGTTGAATGATAAATTAACCTTACTTTCTGTAAAACAGGATAGTGCAAAAAGTGCTGTTGTTGGTATTTTTGCGGCGCATGCTACAACGATTAGTTCATGGAATGATAAGTTTAGTGGAGACTACCCGGGATATTTTCAACGTGCCTTAGAAAGTAAAGGTTTTGATATGGCCATGTTTTATGCAGGAACCGTAGGTAGTCACACCAATAAAGGAGGGGAAGGAAAAAAATTTGAAAGACCAAAAGTTATTGGCGAGGCTTTGGCAGATTCGGCCATGGTAGCTCTTAAAAAAATGAAATATAAAAAGGAGGTAAAATTCTCAAGGGTTGCATCAGAAATTGAGATTCCAATGCTTCAATTTTTATATATAAAAGATAATTTAAGACTGGCACCTTTCTTGGCGCAAAAGTTATTTCCTGAAGTTAAAAAAATCTATTTGCAAAGTCTACGGTTAAATAATTTTATCTGGATAACTATGCCTTATGAATTAAGTGGAGAATATGCAATTGACCTGAAAAATGCCTTAGCCTTAAAAGGCTTCAATTCGGCTATGACAAGTTTTAACGGCAATGGTCAACATTTGGGATATATTGTTCCCGCTAAGTATTACTATTTTGATGCCTATGAAGCTAGGTTAATGGGGTGGTATGGACCAAGTATGGGAGATTATTTGATGGAATTAAAATTTACCCTAGCAAACGGATTGGCAGAAACTAAATTGTAATTAATATGCACTAATTAAATTGTTAGCGAAGCTTAGTCTACGTATTTTTTTAATAAAAACATAGGGTATTTATGGGGTTATTCCGAGCATTTAAAAAAATTTGTTAAACCATAAATTACAGAACGAATCATGAAGTTTTCAATGCATTAAAAATTCTTTTTATGAAAAAACTAATACTACTTGGCTTTCTTTATTTCAGCAGCCCAATAATTGCTCAAGATGATCTACTCTGCATAGGAAAATACTGGACCGAAGATGAAGCGAATTTAGAAATGAAAAAATTCACTAAAGAATGGCATGACAAAGCTTCATGGGAAAAGAGAGCTGCAAAGATTAAAGAAGGAATTATCTCGGGGATGAAGCTGGATAAAATGCCTAATATTCAAGGTGATTTCAATCCAATAATTAGAAATACTAGAGAAATGGATGGTTATATTTTAGAAAATGTTGCCATTGAAAGTTTTCCAGGTTTTTTTATCACGGGAAATATATATCGGCCTATAGAATCAAAAAAGAAATATGCGGCAATTCTTTCTCCACACGGGCATATGGCAGACAAACGCTTTAAAACAGATGTGCAATCCAGAAGTGCCACTCTGGCTAGAATGGGTGCCATTGTTTTTTCATATGACATGATTGGTTATGCCGAATCTAAACAAGTTACACACAGAATGCCAATTGCCTTATTATTACAAACTTGGAACAGTAGAAGAGTATTAGAATATTTATTAACTCGACCGGATGTTGATGCTAACAGAATAGGTATGACAGGTGCATCAGGTGGAGGAACACAAACGTTTATTTTAACAGCTATTGATGACAGAATTAAAGTTTCTGTACCTGTTGTTCAGGTTTCAGCGCATTTTTTTGGTGGATGTGTTTGTGAAAGTGGGATGCCTATTCATAAAAGTAAAGATTATCAAACCAATAATGTTGAAATTGCGGCGCTTTCGGCGCCAAGACCTTTATTGTTGATTTCAAATGGTAAAGATTGGACAAGAAATACACCACGAATTGAGTATCCATATATTCAAAGTGTTTATGCACTTTATAATGCCGAACACAAAGTGGAAAATGTTCATTTACCTGCCGAAAAACATGATTACGGTTATAATAAACGAGCAGCTGCTTATATGTTTTTGGCATACCATTTAAAACTAAACGTAAGTAAAGTAAATGTTGTAAATACCATACAAGAAGATTTTGTTAAAATATTACCCGAAGACGATTTAAGGGTTTTTACAAAAGAAAATCCAAGGCCAAGCAATGCTATTATGGGAGATGGGGCGATAATAAAATATTTAGGTTTGGACTAATAAAAAGCTAAGAATTTAGATTAACTTGATGTCTCTTTTCACACAATGGTTATTATTAACATGATGAATATGTGGCTAATATTTTGTTAAACCCTGAAAGCAAAGATAATATACAAATATTTTTATTTTTTGTCATGTATTTAAGAGAATGCATCAAATTAAGATAGAATATTTTCAGGCAAGTGGGGAAAAGATCTTGCGTTACAAATGGAAAGTTTTAGCTTTGAAAAGCAAATTACCCCTTCCGATTTATTATTTTTACAAGAATAGAAATTAATTGATTTAACATGGAATTAAAAAGAAGAGATTTTATAAAAAAAATATCGGTTGCTGGTGCTGGTATGGCACTTGCACCAAACATTATTTCTGCTAGCGAAAAAATACAATTTTCAAGAGTTAAACCAAATGGCAAACTAAATATTGCTTTTATAGGTGTTGGTGGTCGTGGAAGAAGTCATTTAAAAAATGTATGTCAATATAAAGATGTTGAAATAACTGCCTTTTGTGATATTGATCCAGAGGCCGTTACTAAATCTCAAAAAATATTAAGAGATCATTCGAGAAAAGAGGCTGAAGTTTATACCGGTGATGACCATGCCTATTTAAAAATGTTAGAACGAGATGATATTGATGGAGTTATTATTTCTTCCCCTTGGCTTTGGCATACACCAATGGCTATTGCAGCGATGCGAGCTGGAAAATATACTGGGATTGAAGTAAGTGCGGCAAATACTATTGAAGAATGCTGGGATTTGGTAAATACATCTGAAGAAACAGATGTTCCCTGTATGATCTTAGAGAATGTTTGTTATGCACGTGAATCTATGGCCGTTTTAAAAATGGTTCGTGAAGGTTTATTTGGTGAAATAGTGCATGCAACTTGTGGTTATAAGCATGATTTACGTCATATTAAGTTCGATCCAGGGGTTGAGTTTGGGAAAAATGCCAAAGGAGAAGCAAGGTGGAGAACGGAGCATTCATTAAAAAGAAACGGAGATATTTATCCAACCCATGGTGTGGGTCCGGTTGCTACATGGTTTGATATCAATAGAGGAAATAGATTTGTATCGATTACATCCGTGGCAACAAAATCAACTGGTTTGCATCAATATATTATAAATCATCCTCAAGGTGGCGAAGATCACCCCAATGCAAAATTAAAATGGAAATTGGGTGATATTGTAACTTCTACTATAAAAACAGCCAACGGAGAAACCATAGTAATTAGTCATGATACTAATTTACCAAGACCTTATTCTTGGGGTTTTGAATTACATGGTAACAAAGGTGTTTGGGGAGGTGAATATGAAGGAAGAAGAATATATATAGAAGGTAAATCAGAACAACACCAATGGGAAATAGGTAAAGATTATGACAAGTACTTTAAGAAATTCGATCATAAATTATGGAAAGAAGAGGAAGCCAAAGCAAAAGGGGCGGGACACGGAGGTATAGATTATTTTACAATCAAACAATTTATTGAAAGTGTAAAGAATGAAGTACAGCCACCAATTGATGTTTACGATGCTGCTGCTTGGAGTGCCATAACTCCTTTATCTGAGGCCTCCATTGCCAGTAATGGATCTCCTCAATTTTTTCCAGATTTCACAAGAGGAAAATGGATGACAAATAAGCCAATTTTTGGATTGGAATAAATTGTAAAATACCAAGTTTAAACCTGTCATAATGGACAGGTTTTTTGATAATGATATCAATAAGATTCCCAAAACTGCACTTACAGTGGGTGTAGAAACAGTAATGGATGCTAAGGAGTTAGTAATAATTATTAGCGGTTACAACAAAGCAAGAGCTTTAATGAAAGTGGTTGATGAAGGAGTTAATCATATGTGGACAGTTTCTATGTTACAATTACATCAACATGGTATGATTTGTTGTGACGAAGATGCCACAATGGAATTGAAAGTTTGTACGGCAAAATACTTTAAAGAAATTGAATTAGATGCTCTAAATACATTGCCTTTGATATAAATTCTTATAAATTTAAATAAGTGTATTATATTTATTTTAATGAAATTAAATTTAAATTGTCAATTTGGTTTGGCGAATTAATTAATTATATCAAATTTGTAATAAATGGTTTAATTATATGTAGATGTAATAATATTTATAGTCTTCAATAGACATGTAATCAAATTTAATACACAAAATAGAATAATTTTCATATTTAAGTAAGATCTTAAAATTATTTTAAATTAAGTTTAGACGAATTAAAGTTTGATTTTAAATTAATTACGTTTATTTTCGTCATTTAAATTAAATAATTAAAACATTTATTATGGTTAAAAAATTCCTTATACTTTTTTTAATAATTGTTACATGTAATTTTACTCATGCTCAAAATACACTTACGAAAAAAGAGAAAAAAGATGGTTGGAAACTTTTATTTGATGGTGAAACAACCAATGGGTGGAGAAATTATGGCAAACAATCTATTTCTGGGTGGGATGTTGTTGGTGGTGTACTTCAAAATTCAGGTGTTGGAAGTGATCATGGCAGTGATATAATTTCCAATGAAATTTATGAAGATTTTGAGTTCTATTTTGAATGGAAAATTGCAAGTAAAAGCAATAGCGGTGTTTTTTATCATGTAAATGAAATTGAAGGAAAGGCCATTTATAGTTCGGCACCCGAATTTCAATTACTGGATGATACCAGCTGGCCAGATAAATTTGATAATCTAAAGAGTGGTGCAAATTACGCAATGAATGCCCCAATAAGAGCAAAAGTTAAGCCCTTAGATGAATTCAATACTTCGCGAATCATTGTAAAAGATGACCAGGTAGAACATTGGTTAAATGGAGTAAAAGTAGTGTCATATAAATTATGGTCCGATTCCTGGAAACAGAATGTTAGCGAAAGTAAGTGGAAAAACCATCCGGAATACGGGATTTTTAAAAAAGGACATATTGGATTACAAGATCACGGAGGGATGACCATGTTTAGAAATATGAAAATCAAGAATACTACAGATAAGGGAAAGTCTATTTTTAACGAAAAAAATTTAAAGGGATGGAAAATTCATGGTACAGAAAAATGGTATGTAAATAATTCAGAACTTATATGTGAAAGTGGTGAAGATAAAGAATACGGATATTTAGCTACTAATAAAAAATACAAGGATTTTATTCTTAGATTAAAATTCAAACAGGAATCTGATGGTAATAGTGGTGTTTTTATAAGATCATCAATTGCAGGCACAAAAATAAGTGGATGGCAAGTAGAAGTTGCACCTAAAGGACACGATACAGGGGGTATTTATGAATCTTATGGCAGAGGCTGGCTTTATAAAATACCAGAAAATAAGGAAGATGTACTAAAAGAGGGTGAATGGAATGAAATGATCATAAAAGTAAAGGGTGACAGAACTATGGTTTGGTTAAATAATGAATTAATGACAGACCTAGTGGATGAAAAAATTGGAGAAGGGTTTGGTGTTGTTGCCTTACAAATTCATAGTGGTGGAGGAATTAAAGTGAGGTGGAAAGATCTTTTTATCAAAGAATTATAATTAAGATTTTATATGCAATAATAACCATTTAAGAACCATACAATATTAATAATATTAAAAACTAATCCTATGACAACCAGAAGAAATTTCATTAAAAACACTGCTACTGCTGCAGCTGCTTTAACAATTATACAGCCAACAAATATTTTTAATACGGTAAAAAATAAACAAATTGGCATTCAATTATATACGATTAGAAAAGAACTTAAAGAGAATTTTGATGGAACTTTATCTAAAATAGCTAAAATAGGTTATAACATAGTGGAAACGGCAGGTTATAAAGAAGGAAAATTTTACAATAAATTACCTAAAGAATTTAATAAATACATGAAAGGTTATGGTCTAAAACCATTAAGTAGTCATTGCAATGTTCAATTAAAGGGTTTAGACCAAATGATTGAGAGTCACTTAGATGCAGGAATGGATTATTTAGTAAAACCGTCAATTCAAAGTAAGAACAGAACTTCTATAGATGCCTATGAAAAAATAGCAGATGAATTTAATTTTATTGGAGAAAAATGCAAAAAGGCAGGGCTGAAATTTGCTTATCACAATCATAGTTTTGAGTTTGAAAAAATGGAAGGACAGTTGCCATATCATATTCTAATTGAAAATACAGATCCGAATTTGGTAACATTTGAAATGGATACGTATTGGGTAAAACGAGGAGGGTATGAACCAATAGATTATATAAATAAATATGCGGGTAGATTCGAGTTGTTCCATATGAAAGACATGGAAAAGGCAGCACCAAACGATTCAACAGAAGTTGGAAATGGGGTAATTGATTTTAAACAAATTTTTGCTGAAAGTAAATTATCAGGAATGAAACATTTCTTTTTAGAACAAGAATCTTTTAAAATACCTGTATTTGAAAGCCTTGCAAAAAGCTATACGTATTTAAAAAACATTTAAGTAAATGGCTGAGAAAATACTTAATGTTGGTGTTATTGGATATGGATTATCGGGACGAGTATTTCATGCACCATTTATTCATATACATCCAGGGTTTTTATTAAAAAAAATAGTAGAAAGGTCGACCAAGGAATCAAAAAAGAAATATCCTTATGTAGAAGTTGTTTCAGATTATAAAAATTTATTACAAGATATTTCTATAGATATAATAGCTGTTTGTTCGCCAAACAGTTTACATTTTAAAATGGCAAAGGAATGCTTACTTGCAGGAAAACATGTAATTGTTGAAAAACCATTTACAACAAGTTCAAAGGAGGCGGATGAATTGATTGACATTTCAAAAAGAGTAGCTAAAAAAATATTTGTTTATCAGAACAGAAGATGGGATGCTGATTTTTTAACCATAAAAAGCATATTAAAAAACAATGCGCTGGGTAAAATATATGAGTACGAAGCTCATTTTGACAGATTTAAACCAGAATATGTAAATTTGAGTTGGAAAAATATAAAATCTCCAGGTAGTGGCAATTTATATGATTTAGGATCACATTTAATAGATCAAGCCATAGATCTATTTGGGAAACCGAATAGCCTTGAGGCTATTATTAAAACAGAGAGGAAAAACTCACCAATTGATGATTATTTTAAGTTGGTATTGAATTATACAAATTTAAAAGTTGTATTAACTGCTGGTATGTTAATTGAAGATCTTGGCCCGAGATATATAATTAAGGGAAGTAAAGGAATTTTCACTAAATTTGGAATCGATCCGCAAGAGGATGTTTTAAAAAAGGGAATCTTACCAAATTCAAAGACTTGGGGTAAAGAAGATAAAAAATATTGGGGAACAATAATATCGGATAAAGGAAAAAAGGTAATTGAAAGTTTACCTGGAAATTATATGGGTTTTTACGATAATGTTTATGAAGTGTTAAAGGATAATGCTGAAATAGTAGTAAAACCTGAAGAAGTATTAGAAACAATAAAAATAATTGAAACTGCATTTAGTTTGCAAAAAGTTATATAGTAGTAAAAGTTAATTAATCTAAAATTTAAAAGTATGATAAAAAAGGATTCAAAAGAAATAAGTAGACGCAATTTTATAGGAAAAAGCACAGTCGCTATGGCTGGATTCACCATTTTACCAAGCAATGTAATTAGTGGTTTTGGTTATAAAGCACCAAGTGATAAATTAAATATTGTAGGTGTTGGTGTAGGAGGTATGGGTTTTAGTAACCTTAAAAGAATGTCATCTGAAAATATAGTAGGGCTATGTGATGTAGATTGGAAATATTCAGATCGCGTGTTTAAACATTTTCCCAAAGCAAAAAAGTATAAGGATTTTAGAAAAATGTACGACGAAATGGGTAAATCTATTGATGCGGTAATGGTGGCAACAGCTGATCATACGCATGCCACTGTTGCAGCAAATGCTATTGCCATGGGTAAACATGTGTATGTACAAAAACCATTGACACATACGGTTTATGAATCAAGATTATTAACCAATTTAACAAATAAACATAAAGTTGCCACACAAATGGGTAATCAAGGTGCTTCAGGTGAAGGGGTTAATTTAATTACCGAATGGTTGGCCAATAATGAAATTGGAGAAGTAACTAAGGTTGAAGCATTTACAGATAGACCAATTTGGCCTCAGGGACAACCGAGACCAGAAGGAACTACGCCTCCTGATACTTTAGATTGGGATTTGTTTTTAGGCCCTGCAAAAAAGAGACCGTATAACCCTATTTATACACCATGGAACTGGAGAGGCTGGTGGGATTTTGGTACTGGTGCTCTTGGAGATATGGCTTGCCATATATTACACCCTGTTTTTGTTGGTCTTGAATTGGGTTACCCAACTTCTGTTCAGGGTAGTTCAACTTTATTACTATCAGATTCGGCTCCTAATGCCGAAAAGGTAACACTAACTTTCCCAAAAAGAAAATCTAATCTTAAAATGGGGTTACCAGAAGTAGAAGTAACTTGGTTTGATGGTGGTTTACAACCAAATAAACCTGAAGGGTGGCCTGATGGTAAAAGCATGAATGATTCTGGAGGTGGTGTAATGTTTCATGGTACAAAAGACACGTTAATATGTGGGTGTTATGGCGTAGAACCTTGGTTGTTATCAGGTAGAGTTCCAAATGCACCGAAATTCAGACGTAGAATTGAAGTGAATCATGAACAAGATTGGATTAGAGCGGCAAAAGAAAGCCCTAAAAATAGAGTAGAATCTTCTTCTTCATTCAATGAAGCAGGTCCGTTTAATGAAATGGTTGTTATGGGTGTACTTGCTGTACGCTTACAAAATTTAAATAAAGAATTACAATGGGATGGTAAGAATATGAAATTCACCAACATTAATGATGACGAAACTATTAGGATTATTAAAAAAGATAATTTCTCTATCCATGATGGACACCCTACCTTTAATAAAGAATGGACAGATCCAATAAATGCTAAACAATTTGCAGAAGAATTGATTAAACACAATTATGAACAAGGTTGGACATTACCAGATATGCCTAAATAATTAATATAAAATAATAAAAACAATAAAAATGATAAAAATGATTAGAAATATTATGATGCTTTTGACTTTAGTTTTCTTTTTTTCGTGTAAAGATGAAGTGAAGAAAGAAGTAAAAGAAAAAATTATAGAAGAAAAGATAGTTGAGAAAAAAGAATCTCCATTAAATGCTTTGACTGAAGCTGAAAAAAAAGATGGTTGGGTTTTAATGTTTGATGGAAAAACTTCAAATGATTGGAGAGGCTATAAAAAGGACCACTTTCCTAACGGATGGGTTATTGAAAATGGTACAATCCAATGTCTTGGTTCTGGTCGTGGCGAGGCAGGAAATAAAGAAGGTGGCGATATTATTTTTGATGAAGAGTTCCAAAACTTTACACTTAAATTAGAATGGAAAATATCTGAAGGTGGTAATTCGGGAATTTTTTACCTCGGAAGTGAAGGTTTCGACCAAATTTGGCGAACAGCTCCAGAAATGCAGGTTTTAGATAATGACAAACACCCGGATGCCAAGTTAGGTAAAGATGGAAACAGAAAATCTGGTTCACTTTATGATTTGATTCCGGCGAAACCACAAAACGCAAAACCTGTAGGGGAGTGGAATCAGATAGAAATTATTGTATACAAAGGAACTGTCATACATAAAATGAATGGTGAAACTGTGGTTGAATATCACTTATGGACACCAGAGTGGAATGAATTGGTAGCCGGAAGTAAATTCCCGAAACTAAATAAAAACTGGGCAGATGTTCCAACCAAAGGATATATCGGTTTACAAGACCATGGTGATGATGTTTGGTATAGAAACATTAAGATTAAAAAAATGTAATTACTTTTTTAAAATATTGAACATTCTTAAGGTTGTTAAAACTAAGTAAATAACCTATTGCAAGAAAAATCAGTAAATTTATTCGTCCGTAAAAATTGAAAGAATATTAACCTTTCTTTTTTTACGGACGTTTTTATGATACTTACATGATAAAATATGATGTATATATGATAAAAAGCAAGTTGCTATAGCCTAAGTATAAATGTATCTTTACTGCATAAAATTTTGATATATTTAAATATGTACAAACAATTTAAAAAATACTTAATTTGGTCACCTATAATTATTATAATTATTCTGGCTTTTGCTTTTCCTTATTCTGTACATATTGAAGACGCTTTAACCATAGAAACTGTTAATGAATACGGTATAAAAATATCGATTTGGCGAATAATATTTGAACCAGTAATTGGTGTTTTATTATTTTTTAACCGTTCCCTTTATGCTTTGGAGGAGTTGGTGATTTTATTGTATTGGATTATAGGATTTTATTTTATCAATACCTTGCTTAAATACTTTTTTGCAAAACACAGCTTGAATAAAAAAAGTTATCTCCTTAATCAAATCACAAACTTACCTTTAGTTGTTGGTATTTGGTTTTCATTTTTTGTTGTAATTATTTTTATTCCCTTGCCAAACAACACGATAATAAATAATTCACAAGATGGAGTTTTGGTTACCACACATTCACATTCAGAATATAGTCATGATGGACTTATATCACAAATGGATTTATGGGAGTGGCATAAAAAAAATAATTTTGATGCATTTTTTATAACCGATCATGCAAATCATGTAAAAACTTTTGAATTAGCAAAAGAACAAAGTGCAAAAAAAATCGCCCCATACCCATTAATTATGACTGGTCAAGAATTTTCTGGAACCAACCACATGAGTTTATTGGGCTTAAAAAATAAATTTGAAACCAAGGGTATGAATGATTCTACAGTAGTTAAAGCAACCCATAAGTACAATGGTGTTGTGTTAATCAATCATTGGTTTAATAAACAGAATAATACCTTAGATTATCATAAAAAATTGCAAGTTGATGGTTATGAAATTGAAAATGTAGGGAAAGAACTTTATTACGATAGAGCACTTTATAAAAAAATTAAAAAATTTAGTACTGAAAACAACCTTATCATGGTTGGAGGCTTAGATTTTCATGGATATGGTAGGGCTGCTTCTATCTGGAATGCTTTTAAAATTGCAAATTGGAAAGAATTGAATGCCACAGATAAAGAAGAAGCAATAATTGAGATAATTAGAAACAGAGAACAAGATAAATTACAAGTATTGATGTATAAAGACAGACCGTATTATACACAAGATAATTTATGGTCAAGTCCGTTAAGGTTTTTTCACGACTATTTTAGAACATTAAACATTTACCAAGTTATTTCATGGTTTTTTTGGTTGTTGTTTTTGAACTATACTTTAAAAAAAGTTAAATGGAAAAATAACAAAGTAATTGTATTAATAAGTTTATCAGGAGCCTCATTTATGTTATTGTTAGCTACTAACTATAATTCAAGAATAGATGCGGTAAAAGGATATACCGAGATGTATGAGGAATACAGCGTTTTACTGTTTTCCATTGGTTTTGCTTTTTTATCTTATACATTGATACTGTCGTATTTTAGGTTTTTTAGAAAGAATAAAAAAATCTAAATTATGACTTGGAGTAAAGGAAAGAAAATAACAATTAGCACGATAGCTTCTTTATTAGTGCTGGTATATTTTTATTGGGTATTTCCATTTTGGGGTATGCCATTTAATGGGCAGCGACATGGTAATCCGCCACTTACGCCAGCTTGGGCCTTAGAAAATTGGTTGTGGGAAGATGATGTGAATACTGCCACTTATGTTGATGAATTATTAGAAGGTTACAAAAAACATGATATACCAGTAAGAACTATTATACTAGATAGTCCATGGTCTTTGCGGTACAATGATTTTGAAGTAGATACCATATTATATCCAAAACCAGCAATTTGGTTTAATAAATTACAAGATAATGACTATCGCGTTGTGTTATGGATGACTTCATTTGTAAACAAATATAGTAAGGATACCAAAATTAAAAATTCAGAAAAGTGGTATCAAGAGGCAAAAGATAAAGGTTATTTAGCAAAATCTAAAAAGGTAAATAATTGGTGGAAAGGTAAAGGAGGCTTTTTAGATTATACCAATCCAGCAGCAATGAATTGGTGGCGAAAAATGCAACAAGATGTATTTGACTATGGTATTGATGGTTGGAAATTAGATGGAACCGCTACTATGTTTTGGACAGAAATTGTAGGTATTCCATTTTTTTATAAAAACACCAATGATGGTTTAATGACTGCCCGTACCTATATGGATTTATATTACCGTGAAGAATATAAACATGGTTTAAGTCAGAATTCTGAGTTTGTAACACTTTCAAGGTCTATTGATAGAGGGTATCACCCTGAAGGTTTTTCCCCAATAGATGCTTCGCCAGTTAATTGGGTTGGAGATCAGGAACATAAATGGGTTACTGATGAAATGATTCTTGATAACAATAACAGTAAGGTGGATATCGCTCTAGATGGCATTGAAGGTTTTGAATCTGCCATCGAGAGTATTTTAAAAAGTGCAAAATTGGGTTATAATATTATTGGTTCTGATATAGCCGGATTTTCAGGAAATAAAATTCCGCCAAGATTGTATATGAGATGGACACAGTTTTCTGCATTTTGCGGACTTTTTATGAACGGAGGTCATGGTGAACGCAGATTATGGAAAAGAACAAAAGAAGAATTAGAGGTGATTCGTAAATTTTCTTGGTTACATACCGAATTGGTTCCGTATATGTATCATTATGTAGTAACGGCACATCATGGTGAAAGACGATTGCAAACTGTTTTAAACAAAGGAAAATACCATTATATGTTTGGTGATGACTTTTTGGTAGCACCGATTTATGTAGATTCAAAAACAAGAGAAGTTACTTTGCCAAAGGGCGAGTGGAGATATTTTTTTAATGATAAGGAATTGATCACCGGAAATACTGCTTTTAAAAAAGAATATCCAATGGATGAGTTTCCTGTTTATATTAAAGAAGGTGCCATAATACCTATGCATATTGAGAGAGCTTATACAAACATAGGAGATGAAAATTCCAACGGATATACTACTATTTTAATTTATCCAAAAGATGAAAATAATTTCACTTTTTATCATACGGATGCAAAAGGAGAAACGAAAATTTCTTATCAACAAAATAATGATAAACAACTGATTGTAAGTTTAAAAGGAGATAAAATCAAACATATTTTACGAATTCATTCTGATACAAAACCCAAAAAAATTGTTTTAGAAGGAGAGCTACTTCCGGAAACGGAAATATGGAATTACGACATAGCAAAACAAAAAATAATTATTAAAACACAAAAATTAAATAAAGGAAATTATGAGATTAAATATTAAAAACCTTATTGGGGTTTTCGATGAAATATCATCCCTTTTGTCATTTCCGTGTAAACGGGAAGGGGGGTCTAAAAAAATAATTTCACTAAAAATAAAAAAGTTACATATAATTTCAGTATTTATAGCTTTATTCTTCTTGTCGTGTACAAGTTCAATATCCAATACTAACTTAACGAAAACATTTGATGAATTTCACAATGCTTCGTCTCAAACTATATTGGTAGCGGCTCACAGAGGAGCCCATATGGGTAATTTTGAAAATTCGATAGCATCTACAAAAAAATCAATTGCATTGGGAGTAGATATCATTGAAGTGGATGTTAGAACCACCAAAGATGGTCATATAATTTTAATGCATGATTCAAGTATTGATCGCACTACAACAGGTAAAGGAAAAGTAAAAGACTTGACCCTTGCTACAATTAGAACCTATAAGTTAAAAGCTCCTTATGGCAGAATAAGTAATGAAACCATACCAACTTTTGAAGAATTTTTAAAAGTTATCAAAGGAAGAATAATGGTTGATATTGATATGAAAACAGACAATGTAAAAGGAATAGTAGAGGTGGTTCAAAAAACCGGAACAGAGAAAGATGTGTTTTATTTTGATAATGACTATGATCAATTAGATCTAATTAAAAAAATGGATGCTTCAGCACAAATCATGCCTAGGGCATACTCATTTGAAATGGCGGATTCTGCCATTGCTAAATATAACCCACCTGTTGTACATATCGACCCAAGTTTTTATACAAAAAAATTAGCGAATATGTTAAAAGAGAATAAGGCGAGAGTATGGATCAATGCCTTGGGTCAAACAGATAGTTATATTCGATATGGCCATGGTGAGGAAGTGCTAGAAAAACTTTTAAAAAATGGTGTGAATATAATTCAAACCGATGAACCAGAAATGTTGCTTGAATTATTGAGGCACAAAGGCTTACACGATTAATTAAATGGAGTAGCTATTTTATTGTCAATTTACAAATAATAATAGTTTGTTATATTTTATATGATTGATTTACAGTTGGTTTTGTAGTAATACTTAAATATGTTAACTCGTTGATATTTGAATAATTAATTCATAACTCAAAATTACACGAAGGGTTGAAATAATTTAAAATATGTAAATCCAAATACAGGTGTAGCACTAGCTTCTATGATTCAATAATTTATTTGTAACCTAAATTCTCTTTGATGATGATATCAATTGGTAAATAAGTAATTTTATTTGAAGTTTCTTTTAGAATTGTTGTCTGAAATAATTTCATAATACTTTGGTAGCCCTGTTCTATTGGATTTTGAGATATTAAATAATCAATAGTTTCATTTTTTAAGTAACTTATGTTTTGTTCTATTAAATCAAAACCAACTAAAATAATATTTTGATCTGATTGATAATTTAATAAATATTTTGCAATGATATGCACTTTTGAATTGGTTACAAAAATGGCTTGTATATTAGAAATGTCTTTAAATATATTAGTGAAATTACTAAAAATTTCCATTTCACCCAAGTCATATATGTCTAATTCAACGATGTTACCGTTCCTATTTTTATCTTTAAAAAAGGATCTAAAGCCATCAGATCTTTGACTTAAATGATTTTGGTTTTTAGAATTTGACAATAGGTTGATTAATAAAATATTACCTGTGTCATTAATTCTAGTGTAGATTAGTTTTGCGGCAACAATTCCACTTTGGTAAGAATTATGTCCAACATAACCAATACTACCTTGATTTTCATCTAAATTAGAATCTAATAAAACAAAAGGAACTTTTTTTTGAGTTAATTTATCAGCAAATGCCAAAGCTTCTTTTTTAAAAACAGGTGCCATAACCACTGCATTTGGGTTGCTATTTATTAATCGCTTTGATGCCCTTTTAAAGGAGTTTGCATCTGATAAGTCAAAAAAGTATTTTGTTATTTTAATACTGTAGTTAGAAAGTTCCTCCTCTGCTTTTTGAATGCCAAATAACGGTTTTTGCCAATAATTGCTGAAAGTATCATATTTTGGTATAAGAATTGAAAATATAATTTGACTTTTAGAAGCTAATGTTTTTGCAATGATATTTGTTTTATAACCATGCTTATCTATAATTTTTAGAATTTTTTCTCTTGTTTTTTCTGATACATCACTTCTGTTATGTAGAACCCTATCGATTGTACCAGTAGATACTTGAGCAATTTTTGCAATATCTTTAATTTTTATGGGTGTTTCTGTTCTTTTCAAAGTAAAAAAATTAATTCAGTAAATATATAAAATAAATAAACAATATTGTTAACGCACACGTTAATATCTTTATTTATCCTTAGCGCTTATGGGGTTTAGGTTGGGAGGTAAACTAATTTTAAAAAATATTGATAAATAACATTAAAATGATGTATCTTCGTGGGCGCACACGTAAATAAATTTAAGAATGATTAATAAATTTAATATATCTAACAAAGTTTGTGTTATTACTGGAGGTTCTGGTGCTTTAGGGGGTGAAGCTGCTAAGTATTTATTGCAAAACAACGCTAAGGTTGTAATTTTAGGTTCTAATCAAGAGAGATTAGATAGTAAGCTAAAAAGTTTATTAGAAGTTAGTGAAAACGTTTTGGGATATGTTTGTGATGTTCTTGATAAAGATCGAACGCAAGCAGTTTGTAATAATATTTTGAAAAAATGGGGGCAGATAGATGTTTTAATCAATGCAGCCGGTGGGAATATGCCTGGCGCAACAATTGCTGAAAATCAAAATATATTCGATTTAAAGTTAGATGAATTTCAAAAAGTATCGGATCTAAATTTAAATGGAACCTTAATACCCTCTTTGGTATTTGGTAAAGTAATGGCAGAAAATGGTAGTGGAGTTATATTGAACTATTCATCTATGGCAGCCTTAAGGCCAATAACTAGAGTGGTAGGTTATTCGGCATCAAAAGCTGCAGTGACCAATTTAACACAATGGATGTCTATAGAATTTGCCTTAAAATTTGGAGATAAATTACGTGTGAATGCAATTGCCCCTGGGTTTTTTATAGGCAATCAAAATAAAAAATTACTATTAAACGGTGATGGTACTTATACCCAACGAGGTAAAAAAATCATAGAAAATACACCCATGCAAAGGTTTGGTAAAGCAGAAGAATTAAATGGTGCAATTCATTGGTTAATAAGTGATGCATCGTCTTTTGTAACAGGTGCTATAATTCCAATTGATGGCGGTTTTAACGCTTTTAGCGGTGTGTAAAAAGATAAAATAATATGGAGCAAACATGGCGCTGGTATGGGCCTAATGACCCTGTAAAATTAGAAGATATAAAACAAGCTGGAGCTACAGGAATAGTAACCGCATTACACCATATGCCAAATGGTGAAGCGTGGGAGGTAAATGAGATTTTAAAGCGTAAGGAAGAGATAGAAAATCACGGACTTAAATGGTCTGTTGTTGAAAGTATTCCGGTACATGAAAGTATAAAAACAAGAGCGCAGGGGTATCAAAAATTTATAAATAATTATAAAGAAAGTATTTTAAATTTAGCTACTTGTGGTATTCATATAGTTTGTTATAATTTTATGCCAGTTTTAGATTGGACAAGAACATCACTTAATTATGAATTGAGTGACGGTTCAAAAGCACTCCGTTTTGATAAAATTGCATTTGCGGCTTTTGAACTATACCTTTTAAAAAGACCAGATGCAGATAAATTATATACAAAAGAAGAGCAAGTTAAAGCTAAAAAACACCTTGAAAATCTCTCAAGTAAAGAAAAAAATGAACTTATTAATAATATAATTGCTGGTTTGCCTGGAGCAGAGGAAGGGTATTCATTAAAACAATTCCAATCAATATTAGATACTTATAAAAATATCGATGCAAATAAATTAAAAGAAAATTTAGTATTATTTTTGAATGAAATAATTCCTGTTGCAGAACAAAATAAGGTGAGAATGTGTATGCATCCAGATGATCCACCATTTCCAATTTTAGGTTTACCTAGAGTGGTAAGTACAGAAGAAGATTATGCATATCTTTTTAGTCAAGTGCCTAGTATTTATAATGGTATTACTTTTTGCACAGGTTCTTTGGGAGTAATTAAAGAAAATAATTTGGTGCAAATCTTTAAACGGTTTGCAGATAGAATCCATTTTTTACATTTAAGAAGTACCAAAAGAGATGAGCAAGGAAATTTTTATGAAGCCAATCATTTGGAAGGAGATGTAGATATGTTCGAAATAATTAAAGAAGTATTACTTGAACAAAAAAGAAGGAAATTAGAAGGAAGATTAGATTATCATATTCCAATGCGTCCAGATCATGGTCATCAAATGCTTGATGATTTAAATAAAAAAACAAATCCCGGATATTCTGCTATTGGTAGACTAAGGGGCTTGGCAGAGTTGAGAGGCTTGGCTTATGGAATTGCCAAATCAATACATGGATTACAAATAAATATAAATAATAATTAAATATAAATAAAATGAAACAACACAACAAACAATTAGGAATTATTTCTTTTTTCATACTTGCACTTTTAGTTGGCTGTAATGAGATTAAAAAAGACGATACACCATGGGTGGAAATATTTGATGGAAAAACTTTAAATGGATGGTCAATAAAAGGTGGAGATGCCAAATACGAAGTAGAAAATGAGGCTATTGTTGGAACTTCAACAATGAATACACCGAATACTTTTTTGACATCAGATAAAATGTATGGTGATTTTATATTAGAATTGGAATATAAAGTAGATCCTCTTTTAAATTCAGGAATTCAAATTAGAAGTAATAGCTATCCTTATTATAGAGATGGTATAGTGCATGGGTATCAAGTAGAAATTGACCCTTCGGACAGAAGCTATAGTGCTGCTATTTATGATGAAAAACGCAGAGGTTGGTTATATGATTTGAGTGAAAATCCTAAAGCTAGAGAAGCTTTCAAGCAAAATGAATGGAATAAATATAGAATTGAGGCCATTGGTGATACTATTAAAACATGGATAAATGGTGTGCCAGCGGCGCATTTGGTAGATGACATGACAGCCTCTGGGTTTATTGGTCTTCAAGTTCATAGTATTAACACTAAAGAAAAAGAGGGAACTCAGGTTGCATGGAAAAACATTAAAATTATTACCAAAGATGTAAGAAAATATGCTACATCAATAGATTTGGCCGCAAAATCAACAAAAAATACATTAACCTTTAATGAGTTAAAAGGAGAATGGAAATTACTTTGGGATGGAAAAACAACTAATGGTTGGAGAGGTGCTAAATTAGATGCATTCCCAAAATCTGGTTGGGAAATTGATAACGGAGTATTAACTGTCTTGGCATCAGGAGGTGAAGAATCAGCAGCTGGAGGAGATATTGTAACAACAGATTTATACGGTAATTTTGAATTAAAATTAGATTTCAAAATTACAGAAGGTGCCAATAGCGGAATCAAATATTTTGTAAACACAGGGTTAAATAAAGGTGCTGGATCCTCTATTGGTTTAGAATTTCAAATATTAGATGATGCCAAACACCCAGATGCCGAAAAAGGAAGTCATGAAGGAAGTAGAACAATGGCATCCTTATATGATTTAATTAAAGCAGAAAATAAAGTAGTAAATCCGATTGGATCATGGAATTATGCTCACATAATTTCAAAAAACAATCATGTTGAACATTGGTTAAACGGTATTAAAATTTTAGAATTTAATCGTAAAAGTGATGCCTATAGAAAATTGGTTGCTGAAAGCAAATATAAAGATTGGAAAAATTTTGGTGAAGCTGAGGAAGGGCACATTTTATTGCAAGATCATGGAGATAAGGTTTCCTTTAGAAATATTAAAGTTCGTAGATTAAATATTAAAAAGCAATAAATTATGAGTTCGAACAGAAGAAATTTTATAAAAAAGGCATCAGCAGGAGCTGTTGGTTTAGCATTTACAAGTAGTAGCTTAAATGCAATGTCGGCAAAAAGTTATGAAAATATTATTGGTGCAAATGACAGGATTAATATTGCCATTCAAGGTTTAGGAAGAAGGCTTGAAGGCTTTATCGAAGCGATAGAGCGCAAGGAAAGCAATGTTAAGTTATTGTACTTATGTGATGTAATGCAAAGCCAAAGAGAAAAGGCGGCTAAAATATTTGAAGGTAAAATTAACAATAAACCAAAATTAGAGAATGATGTGCGTAAGGTTTTGGAAGACAAATATTTAGATGCATTATTTATTGCCACACCCGATCATTGGCATACACCTGGTGCTTGTATGGCCATGGAGGCAGGAAAACATGTTTATTTGGAAAAACCTTGTAGTCATAATCCCGAAGAAAACGAGGTGGTTGTTGCTTTTCAAAAAAAATACAATAAAGTAGTGCAAATGGGAAATCAACAAAGATCTTCATTAGAATCAGCTGAAATAATTAAAGATATCCATAATGGAATTATTGGTGATACCTATAAAGCAATTGCTTTTTATACCAACTCTAGAGGAGCGGTTCCAGTTCCTGTTAAGGCTGCACCCCCTGTTGGGTTAGATTGGGATCTTTTTCAAGGCCCTTCACCACGAAAAGATTATATGCATGATACATGGAATTATAATTGGCATTGGTATGGATGGGATTTTGGTACTGCAGAAATGGGAAACAATGCTACACATGAATTAGATATAGCTCGTTGGGCTTTAGATGTTAAGTACCCTGAATATGTAGATGTTTACTCTGGTAAATTTCAACACAAAAACGACGGATGGGAAATGTACGATACAATGGAAGCTAATTTTAGATTCCCAAATAAAAAAGTTATCCAATGGGATGGTAGAAGTAGAAATGGTTATGATAAATACGGAAAAGCTAGAGGGACTTTGATTTATGGATCAAATGGGTCTGTATTTATTGACAGAAGTGGATATAGCCTTTATGACTTAAAAGGAATACTCATTAAAGAGAAAAAAATAAATGGTGAAGCAAAAAGTGGTGTTGCTCTTGGTGGTGGCGGAAGCCTTTCAACAAGGCACGCTGTTAACTTTTTTGAAACAATAAGAGGAAAGCAAAAACTAACATCGCCAATTGAGCAAGGCGCAGTTTCTCAAATGTTAACACATTATGCAAATATTGCATCTCGAATAGGTAAATCTTTTGAAGTGGATGAATTGTCTGGAAGAATTTTTGACAGAGATGCAATGAAGTTGTGGTCAAGAACTTATGAGCCAGGTTGGAAACCTAAACTTTAATAAGAAAAGAATATGAAGAATAATTTTATAAAGCATAATTTTTTGCTCAATAATAAATACGCCGAAGAGCTTTATCATACTTACGCCAGTAAGATGCCAATTATTGATTACCACTGTCATCTATCACCCAAAGATATTGCTGAAGACAGAATATTTAAAAATATTACCGAAGTTTGGATTCATGGAGACCACTATAAATGGAGAGCGATGAGAACACTTGGTATTGATGAAAAATATATAACTGGTGATGCCAGTGATTTGGATAAATTTAGGTCATGGGCAAAAACAGTACCATATACTTTACGAAACCCACTTTATCATTGGACTCATTTAGAGCTGTTAAGGTATTTTGATATCGATGAATTGCTTACCGAAGACAATGCAGATATCATTTATAAAAAAGCTTCTGATAAATTAAACTCATCGGAGTTTAGTTGTCAAAAATTACTAGCTAAAATGAATGTTGAGGTAGTTTGCACTACTGAAGACCCAATAGATAATTTAGAGTACCATCAAATGCTCGCAAAAAGTGATGCAAAAATTAAGATGAGTACTTCATTTAGACCAGATAAATCTATTCTCATTGAAGATGATTCTTATAATGACTACCTTAATTTGTTGGAGAAAGCTAGCGGTATTGCAATAAGTACCTATGATGATTTAGAAGTTGCTCTTAAAAAAAGAGTGCAATATTTTAATGAAAACGGATGTAAATTATCTGATCATGGATTGAGCAATATTTCATGTGTTTCATATATGGATTTAGAAGTTAAAGAAATTTTTAATAAAAGAAGAAATAATAAAGCAATAAACCATATAGAAATTGAAAAATTTAAAAGTGCTATTTTACAATTTCTGGCAAAAACATATCATGAATTTGGTTGGGTACAACAATTTCATGTTGGTGCATTGAGAAATAACAACAAGAGGATGCTTCAAAAATTGGGGCCAGATACAGGCTGGGATTCTATTGGTGATTTTTCTCAGGCAGAAACCTTATCTAAATTTTTAAACTTATTAGATAGTAGTGATCAATTGACAAAAACCATTCTTTATAATTTAAATCCAGCCGACAATGAAGTGATGGCTTCCATGGTTGGTAATTTTAACGATGGTAAAATTAAAGGTAAAGTACAATTCGGATCTGGTTGGTGGTTTTTAGATCAAAAAGATGGTATCATAAAACAATTAAATGCCTTGTCTAATATGAGTTTGATTAGTACTTTTATTGGCATGTTAACCGATTCGAGAAGTTTTATATCCTATCCACGTCATGAATATTTTAGAAGAATTTTATGTAACCTTTTTGGTGAGGAAATTGAAAAAGGTGAATTACCTAATGATATGGAATGGATTGGTAAAATTATTTCAGATATTTGTTATACCAATGCCAAAGAATATTTTAATTTTAAATAGTAAATAAAGAATGAAAAAAGTTGTTACTTTCGGAGAGATCATGATGCGTTTATCACCTCCCGAATTTTTAAGATTTTCTCAAACCAATAGTTTTGATGTGGTTTATGGTGGAGGAGAATCAAATGTTGCTGTTTCTCTTGCAAATTATGGTATCCCCGTTGATTTCGTTACCCGATTACCAAAAAATGACATTGGAGAGTGTGCATTGATGGAGATGAGAAAAAGAGGTGTAAATACCCAAAATATTATTTTTGGTGGAGATAGGTTAGGTATATATTTTTTAGAAACTGGTGCTGTTTCTCGTGGGAGTAAAGTTGTATATGATAGAGCACATTCCGCTATTAGCGAAATTAAACCGGGAATGATCGATTGGCATAAAGTTTTTGAAGGAGCAGATTGGTTTCATTGGACTGGAATTACTCCAGCTATTTCTCAAAGTGCTGCCGATGTTTGTTTGGAAGCAGTAAAAGTGGCCAGTGAATTAGGTATAACCATTTCAACCGATTTAAATTACAGAGCCAAGCTGTGGAAATATGGTGTAGAACCAGAAGGTATAATGACTCAATTAACATCTTACTGTGATATTATTTTAGGTAATGAAGAAGATGCAGAAAAACATTTCGGAATCAAACCAGAAGGATTAGATATAACTACTCAAGGTCACGATGTAAAAGCAGAAGCTTTTTTATCTGTTTGTCAACAAATGATGGCTAAATTCCCTAGAGCTAAAAAGGTTATTACAACATTAAGAGGTTCTATTTCAGCTTCACATAATACTTGGGCGGGAGTAATGTATGATGGTGTAAAAATGGTACAATCACCACAATATCAAATTACGCATATTGTAGATAGAGTAGGTGGTGGCGATTCATTTATGGGCGGTTTGATTTACGGATTAAAAACTTACCCAGACGATGATCAAAATGCCTTAAATTTTGCTGTAGCAGCTTCTTGTTTAAAACACACCATTAAAGGTGATGCCAATTTGGTTACTGTTGAAGAAGTAAATAAATTAATGGGTGGTGATGCTTCTGGTAGAGTTGCGAGATAAATCAGTAATTACAAAAAGCTAAAAGCGAATAGCAAATAGCAATCAACGAACAACAAATAATAAAAAAAATGTCACAATTTACAAGAATAGAAGTAGCATCGGTGATGAAAGAAACAGGCCTGGTACCTTTATTTTATCATGCGGATATTGAATTAAGTAAAAGCGTTTTAAAGGCTTGTTATGATGGAGGTGCTCGCTTGATGGAGTTTACAAGCAGGGGTGATTTTGCATTTGAGATTTTCGGAAAATTAAATAAATATGCCATTGCAGAATTACCCGGTATGATATTGGGAGTCGGTTCAGTAACAGATGCGGCGGCAGCATCACTTTATATGCAATTAGGAGCGAATTTTATTGTAACTCCTGTACTAAGAGAAGATATTGCCATAGTTTGTAATAGACGAAAGGTATTGTGGTCACCTGGCTGTGGAACGCTTACAGAAATTGCAAAAGCAGAAGAACTTGGTTGTGAAATAGTAAAATTATTTCCAGGCGATATTTACGGTCCAAATTTTGTAAAAGCCATTAAAGGCCCACAACCATGGACAAGTATTATGCCAACAGGAGGAGTTTCTCCTACGGTAGAAAACTTAAAAGGTTGGTTTGATGCAGGAGTTACTTGTGTAGGAATGGGTTCGCAATTAATTTCAAAAAAAATCATAGCAGATAAAGATTTTGATGCCTTAAAAATTAATGTACAAAAGGCTATAAAAATTATTCAAAATATTCAAAACAAATAGTAAGGCATGAAACGGCAACTTATCTTATTTTCATTTTTATTATTTGGTATGATGCTACTTACAAGTTGCAATCAAACTGAAAAACATAGAACTATAAAATTAGCTCATGGTCTGGATGTAAACCATTCAGTACACAAGGCTATGGTAAAAATGGGTGAGGATATGAAAAAACTCTCCGGCGGAAAATTACTATTAGAGGTTTACCCAAGTCAACAGTTAGGAACTGAACGACAATGTTTAGAACTCTTACAAATTGGGAGTTTGGATATGACAAAAGTTTCCGCTGGTGTTATGGAAAACTTTGCTCCTAAAATGAAAATTTTCGGACTTCCATTTTTATTCAGAGATAGAAAACATTCATTTCAGGTTCTCGATGGACCTATAGGCAAAGAACTTTTAGATGGTGGAGAAAAATATTGGTTAAAAGGCTTGGGTTATTATGATGCCGGAAGCAGAAGCTTTTATACCAAAGATAAACCTATCAAATCTCCCGAAGATCTTGTTGGAATGAAAATAAGAGTTATGGAGAGCGTAACAGCAATGGATATGGTTAGAAGTTTAGGTGGTTCTCCAACGCCAATTTCATGGGGAGAACTCTATACCTCTTTACAACAAGGAGTTGTGGATGGCGCAGAAAATAACCCTCCAAGTTTTTATTTGTCTCGGCATTATGAAGTTTGCAAATATTATTCATTAGATGAGCATACCGTTTTGCCAGATGTACTAATTATTGGTACTCATATATGGAATAGACTCTCTGAAGAAGAACAAGAATGGTTACAACAAGCCGTAGATAATTCAGTAATATATCAACGAAAATTATGGGCAGAAGCAGAAGCAGAAGCTTTGGCAGAAGTTCAAAAAGCGGGAGTTATAATTACGAGGCCAGATAAAACTTTGTTTTCTGATAAAGTAGCAAGTATCTATGATCAATATAAAAATGATAAGGAAATGTATCAATTAATTCAACAAATTAAAAACACCAAATAAACATGACACTTCGAGATAAGATAGATAAAATTCTTGCTAATGCCTTAATAGTGATCATGTCAATTATGGTTGTTAATGTATTATGGCAAGTATTTACAAGATATGTTATGGAAGATCCTAGTTCTTTTACCGATGAATTGGCTAGATATTTAATGATATGGATTGGTGTGCTTGGTGCAGCATATGTATCTGGTAAAAATATGCATGTTGCTATTAATGTATTACCTGAAAAATTTAGTCAAGCAACTCAAAAAAAAATAACATTGTTTGTTAATTTATTAATCATTGTATTTGTTTTAACGGCTTTGGTAATTGGTGGACTTAGATTGGTATATATTACTTTTATATTAGATCAAACCTCACCTTCGTTGCAAATTCCTCTTGCTGTAGTTTATATGGTGTTGCCTATAAGCGGATCATTAATAATTTATTATAAATTCTCTGATATGTTAAATAAATAGTTATGATGGAATATATACCCGTAATTGTATTAGTAGTCAGTTTTATATTTTTATTAGCCATTGGCACGCCAGTAGCTTGGAGTATTGCCATTTCATCTTTATTAACTATGCTTGTAAGCATACCTACATTACCAGCACTTACCACCATTTCACAACGAATGGCTACAGGATTGGATAGTTTTGCATTATTGGCGATTCCGTTTTTTGTACTCTCGGGTCAATTAATGAATAAAGGAGGTATTGCGCATCGACTTATCGCTTTTGCCAAAACCTTGGTAGGTTCTTTACCAGGTGGATTGGCTTTGATTAATGTGATAGGAGCAATGCTTATGGGTTCTATCGCTGGATCGGCAATGGCCTCAGCCTCTGCAATGGGGAGTATTTTAGGTCCGGAAATGGAAAAAGAAGGTTATTCAAAAGAATTTGGTGCAGCGGTTAATATTACTTCAGCAACTGTTGGTTTGGTAATTCCACCTAGTAATGTTTTAATAGTTTATTCGCTTGCCAGCGGAGGAGTTTCTATTGCTGCATTATTTTTAGCCGGTTATATTCCTGGTATATTAACGGGTTTATTTTTAATGATAGTAGCATCTTTATGGGCCAAGAAAAAAGGATATAAACTAGGAGAGAGAAGTTCGTTAAAACAAGTTTTTAAAACCTTTATTGATGCCATACCAAGTTTATTTTTACTCGTGGTGGTAATTGGAGGAATTGTAACGGGCATATTTACTGCTACGGAAGCTTCAGCTATAGCAGTTTTATACACATTAATTTTAGGTTTTATCTATAAAGAAATTAGTACAAAAAATTTACCGCAAATATTATTAGATTCTTCTGCAACAACAGCAATAGTTATGTTGCTTATTGGTGCTTCTATGAGCATGTCTTGGGTAATGTCTTATGAAAATATTCCTCAAAATATAAGTGATGTATTATTGCAAGTTAGTGACAATAAAATTGTAATACTATTGATTATCAACTTAATACTTCTTTTTATTGGTATATTTATGGATATGACTCCTGCTGTACTCATATTTACACCTATATTTTTACCAGTGGTAACTAAATTAGGGATGGATCCGATTCATTTCGGAATTATTATGGTGTTAAACCTTTGTATTGGGTTGACAACACCCCCTGTTGGTTCTGTTTTATTTGTGGGTGTAGGTATTGCAAAAACAACCATACAAAAAGTTATTAAACCCTTAATTCCACTCTTTTTGGTAATGATTCTGGCTTTATTTTTAGTAACCTATTTTCCACAATTAAGTTTGTGGTTGCCAAGCTTATTCGATCTATAGTTGTCATAATTTTAATTTAGGGTATTTGTAAAATATTAAAAAGTAGATGAAACAAGCATGCCTAATTTTGACACATGAAAAAATTAAATAGAAAGAACCTTGATTTAGAAATAAAATTACCAATAAAAATTGTTCAATTTGGTGAAGGTAATTTTTTAAGGGCTTTTGTTGATTACGCTTTTCAGCAATTGAATAAAGAAGTTAATTTCCAGGCTGGTATTGCCGTTGTACAACCCATAGAAAACGGAATGATAAATATGCTAAATGATCAAGATGGTTTGTATACTTTGTTTATGAAAGGAATTAAAGAAGGAGAGGAAATACAAGATAAAGAACTTATTACCAACATTGTTAAAGGGATTAACCCTTATACAAACTTTGCTGATTATTTAAGTTTAGCCAAAGAAAAAGAATTAGAATTTATCATTTCCAATACTACAGAAGCCGGAATTACTTATGTAGTATCAGACAAGCCCAAAATGTCGCCTCCAAGTTCTTTTCCGGCAAAACTAACGCTATTATTACATGAAAGATATAAGTATTTTAATGGTGATTCTAAGAAAGGGTTATCAATAATACCATGTGAATTGATTAATTATAATTCCGATAAGTTAAAAGAGATTATTTTAAAATATATTGACGATTGGAATTTAGGAGCTGATTTTAAAAATTGGCTTTTAATGCATAACCAATTTCATAACACACTAGTAGATAGAATAGTACCAGGTTTTCCAAGAGATCAAATTGAGGTATATAATGCACAACTGGATTATAAAGACAATCTTATCGTAACGGCAGAACCATTTTTTTTATGGGTAATTGAAGGGGGTGATGAATTGAAGAATAAATTACCTTTTCACAAAACTTCCTTGCAGGTAAAAATAGTAAATGATATGCAACCTTACCGAACCAGAAAAGTTCGTATATTAAACGGTGCACATACTACCATGGTACCTTTTTCATTATTATATGGTAATGAAACAGTAAGAGAAACTATTGAAAATGATTTTACCGGAAGCTTTATGCATAAAGCAGTTTTTGATGAGATAGTTAGCACCTTGGATATGGATACTAGTGAATTAACCGACTTTACTAAAGAGGTTTTTGATCGTTTTAAAAACCCATTTATAAAGCACCAATTAGCAAGTATCGCATTGAACTCTATATCAAAATTTAAGGTGAGGGTTTTACCAAGTTTATTGGAATATATTCAAATATATAATAAATTACCATTGCATTTAACATTTTCTTTTGCCTGTTTAATAAGGTTTTATAAAGGAACATGGCATAATAAGAAATTACCTATTAATGATAACGATGCAATAATTAAAACCTTTGATTCCATTTGGGAAATTAATGATTATCAACAAATTGCAGAGGTTGTTTTGAAAAATAAAGAATTTTGGGAACAAGATTTATCCTTAATAGAATCATTGACAAAAACTATTGCTCATGCCTTAGAAGAAATTGAAATTAATGGTGTAGAACAAGGTTTTATGAATTTTAGCAAGAATCAACTTTAAAATATATTTATGCAAAATCAAATATTAAGAATACATCCACAAGATAATGTAGCAGTGGCACTAGTAAATTTAAATGCTGGAGCTATGATCGATTTTGAAGGAGATGAGATCGAAATATTTTCTAAAATAAAAGCCAAACATAAGGTAGCTTTACTAAATTTTGCAAAAGATGATGCTATTTTAATGTATGGTGTATTAATAGGTAAAGCAGTAACTGAAATTAAAAAGGGAACTTTGCTTACTACAGAAAATTTAAAACACCAGAGTGCAAAAATTAAGGATACAATAAAAAAGGATTCCTGGATAGCTCCAGATGTAAAAAAATGGACGGAGAAGCATTTTTTAGGTTATCACAGAGAAGATGGGCAAGTTGGAACAGAGAATATTTGGTTGTTTTTTCCATTGGTATTTTGTGAGAATAGAAATATTACCTTGCTTAAAGAAGTTTTTGAAAAAGAATTGCAACCCAAAAAAATTGACCAACACCAATTGTTATTAAGATCTTTGGTTAATGATAAAAGTAAAGATATTGCTATTGAAGAAATTAAAAATCCGAAAGCAACCCTCAACAACATTAAAGTTAAATTTATTACGCATCAAGGAGGTTGTGGCTCTATTCGTCAGGATGCAGAGTCATTGGCCAAATTATTAGCAGGCTATGTAAACAATCCGAATGTTGCAGGTGCCACGGTTTTAAGTTTGGGCTGTCAAAACTTACAAATTGAAATGTTTAATAAGGCCTTGTTAAAGATCAACCCTAGCTTAATGAAACCTGTTTTAATTTATGAACAACAAAAAATTGGTAAAGTAGATAAAATGTTGGGTATGATTATTAAAGATACCTTTGAACAAATTAAAAAAGCGAATAAAATTTCGAGAAAACCAGCTCCTTTATCCAAATTGAAAATAGGCTTAGAATGTGGTGGTTCGGATGGTTTTTCAGGTATATCTGCGAATCCAACACTGGGTCAAGTTTCTGATATGATTGTGGCAATGGGTGGTACTGCAGTGCTTTCAGAATTCCCTGAACTATGCGGTGTAGAACAAGAGTTAATAAACAGGTGTACGAATGATAAGGCTGCGAAAAAATTTATTTCTCTGATGCAAGCTTACGAAAAAACCGTTGTCGATGCTGGATCAGGATTTGATATGAACCCATCACCGGGTAATATCAAAGACGGTTTGATTACCGATGCCATGAAATCTGCAGGAGCCGCTAAAAAAGGTGGTACTTCGCCTGTTGTAGATGTATTGGATTACGGTGAATATTTATCAAAATCGGGTTTGAATTTACTTTGTACCCCAGGAAATGATGTAGAGAGTACTACTGCAATGGTAGGTTCAGGTGCTAACTTGGTTTTATTTACTACCGGTTTGGGTACACCAACAGGTAATCCGATTGCCCCAATTATAAAAGTTTCATCCAATACAGAATTGGCTGAAGCGATGCCGGATATTATCGATTTTGATACAGGTGAAATTATTAAAGGAAAAAAATCAATTGAAGAAATGGCCGATAAATTGTTAGATCTTATTATTGATGTTGCCAGTGGAAAAACAAAAACAAAGGCTACTTTATTAGGTCAAGATGATTTTATTCCTTGGAGAAGAGGCGTGTCTTTATAGACTATTTTTGAGTTATAAATGCTGAATTATTAATTAAATACATGAATACCAGTAAGTTATCGAGCCTTGGTATTGTTGTGTAACTAACTTTAAATTAATAGTATCAATAAATTAAATGTTAGGGTCTATTTCAATTATTGAGGCCAGTTCGTCAGCTGAAGGATGAGATTTAATCTTTAAATTTTTCTGTATTAATATCGATACATCTTATACCCTACAAACCATCACAATATAATAATTACAAGATTTAATCGTTCAATTTTATATGTATAAAAAAATAAAATTCTAAATTAATTTAGTTTTGCACTACGGTTGCAATTATAATTTGTTTATTTTTGCCAAGAATTATGAAATACCTTGCCATTTTATTATCGCTTTTTACCATGACAATGTCTGCATTGCCATGTGATGATGAAATTTCAATATTGAATGATAGATTTACTGAAATTCATAGTGACTTTCAAGATGATGATCACAGTATAGGAGACCTTTGTTCTCCATTTTGTACTTGCGTTTGTTGTGCAAGTATTGTGGTTGAAGAAGTATTTAATCAAGAATCGATAATTTCAGATACATTTCATAATGAAATAAATTCTTTTTATACATTTTCTTATTCCAGTGATTATTTAGATCGCATATTTCAACCCCCTAAAGTTTAAGCTTATTCCATTATTTCTCTGTTAGACAAACTAACATAAACATTTGTTATTCAAATTGTTAGAATAATAAGTATTTAATAAATAATATTTTTAATCTTAAACAAAGTAAAATGATAGATAAGATCATTCGCTACTCAATAAATCACAAATTTATTATTGGTTTATTTGTTCTAGTACTTATCGGTACCGGAATTTATTCTATGATGACCATAAAATTAGGTTCTGTACCCGATATTACAAACAATCAAGTACAAGTAATTACCGTTGCACCAAATCTTGGAACACAAGATATAGAACAATTTATAACCTACCCAATAGAACTTGCCGTAGCAAACTTACCAAGTGTAATTGAACTGCGATCTGTGTCAAGATTCGGGTTATCGGTTGTAACCATTGTTTTTAAAGACGAAATGGGTACCTATTTACCCAGGCAATTGGTACAAGAAAAACTTACCGACATAAAAGAAGATATACCTCAAGGCTTTGGAAAGCCGTTTATGGCACCAATTGCAACTGGTTTAGGTGAAATTTATCAATACTCACTAGTTCCAAAAAAGGGATATGAAGATAAATATTCACCTACAGAATTGCGAACTATTCAAGATTGGATTGTTACAAGACAAATGGCACTTGTACCTGGTGTTGTTGAAGTAAATTCATTTGGAGGAAATGTAAAACAATATGAAATTGCATTAAACCCAAATCGTCTAAATAGTATGGGGGTTAGTATCAATGAAGTTTTTGAAGCTTTAGAACAAAACAATTCCAATACGGGTGGTGCCTATATTGAAAAAAACCACCAAGCCAACTTTATTCGAGGTGAAGGATTAGCTCGTACAAAAGAAGACATCAATAATATTGTAATTAAGAACAATAATAATATTCCGGTTTTAATTAAAGATGTTGCAGATGAAGTACGTTTTGGATCTGCGATTAGATATGGAGCTTTTACTGTAGATGGTAAAGAATCTGTTGGTGGACAAATATTGATGCTAAAAGGTGAAAACCCGAATGAAGTTATTAAAAATGTACAAGTTAGAATTGCTGAAATTCAAAAATCTTTACCGGAAGGCCTAGAAATTAAACCATTTTTAGACCAAAGTGATTTGATAGCTCGTACAACAAGTACAGTTTCAAAAAACTTAATTGAAGGCGCGTTAATTGTAATATTTGTTTTGGTTTTTTTATTGGGTAGTTTAAGAGGTGGCTTATTAACAGCTTCAATTATACCTTTATCATTATTATTTGCTTTTATCTTGATGAAATTTACCGGTGTATGGGCAAACTTAATGTCGTTAGGCGCCATTGATTTTGGAATTATTGTAGATGGAGCTGTTATTATTGTAGAAGGAACAGTACATCATATTCAAGAGCGGTTAAAAAAGAATAAAGCAGATTTTACTACAGAAGAAATGGACGAACTCACCTACAAATCGAGTAGTATGATGATGAATTCGGCGTTTTTTGGTCAGCTAATCATTTTAATTGTGTTTACACCAATATTATTTTTAACAGGTGTTGAAGGTAAAATGTTTAAACCAATGGCATTTACATTTGGTTTTGCAGTGTTGGGGGCATTAATATTAGGTTTGACCTATGTACCAGTTATGGCTTCCATATTTTTAAAACCATCACCAGCCAGTAAGAAAAACGCTATAGTTTCTCTTGAAAATTGGTTGACAAAATTTAGTGATAAATTGATGAGAGGGATTTATAACATATATAAACCTTTAATAATAGGTGCTTTAAAATTTAAAGCTATTGTTATTGGAATAGCTGTACTTCTTTTTATAGTTGCTGGAATTGTGTTTTCAAGAATGGGAGGAGAATTTATACCAAAATTAGATGAAGGAGATATAGCCATGCAAATTATTATGAAACCGGGAGCATCCTTATCGGAATCGATTATGGTTTCTGAGGAAGTTGAAAAAATTGTTATTAAAAATTTCCCAGAAGTGATCACCATGGTGAGTAGAATTGGAGTTTCTGAAATTCCAACCGATCCCATGCCAATGGATATCGCAGATACTTTTATCATTTTAGAAAAAGATATAGATAAATGGACGTCGGCAAAGACAAAAGAGGAATTGATAGAGAAAATTCAAGATAAATTAAAAGTAATTGCCGGTGTAAATTTTATTTTTACCCAACCCGTAGAATTGCGATTCAATGAATTACTTACGGGTGTTCGTGAAGATGTTGCTATAAAATTATATGGTAATGAACTGGATGTTTTGGCAAGAAAAGCAGAAGAAATGGCAGCTATAATTCAAACGGTACCAGGAACGGCGGGTGTAAGAGCTGAAGCAACAGATGGTTTGCCCCAAATTACTGTAATTTATCAAAGAGCTAAATTGGCAAAATACGGCCTAACTATTGATAAATTAAATAGATACGTAAGTGCGGCTTTTGCTGGTGCCAATGCTGGAATTATTTTTGAAGGAGAGAAACGATTTGACTTAGTGGTACGTTTTTCTAAAAAGTACAGGCAAAATATTGATGATTTAAGAAATCTATTTGTAGACTTACCAAATAGTGATACACAAATCCCCTTAAAGGAATTGGCAAATATTAGTTACAAGCCAGGACCTATGCAAATATCAAGAGATAATACGTATCGTAGAGTTTCGGTTGGTGTAAATGTTAGAGGTAGAGATGTAGAATCTGTTGTTGAAGATATCCAACAAAAATTAGATGCCCAATTGGTATTACCAGAAGGATATTTTATAAAATATGGTGGGTCTTTTGAAAATTTAAAAAGAGCTAAAGATAGATTAACTATCGTTGTACCTATAGCCTTGGCCTTAATTTTTATTCTACTCTATTTTGCACTAAATTCCTTTTCACAAGCAGCCATGATTTATATGGCAGTTCCGCTAGCCGCTATTGGTGGTATTTATTTTCTGTCCATTCGAGCCATGCCATTTAGTATTTCTGCAGGTGTTGGTTTTGTAGTATTGTTTGGTGTTGCTGTTTTGAATGGTTTGGTATTAATTAGTAGGTTCAATAGTTTAAAAATAGAAGGTGTAACGGATATAAACCATAGAATTTTATTAGGTACAAAAGAACGACTACGTCCAATTTTATTAACTGCTGTAGCAGCAATTATGGGGTTTGTTCCAATGGCCATATCTGCTTCTGCCGGTGCAGAAGTACAAAGACCTTTAGCAACCGTAGTAATTGGGGGCTTATTAAGCTCAACCTTTTTAACTTTATTGGTTGTGCCAGTGTTGTATTATGTATTTGAAAATCGTTCTGAAAAAAGAAAACCAATGAAAATAAACAAAAATATCGCTGGCATATTAATTATTGGTATCTTCTCTTTGGTAGGAATTAATTCAGCGAAAGCTCAGGAAAAAGTTATAAGTATTGAAGAAGCTGTACAAATAGCCTTTGAAAACAATCCAACAATTAAAGCCGCTCAATATGAGGTGATTAAACAAGAATCACTCAAAAAATCGGCTGTAGATTTTGGTAAAACGGATGTGTCTTACACCAGAGGGCAAATAAATGCGGTACAACAAGATTATCAATGGTCTATATCACAAGAGATTAAATTCCCTACGGTTTATGGTACCCAATCTAAATTACAAAAAGAAAGAATTGCATTGAGTGAAACTAATTTATTGTTTAATAAAAACATTTTAGAAAGAGATGTTCGTTCTATTTATTTGGTCTTATCTTATCAAAAAAGCAATTTAGTATTGATGAATACTTTGGAAAAAGAATACAAAGACTTTGCAATAATTTCTGATAAAAGGTATGAAACTGGAGAGAGCAATTTGATTGAAAAAATTGCTGCCGAAGGTAAATTTGAAGAAATAAAGCTTTTAAGAATTGATGCAGAGTTTAATGTGGCAAATTTTCAAAAACAATTACAACTAATTCTAAATATTGATAGTATCGTTGGTGTAAAAGAAATTCCTCTGCATAAATCAAACTTGAATTATGATTCTATTAAGAAATCAGAAATTCCAATAATTAAAATGCAAGAGCAGGCGGTAACAATTTCTGAAAGACAATATAAGTTAGAAAAAGCTGGATATTTACCTGATTTAACGGGAGGATATTTTAACCAACAAATAGAGGGAACCAAAGGGTTTACAGGATTTCAATTGGGAGTAAAAATTCCAATATTCTTTTGGTCACAGAAGGGTAAAGTAGATGCTGCAAAAATGGATAACGATATAGCAATAATGAATTTAAATCAAACTAAGATTGAATTAAATTCAGCCATGAAATCCAATTTATCTGAATTAGAAAAATACAAAGCATCCTTGGTTTATTATGAATCAAAAGGTTTAGAACTGGCTGATAAATTATTGAGTTCGACTACAAAAGCATATAAAGAAGGGGAGATAGATTATATTGAATATATCTCGACTTTAGAGCAGTCATTAACCATAAAACAAAGATATTTAGAAAACCTCAATTCATTCAATCAAATGGTAAATGAGATCAATTTCTTAAACGGACAATACAACTAAAATATTCTTAAATAATAAATAAAATCGAATGAAAAATATTAATAAAATGTTCAAAATAAGTGCAATTTTCATACTTTTTGCGCTGGTTATAAGTTGTGGTAATACTTCGAAAAACAACAATGTTTCAGAAGCAGAACACGGAGATTCACACGGATCTAATGAAAAAGAGAGTGAGGTATCCAATATGGTTAGCTTGACCCTAAGTCAATTAGAAGTTATGAAAATTGAGATAAGACCTATTGAGTCTATTAATTTAGGTAACACATTAAAAGTTAATGGGCAATTGGAATTACCACCTCAAAATATGGCTAGTGTAAGTGCTTTACTAGGAGGGAGAGTTAAAAGCGTAGGTGTTATTGAAGGAGATTTTGTAAAAAAGGGTCAAGTTATCGCCAGACTGGAAAACCCTGAATTTATTGCTTTACAACAAAGATATTTATCATTAAAAAGTAATCTTTCATTTTTAGAGAATGATTATAATAGGAAAATATCATTAGCTGCAGATGGAATTACATCAAAAAAAGCTTTACAAAAAGCAGAAGCTGATTACTTAGAGGGAAAATCTAATTTGATTGCAACAAAATCTACCTTGCAAATATTAAATGTAAATTTGAAAAGAGTTGATAATGGCAATTTGGTTTCGTCAATTTCTGTCGTATCACCAATAAAAGGATATGTACAAAAAATAAGTATCAATATTGGTAAATATGTGTCTCCACAGCAGCAAATGTTTGATATTATAGATAATGACTATTTACATTTAGGTTTAAATGTTTTTGAAAAAGATATTAATAAAGCAAAAGTAGGTCAAAAAATTACATTTACCTTAACAACACAAACGGATAAAATTTATAATGCTGAAATATTTGCTTTAGGTAAAGCTTTCGAAATGGATAGCAGATCTGTTAAAGTACATGCAAAAATAATTGGAGATCATGTAGGTTTGTTGTCAGGTATGTTTGTGGAAGCCAGAATATTAACTAGTAGTAAGATGACCAAAGCCTTACCTAATGAAGCTTTTGTAACAGATAGTGGTTTGGACTATATTTTTATTCTAAAGAAAAAAGATGAAAATGATGCTGAACTTGAAAAAATTCAAGTAAACAAAGGAATCTCTGATCTTGGGTTTTCTGAAGTAGTTTTTATAAAACCAATACCAAATGATGCATTGGTGGTTGTTAAAGGTGCATTTTATGTCAATGCAGAATTGAATAAAGGAGAATTTGAAGAACACGAACATTAAATCAGGTAAAAATGAAAGAAGTTAAGGCATTTATAAAACCTATACGAGTAGAAAAAGTTGTAGTAGCCCTTCGTGAAAGCGGTTTCGACAGTGTAACCATATCAGAAAGTGAAGGCACCGGAAATTATAAAAGACAAGATTCAAAACCTTCTTTAAAATATCATTTTACAGATAGTAAAATAATTAAGGTAGAATTGGTCTGTAGTGATAATGAGGTAGACGGAATTGTAGATTTAATTTGTAAAAACGCGCAAACACCTTATCCTGCAGATGGTATAATTTATGTAGCTGATGTCATTTCGGCATACAGAATTAAAAATGGAGAAAACTTGAAATAAAATTAAGGCTATGATAATCTTAGAAGAAATTTTAAAAAACAATAACGTAAGACCAACCGCAATGCGCACGTTGGTCTTACAATACCTTTTAAATAAAGATATAACAGTGAGTCTGACAGACATTGAAAATTATTTTGATAATGTTGAAAGAACAACTGTTTATAGAACGATTAAAACATTTGTAAATCAAGGAATTGTTCATAAAATTGATGATGGCACAGGAGTTACAAAATTTGCGCTATGTGAAGAAAATTGTCATTGTGAAATTGAAAAGGATTTGCATGTCCATTTTCATTGTAATAAATGTAAGCAAACAATTTGTTTACCTAAAAATAAAATTCCTTTGGTTGAAATTCCAAATAATTTTGTTGCAGAGGAAATTAATTTAGTAGTAAAAGGAATTTGTGATAAGTGTAATAATTAAGTTGAACAAATGTGCATGGGCAACAATCAAACCAGACACTAGACAGTAATTAATTTTAAAATTGATATTATAGTCATTTCCTTTTTTATCTTTACCACCGCAATGCAACAATTTAGAAATTACATAGAAACTATTACCCGAGTAAACGATCAAGATTGGGAGTTTTTCTCTTCTAAACTGCATCGAAAATCATTTCATAAAAAAACAATTATTACTGATATTGGTAAAACAGAAAACCATATTTCGTTTATTGAGGAAGGAATTGTTCGCTTGCTAATTCCTAAAAAAGAAGATGGAGATATTACTTTTGGTTTCAGTTTTGAAAATGAATTTATAAGTGCTTACGATTCATTTTTAACACAAACCCCTTCTTTGTATCAATTGCAAACATTGACAAAAACCACTTTGGTGAGTATTTCATATTCAGATTTGCAAAAGGTATATCAACAAACAAAAATTGGAAATTTAATTGGCAGATTGGTTACCGAACGGCTTTATAATTTAAAATCGAAACGAGCAAATTCATTATTAAACGATTCTGCCGAGCAACGTTATTTAAATTTATTTACGGAGCGTCCTAATCTTATTAAAGAAATACCGTTAAAATATATTGCTTCCTATATTGGTGTAACTCCACAATCGCTCAGTAGAATTAGAAAACAAATTACTTAACATAGGTTCATTGTTTATTAAGAATTTTATTCAGAAATTTGAAAAAATTCGTAATTATTATGACCATTATTGTTTTTATGATTATCCTGTGGTATTCAGGATTATTTTTCCAAACTTTTTTTCTGCATCGTTATGCAGCCCACCAAACTTTTACGATGTCTAAGTTTGCCGAAAAATTTTGCTTTGTACTTACTTGGGTTACGCAAGGTTCTAATTATTTAAGTGCTTATGGCTATGGTGTAATGCACCGCATGCACCACGCTTATGCCGATACAGAAAAAGATCCACACTCTCCAAAATACGACAAAAATATGTTCACGATGATGTGGCGAACTAAAAATATATATCAAGGTATTAATCAAAAAATTATTGCTGTAGAATCTCGTTTTACTAAAAATGTTCCGCAATGGGAAGCTTTCGATAAATTTGCAAGCTCAAGAATTACACGCCTTGTATGGGTTGTTGCTTATACTTTATTTTTTGTTTTTTTTGCTACGGCTTGGTGGCAATGGTTGTTTTTACCAGTTGCTTTTTTAATGGCACCTATTCACGGATTAATTATTAATTGGTTTGCACATATATTTGGCTATGTGAATTTTAAGGTAAATGATACTTCAAAAAACTTATTACCCTTCGATTTTTTAATGATGGGCGAAGGCTACCATAACAATCATCACAAACACGGAAGTCGCGCTAATTTTGGAAGCGTACGTTGGCACGAAATAGATCCAACTTATTATATAATGTTAGTTCTTGATAAATTAAAACTTATCAAACTTAAAAAAACTAAATGTAGTAATCTAATTTCTTCGTAAAACTCTAAAAAATTAATTTTAATTTTTTAGTAAGTCGAACCTGCCTACCCTGCCTCACCGGCCAATGTCAATAAGTTAAGGAATCCATATTCTCATTCAATAATTTTTTACCCTAACCCTAAAGGGGGAAATCATTGAATGCTTAACTTTTTTGACTCCTTTTAGGGCAAGGGGAAGAAGAAAAAGCATAACTTATTGACATTGTGCCTCGGCTTGCTCTGGGGTTTTATAAATTCATTTTAAAAAAATAGCGAATAAATCGTTATATTTAAGCAAATAAATTCTTTATGAAACGAGCATCTCAAATTTTGATACACAAGAGAATGATTAATAGCGAACAGCATGTGTCCGTTAAAAAACAATAAATATTACACATGAAACGAGCATGCGAAATTTTGACGCCTAAGGGAATGATTAATAGCGAACAGCATGTGTCCGTTAAAAAACAATAAATATAAACACATGAAACAAAAGGTTATATCCTTCATCTATCTTTCTTTACTGGTTTTTTCTGTGCAGTCTCAATCCAGTTTTATGACAAAAAAAGGCCATCTAAAAATTGTAACTAAAATTGATAATCAAGAGATTACTATTGAAAGTCATGATTTAGAGCTGTTTCTTAATTATACTACAAAAGAAATGCGTGGCGTTTTAGATCTCAATAAATTAATTGATGATAATCCTAAATTAAGCAGTTATTTAAAGAAGACCGAAGCGCCTTTAATGATTCATTTTTTAGGAATAATCCCAACCAATGATTTTATGTCGGGACCACACGAATTAATGACTTTCAATTGGCCATTAAAACTAACACTTCAAAATAAAAGTTTTGAAATAAATTTAAAATCATCGCTTGTACATGTTGAGGGAGGCTATTTAACATCTTGTAGATTAAGTGCTTTCGGAGAATTTAGAGCTGCAAATCTTGGGCTAAATGATTTAATCCCTGGTTTGGATAGCATTATTGCTATTCAAATTATTCAAACCCTATTGAAAAATTATTAAATAAAAAAGAATTCCCTGCCTACTGCAAGCAGGCTTGAGGCTTGTCTTGAGGTTTTAAGTAAAATGTCATAGAATAATGAGTATTGTATTAAAATCAACTATTACTTGTCCGATTTGTGGATATCATAAGGTAGAACTAATGCCTACCGATGCCTGTCAGTTTTTTTATAAATGTGAAAATTGTAAAAAGTTATTAAAACCTAAAGAGGGAGATTGCTGTGTGTATTGTAGTTTTGGCTCCATACCTTGCCCTCCAATTCAAGAAAATAAAAATGGCAATAATAACTCATGCTGTTCCTAAAAAAACAAACTTATTAGCAGTCTTTTTTATGTTCATTTTTTTTGTGCAATCTAATTTAAATGCCCAAAATACCAATAGTGATGATAAAGTTTATGTAAAAATTGAAGTAAACGGTATGGCTTGTTCTTACTGCGCTTTTGGTATGGAAAAAGCCTTGAAAAAAGTGTCTGGTGTTGATAATGTGGCTATAGAACTAGAAGAAGGGATGGCATATATAAGTGCTCCAAAAAGTCAAAAACCTCAAAAGGAAAATTTATCTTTAATTATTCAAAAGGACGGATTCACACCTGGTATTATTGAATTTAGTGATCAACCATTTAAAAAGGACGATACTAAAGATTAAAAGGGATTGCCAAAGTTGTAACTCTCTCTCAAACTCGCTTGGGTATATAATACGTATTAAGGCATTCACTTATTCAAGAATCTTTCATGTGTTTGTATTTTATTGATTTACAGTTGTTTATGAAATATATCTAATATGGTAACTTATAGATTTAACTCATAACTCATAACTCATAACTCATAATTCAACATTCATAATTCATAATTAAACGAAGTGTTGCCATTAACTCATTCGTACATTACATAATGATTGCACTTCCATTGCACTTCACTTTGGTGTATTTTTACCATAATAAAGATGATATAAATTTAATTTTATGGATGATAATGATTGTAAAGATGGTGCATGTGCTATAGACTACACACAAGATTCCCCTAAAAAAGAAACCTTTAATATAAATAAAGCCTATATAACTCCTATTATTGGTTTGTTATTTCTTTTGATAGGAATTGGATTTGATTTTTATGAAATATCTTTTTTTAGTAATATAGTTACTGTTATTTGGTTTGGAGCAATTTATATTCTAATTGGTGGTCCTATTGTTTTAAAAGCTTTAAAATTAGTAGTTAAAGGTGATATATACAATGAATTTGTATTGATGTCGGTTGCTACCCTTGGAGCATTTATAATAGGTTCTTATGCCGAAGGTGTTGCAGTAATGTTATTTTATGTTGTGGGAGAACTATTCCAAGAAGCCGCAGTAAACAAGGCAAAAAGGTCTATAGAAGCCCTATTAAAAGTGCAAGTAGAAGAAGTATCTATTGTTGTAAAGGATAAAATTATTGTAAAACATCCAAGTGAGGTAGAAATAGGACAAATAATTCAAACCAAACCAGGTGAAAAAATTGCATTGGATGGAGAGCTCGTATCAGAAGTTGCAACTTTAAATACTGCAGCCTTAACTGGTGAATCAGCTCCAGATACTGTTGTAAAAGGAGAAACCGTACTGGCGGGGATGGTAAATCTCAATAAATTGATCGAGATTAAAGTGACAAGTAAATTTGAAGACACCAAGCTTTCAAAGATATTAAAACTCGTACAAGAAGCTGTTGGTAAAAAAGCTAAAACACAGCTTTTAATTAGTCGATTAGCAAAAATATATACACCAATTGTATTTTGGTTGGCAATTGCTTTAGTAATTATACCATACTTTTTTTTAGGTGAAGCATATGAATTTCAAATGTGGTTGCAAAGAGCACTTATATTTTTGGTTATTTCTTGTCCTTGTGCTTTGGTTATTTCAATTCCCTTAGGATACTTTGGAGGTATAGGGGCAGGTTCAAGAAATGGGATATTGTTTAAAGGGTCAAATTTTTTGGATCTAATGACCAAAGTAGATACTGTAGTTATGGATAAGACAGGAACGCTAACCAAAGGAGTTTTTGAGGTGCAGGAAGTTTTTACTAATGATTTAGAAGAGAAATTATTGGTCGAATTAGTAGCTGTTTTAGAAAACAATTCTACACACCCTATTGCAGAAGCAATTGTTAAATACGCTCAAATTGAAAATACTTTATTAAAAGCTAGTAATGTAGAAGAAGTATCCGGTCATGGTATGAAAGGTAAAGTAGGTGAATATGAAGTTCTTGCAGGCAATATTAAATTATTAGAAAAATTTGATATCCCTTTTGATGAAGATTTAAAATTAAATACGGAAACCATTGTAATTATTGCAATTGATCAAAAATATGCAGGTTATATAAGTATTGCTGATACTATTAAAGATGATGCTAAAGAAGCAATCAACGAATTACATAAGATTAGTAAAATTACAAGTGTAGTGATGTTGTCTGGAGATAAACAATCAGTAGTTGATAAAGTTGCTGCCGAATTGGGTATAGAAATGGCTAAGGGAGGTTTATTACCAGAAGATAAGATCAAGGAAGTAGAAAAATTAAAAGAACAAGGAAAAACCATTGCTTTTATTGGCGACGGGATCAATGATGCTCCTGTAATCACATTGTCTGATGTTGGAATGGCGATGGGTGGTTTAGGTAGTGATGCGGCCATTGAAACTGCGGATGTAATCATTCAAACAGATCAACCTTCAAAAATTGCAACTGCAATTCATATTGGTAATGCAACCAATAAAATAATTTGGCAAAATATTTATTTGGCTTTGGGAGTTAAAATATTGGTTTTATTTCTAGGCGCTATGGGTATGGCCACCTTATGGGAAGCCGTAATTGCCGATGTTGGTGTAGCCTTATTGGCAATCTTAAATGCTGTTAGAATTCAAAGAATGCAATTTTAATAGTGTTTCATTTACTACTTAGATTTAGTTTAATAATCATAATATAAAATTTCTCAAACGCTAAATTATCTATTCAACCAAATCCGATTTCAGAAAGAGTTTTTAAAATTAAATATAATAATGATTTAATTTTTAAAAATATTGAAATATTTGGTGTTTTGGGAAGATCTATCAAAAAATTGAACTTATAGAAGCTATAAATCCATCAATTTGGACTACTATAAATAATGAATATTATTATTTAAAAATATTAAGTAATATTGGGATTGTTTCAAATAAAAAGTGATAAACAGTTAGTTAGAAGTTTGATAGATCCGAAAATGTTCTTTTTATACATGACAAAAATCATTATTTATAAAATAACGCATGTGTAACTTTGACATAAATTAAATATTAGCTCTTAGGTAGATTTATGAAAAAATGTGTATGTAAATTAGTTGTTGCTTTTTTAGTGCCACTTGTGTTATTCTCTACTACTTCGTTCACGATAGAAAAACACAAATGTGGTGACAACATTTGTTCTGTAAGTTTTAAAGGTTTTGAAAGTAATGGATATAAATCAAACAAAACCTTTTCTCATTCTGCCAATTCATGTTGTTTAGTAATTGAAAATACTTGTTCCATAAATGGTGAGAACTGTTGTGAAGATAACTCTATATTAGTAAATGGTACAGTAATAAAAAAAGAAAAGATAACACAAATTAAAATTGAAAAAATAGTTTCCTTTAATTTTTTGTACGTTCCAATTAATATAGTACCATGTAATAAACAAAAATTAGCACGTCAATATGCTACTTATTCCTCACCTTTAATTACAAAGGATATTAATGTCATAAACGAGGTCTTCCTGATTTGATAAATCAATAATTTTAAATTTCCGTATTTAAAAATTCGTATCAAGAATCAATATTTTAAATAAAGCATTTGTTTGATAATATTTATAAAAAAAATAAATATGAAAACAGTGCATATAATATGGATAATTAAAGGATAAAGAGAGTAAAAAATAATATAGAATTATAAATTATTAAAAAAATGAAAAAAGTAAAATATTTAGTAGTCAGTTTAACAATAATATTAGCTGGGCTATTTACAGTTAGCTGTGTAGATGATAATAATAATTTTAATGGAGATCACGGTAGATTTTCTATAGAAATCACAGATGCACCAATGAATTACAGCCAAGTTATGGAAGTAAATATAACCATTGAAAAAATTGAAATGCACAGAGTTAATGCCAATAAAAAGGATGAATATGTCACATTATCTGATAAGCCATTTACTACCAATATGATGAACTTAATAAACGGAGTTACAGAAACATTGGCACAATCAGATATACCAGTAGGAGATTATGATATGATAAAATTATATATGTCTTCGACAAACCTGAAACTTAAAAACGGCAGTACCTTTAATAATGATATGGATTATAACGACCATAATGGAAGCAACAATTGGGGCGGAATGATGCAAGGTGGAATGATGAGAAATGATGATAGCGGAAGTATTGATATTCCTATGGATCCTTATTTTACTGTTGAAAATGGAATGATGGAAACTTTTTTGTTAGATATAGATATCACCCAATCTTTTAATTTAGAAGGTGTAAATTATCAAGATCATGAATCTGGAGGGATGATGATGCATATTTCTGGATATTCATTTACACCAATGATGCGTTTTGTTCAAATGTCAGAAGCAGGTACTGTTCAGGGAACTGTGCAAAATGGTAATACTGGTTTAGCTGACGCTACCGTTTATTTAATGCAAAATGGTAAAGTTTATACAACAACCCATACAAACCAAAATGGTGAGTATAAATTTATAGGTATTCCTGAAGGTTCTTACACCGTTATTGTTGAATTAGAAGGATACAGACAAATGGATGTAGAATGGGATAACAACGTGCAAATGAGTCCTGGTCAAGTAAATACAGTAAATTGTTCTTTAACACCAACTGATGGATAAATTAAAATTTAATTAGTTTTTAAATTAAAAAACTTAAATAATATTTTGGCTACTCTGAAAGTGAAATTTCGGAGTGGTTTTTTTTGATAAGAAAATTAGATTAATAATAATTAAATTTTTGTACCTTACATATCCGTTTTTTGAACATATAATAAATTATTAAAATCATAAAAAAATGAAAACACTTATTTTTATTTTATTTTTTCTGAATTTGTTTACTTATTCACCAGAAAACATAATTCAGTCTGAGTCCGAAACAAAAGTCACTTTCAAAGTTAAAAATATGGGTATTTTTGTAGATGGAAAATTTACAGAAGTTGCCATTGAAAGTGAATTTAATTTAGAGGATTTAACGAATAGTTTTATCCACGCAAAGATTAAAGTTAGATCTTTAGACACCGACAATAAGAAGAGAGATAAAGATTTGTTGAAATCAAAATATTTTGATGTGGATAAATTTCCTGAAATCACTTTTACTTCAACTAGTATCAAAAAAATTGAGGAGGAAAATAAATTTGTATTATCAGGAAATTTAAAAATTAAAAACACTGAAAAATTGATAGACATTCCTTTTGAAATAGTTAAAAATGGAGAAAGTAAAATTATAAAAGCAGACTTTAATTTAAACAGAAGAGATTATAAAGTGGGGGGTAAAAGTTGGGTAATGTCTGATGAAGTAATTATTAATGTAAATTATAAGATTAATAATTAATTTCAGTATCTAAATTTTATAGAATTATATCAAAATAATGCAAGTAATCAGTTAAATATTAACTGATATTTGCACATATAATTTTAAATATATAGTTATGAATTATTTTTTTAGTAAAACGCTTAGAAATACATCCTTTGAAGATGCGAAAGAAAAAGTAACTGTAGCGTTAAAAAAAGAAGGTTTTGGAGTTTTAACACATATAGATATTAAAGAAACTTTGAAGAAGAAAATAGATGTTAATTTTAGACGATACGAAATATTAGGAGCATGCAACCCTCATTTTGCCTATAAAGCATTATTGGCCGAAGACAAAATTGGATTAATGTTGCCTTGTAATGTAATTATAGATGAAAATGATAATGGTGATATTGAGGTATCTGCTGTGGACCCAATTGCATCGATGGGAGCTGTAGAGAATAAATCTTTAGGCGTTATTGCCAATGAGGTTCAACAAAAGTTAAAAAGAGTCATAGATAATCTAAACTAATTTAAATTATTAATTCTAAAATTAATAATCCGTTATGTTTTTACATTTGATTGATTTACAGATAGTTATATGATAATGTTTGAATGTAGGAACTTGTTGATATTCATAAATTTAATTTATAATTCAACATTTATAACTCAAAATTACACGAAGTGTTGAGAATATTATAATTATTTTAACATTTAATCAAAAAAATACGTAAAATAAATATTACATTTGCATTGATGTTACAAGTACTACATAAAATATTAGCGGTTATAATTGCAATGGTCGTGTTATTTAGCTCGTTGTCCTTTACGATTGAAAAACATGTTTGTATGGGTGAAATAACTAATGTTTCTTATTTTACAAGTTCTGAACCATGTGGTATGAATATGGAGACACATGATTTTAATAATCAAAATTTTCAGAATGAAAAGTGTTGTAACGATATTCAACAATTAATTTCTGGAAATAAAAATGAACAACAAGCTCTTGATAAATTAGAAATAAATAACGTAAAATTTATTTTAGCATATACCTATACTTATTTAAATCTTTTTGAAAAACGAGATGATATAAGTACTTTTATAGACACTTCACCCCATATTTTAGATAGAGACTACCAAGTGCTTTATCAAACATTTCTTATTTGATTAATGTAATTAATTATTCTTAAATTTACAATCCTTTTTTAACGATTATAAGAACCGTTAAGGTTTGTAATTTTTGAAATAGAGAATAAACCTTATTATTCTTTATTAAATTATAATTATTTAATCAAATAAAATATTACAATGTTAAACAAAACCATTCGTTATTTTCTTGAAAATAAGTTAATAACATTTATATTACTGGCCTCCTTTATTATTGGCGGAATAGTAACTGCACCATTTAGTTGGGAAATCTCTTGGATGGAAAGAAACCCTGTTCCTGTTGATGCAATTCCTGATATTGGTGAAAATCAGCAAATAGTTTTTACCGAATGGATGGGTCAATCACCTCAAGATATTGAAGACCAGATTACCTATCCTTTAACTACTGCATTACTTGGTATTCCTAATGTAAAAACAATTCGAAGTAATTCAATTTTCGGCCTGTCAAGTATCTATATTATCTTTGAAGATGGTGTAGACTTTTATTGGAGTAGAACCCGAATTCTTGAAAAATTAAATTCCTTACCCCCTGGTACAGTCCCCAATGAAGTAAAACCGGCCTTAGGACCTGATGCTACAGCATTAGGGCAGGTTTATTGGTATACACTAGAAGGAAGAGATCCAAAAACAGGAAAACCTACTGGTGGATGGGATCCACAAGAATTAAGAACCATTCAAGATTTTTATGTTCGTTATTATTTAACTGCAGCAAGTGGTGTATCTGAAGTTGCATCAATTGGTGGCTTTGTAAAAGAGTATCAGATCGAAATTGACCCTGATGCCATGAAAGCGAGTAATGTTGATGTTAACATGATCATGAAGGCTGTTCAAAACAGTAATTTAGATATTGGAGCACGAACACTAGAATTTAATAAAGTAGAGTATTTGGTTCGAGGCTTGGGCTATATAAAAAATTTAAGTGACCTTGAAGAAAGTGTTGTAACAGTTAGAGATAATGTCCCCATACGTTTAAAAGACGTTGCTAAAATTCAGTTTGGCCCTGCCGGACGAAGAGGAGGTTTGGATAAAATGGGGGTAGAAGCTGTTGGTGGTGTTGTAGTTGCCCGTTATGGTGCAAACCCACAAGAAGTTATTCACAACCTTAAAGATAAAATAGCAGAGGTAGCGCCTGGATTGCCTTCTAAGGTTCTGGAAGACGGAACTGTTTCGAAAGTTACTATTGTACCTTTTTATGATCGTTCAGGTTTAATTCATGAAACCTTGGGTACGCTTGAATCATCGCTTTCACATGAAATTTTGATAAGTATCTTGGTAGTTATCGTTTTGGTAATGAACCTAAGAGCATCTATATTAATTTCAAGTATATTACCTGTTGGGGTGTTGATGACCTTTATATTGATGAAATATTTTAATGTTGATGCCAATATTGTTGCCCTTTCGGGGATAGCTATTGCTATTGGAGTTATGATTGATGTAGGCATCGTATTTACAGAAAATATTGTAAGGCATTTAGAGATGCCTGAGAACGAAGGAGTAAGAGGAAAAAAATTAGTCGAGGTAATATATGCCGCAACAATTGAAGTTGCATCGGCTATAATTACAGCTCTTGCCACAACAGTTGTGAGTTTTTTACCTGTTTTTGCAATGCAAGCTTCCGAAGGAAAACTGTTTAGACCTCTGGCATTTACCAAAACATTTGCATTGATTTCTGCTCTGTTTATTGGTATTATGTTTATTCCAGCTTTGGCTCAGACCTTATTTTCTATTAGGCTCAATAAAAATAAAGCAAGTAGGGTAATTAACTCATTATTAATTGGTTTTGGAGTTGTTTTTTTAATATCCTATGGTAGTGTTATTGCAATAGCACTAATTGCTTTTGGGGTAAATAACTTACTAACTCAAGTTCCTGAACGAAGTTTTTTCAATGGAAAAATAAAATTACCATATTCAGAAAAAACAGCCAATTTTGTCAATATAGCTATTACCATAACAGTATTGGTCTATTTTTTAACTATAGAATGGATGCCACTAGGCGCTTCAAATTCAACATTTATTAACTTTGTTTTTGTAATTATTGTTATAAGTGTGGTTTTAGGTGCACTAATGGCAATCGTATATTTTTATAAACAAATTTTATTATGGTGTTTAGATAATAAATGGAAATTTTTAGCCATTCCAATTATTGTTGTTTTCTTTGGTGCAACCATATGGTTAGGTTTTGGTAAAATTTTTGGATTTATTCCTAATTTTGCAAAAGATAACGTAGTGTGGAACAGTTTAGATAAAAATCTTCCTGGTTTAGGCAATGAATTTATGCCCGCCCTTGATGAAGGTTCCTTTTTATTGATGCCCACTACCATGCCACACTCAAGTATTAGTGAAAATATGGAAGTTATGGCCAGTATTAACAAACATATTTCCTCCATACCTGAAATAGCATCTTCAGTGGGTAAATGGGGTAGGGTTAATTCAGCTTTAGATCCAGCCCCAACTTCTATGTATGAAAATACTATCAATTATATTCCTGAATACATATTGGATGCAGATGGGCATAGAGTGCGTTTTGAGGTAGATGATAATCAAGCCTTTGTTTTAAAAGATGACTCTACCTATAAATATGGAGAAGATGAGTTTAGAAAAATTAGTGAAGAAGAACTTACTCAAGATGAAGATGGTGAATATTTTAGACAATGGAGGGAAAAGATAAAAAAATCAGATGATATTTGGAAAGAGATAATTAAACATTCAAAATTTCCAGGGCTTACATCCGCTCCGAAATTGCAACCTATTCAAACACGGTTGATTATGCTTTCAACGGGAATGCGAGCTCCTATGGGTGTTAAAGTTTACGGTCCGACTTTAGATATTATTGAAAAGGTTGGTTACGAAATTGAAAGTATGTTAAAAGAAGTACCAAGTGTTGAAGCCAGTACAGTTTTTGCAGACAGGGTGGTTGGTAAACCATATTTGGAAATAAACCTAAACAGACAAGCCATGTCTCGATATGGTCTAACTGTTAAAGATATGCAAACCCAGATCGCTGTAGCCATTGGTGGAAAACAATTAACCACAACCGTTGAAGGTAGGGAAAGATTCCCGGTACGTGTTCGATATGCTAGAGAGTTTAGAGATAACCCCGATGATTTGAAAAAAATATTGATCCCAACTCCTTCCGGAGCACAAGTTGAATTAGGTGAATTGGCTGCTATTGAATATGTTAGAGGACCTCAGGTAATTAAAAGTGAGGATACTTTTTTAACGGGTTATGTTATTTTTGACATGAAACCAGGAAATGCAGAAACAAATGTTGTACAGGAAGCACAGGCATTGATTAAACAAAAATTAGATTCAGGTGAATTTAAATTACCTGATGGTGTTACCTATAAATTTACAGGAAATTACGAAAGTCAGATTCGTGCAAATAAAAGACTGATGATTGTAGTGCCAATATCTTTAATTGTAATTCTTTTAATTTTATATTTTCAGTTTAAATCTATGATACCCGCATTAATGGTTTTCTCAGGAATATTTGTTGCCTTTGCAGGTGGTTTTATAATGATTTGGTTGTATGATCAGAGCTGGTTTTTAAACTTTAGCATGGCAGATATACATATGCGAGACCTCTTTCAGCTACATACCATTAATTTGAGTGTTGCTGTTTGGGTAGGTTTTATTGCACTTTTTGGTATTGCGACTGACGACGGTGTAATTATGGGAACCTATTTAACTCAAGTATTTGATAAAGAAAAGCCACAAACTATTAAAGAAATTAGAACATCTGTTTTACATGCAGGTAGTAAAAGAGTTCGCCCTGCAATGATGACTGCCGCTACTGCAATTATTGCTTTAATTCCGGTGTTGACGGCAACAGGTAAAGGTGCAGATGTGGTAATACCAATGGCAATTCCATCTTTTGGAGGAATGCTTTTACAAGTAATGACCATGTTTGTTGTTCCTGTACTATATAGCATGTGGAAAGAGAAAGAATTGAAAAAAGAAATAAAAAAAGCAAATATAGAAGAATTAAAATCATAGAGAATATTGTTAAAGAACCTAAGTGAAACTTTGCGATTAAATATTATTGTAAAGTTTCACAAACAAAAATTCTTTACTACGATATTTAAAATAATGATATAAAAATTATAAAATGAAAAAAATAATAACATTTCTAAGCCTTTTTTTACTGATTCCAAGCTTTGGAACGGCACAAGAAACGAAAAAGATATTAGATGAATATTTGATAATTACAGCTGAAAATAACCCTGGATTGAAAGCCAAATTCAGTGAATATATGGCAGCTATGGAAAAAGTACCTCAAGTAGGTACATTACCAGATCCTAATTTTGCTTTCGGATATTTTATTAATCCGGTTGAAACTAGGCTAGGGCCTCAAAAAGCATCTTTTGGTTTAAATCAGGCATTTCCTTGGTTTGGAACATTAGGAGCAAAAAGAGATGCAGCTTCAGAGGCCGCTAAAGCCAAATATGAAGTTTTTGAAAATAGTAAATCTAATTTGTTTTTTACATTGAAAACAATGTATTATAACTATTATTATACCCATAAAGCGATTCAGATAACAAAAGAAAATATTGAAATTTTAAGGATATTTAAAAATTTATCTTTGGTTAAAATTGAAGCGGGTAATGCTACCATCGTTGACGAATTGAGAGTGGAATTAGAATTAAATGATTTAGAAAATCAATTGGCTTTATTTATAGATACAAAAAATTCGTTGAGAATAGGATTAAACAGTATTATGAATAGAGCGTTGAACAGTTCGGTTGATGTTCCTGAAATATTGAATGTAGAACAATTACCTTATCCTAAAGACATTTTATTAGATTCAATTTATAGCAACAACCATGAAATTAAAACTATTGAACATAAATTGAATTCGTTTATGAATCAAGAGATAGCTGCAAAAAAAGTGGGAGCTCCTAAATTTAATATAGGTATCAACTATATTATTGTTGGAAAGAATCCAAATTCATCAGATCCAAATAATGGTAAAGATGCTCTATTATTTCCGTCTATTGGAGTATCCATTCCGATATACAGAAATAAATATAAAGGATTAATTAAAGAAGCCCAATACTTACAAGAATCTGAACAAGCCAATAAATCAAATAAAAAAAATACTTTGGGCTATCTATATGGCGATACGGTTAAAGATTTTGACGATAGTGATAGACGTATTCAGCTTAATCAGAACCAATCTGTAATAGCTAAAAAAGTATTGGATGTTTTAATTATATCCTATTCAACAAATTCGAAAGATTTTGAAGAGGTTTTACGAATTGAAAGACAATTGTTAGGTTATAAATTGGCTGAGCAAAAAGCGATTAGTGATAAAAATGCAGCAGTTGCTTTTATAAATTATTTATTAGGAAATTAAAATTTTACTCCGAAAAATTCCTCTTTTGATAGGGGTTAGGGAGTGTGTTAACCATATAAAAATAAAAGAAATGAAAAAATATAAAAATTATCTTATCGGAGCTGGTATTTTAATACTGGGTATTCTTATTGGAAATTTGGGTTCGAACGATTCAAATAAAGCTAGTCAAAGTAATGAAGAACATGATTTTGTACAAGATCCCGTTACTAAATTATGGACATGTTCTATGCATCCACAAATTAAAATGCAAAAACCTGGTGAATGCCCTATTTGTGGGATGACATTAATTCCTCTTGAAACAGCAGTAGACACAGGAGAGTCTATTGCTTCTAATGAAATTGTTTTGAGCGAAGAGGCAATTCAATTGGCAAATATTCAAACTACTACAGTGGTTAGATCGAATGCTAAAAAAGAAGTTAGGTTGTTGGGTACCATTAAACCCGATGAAAGAAGACAGTATTCTCAAGTTTCTCACATTCCTGGAAGAATTGAAAGACTATATGTAAATTTTACAGGCGAAAAAGTTAGAAAAGGACAAAAAATTGTCCGATTGTATTCTCCAGAATTAATATCTGCACAAAAAGAACTATTTGAAGCTATAAAATCTAAAGATATTTATCCAGAACTATATAAAGCATCAAAAAATAAATTAAAACTTTGGAAATTATCTGATGCTCAAATAGATGCCATAGTCGCAAAAGGCGTTGTACAAGAAGAAATAGATATTCTTTCTGATTACTCAGGTTATGTAATGAAAAGAAACGTAGAACTTGGAGATCATGTTATGGAAGGTATGAAATTATTTGAAATAGCAAATATAGATGCAGTTTGGGTGATGTTTGAGGCATATGAAGGCGATATTCCTTGGATTAATAATGGTGATATGGTGAATTTTACCGTGCAAGCCATTCCAGGTAAAAAGTTTAAAGGAAAAATAACTTATTTAGATCCTTTTGTTTCTCAAAGTACCAGGGTTGCGAAAGTAAGGGTTGAGGTAAGAAACCCAGGACATAAATTATTACCAGAAATGTTCGCAACTGGTATTATTATGGCCAGTTTAAAAAATGTTAAAGACGCACTTATTATTCCTAAGGCGTCGGTACTTTGGACAGGTAAAAGAGCGGTGGTTTATGTAAAAGTACCACATGATAAAACAATATCTTTTGTTTATAGAGAGATTATTTTAGGTGCTGATTTAGGAGATTTTTATATCATTGAAAATGGTTTGCAAGAAGGTGAAATCGTCGCTACAAATGGTGTATTTAGAATTGATGCTTCTGCGCAATTAATTGGCCAAAAAAGTATGATGAACCCAGAAGGAGGTAAAGTTAGTACAGGCGGTCATGCCGGTATGGACATGGGAGGAGACAATGAAAAGGAGGATACCAAAAAAGATAATGAAAAGGAAGATCACAGTTCGATGGTTATGATTGATAAATCAAAAATTGATTCTAATTTTAAAAAACAATTGGGAATAGTAGTTGATGCTTATATCAATTTAAAAAATAGTTTGATTAAAGAAGATGCAACCGCTGCTAAAAATCATGCTGGTAAAATTAAGCTGGCAATAAATAAAGTAGATATGAATTTATTACTCGGTGATGCACATAATGTTTGGATGAAAGGAGCAAAATCATTAGGTAAAAACCTAGATGCCATTGCAGGTAATGTTAACATAGAAGAGCAAAGAAAAGCTTTTGGTTTATTGGGAAAAAAATTATCAGATATTGTTGATATGTTAGGAGTTATAACGCCTGATAATAAAACAGTTTATTTAGAATTTTGTCCTATGGCAGATGATAATAATGGGAGCTTTTGGATGAGTTATGAAAAAGAAATAACCAACCCGTTTTTAGGAGGAAATATGCTTAGATGTGGAGAAGTAAAAAAAGAATATCAATAAGCTGTTGTTTTGAAGACACTTGATGTAACTAGCTTTAAATAAGCATCATACGATAATGTAACGGACTATTATAATATTAAAAACTTATTTATTCATGTACGAAATAAAAGAATTACGAATCAAAGGAATGGTTTGTCGCCGTTGCATCAGTACAGTGAGAAATGAGCTGGAAAATTTAGGAGTTGAAGTATTGGGTTTAGAATTGGGAAAAGCAACTATTAGCTATCAAAAAGATACTTTATCACTTGAAGCTGTTAAAAAGGCTTTGAATAAAAATGAATTTGAAATTTTAAATGATGACGAATCTAAAATTATTGAAAAGATTAAACTAGTTATGATTGGTATTGTGGATGATACACCAATTGTGATGAAAGTAAATTTATCTGATAAAATGGTATATATACTAGGTAAGGATTATACGTATATAAGTAAGCTATTCTCAAAAATTGAGGGTATCACTTTAGAAAAATACTTTATTCATTTAAAAATTGAAAAGGCAAAAGAATTCGCACAATATGATCAATTAAATTTTACCGAAATAGCCTATGAATTGGGATATAGTAGCGTAAATTATTTATCTAATCAATTCAAGCAAATAACAGGAATGAGTATGAGTACCTATAAAAAGTTAACAAATAGAAATAGGAAATCTTTAAATGAAATAATATAAATATTTACCATAAAATTGTAAATTAAAATATGAATTATAGCATACTTTTAAACATTAATAACAAACAATTAACACTTAAACAATTAAATTATGAAAAAATTAGTAATTATTTTAGTCGTAGTAGGGCTTTTTAGCCTGGATGGTTATAGTCAAGATTCCGATATGAAAAAATCTATGATGGAAACCATGAAGAAAAATCCAGAAATGCAAGATCAAATGATGGGCAAAATGATGGATGATAAAAATACAAGAAATGAAATGCATATGATGATGATGAAAGATGAGGGCATGCAAAAAATGATGATGAAAGGTGGCGGAAAAATGAATATGGGGTCAAAAGAAGGGATGATGAAAATGATGAATGATAATCCTAAAATGAAAAAACAAATGATGGAGAAAATGATGAATGATCCTAAGATGATGGAAAAAATGAATAAAATGATGATGGGTAATCCAGAGATGAAAAAGAAAATGATGAAGAATAAGGATCACGATATGGATCATAAGCATTAATTGAACTAAAGTCCTGAATAGGGAGGATTATAAATCTAGAAGAATAATCCTCCCTGGTCAGGCACAATTATAAATATTAAATTTTTAACTAATTATTAAATCATTTACCATGAAATTATTAAAATTATCAATCAGTATGTTGGCTTTATTATTGTTTTCTTTTACAACAATTTCTTGCGCTGACGGAAAAAAATCAGAAGACGTAAAAAAAGAAGCAGAAGCGAAAAGTGATGATGGCCATGACCATGCGCACGGCGAAGAGGCACCAGCAGGTGAAATGGATCATTCTAAAATGGAAAGTTCTGGCATGAAAATGGAAAAATCAGCAAATACAGCAATGATTATTACACATTATTTACAATTGAAAGACGCTTTGGTTGTTGATGATGCCAAAAAAGCTGCAAAGGTATCTGGAAACTTGTTTAAAGCCCTAAATGCGTTTGATATATCTGGTTTTACAGCAGATGAACAAAAAGAATTAAAAGACATTATTGAAGATGCTGCTGAGCATGCTGAGCATATTGAAGGAAGCCCAATTGATCATCAAAGAGAGCACTTAGTAATATTAAGTGTTGATGTAGTAGACCTTATTGCTATTGCCGGATCAGATACTAAGTTATACCAAGATCATTGCCCAATGGCAAACGATAATAAAGGTGCAATTTGGTTAAGTGCTAATAAAGAAATTCAGAATCCATATATGGGGGCTAAAATGCCAACTTGTGGATCAGTTCAAAAAGAAATTTAATTTTGAAAAAAAAAATTAAATTAATATTATTGGTTTTGGTTGTTGGGTTTATAGGTATACAATTTGTACCTGTAAACCTGAACCAAAGCAATACAGTACCTAAAGAAGATATAATTCTTTTTTACAATGCTCCCAAGGAAATAGCCGGATTATTAAAAAATTCTTGTTATGATTGCCATAGTAACAATACAAATTACCAATGGTTTAATAAAATTAAACCAATATATTGGTTAATGGAAGAACATATAATAGATGGAATCGAAGAATTGAATTTTAATGAATTTGCTTCTTATTCTAAACGCCGACAAAAAAGTAAAATAAAATCAATAATAAGTCAGATTAAAGATGACGAAATGCCTTTAGACCAGTACACTTTAATGCATAGAAGTGCTATTTTATCGGATCAAGATAAGATAGTAATTACCAATTGGATGGAAACGTTGAGAGATAGTTTATAAACCTAAATTTATTTATAATTACTGATTTTAAATTATTGTTTTAATCATTGAAGGCGCAATTCAATATTAAATAAAAAATAAAATCATGATAAATTTAATAGATCATAAAGCATCTGCAAAAGCTGAAATGATTTGTTTGCCAACTGCTACTAAATCTCGAATTGTTGTTATTGGAGGTGGTTTTGCCGGTTTGGCATTGGTTGAAGGTTTGAAAAATCAAAATGTTGATATTGTTTTGATTGACAAAAATAATTTTCACCAGTTTCAACCTCTTCTCTACCAAGTGGCAACATGCAATTTAGAACCAGACAGCATTGTATTTCCCTTTAGAAAACAGTTTAATGGTTATAATAATGTAAGCTACCGACTGGCAGAAGTTTTAGAGATTCAATCTTCACAGAATAAACTTATCACTGATAAAGGCTCCTTGTCTTATGATTATTTAGTTATTGCTACAGGAACGAGTACCAATTTCTTTGGTATGAAAAATGTCGAAAAAAATAGTTTAGGAATGAAAAATATTAGGGACTCCTTGAATATTCGTCATAAAATGTTACTAAACTTAGAGCAGGCAGCCATAACATGTAACGATAACGAAAGAGATACACTAACAAATTTTGTTATCGTAGGGGGTGGACCCGCTGGGGTAGAAACGGCTGGTGCACTTGCTGAATTTTGTAAATATATATTACCAAAAGATTATCCTGAATATCCATCTTCAATCATGAATATATATTTGTTAGAGGCTCAAAATGGTTTGCTATTAAACATGTCTGAAAAAGCTTCTACAAAATCATTAAAATATTTAAATGATTTGGGTGTCAAAGTTTTGGTTAATGAATCGGTAATTGATTACGACGGAGATTTGATTAAAACCAAAAGTGGAAACAATATAAATGCAAGAAACTTAATATGGACAGCTGGGGTAAAAGGGCAATTCCCGAAAGGAATAAAAGAAGAAAACATACTTAGAGGCAATAGGTTAAAAACTGGAACGGATTTACTTTTAGAAGGATATAAAAATGTTTTTGCCATTGGAGACATTGCTGCTATTATTACTAAAAAAACACCAAGAGGCCATCCTCAAGTAGCCCAAACAGCCATACAACAGGGTCAATATCTAGCAAAAAATATATTAAAAATATTAAAAAAAGAAAAAGTAACGGACTTTGTATATAAGGATAAAGGATCGTTAGCAACAGTGGGTAAAAGTAGAGCGGTTGCCGATTTGGGAAAAATAAAATTATCAGGGTATTTCGCTTGGTTGCTTTGGTCAATAGTACATTTAATGTCTATTAGTGGTTTTAAAAATAAACTTTTGGTTGGTATTAATTGGACTATTAATTATTTTAGTAATGATAAGAGCAATAGATTGATTATCAGGAATTACAAGTCAAATCCTTAAATAAAAAATAATGACAAAAGACATTTTTTCTAAAATTAATTTGGTTATTAGTCTTACCAAAGAATTGATTTTCCTAATTGCTTTGTTGCTGGTGTTTTTTGTTGGAATGAATTTATGGGGACATCAAGAAAATTCACATTTATGGGCAGGGGCTTTGGTGATTTTTTCGATAACAAAAATCTATTTTTTAGTTTCACATACATTTAAAAAATTAAATACACTTATTGAGAATAACCATTCTTTTAACCATATGTTACTTTTATTAGGTGCTATAATCACCATCATTATAACCTCATTTGCAATCGATTATTTGTGTGTATCGGAAATTTATACAAATGCTTTTTCTGGTATTGAAAATGGGCAACCATCAAAATATCGCTTTTTCGACTTGTTATATTTTAGTATTGTTACTTTTACAACCGTTGGCTATGGCGATATTA
>JAKITQ010000078.1 GCA_021647985.1 Flavobacteriaceae bacterium | reverse complement strand
GTTACAATTGAATCGATTTTTTAGCAAGTTCGGTATTAACCCACACTCTGCTAAAAATAAACGTAAAGCCCAAGAACTATTATACTATGGAACTATTGCAGCCTAAGTTTATAACGAAGTATTGTTACTCATAATTACTATTTTATTTGATTAATATAATTTACCAACCAAATTTAAACAAAATTTCACTCTATATCAACAGTTTCTATTAAGTTTTTAAAATAATTTTTTAACACCTTGTCGTTTTTTAAAGGTGGTGTGAATATTTCTAACAATCCAGGCCGTTTTGAAGGTTTGTAAAAAATATTTAGATGTGCTTTCAACTCTTCATTATTTTTAGCTTTAAAATAGTCAAAACCATACATTTCACACAAGTTAAAGGCATTTAATCCATGTGGTGTTTCAAAATATTCTAAAGCATCTGATTTTTGAGGCCCAGGTATAAATCTAAATATTCCTCCACCCGAATTATTAATCAAAATAATACGAAAATTACTTTTAATATAATTATTCCATAAAGCATTACTATCGTAAAAAAAACTAATATCACCTGTTATAAAAATAGTTGGTTTTGTTTGTGCCCAAGATGCTCCAATTGCTGTAGAGGTACTACCATCAATACCACTGGCACCTCTATTGCAGAATATTTGTAAAGACTTATCAATATCAAAAAGTTGCGAGTACCTTATTATAGAACTATTCGCCAATTGCAACAAACTGTTTTTTGGTATTTGCTTTAAAACAGAATCAAAAACTTTAAGATCAGAAAATTGAACCTTGTTTATATACAATTCATGCCTTTTCTTTCTGTTTTTCTTTACAAGTAACCATGTGTTTTGATAATCACTTTCTTTAGCTTTAGTCAGAAAGAAAAACTGACTAAAAAATAATTGAGATGAAATTTTAAAATGATGACGCAAACAAAAATAAGTATTGTAGGCTACTTTATTACCTACATGCCAATGGTGTTTAGGCTGGTGTTTTCTTAAAAATTGTTTTATTTTTTTTGAAACCACCATACCCCCAAAAGTTAACAAAACATCGGGTTGTAAATCTTTATATTTTTCTTCGTCAAGCGAAAAAATCAATTGGTCAATATTATTGATGAAATTTTTATGATAAACATTCGAAGTCGTTTCGGTTAAAACCAATACAGAAGGGTCATTAATAATATGGCTAAGTTGAGTTTGGGTTAATGTATCTGGAAAATTCTCACCAAGCAAAATCATTTTTTTTGAAGACACATTCCAAATATCTGCGAATTTTTGAAGCTCATCAACCTCTAACGGAACTTCATCCAGTAAGCTATTTGCTGAAATTTCACTTTGTACACCAACTATATTAAAAGGAAATGGTATCAAATGGTCAACCGTTTCGTACAATGGTTCTTCAAATGCTATATTGATATGAACTGGCCCCTTATGTTCACATGCCAACCGTAATGCTTTTTCGATAAGCTTACTATTATGCAATAGCTCTGTATTACTTTCAGTCAAATTTGCATTAAAAAGTATGTGATTATCAAAAACACCTTCCTGCCGTATGGTTTGCCCATCACCTATATCAATCAAATATTTTGGTCTATCTGCCGAGATAACCACAAGCGGTATATTACTATAAAACGCTTCCGCTACAGCGGGATAATAATTTAACAATGCAGATCCTGAGCTACACAATACAGCTACCGGTTTTTTTGTTTGTTGCGCTATGCCTAATGCAAAAAATGCAGCACTTCTTTCATCAACTACACTCAAAGCACTGATACTAGCGTGGTTTACAAACCCAATGGTTAAAGGAGCATTCCGAGAGCCAGGAGAAATAACTACATTTTCAATATTATTTACAACACATTGCTGTAAAACCAATTGTGCAATTTCCTTTTGAGGATATTTAGGCATAAATTCATTTGAATTAAGATAACAAAAATAAGAATGTTTAGAATAAAAAAGTTAATAAATCGAGTTTTGATTACCATTAAATAATAAGTCTATGAAAAACAGTTAATTATAATTTTGTAACTTTGATTATAGAGCAATGTTTTTTGGTCAATTTATTTTTTTTAAATTAGCTTTTAATATAATGTAAATGATGCAAATGTAATTTGTTAATGGCTTAAAAAATAAGCATGTTTTGAAAGAACTTATAAAAAAAATAAAATAACAGCAAATATTTATTACATTTAAAACTTAATATTGATGATATCAACCCCTTAACAAAATATGACACAACACGATCCAAATAATTACTGGGAACAATTGGAAAGATTAGAAAAATTAATTCGAGCTTCCGAATTGAAAGCTGGAATCATTTTTTCACTTCACAGTCTTGTATTAGGACTTTTTGCGGATAGGATAGAGTATTTTCACGAACTTTTCAATACCAGTATCGCTTTTACAATTCTTATCGCTATTTGGATATTACTTGCTTTGATTTCAATTTTTTATGCCTTCAAATGTTTTATGCCAAGAATGGAGCTTAAATTTAAAAAAAATGTATTTTTCTTTAGAGATGCGTCCCAATCATTTGGTAATATCGAAGAATTCAGTAAAAAACTTATCAAAATTTGTATGAACGAAAAAGAGCTTGTTTTACAATTAAGTCATCAAATTTTTATTGAAAGTAAGATTATTGATAATAAATTTAAAAGTGTGCAAAACTCGATAAAATATTTTGCCTTAAGTTTTATTTTTATTATTCTTATCATTGGATTTTTAGTAATCAACTTATAAAAAAAATTAATGTGAAAAATTTTGCAGAAATAATAAATTACAAAAATAGCTTTAGCCAAGTAAAAAATTAATATGAAAGGATATCTTAAAATAAGAAAAATAGCGCTAGAGGCATTATATTCTGGTTTATCTAAAAAGTTAACCTATCATGGCAAACATCACACAGTTGATGTTCTAGAGGTTACTAATCAACATATTAAAAGAAAAAAAATAGACCCTTATCATGCCAAACTAATGCGTATAGGGTCTTTATATCACGATATTGGCTTTACCATTTCTCATATTGAACATGAAAAAAAAGGTGCCGAAATAGCTCAAAAACAAATGCATGCTCTTGGATTTACAAAAAATGAAATTGATTTTGTAAAAGGATTGATTATGGCAACTAAAATTCCTCAAAATCCAAAAAATCATTATGAAAAAATAATTTGTGATGCCGACCTTGATTATTTAGGGCGGGATGATTTTTACCAAATAAGTTATCAGCTTTATCTAGAACTTAAATCCTTTTCAATTATCAACAATATGCAAGAGTGGTATGAGGCTCAAATAAAATTTTTGGAATCGCATCAGTACCATACAAAATTTGCACAAAAAAACAGACAACCAAAAAAAGAAAAACGCATACAAGAATTAAAAGATTTACTGTTGAGAAAAGAGTAAGTACTAAAGAACCATTTTTATAATTTCGCTTTTGGCAATTGTTTCTTCCCATTCATTTTCAGGAATGCTATCTTTTATAATTCCACCACCAACATACAAACTTGCCATTTGTTTGTTTATTTGCATACATCGTAAATTCACAAAAAGATTGGATTGCTCTTTCATATTTAATTCACCCAAATACCCGGTGTAAAACTCCCGATTGTAATTTTCGTTATTCAAAATAAATGTTTTTGATTTATCTTTTGGAAAACCACAAATTGCTGGTGTAGGATGCAAAGATTCAATTAAATTTTTCAGCTGACTTTTACTGGATATATCACCCGAAATCTCTGTACAAATATGTAACAAACTTCCTGCTTTTAAAGTAAACGGATCACCTACTTTAATAGGCAAACCCTTTAATTGAGATACAATATAATCGCTAACAACTTGTTGTTCCAGTTTATCTTTATCCGTCCAATCTACATGCATATTACCTTGATAACTTTGAGTTCCGGCCAATGCCATAGTTTCAAAATTATTATCATTTACTTTTAAAAAGGTTTCAGGGCTTGCTCCCAACCACAAACCAACCTTTGGATGAAACCATATATATGCAAAAGCTGACGGGTATTTTAATAATAACTTTAAATAAATATTTAATACATTATCACTTTCAATTGATATTTCTTCTTTTCGTGATAGCACAATTTTAGAAATTTTTTCTGTTTTTAAAAATTTTAAACACTTATTAATCAAATCAATATAAACCTTTTTTGTTCTATTTCTCTTTTGGAGCAATTTCACCTTACTTTTCAAATCAGGTTTTAAAAAATAATCATTAAGGTTAATACTTTCTATATTGGTAAAACATAATTCACTTTTGTCCATTGGGAAAAATATACCTTTTTCCTGGTTATCAAAAGGTGCAAAAACAAAACCAGATGTTTTAAAATCATTGTGGTAATACAATTGATTATCCTTTTGAAATAAGGTTTTTACCTGACTTTTATTTGGCAATCTATAAGAAACAAAGGGCAAATTATTCTTTTTTGCCTCTGTAATCCTATGGATTAAATTTTGTAATTCAATTTGCAATTTATTTAACTTTTAAAATTTCATTCTTAATCAGTGCAAAGTTAGTCCAAACCAAAGTATGATTCCCCTTTTCAATAGTTATTAATGTCAATTTCTTATCATCAATTTTTTCTTTTAAAAACAAAGAATTTTCATAAGGTACTATTCTATCTTTTTTACCATGTATAGCAAGAATTGGTGATTCACTAATACCCCATTTATCTTCATAACTAGGTAATTCGGTTATATGTTCTAATTTTTCTTTTGAAGCTGCTTGTAAAACTTTTGGCACCAAAGGTCTGGTAAGCTTCCATTTATAAAAATTTAGTGTCCAAAACATAGGCTCTAAATCACCTCTAACTGCAGCAGCTAGTATAATTTTATTTTTGAAATTTTTTGGAGAAGCCAAAGCAATTGTAGCACCGTAAGAATACCCAATTAAAACAATATTATTAAAATCATACGCATTTAAAACCTCATGTAAAACATCAATTTCATCATCAATTGAATTTAGAATTTCTCCGGTATTTAAATATCCATACCCAATTCTGTCATAAACAATTATATTGTAGTTATTATTCAAATCCACATCCATTAAATACTTTTTAAAATCTAATGCGGAACCTGGTGACCCATGAACAAAAACTAAAATTGGCAATGCTGTATCTATTTTTTCCTGCATTTCTAAAACCCGGATATCTTTAGCCTTAAAGCCCATGTGTTTTACAAATACGGTGAAGGTCTCTTTTTTAAATATTTTGATTATTTTCTTATCTGTTTTCCTATCACTAAATCGATAGACACCAACTGTAAGTAGTATCAATAAAATTAGTATAGAAGCTCCAAGTATTTTCATAGCAACCTTTTTCCAATTTTTTTTATTGAAAAATTTTATTTTTTTGTCAGAATAATATTTGTAAGCTTACAAAACGAAATTAATTTACCAGCTTCATCTTCAATTCTTATCTCCCACAAATGCGTAGTTCTACCTTTATGAATTATTTTTGCTTTAGCAGTAACCATACCATCTCTTTTACTTTTTAAATGATTGGCAGTGATTTCTATCCCTCTTATTTCTACCAAATTTGAATCAGAAAAATATTGAGATGCCATACTTCCTACACTTTCTGCAAGAGCAATTGTTGCACCTCCATGCAATAAGCCCATGGGTTGGTGTACACTTGAATTAACTGGCATAGTAGCCACCATATAGTCGTCTCCAATTTCGGTATATTGTATTTTTAAGGTTTCCATAAGCGTATTCTTTGACATAGAATTCAGCTTATTTAATATCTCTTTATGATTCATTTTTTAAATTTAATTAACAAAGTAAAAGTAATACATTTGATTTAAATTGGTATTTTTGCAAAAATTTTCATCTCGGAATTATGATTTATAAAATACGTGTAATATTAAATACTAAAGAAGACGTTATTAGAGATATTGCCATTCACAAGTCAGTTACTTTAGAAAATTTACACAATGCCATCACCAATGCTTTCGGTTTTAACGGAAACGAAATGGCTTCGTTTTATCGTTCTGACTCCGAATGGATGCAAGGAGAAGAATTCCCTTTATTTGACATGAGTGAAGATTCTAAAGGAACAATTCAAATGTGTGATTTAAGTATCGAAAATGTATTAGAAAAAAAACATGACAAATTAATTTATGTTTATGATTTTTTTACCATGTGGTCTTTTTATGTAGAGGTCATTGAAAATAATTTTGATGAAAATAATTTGGAAGTTCCAAGTTTAATTTTTTCATTAGGAACGGTACCAAATAATGCTCCTGATATTCAATTTGAAGCCGAAGATTTGTCTGTAAAAAGTTTTGATAATGATGATGATGAGTTCGATGAATTCAACTTTAACAATTTTGACGAATTGATGAATTGATGTGATAATAAATATTATTGAATAGCTACTTCTCTCATTCGTTCACAAATTATCTAATAATATAAGTATTCACACTCTCGTAATTCCTTACTACAAAATTAAAAACTACCTGCAAAATCTCACCCATACATACACAATTTTTAAACTCTTTATCATGGGTATATTCGATTAATTCTTTTTTAAGTGTCTCAATATTTTTATTATTGGATATATGATCATTTTTCATACAGGTCAATAAATTATTAATTCGGTTTGGTGAACTTTTTAAGCGTTTGGCCAAAGCTGATCGTTCTTCTTTTTTATATTGCTCAACCGATTGTTTACCTAATTGACTTTGAACCATATCAACAAAAGGGAAATTATCTTTAAAAAATTGAGGTCGATAAACCTTCAATTTACCTTCATAACTTTGCTGATCAAAATCCATTGCCCTTATTCGATACTGTACTTGGTCAAAATCATAGGTAGGAACTATTACATAATTATATGCTCGCATATCACCAAGAAGTCTCAAGGTACAGCGTTCGTTAAATTTTACAAACTCTTTAGATAAGCGCTGTTTTTCTACTTTTGATATATCCATCAAACTTTCTTCCATAAACATATCTCCTGGAATACCCAAAACATGTTCTTCTATTAAAGTATCTTTATATACTAGAAAATTAATGTGATTGGGCGATAAAATATCTTCTAATTCAAGCCCGTAAACTCTTGAAGCATCAGCCTTTTTTACATAAATAAAGGTATAGTTATCATTTAAAATATTTCGAACCTTTACTCTAAAAGGTTTTGAATTTCCAAAAGTACAATAGTCTATTTCGTCTACAATTAAGTGCTCTAAAATATCTTCGGTTCCATCTCCATGTAAAATATTATACATGCGCTTTAAACTCAAATCTATTTCATTTTGCTCAAATTCAGGATAATAGACTCTTATCCATAGGGTATCTTTATCGTGTTTATCATAAACAGTAACGGAACCAGAAAACCTTAAAAGGTCGTCATAAAAAATAGGGATCTTAATGTTTCTATTGTATGTAGTTAAATAATCATACAATTCCTTATTGATTGGAAAAGTTGGCTTCTTTTTTGAAATTAATTTTTCTTCCTTCATAATAAACCCTTTGAGGCATTTTTAAATAACTAAATTAATAAACTTTATCTCTTCTACCTAAATTTCATATAAATATAAATTTTTCGTAACATTTTATTTTTATACTCGTCTAATTTTTGACATATTAAATCAAATCTATTGGAAACTATATTATCAATAAAAAACCTCGACAAAAAATTTGGAAGTATTCACGCAGTCAATAACTTATCTTTTGATATTCAAAAAGGAAATGTTTATGGTATTTTAGGCCCTAATGGCAGCGGAAAATCTACAACACTTGGTATTATTTTAAATGTAGTAAACAGAACATCAGGAGAATTTAGCTGGTTTGGTGGTAAAACATCTACACATGATGCTTTAAAAAAAGTTGGTGCTATTATTGAACGACCAAATTTTTACCCATACATGACGGCCATAGAAAACTTAAAGTTGGTATGTAAAATAAAAGGGATTTCATATACTAAAATAGAGGATAAGCTCAAAGAGGTAAATTTGTATGAAAGAAGGAATAGCAAATTCAAAACTTATTCTTTAGGAATGAAACAACGGTTGGCTATTGCATCTGCCTTGTTAAATGACCCCGAAATATTAATATTAGATGAGCCTACCAATGGCTTAGACCCTCAAGGAATTCATGAAATTAGGAATATTATCCAAACAATTGCAGCTCAGGGAACCACTATTTTGTTAGCTTCTCATTTATTAGACGAAGTTGAAAAAGTTTGTACCCATGTGGTTGTAATTCGAAATGGCTTAAAGCTATATTCAGGTAAAGTTGAGCATATGAGTTCTTCCTTTGGATATATTGAATTACAATGTGTAAACCCAAATAATGAAATTTTTGCAGTTCTTAAAAATTATGAAGGCATACATGCTGTAAAAGAAGAAAATAATATAATTTATTTAACCTTAGATAAAGATATATCTACTGCTCATATGAATAAATATTTAATGGATAATAAGATCATACTTTCACATTTAGTTAAAAGAAAACCAACACTGGAGGAGAAATTTTTAACCCTAACCAAAAACTAAAAAACAATGTTAAGATTACTGAGCATCGAACTCCATAAGTTAAAAAACAGTAGGGCTAGCAAAGTATTAATCATTACTTATTTTGCACTACTTACCTCTATCGCTTTAATTGCAACAATAAAATTCGATATTGGCCCCATTAAATTTCATTTGGCAGATCAAGGCATTTTTAATTTCCCTTATATTTGGCATTTCAATACATTTATTACCTCTTTATTTAAATTTTTTTTATTGTTGGTCATAGTCTCTATGATAGCTAACGAATACAGTAACAAAACATTAAAACAAAATTTAATTGATGGTCTAAGTAAAAAAGAATTTATTCTTAGCAAGTTTTACGCGGTTGTATTATTTGCTCTTGCATCTACCATATTTATTTTTGTGATTTCATTTATATTAGGATTAATCTATTCAGATTATAACGAAATATCTATTATATTTTCTGACTTAGAATACCTTTTTGCATTTTTTGTGAAATTAATGGGGTTCTTTTCTTTTGGTTTATTTTTGGGTATGCTTATCAAACGTTCTGCTTTTGCTGTTGGAGCTATGTTAATTTGGTTTTTTGCAGAAACCATCGGGTATAATATATTTAAATGGAGTTTTTTTAAAGATTCCGCTGTTGCGGATAATGTTTACCAGTTTGCACCTTTAAAATCAATGTATAATTTAATTGATGAACCTTTTTCAAGGTTAAATGCCGTAAAAACTTTAGCATCACAGGTTGGAGAAGATATAAGTTATGATTATGGTGTGCATTGGTATGAAATAGTCATCGTTTTGGGATGGACTTTTATCTTTATTTATTTATCATATTACATTCTAAAAAAAAGGGACTTATAGCTTTTAAATATCAAATTCGATCAAAGAAACTTGTTATAAAAAAAGGTTG
>JAKITQ010000077.1 GCA_021647985.1 Flavobacteriaceae bacterium | reverse complement strand
TTTGATTTTTTTATCAATTACAAAATACAACTTTTTAAACAGTTTTCCAAGTTTAAATCATCCTGAAATATCAATAAAATCAATACTTTACAACTTATTTAATGTGTTTTTCAGGGGATGGCTAATTCTATATTAATTAATAAGGGGCAATCCCATGAAAGAAAAATCATCGCATTAATTCAAAGCATTGAAAAGGAACATACCCATAAAAGTCAAAATTGATGATCTTCCTCCTCCGAAATTCGAAGGAAAATTTAAGAAACAGCCCATAATAACTAAGCCTTCTCGTGGTCGGTATGACCCAAAGTGAAGGCCATGTTGACTAAACCCAGGTCGGGGCAGATAAGTTGTGCTATGGGGATTGGTTTGGTCAGGAGGACCCTAAGCCTAATGAACTGTTCAAATTTTAGTAGAAGAAGAAAGGGGATTATCATTGTTGACGGAATCTATTGTTCCAACGGCTAAATTAACCTTACTCCTCTCTTCTGTTCTTTTGATTATTTTATAAATATATTGAAATGCAAACTTAGGACGGCTATACTTAATTGCTTAGTTCTGTGCTACTTTGGAAAATTCTTCGATTTTTCCAAGTTGGTTTTGTACTTATAAAGTTAAGTGTTAAATTGTCGCAACTAAGCATAGCCAAATCGTTGGGTTTCATGCGGAAATAGCCAACCGCACATTTTACACATTTGGTTTTTGCCAACGCAAAAGCCAATCCGAAAAAAAAACTAAAAGAGTAAAATTTTCCCAACGCACAAAGAAATGATAGTAATAATTCGAGAATACTGTTTAAAATAAGTATCTTGCTCAAAATTTTACTATAATTGACAGTAGCAGATTACATAAAACAATGTTTATCAGTTGAAGAGTACTCATTCTCATTGACTGAGCTCCAAACTGAGCTTGATAAAAGTGAAGCATCTATTAAAAGTGAATTATCACGATTAATAGAAAAAAAAACAATTGTTAATCTAAGAAAAGGATTTTACTTGATAATCCCACCAAGGTATAGTAAACAAGGACAAGTCCCGATTCAACTTTACATTGAAAAGCTTTTTAAATACTTAAATCGTAACTATTATTTAGGGTTTTACTCGGCAGCTAAATTTCATGGAGCAAGTCATCAACAAACTCAGCGAGATTATTTAATGACTAAAAAACCAAAGTTAATTGACATAAAGAAAAATACTTTTGACATTCGATTTTTCACAACTTCAAAATGGTCAAATAAAAATATTTTGGACAGAAAATCAGATGCTGGTATTTTTAAAATTTCAAGCCCTGCCCTAACCGCTGTAGATTTAATTCATCACCAAACCAAATTAGGTGGGTTAAACAGAATGTTAGCCATTTTAGAAGAACTAGCAGAAGAACTAAACCAAAACGATATTGCAGAATTATTGACTTGGTACCCAAATAAAAGCACTTTACAACGCTTCGGTTTTTTACTCGAAGAAGTTGGTGCTGATGAAAATTTCAGTAATCAAATAAAAAAACATCTGAAAAAATCAAAATTCTTTCCTGTATTGCTTAGCCCAAAAACTGGACAAAATCCAGGGGCTGTTGATAATTTTTGGAAAGTAGCTATAAACATTAAACTGGAAAGTGATTTATGATTCCTAAACCATACATAGCAAAATGGCAAGACCATGCTCCTTGGAAACAATTCTATCAAATTGAACAAGATTTGGTAATTAGCCGTGCTTTAGTAGAAATATTTTCAGACGATTTTTTGAGAGAAAACTTAGCTTTTAGAGGAGGTACAGCTTTACATAAATTATATCTAAACCCTGCCCCAAGATATTCGGAAGACATTGATTTAGTACAAATTAAAGCTGGACCAATCAAACCTATAATGGAACGACTCAAAGAAGTAATTACTTTTTTTGAAGAATCTAGAAAAACGCAGGTAAAAGGTCATGGAGCAAAAGCATTGTACCGTTTTACTTCTGAATATGAAGAAATTAGATTACGCCTAAAATTAGAAATCAACTGTAAAGAGCATTTTAATGTGTTGGATTGGGTTGATTTTCCTTTTGAAGTTGACAGTGAATGGTTTTCTGGAAAATGTGAAATAAGAACCTATAGTATCAATGAGCTTTTAGGAACCAAACTTAGAGCATTATATCAAAGAAGTAAGGGGAGAGATTTATTTGATTTAGATTATTCCAGATTAAATATGGAATTGAATATTGATGAGATTATTCACTGTTTTAAGGAGTACACCACTTTTGCAACAGAAAAAAAACCTCCAAGTAAAAAGGAGTTTCTATTGAACATTGAAGAAAAAGAGAATGATTCTGATTTTACGGGCGATATGGAAGCATTGCTAAGACCAGAAATAACATACAACCAAGAAGAAGCTTTTGCTTGGTTAAAAAAAGAAATTTTAGAAAAACTTTAGCTCATGAATGATATTAAAGAAATCACAGAGGAATTAATCAAGTTTAGAAATGAGCGTGATTGGGAACAATTTCACAATCCTAAAGATTTGGCTTTAGCTATTAATATTGAATCAAGTGAGTTACTTGAAGAATTCTTATGGAAAAAAGCGGCTTAATAAAATAGCCCCAAATTTATTAGGTAGTCCAACATCTGCGTATTGTTTTGGTGGTAAAGGTTAAGATTGTTTTATTTATTTGTTAAGTTTATCTTTTTCAATATTAAGATCTAATAAATTTTTTTCGAGTTCTAATAAAAATATTTTAATCTCTAACGAACGAATAATTAGAGCATCATTATTTGACTTTTTCATATATAGCAATATGTCTTTAGCAATTTAGTTTATTAATCGAGAGGGAAATTGAGGGAAGTAATTCTTTTTTAATAACGAAAATTCTTCTATTTTATTATTTACCAATATTTTTTAAAGGATTGAATATATAAATTAGGTCGATTCCTATTATTGGGTCTAGGGCTTGCTCTGAGGTTTAAAGACCTTTTATTAAGCTTGGTTCATTCAAAAATTTCACGTATAATACACAAATTGGGTGGTTTAATTTTTTTTAAACTTGTATATAATTATTTGCTTTAAAGACGATAATTATTTATATCGGATCTTAAACCGATAAATTTGTAAGAAATTTGGAGATGATAGTAGTAATAAGAGAAAAGGTAAAATTCAACTACTTTTCGTAAACAAATAGCTAATTTTCTTTGCAAAAACATGGATACAAAAAAAGGGATTGAATAAATTCAAGCCCCATTTTGCTAATCCGAAGATCAATTTTGAGTAAATTATTGAATCACTATTTTTTTAAAAATTAAAAAAATAAGCAAATTTTCTATTTTTTTCTTTTCCTTTATTCTTCAAAGCAAGCTCCCTTTCTTTATTGTCTAGAGTATGAAGGTAAATTTTACCATTCATTTTAATTTTTGCTTTAAGTCGTTTGACTCTGAGATTTGAAATTCCAAAAGCTTCAAAATCTCTAGAACTATTTTTATCGATAAGAATTAAATTCTGTTCATTTAATAATTCAGAGCTAGCTTTTAAATCACTATAATTTTCGTCAACAAACGTGATATCGATAAAATTACCGTTATCATTATTATTGAGGTGTTCTAATATAGTTCGTTCTAAACGCATATCTTGGAGTTCAATAGTAAAGATGTTAACTTTACAAATAGGTTGCGTATAAATAAAAAAAAACTTCATTATTTTTTAATGTGATGAAGATTATTGAATTTTGCTGAAATACTAGTTAAAACGCTCTGTATCCAGGTGCTTTTATTCCTTTCATTCTTAGGTATATAATTGCTTGTCCACGATGATGGGTTCCGTGATCTCTTAAGAATAGAAAGCCTTGTTCGTTTGTAAATTCTGGTTTGTCAGGTGAAAATATAAACACAAAAGTTTTATTTAATTCATTCTGATCCATTTTCTTTAACGAATTGATTGCATCGTCAAAAGCGTTATTTAACAATTTAATCGTTTTTTCTTTTGAGGCACCAATACTTTTTTCAAGTTTTCCCATTTCGGCCATATCCATTTTCATTTCTTCACCTTTTATAAAAGTATGCAATATCATACTTGTAGACATGCCAATATGTGCCATTTGTTCGCCAAAAGAACGTACAGAATCAGAAGGCTTAAAAGCATAGTCTTCTGCTGGCATGGCTTCAGCCACTTGAATGGAATATTCTTTTGCATGTAATAATACTTCACTAAAAGTTTGATTGATTGTTTTTTCTGGGTTACTTTTTTTATCTACAAAAGCAAATAAACCAATGGCAATAAAGCCAAAAATTAAGTAATAAATTGATTTTTTCATAATGTATTAGTTTAGAGGGTTAAAGCTTAAATTTACGAATAAAAATCGAATTTTTAATATCCGGTGAATTTACGTAACATTACAATGCGTTTAATTTGACCTATATTTTAAATTATGGATAGAGAAGTTATTAAAAATAAAGAACTAAATATTTGGGAAGCTTTGATTCCGGTAATCGCATTGGTAATAATGCTCGCATACAATGTTTATATTTATGGAGATGATGCATTAAGTGGTTCCAATCAGTTTATTTTATTACTTGGAGGAGCTGTTGCCGCTATAATTGGTTTTCTGAATAAAGTTTCTTACGAAAGAATGATTGAAGAAGTTGCCAATAATTTAAAATCTACAACAGGTGCCATTTTAATACTTTTGTTTGTAGGAGCTTTAGCAGGTACTTGGTTAATAAGTGGAGTGATTCCAACCATGATTTTTTATGGATTGAAAATTTTAAATCCAACAATTTTCCTTCCTGCAACGGTAGTTATTTGTGCTATTATTTCTATTGCAACAGGTAGCTCATGGACAACCTCTGCCACTGTTGGTATTGCACTAATAGGAATTGGTGGCGCCTTAGGTATTTCTTTAGGGATGGTTGCAGGAGCAGTTTTATCGGGTGCTTATTTTGGCGATAAAATGTCGCCTCTGTCTGATACTACGAATCTTGCTCCGGCTATGGCAGGTACAGATTTATTTACACATATTCGTTATATGACAATAACAACCGTACCTACCATCATCATAACTTTAATAGTTTTTATAATTATTGGATTTACAATTGATACATCTGGCACCGCAGACACACAGGTTATATTAGATTCTATTAGTGAAACATTTAATATAAGTGGTTGGTTATTTATAGTGCCGCTAGTGGTAATCTTATTAATAGTTAGAAAAACACAGCCATTAATTGCCTTGCTAATCGGTACGCTTTTAGGAGGTGTTTTTGCCTTGATATTTCAACCTGATGTGGTGGCTAGAATCACTGGGGCGGATAGTCTAACCTTTCAATCTGCTTATCAAGGTGTTATGAATGCTATTACTGTTAAAACATCTATAGAAACAGATAATGCAGCATTAAATGATTTGTTTTCTGCAGGAGGTATGAGTGGTATGTTGGGTACTATTTGGTTAATAATTTGTGCCATGGTATTTGGAGGTATTATGGATGCTATTGGTGCTTTGGCAAGAATTAGTTCTGCTTTGTTAAAAATGGCAAATTCTGTATTCGGTTTATTTGCGACTACTGTTGCCAGTACTTTGGCATTGAATGTAACGGCCTCAGATCAATATTTAGCAATTGTTGTACCAGGAAAAATGTTTAGTAAAGCTTATAAAGAAAAAGGCTTGGCTCCAGAAAATTTGAGCCGAACATTAGAAGATGGGGGTACTGTTACGTCTGTATTAGTACCATGGAATACATGTGGAGCTTATCAATCTAGCGTGCTTGGAGTTAGTGTAAGTGAATATTTTGTGTATGCAGTTTTTAATTATTTAAGTCCGTTTATGACTTTGTTCTTCGCCGCATTTAATATTAAAATTAAGCAACTAAAAGAGAAGTCAAAATAGGGTACCTTTGTATAAAGAACCTATTTTATGCAATTTAAAGATCTACATTTAAACAAGCCAATTTTAAAAGCAATTGTTGAAAAAAATTATGAAAGGCCGACTTTAATTCAAGAAGAAACAATTCCATTAATCTTAGCAAAAAAAGATCTTATTGCTTCGGCTCAAACCGGTACGGGTAAAACTGCTGCCTTTGCATTACCCATCTTGCAATTACTTTATGATAGGCAAGATGCATCAAAAAAAGGAAAAAGAATAAGAGCTTTGATCGTAAGCCCAACAAGAGAACTGGCTATTCAAATTGACGAAAATTTCAAAACATATGGAAAACATACCAATTTGAGATCAAATGTGGTATATGGCGGTACCTCCATAGAACCGCAAAAAGAAATACTTAAAAAAGGCGTAGATATTTTGGTAGCCACACCAGGAAGACTATTAGACCTTTACAAACAGAATTATGTAAATTTAGCAAATGTTGAAATTCTTGTTTTAGATGAGGCCGATTTGATGTTAGACATGGGTTTTATTGAAGATGTATTAAAAATTGAAAAAAGTTGTACCAAAGAAAAACAAATCCTATTGTTTTCAGCAACCATACCAAATAAAGTAGTACAGCTTGCCAATACTATTTTAAACAGCCCCGAAATTATCGATATAACTACTTCGTCGGTTGTGGCAAAAACTGTACACCAAACTTTGCATTATGTTCCTAAGCCAAAAAAAATAGAACTCTGTTTACACTTATTAAGAAACACTATCCGCGGCAGCGTAATAATTTTTAGGCGAACCAAATTTGGTGTAGATAAATTAGAAAAAGTGCTATTAAAAAATAATTATTTGGTAGATAGTATTCATGGTGACAAATCTCAGAATTTACGACTAGAAGCCCTAAAGCGTTTTAAAAAACAAGAGGTAAATATTTTAATTGCTACCGATGTTGCCGCTCGTGGTATTGATGTTAAAAATGTGGATGCCGTAATTAATTTTGATTTACCAAATTTACCAGAAATATATGTGCATAGAATTGGTAGAACCGGAAGGGCTGGCGTAGAAGGCGTTTCTTATTCCTTCTGTTCTGCTGATGAAAAGGTCTATGTAGCGAGTATTGAAAAACTAATTCATAAAAATATTTTTGTTGAAGAAGACCATCCATATCCTTTAGACCCAAATGCAAAACCAGAAGTACATAAAAAAAAGGGAAGCAAATATAAAAAAGGTAGAAAATCAGAAGCATCTAAAAAAAAGAAAAAACGTTGGTATTGAGAAGAGAGGTTTGAAATGAGAGAATAGAGAAAGAGAGAATAGAGAGAATAGAGAGGAGAGAAGGAAGAAGGAGGGAAATTTCATTTTAATTTATAGAAATGTAAATCTAACCAAAGGCGAAGGGTAAAAAGCAAATAGTTAATAGCCAAAAGCTAGAAACCAACAACCAACAACTAACAACCAAATTTCAATATCCATACTTATCTTTCCATCGTTTTTTTAAAAACTCTCTAAAACTATTTTCACGGGTATTGTTACCGGGTGCATAAAGTTGTGTGTTTTTAATTTCGTCAGGTAGAAATTCTTGTTCGGCAAAATTATTTTCATAACTATGGGCATATTTATAATCTTTGCCATAATCAAGATCTTTCATCAATTTTGTAGGGGCATTTCTCAAATGTAACGGTACAGATAGATCACCTGTTTGCCTAACCAATTGTTGGGCATTACCAATGGCTTGATAGGAAGCATTGCTCTTTGCCGAATTTGCTAAATAAATAACGCACTGACTTAATATAATTCTTGATTCAGGATTACCAATAACTGCAACAGCTTGAAAAGTGTTGTTCGCCAAGATCAAAGCTGTAGGATTTGCATTACCAATATCTTCTGATGCCAAGATCAATAACCTTCTGGCAATAAATTTCACATCCTCTCCACCTTCAATCATTCTTGCAAGCCAATATACAGCTGCATTTGGATCGCTTCCGCGGATAGATTTAATAAATGCCGAAATAATGTCATAATGTTGTTCTCCTGTTTTATCGTATCTAACCACATTTTTTTGAACTTTTTGTATCACCAAGTCATTAGTGATTTCAATGGGTTCAGATTGGGCACTTACAATTAATTCAAAGATATTGAGCAGCTTACGGGCATCTCCGCCCGACAATTGTAAAAGGGCATCGGTTTCTTTTAAAATGATTTCTTTTTTTGAAACAAATGGGTCTTCCGCAATAGCACGATTTAATAAGGCAATTAGATCATGTTTGTCAAAGGCATTCAAAATATATACCTGACAACGAGAGAGTAGGGCAGGGATCACCTCAAAACTTGGATTCTCTGTTGTGGCACCAATTAATGTAATCCATCCCTTTTCAACTGCACCTAAGAGTGAATCTTGTTGTGATTTGCTAAAACGATGAATTTCATCAATAAATAAAATGGGATTTTTAACTGTAAATAAACCGCCACTATTTTTTGCTTTTTCAATGATTTCACGAATATCTTTAACACCTGAATTTATGGCACTTAAAGTATAAAATGGTCGGCCAGACTCCGAGGCAATTATATTGGCCAAAGTGGTCTTACCAATACCAGGAGGTCCCCATAATATTAGTGATGGAATTATACCTTGTTTGATATGCTGTGTTAATGCTCCGTTTTCTCCAACCAGATGTTGCTGACTTATATAATCTTCTAATTTTTTAGGTCTAATTCGTTCTGCAAGAGGTTCATTCATTTAACAAATGTAAAGTAAAAAGAGAAAAGTAAAAAGAGAAATAAAAACTTGTTGATCTTCTTGTCATTCCCATGTAAATGAAAATCTCCTAATCGTTTAAAGTTGTATTTTCGTATAACAAAGGCGTTGTAATGAAGGAAACACAATATTTTAAATTTTCACCTATTATTTTGGCCATACCTTTGTATTTTGTTTTGATTTTGTGGATTGTATTTTGGTTTGAAATGAAATATGGTTATAATTTTAATACCTATGGCATCTTACCTAGAACCATTAAAGGATTAAGAGGCTTGGTACTTTCTCCTTTTATTCACAGTGATATAAAACATTTATATCATAACTCAATTCCTCTTTTTGTACTGCTTTTCACCTTATTTTATTTTTATAGAGATATTGCTATTAAAGTTATTGTTTACGGTGTTTTATTGAGCGGGTTATTGACTTGGAGTTTTGCAAGAAAGTCATATCATATTGGAGCTAGTAGCATTATATATTTGCTATTTGGCTTTTTGTTTTTTAGTGGTGTGTTTAGAAAAAATATTAGATTAATCGCTGTGGCTTTGGCAGTTATTTTTATTTATGGAAGTATTATTTGGTATATTTTACCTATAAAGGAAGGTGTGTCATGGGAAGGGCATTTATCGGGTTTGCTGGTTGGTTTAGTTTTTGCATTTATATACAGAAAAAAGGGACTCCAAAAATTTGAATACCATTGGGAAAAAGAAGAGTACACACCAGATGATTTTGATTTGATGTTTGACGAAGATGGTAATTTTAATCAGCCACAAGCTGAAGAAGAAAAAAAGGAATGAACAAATTAAACTAATTTGATAAAAGGATTGTAATTGATAATAATATATGACTATCGGATTCCTTGCATAAAATCAAAATATTTTGTATTTTACTAATTGATAATTAAACAGTTATATATGATAATTCGATATTTTTTCAAGCAGTTTCCTGATGAGAGTAGTTGCAAAGTTCATTTTAAATCAGAAAGAGATAAACAGGGTATTTCGTGCAAGAAATGTCAACACCAAGAGCATTATTGGTTATCTACTAGAGAGCAATACCAGTGTAAAAAATG
>JAKITQ010000021.1 GCA_021647985.1 Flavobacteriaceae bacterium | reverse complement strand
GTGAGACTCTAAAAAATTAATTTCAATTTTTTAGTTAGTCGAACTAATCCCGCTTTTTGTACTGAACTTGTTTCAGTATCTAGCGGGATCTTGGTTAATACCTCGACCCTTGGGTCGATTCCTATTAATGGGTCCAGGGCTTGCTCTGGGGTTTAATACCTTTTATTAAATGTTAATTTTAAAAACGGCGCAATAATAAGTGCGAGAGAATTTAAATATTTGTAATTTTATATTTTATAACAAGCATTAGAAAATACACCTTATTTAACCTATTTATTAAAACTTCTATTGAAAAATTTTAACTACATAGAGCAAAAATTACATAAATTCATTAAGAAATATTATACCAATGAAATTATTAAAGGAGGTATATTATTTCTTTCATTTGGCTTGTTGTATTTTATGCTTATTCTTTTTATTGAATACTTTTTATGGTTAGAACCATTTGCTAGAACAATATTATTTTGGTTGTTTGTTTTAGTTGAATTAGGTTTATTAAGCAAATTTATATTAATACCAATTTTTAAATTAATAGGATTGCAAAATGGCATCAGCCATCGTAAGGCATCCATAATAATTGGAGATCACTTTAAAGAAATAGATGACAAATTGTTGAATATTTTACAATTGAATGAAATTGATCAAAGCTCTGAATTGGTATTAGCAAGTATTGAACAAAAGGCAAAGAATTTACGACCTATTCCTTTTGCTAAAGCAATTAATTTTAAATATAATATAAAGTATATTAAATACTTAGGTATTCCTATTGCTATTTGGCTGTTTACTTTTTTAACGGGATATAATACTGTTTTTACCCAAAGTTTACAAAGAGTTATACACCACAAGGTAGCTTATAATGCACCTGCTCCATTTTATTTTAAAATATTAAACAAAGAATTAAAAACTATTGAAGGAAAAGCCTATTTATTGCAAGTAATTACAGAAGGAGAAGTAATTCCGGAATATATTACTGTTAGTTTTAATGGCGAAAATTATTATTTAAATAAACAAAATTCAGATGTTTTTAGCTATGAGTTCGAAATGCCAAGAGAGCAGATAGATTTTTATTTAAAAGCTAATGAAGTGGTTTCAAATATGTATAGAATTGAAGTTGTTGCCGCACCAAAAATTATTGACTTTCAAATGTTGTTAAACTATCCGAAGTATATTGTAAAAACAGAAGAAATGATTAAAAATACTGGTAATGCTACCATACCAGAAGGAACGATTATTACATGGAAAATAGCATCAGAGAATACAGAATGGATGCATTATGTAGATAAAACAAATAAACTAAACCCTTTTGGAGATTCATTGGAAAAAGATAAAACAGGTCTGTTTAAAATTTCTAAAAAAATTATAAGAAATACCAACTATCAAATTAATACTTCCAATCAAGATTTAAAAAAATTCGAAAAACTAAATTATCAATTAAAAATAATAAAAGATCAATATCCAGATATTATTATTAAATCTAATATAGATTCAATAAGTAGAGGTCCGGTTCAGTTTCTTGGTCAGCTAAGTGATGATTACGGACTTAATAGGCTTCAAGTTATTGCCAAAAACATAAAAAATGAAAAATTACATATAGCAAATATCCCAATTACCAAAGCTGATTTCTTTGAGTTCTTTTATTTGTTTCCGGATGGTTTGATTTTTGATGAAGGGAACGCTTATGAAATTTATTTTGAAGTATTTGATAATGATGGTATAAATGGAAGTAAGAAAACTAAATCTCAAGTATTTTATTATAATAATAAAACACAACAAGAAATAGAAGATGAGATTTTATTAGAACAAAAACAGAATATTGAAACCATTGAAAATTTTAATAATAAGTCTGAAAAATTAAACAAAGATTTAGAAAAGTTTTCAAAAGAACTTAAGAGTAAAAATATTTCGGATTGGAATGATAAAAAACAATTGGATCAATTTTTAAAAAGACAGAAACAATATCAAGAAATGTTAAAGAATAATTCGGAAAAATTATTGCAAAATTTAGAAGAATTAAATGAGGATGAAAATTCTGATATAAAAGACAAAAAGGAAAATCTTAAAAGAAGAATTGAAGAAGCACAAGAGTTACAAAAAAAGCAAAATTTATTAAAAGAACTACAAGAGTTAGCAGAAAAATTAAAGAAAGAAGATTTATTAAATAAAATAGATAAACTTACAGAACAAACCAAACAGGAAACAAGATCTTTGGAACGTATTTTAGAATTGACCAAACGATTTTATGTTGAAAAGAAATCTGCACAAATTGTAAAAAAACTAAACAATTTGGTTAAAGAACAAAACGACTTGTCCAACAAGAAAAATAATTCCTCAGAAGAGCAGGAGAAGCTAAACCAAAAATTTGATTCTATTCAAAAAGATTTTAAGGACTTAAATGAACAAAATAAAAAGTTAAAAGATCCTATGGATATTCAGGATACAAAAGCAGATCAAAAATTAATTGAGATGCAAATGGAAAAAGCAAAAAAGGAATTACAAAAAAATGAAAGTGGATTGAATGATTCTAAAGAAAATGCAAAAAAGAAACAGAAGGCCGCAGCCAAAAGAATGGAGGAATTGAGTAAAAGATTAAAACAAGATTTTATGCAAATGGAGATGGATTCTAATGAAGAGAATATTAAAGATCTACAGCAAATTTTAGAAAATCTCTTAAATTTTTCTTTTGAACAAGAAGCATTAATGTTGTCATTTGATGGTATTAATGATAAGAATCCTGAATACCCTAAAAAATTAAAGTCTCAAATTAAACTCAAAGAACACTTTGATCATATTGATGATAGTTTATATACACTTTCTTTAAGGTTGGTAAGATTAACCTCTAGAATTCAAAATGACTTAACAGAAGCACATTATAATTTAGATAAATCACTAGAGAATATTACAGAAAATAGAATATCAAAAGGTGTAACCAACCAACAATACACCATGACAGCTGCGAACAATTTAGCATATTTATTGAGTGATTTATTACAAAATCTACAAAATAAGAAACCTGGTAGTGGTAAAGGAAAAGGAAAAAAAGGGGAAGAATTAAGCTTGCCAGATGTTATCAAAAAACAGGGAGAGTTAATTAAGAAATTAAAACAGGGTAATGCAACCGGAAATAAAAAAGGAGGAGAACAAAAGGAACAAATGACAGGCGAACAATTTGAGATCTATAAAGCGCAAAACAGGTTAAAGGAAGAACTAAAAGACTTAATAAATAAAAATGTGGCAAAGGGCAATAGTAGTTCTAATGCGTTGATAAAAAAAATGGATGACCTAGAGAAAATATTGTTAGAAAAAGGAATAACAAAAGAGTCTTTAGAAACAATGCAAAAAATTGAACATGAATTATTAAAATTGGAAAAGGCAACCTTCGAGAAAAATAAAGATAAAAAAAGGAAATCCAAAACAAATATAAACCCAGGTAAACAACATAGGGTTAAACCTATAGATACAAAAAAGTTTTATTTTGATGAAGATGAAATTTTAATTAGGCAAAACCTACAGTTAAAACCCTTATATCAAGAAAAGATTAAATTATATTTTAAAAAACAATCATGATTATATTTAATTCATTGAATGAATTTGTATTGAACAACAGCAAGGTTATTGGTGGTTGGATTGAATTTACCATCCATCAAGAAGATAAAGAACTTGGTGAAATAAATTATATTTTTTGTGATGATGACTATTTGAGTAAAAAGAACAATAAAATATTGAAACACAATACATTAACAGATATTATAAGTTTAGATTACTCTATAGGCAATATCATTTCTGGAGATATTTTTATTTCAACCGAAAGAGTAATTGAAAATGCGACTTTATTTGAGAACGAATTTATTAATGAATTGCACAGAGTAATGGTACACGGTGTCTTGCATTATTGTGGCTTTAAGGATAAAACTGTTGATGAAAAGAATTTAATGAAGAGTAAAGAAGATTATTACTTATCTTTGCGCACTTTTTAAAACAAGTAAAATGTTCCACGTGGAACAATAAGATGTAAATTATGGGTTTGTTTGATGGAAAATATGATGTGATTGTTGTTGGTGGTGGACATGCTGGTAGTGAGGCTGCTGCAGCTGCCGCCAATTTGGGAGCCAATACCCTACTGATCACAATGAGTTTACAAAATATTGCGCAAATGAGTTGTAATCCGGCTATGGGTGGAATTGCGAAGGGTCAAATAATACGAGAGATTGATGCTTTGGGTGGATACAGTGCAATTATTACCGATAATACTGCAATTCAATTTAAAATGCTTAACAAATCAAAAGGCCCTGCAATGTGGAGTCCGAGAGCACAAAGCGATCGAATGCGTTTTGCGGAGGCCTGGCGAGAACAATTGGAACAAACAGAGAATTTAGATTTATTTCAGGATTCTGTAAACGGCTTGTTGTTTGAAGGAGACGATATTGTTGGGGTTAAAACACAATTAGGGTTACAAATATTTTCTAAAACTGTAATTGTTACAGCTGGTACTTTTTTGAATGGTAAAATTCATATAGGAGAAAAAACTTTTGGTGGAGGTAGAGCAGGTGAAAGTTCATCTACTGGTATTACAGAAGATCTTGTTGAAAAAGGTTTTGTTTCGGGAAGAATGAAAACAGGCACTCCTCCAAGGGTAGATGCTAGGTCATTAGATTTCACAAAAATGATTGAACAGCCAGGAGATGCAGAACCACTAAAATTTTCATATTCTAATACGACTAAAGTTTTAAAAAAGCAGCGCTCTTGTTATATGACTTACACTTCAAAAGAGGTTCATGATTTATTAAGAGAAGGTTTTGAAAATTCACCAATGTATACTGGAAGAATTAAAGGCATAGGTCCAAGATACTGTCCGTCTATTGAAGACAAGATAGATCGTTTTGCTAGTAAAGAAAGACATCAATTGTTTATAGAACCAGAAGGATGGAATACTACTGAAATTTATGTAAATGGTTTTTCTACCTCCTTAGCACACGAAGTTCAATATAAAGCTTTAAGAAAAGTAGCTGGATTTGAAAATGTAAAATTTTTAAGATTTGGTTATGCAATTGAATACGATTTTTTTCAACCTACACAATTAAGAAATTCCTTAGAGACAAAATTAATTAATAATTTATTTTTTGCTGGGCAAATAAATGGGACTACTGGATATGAAGAAGCGGCGGCTCAAGGTTTGATGGCAGGAATTAATGCAGCCCTGAAAGTCCAAAAAAAAGCGCCTTTTGTTCTACAAAGAGATGAAGCATATATTGGTGTTTTGATTGATGATTTAATAACCAAAGGCACAGAAGAACCATATAGAATGTTTACCTCGCGCGCGGAGTACAGAACACTATTAAGGCAAGACAATGCAGATTTAAGGTTGACGCCTAAATCATTCGCCTTAGGTTTAGCTTCCAAAGAACGAATGGACAGGGTATTAGAAAAGCAATATAAAACAGATCTGTTTGTTGATTTTTTAAGAAAGACTAGTATTAAGCCAGAGGATGTTAATCCAATTTTAGAGGCGAAGAATTCAGCTTTGGTTAACCAATCTATGAAGATGTTTAAAATAGCTTCACGGCCACAGTTAAATTTTATTGATGTTAGAAAATTTCCTTTGGTAGAGGCATTTATCAAAGAACATAATATTGATAACGAAGTTGTTGAACAAACGGAAGTTCATGTAAAATATGCTGGTTATATTGAAAAGGAAAAAAATAGTGCAGATAAATTACAGCGACTAGAAAACATTAAAATACCTACTAATTTCAATTATAATAAAGTACTTTCTATATCATATGAAGCAAGGGAAAAATTAACAAAAATACAACCTACTACTATTTCTCAAGCAAGTAGAATTTCTGGGGTTTCACCTAGTGATGTTTCTGTACTACTTGTTTATATGGGCAGGTAGTTTAAAATTGTTTCACGTGAAACATAACATAATTTTATAAATGAATAACATAAAGGAAAAATATTTAACCTGCCAAGACCATACAGTGACCAATGAGAATTTTGATTTGATATTGGATAAAGAGTTAGAAATGCTAGTAACTTCTCCCAAACCTAGTGATGGAGATTTAGACAAATATTATAAAAGTGAAGCTTATATTTCACACACGGATGCGAATACTTCTTTGTTTGATAAGGTTTACCAAACGGTAAAAAATTATACGATAAAAAGAAAAGTAAAACTTATCAATGCTTTAAATTCCGAATCTAAAACCATTTTAGATATTGGTTGTGGAACAGGTGATTTTTTAGAATCATGTATTAAGAATGGTTGGAATATAAACGGAATTGAACCCAATGAGGGAGCTAGAAATTTGGCGGTAAAGAAAACGGAAGTTTCAATTTACGTAGACATAGAAGAGATATTGAATTTAAATGATGTAAAGTTTGATGTTATTACCATGTGGCATGTACTTGAACACATCCCTAATTTAAAAGAGTATATCGTAATTTTAAATAAATTATTAAAACCAAAGGGAACCTTAATTATTGCTGTTCCAAATTATAAAAGTTATGATGCGACTTATTACGGGAGATTTTGGGCAGCTTATGATGTGCCTAGACACCTTTGGCATTTTTCACAAAAATCCATTAAATTATTATTTAATAAAATTAATTTACAAGTCGTAAAAATATTACCAATGAAATTTGATGCTTATTATGTAAGCTTATTGTCTGAAAAAAATAGATCAGGTTATTCTAATCCTATTCAAGCAATGTACAGAGGATTTCTGTCTAATTTAAAGGCAAGCAAAAACAAGGAGTACTCCTCGTTAATTTATTTGATAAAAAGTCCAGATTAATTGTTTTAAAGCGTTTTAAAGCCGAAATATAATTATCTTGGAATAATTCATCTTAAATAAATTTAATTTTGTTAGAGCAAAGATAATATAGCAAACAATCATAGCGTATAGATATTAGTATATAGATAGTAATAGTTATTGTTTATAGTGAAGTTTTTGAATATTTTTAGATAAGTTTTGTTTTAATTTGAAAGCTTTATTTACTTTTGTCAATTAAAATTTAAAAAAGAAAAGAATGAAAAAGTTATTAGTAGTATTTTCAATGATTATGTTTCTAACATCATGTAACCAAACTAAAATTGCTTATGTGGATGTTGAGGAAATATTAAAAGAATATGAAGGGTCAAAAGAAGCTGAAAAGGAAATGAAATTGCAATCAGAGAAAATTGCTACTGAATTGGATCAACTTGCAAAAAGTTTTCAGCAAAAAGTGCAGGAATATCAAAGCAACACTAAAAATTTATCTGAAAAAGCAAAAAAAGAAAAAGAACAGGCTTTAATGCAAGAACAGCAAATGATTCAACAACGTCAACAAATGGCGCAACAACAGATGCAGTCTGAGGGTCAAAAGAAAATGGAAAAGATCAACAAAGAAATTGACACGTTTATTGAAGATTATGCAAAATCGAATGGTATTAGTTTTATTTTAGGTACTTCCAATCAAACAAAAAGTGTTTTATATGGCGAAGAAAAGTTGAATATTACTGACGATATAGTTACGGCTTTGAATGGTAATTATGTTGCTCAACAAGGCAATGATAATATTAAAGAAGAATTAGAAGTCGAACCGGTGAATTAAGTCCGACATTCTTTATAGCGATAAGCCCAATTTTATATTGGGCTTTTTTTATGCTTTGAATTGAAATTTAAAGGTTAGTTTTTTTTAGTTAAATATATAATTTTATCTGTAACCCTACGTTATTAACACACTGTTGATAAGTTTTATAGCCTAGAATATCGGACGATTAGACATGAAAAATAATTCGAATTTTTAAATATAATACATATCTAACTGACAACCAAATAATTATAACAATATTACAATGAAAAAGGGAATCGCAATTTTATTATTTTTCACCAGTTTTTTTTATGCTTCGGCACAATCTACAGGTAAGTACCAAATTAAATTTTTAGAGATAAATAAGAGTAATTCCGATTACGGTCTTGCTATTTTAGATAATAACCGATTAATTTTTACGTCGTCTGACACCAAAATAAAGACTGCAAGAAAAAATTACAACCCAAGAAAAGATCTTTTTGTTGGTGATATTGATTTTGATGGTGAAATTAAAAATGTAAAGCTTGTAAGTAATAAAAAAAACAATAAGATTAATAAAACAGGTGCAACATATACCTCTGATAAAAGAACAGTTTATTTTAGTAGAAATAAATATGTAAAAAAATTATCAAAGCAGAAATTAGCTAAAAATCAAAGATTAGAATTATACAAAGCAACTCTTGATGCAGATGGTAATGCATCAAATGTTCAAAAACTACCATTTAATAAAAGTGCTTATTCATCTGGCTCACCAGTTTTGAGTGCCGATAATACGAAACTGTATTTTGTTTCTGATAGATTACCTTCGCAGGGTAAGACTGATATTTTTGTTGTTGATATTTTAAGCAATGGCAAATTTAGTAAACCAAGAAATTTAGGTTCTAATGTTAATACTTCAGGCAATGAAACAACGCCTTTTATTACCGATAAAAACATTTTATATTTTTCATCAGATGGTCATCCTGGACTAGGAAATTTAGATGTATTTGCAGTAGAGGTATATGATGATACAACTTCAGAAACCTATCAATTGGCATCTCCTATAAATAGTATTAATGATGATTTTGCGTATATCGTTAATAAAGATAATAATCAAGGGTTTTTTACATCAAACAGGTTACAAGGAAAAGGTTTTAATGATTTATATGCTTTCACTTTAGAAGAAGATATTCGTCCAGGAAAATGCTTTATTACAGTTGATGGTAAGGTTAAAGATAAAGAGACTCTTGATATAATCGCTGGAGCAACAGTTAATTTATACAATATTGATGGTGAACTTTTAGAAACGGTATCTACATATAATGATGGTACTTATAAATTTACAGTTTCATGTGCAAAAGAATATAAAATTGTAGCCTCAAATGACAATTATAAAAATGATGAAAAACGAATTGAAATATTAGAAGAGAATTATCATTCAGCTTTGCATACCAATTTAGTATTAACAAGGTTGATTAAAAAGAAAAAAGCAATTCAAAAATTACAACCTATCTATTACGAATTTGATGATGCAACAATTACTGCTGCAGCGGCAAAGGAAATGAATAAGATTGTTGAAATTATGTCGGAGAATCCCGATTTAATCATAGAAACGTCATCATATACGGATTCAAGAGGTAGCAATGCTTATAATAAAGTTTTATCTCAAAAAAGAGCAAAAGCCGCGATAGAATATTTAAAATCTCAGGGCATAGATGCACAAAGAATCAAGTCACATAGTTATGGTGAAGAAAAGTTGATCAACCAATGTGTGAATGGTGTAGATTGTGATGATGAAGCCCATCAAATGAATAGGCGAACGGAATTTAATTTTGCAAATATTCAATCGATAAGTAGGAGGAGGAATATTTATAAAAGAAAATCTAGATTGGCAGATACACCCACGAAATCGAAACCTAAAATACAGCGAAAAGAAAAAATAATTAAACAAGAATTATCGAACGTCAATGAAGTAGCTTCTGTTAAAGTAAAGAAAAAAGAAACAAAAACAACGGTAAGTAAAAAAATTAAAAAGCCAGTTCAAGAAGAAATTATTGTAAATTATAGATCCTCTATTGTAGCGGTGGATAAAGAAAATAATAAAGCATTAAATTATATTGAAAACGAAAAATTAAAGGTTTTAAAAAATATAACATCTTTAGAGAAAAAATTTGAATTGGCAATTAATAAGTTTACCAATACATCGGATTCCTTATCTATTGAAAAAGAAAATATAGCAACATTAAAAACGGAGGTTCTTAACTTGAAAGAAACAGGATGGTCGAATGTTATTAGTTATAAAAACAGACTGTATCAATTTAAAAAAAGATATAATGATTTAACATCTTTTAATAATAAAATAAAAGGAAGTATAAATATTTTATCTGTGGCCGATATAAATGATAAAAAAGTTCTAGAAGAAAGTTTAAAAATTAAAAACATAGAAGTTATTGCCATGAAGATTGGTTCTAAAGGAAAATACCAAATAACTAATAATGCTAGTAAAACGGATTTAATAAAAGTAAAATTTAAATTACTGCATAATAAAAATATCGCTTCAGGTAAAAAAGATGCACATATTATAGTGCAAAACCCAAAAGGAAAAGTTACAGAGGCAAAAGGAATTTTTACGTTAAAAGATAGTAACATTGAGAAAAAATATACAGATCATACAATTATTGATTACAATAAAAATGACATTGATGTGACCATGTATATCCAAAGAAAAGGCAAAAATTATGAAAAGGGTATTTATCCTATAAAACTATTTTTAGAAGGTCATCTGGTTGGTGTATCTAACTTAAACCTTGCAAGCGCATTTTAATTGAGTTAATAGAGTTAATATCAATTGTACGAAACAGCACCCAGAATCAGGGTGCTGTTTTTATTTGTGAGACTCTAAAAAAATTAATTTCAATTTTTTAGTTAGTCGAACTAATCCCGCTTTTTTTTCAGCGGGATCTTGGTTAATACCTTGACCCTTGCGTCGATTCCTATTATTGGGTCCAGTTAGTCAGCTGACGGATGTGGTTTATTACCTTTTATTGTAGTAAAAATGCTCCAAAAACAGTTAAGATAAAATAAACGGTTATCTGCATAGCGCCACTGTAGTCTTTAGCTATTCTTTGTCCAAACATAAGTCCTATTAAAGTAATTGCCGCTAAAACCAGCCCGTTAAAGCCTATAATTTTTTCCTTGAAAACAATTAAATGATATATACCTGTTAAACAAAGAACAGAGCTTATTAATTCTAAAATAATTACAATAATTAAAAGCAATGGAATAAAGTTTTTTATAAACGAATATTTAAAATGATTGGTATAAAAACCCACGCTTTCACGCCATTTTAATAGCTTTTCTATGGCAGAGTATAGAAAAGTAATTAGAATGTAAATTAGAATTAATATTGGAACCGTAAAAGCCGTAGAATTTATCATAGATTGTAGAGATATTTAGGGTTTGCTGAAAAACACTTAAAAAATTGTATTTTAGCTTATTGCAATTTATAATAGCATTGTAAATGCAAAAATTTCAACATAACTTTTTCATCAAACACTAATTTAGTCAAAAGTAAATTAATCCTTTTATTTTAACAGCAATTTTTGAATTCGTGATAAATAAATATCTTTGAGCAAAATAATTTACATGTTTAATTTCATAAATAAAGCTTTTGGTTTATCACAATTATTGACCCTTTTTTTGTTGGTTCAGTTATTAAATGCACAAACTGATTTTAGTAATGACTGGGAAGATTTCTATTCGTATAACAATGTCAAAGATTTTGTAAAAATAGAAAATAAAATATATGCCATTACAGATAATGCAGCCTTTATTTATAATATAGCATCCCAAGAAATAAATAAAATATCTTCTGTACATGGTTTGTCGGGCAAAGAAACTACAAGTATTTATTATAGTGTTAACACAAAAAGGTTTGTAATAGGGTATCAATCAGGTTTATTAGAAATTATAGATGATAAAGGTAAAATAACTATTGCTAATGATATTGAACGCTTAGATATAACAGGTCAAAAGCAAATAAATCATATCTCTGAATATGAAGAAATACTTTATTTATCTACACCTTTTGGTATAGTACAATATGATATTAATAATCTCAATTTTGGAGACACTTATTTTATTGATGAAAATTCAAACCCACTATTTGTAAATCAAACGGTAATCTCCCAAACAACCATATATGCAGCAACTATTAAAGGAATTTATTCTGCAAATATCAATGACCCTAATTTAATTGATTTTAATAATTGGTTACAACCTGAAGGCGATTTATTAGGCGACTTTTTAAATATAACAGTTTTTAATAACGAAGTCTTTACCACAAGAAACAATATCTTATATAAAATTCAATCTTTTAATAATTTGCAACAGATAAGTGTTTTTTCACAAGCAATTGTCAGCTTAACATCTTCTGAAGATTACTTAACCGTTGCTCTAAATAAGAGCGCTAGTATTTTAAATACCTCTTTGCAAAAAACAGCTGAATTTTTACCCACAAATAATTATAATTTTAATCTGAATACAGCTTTCGCTGAAGGGGATAATGTTTATTTAGCGACTCAGGTATTCGGAATTTTAACAAAAAATTTTTCCGCTCTAGATTATGAAGAAATTCACCCTAAAGGGCCAATTTCCAATCAGGTTTTTTCAATAACGGCTCAAAATAATAACTTGTGGATAGTTTATGGAGGTTATGATGGTGCATACACCCCATTAGGTAGACGATTTGGATATAGCCATTATAATGGAGTTTTACCCGAAGAGACACAATGGGTAAATTATAATTACAGCAATAATTTTCCTGCAAGAGACTTGGTACATGTTACGATAGATCCCAATCAAGAAAATAAAGTTTATATCAGTTCATGGAGTGATGGTATTTTAGTAGTTGATAATGATACCCCTAGTGTAATATGGAACGAGAGCAACAGTGATTTAGAGGCACTTGATTTTCCGGCAGATCCAAGCTATATTAATATTAGAGTTAATGGATCGGCATTTGATAATCAGGGCAACTTATGGGTTGCAAACGCTTGGGTTTCGAATCGTTTAAAAAAATTAAACCCCAGTAACGGTAAAGGAAGTAGTTTTGATTTGAGTGAGATTATTACCAATACAGCTTTTGGCCTTTCGGAATTGGTTATTGATAAAACAGGAAGTGTTTGGATAGCATCAAGAAGAAATGGCGCCTTGGTTTTTAATGAATCAGGAAATAGAAAAAGAGCATTGATTACCGAGCCAACAAAAGGATCTTTACCCGATTTAAATGTAAGAACACTTGCCATTGACAGAAATAATCGAATATGGATAGGTACACAAAAAGGCTTGGTGGTTTTTAATAATGCCTCAGGTCTGTTTGATGCCTCTATTTATGATGCCAGCCCTGTTATTATTGAAGATGACGGTGTTCCTAAAAAGTTATTAGGCGATCAACCAATCAATTCTATTGCTATAGATGGTGCAGAAAATAAATGGTTTGGTACAGATACGGGTGGAGTTCTTGGCACAAATCCTTCTGGTAATACAACCTTATTTAATTTTAATAAAGATAATTCGCCCTTACCATCCAACAGGATTTTAAGGATAAAAGTAGATAATTCAACAGGAAAAGTATTTTTTGCTACCGATAAAGGTATTGTGGCATTCAACAATAATGTAGCTCCTTTTGGCGAAACACTAGGTGAAGTTTATGCTTATCCCAACCCAGTAAAAAAACAACATGAATTTGTAACTATTGATGGAAGAAAAGGAACACATTTACCAAGAGGAACCAATGTAAAAATTTTAGATACAGCAGGCAGATTGGTTCATGAAACCAATGTTGAAATCGGTCAAGAAATAAAGGGAGGAAAAGTAATTTGGGATAAAACAAATCTTGCTGGTCGTAAAGTAGCATCGGGTGTTTACATTGTTTTATTAACCAGCCCCGATAAAACAGAAACCTCTTCAACAAAAATAGCTATAATAAATTAAGATGTTAGTAGAGACCAAGGCCGTAGTATTGACTTCAATAAAATATGGCGAAGCAGATCTTATTGTTAAATGCTTTACTGAAGAAGGTATAAGAAGCTATCTTCTAAAAAGAATTTTGAAATCGAAAAGCAAAAAAGTTAATATTGCATATTTTCAACCTTTAACACAATTAAAACTTACTGCTGTTCACAATAACAAAGGAAATTTAAACAGTATTAGAGAAGCTAGAATTTCTAATTTATACCAATCCATATCTGTTAATATTTTAAAACAAGCTATAGCCTTGTTTTTAGCAGAGGTATTATCCTATGCTCTTTACGAAGAAGAAAAGAATCCGAAATTATTCAAATATATAGAAACGGCATTGATTTGGTTGGATAGCCATGAATCTACAGCAAATTTTCATATTATATTTTTGATAAATTTAACTAAATATTTAGGTTTTTACCCAGAGGTGAATAAAAAAGAAGCACATTACTTTGACCTCATGGAAGGGTTTTTCACCAATAACATACCAATACACCATGCTTTAGCAGGAGAAAAATTAATTTTATTTAAATCAATAATCGGCATAAATTTTGATGTCAATGAACGGTTAGATCTTAATGCAAGATCTCGCAGCATTGTGTTAGACATTATTATAGAATATTACGAATTACATGTACCAGGATTTAAAAAACCTAAATCATTGGATGTTTTAAAAGAAGTATTTAATGAAGGCAACGAGAATAAATGCAACTTATGATTGGGGGAAAGAATAAGTTAAAGGGTTAATGATTGAGCATCAAGATAATAAGACCTTTATATTTTATTAATTTGCAAAGAATTACACAAGTGAAATTTATTAAATTTATCATATTACTCCTTGTTGGGCAATTTGTTCATGCGCAACAACTCACTGTTGTGGATAAAGATTCTGGATTTCCAATTCAAAATGTACACGTAGAAGGAGAAGATAGCGATAAACGTATAATTTCTGATAAAAACGGCAACATAGATCTTGGTGTTTTTTCGGAAATGGAGTTACTTACATTTTCGCACGTAAGTTATGTGGAGTTCGAATTACTTAAAAAACTAATAGGTAAAAGCAATAAAGTCATACAGTTGCAATTTAAATCAGAAATTTTGAACGAGGTTTTCTTATCTGCAACAAAGGGTAAAGAAAATATTTCACGAATTGCCGAACAGGTAGCTGTTTTTTCTAGTAAAGAAATTCAAAACACTACGCCGCAAACATCGGCAGATATGTTGGCGAGCATTCCAGGAATAAAAGTACAAAAAACACAATTTGGAGGTGGTAGCCCTGTACTGAGAGGTATGGAGGCAAACCGTATTTTATTAGTTGTTGATGGTGTTAGAATGAACAATGCTATTTACAGAAAAGGACATTTACAAAACGCAATCACTATCTCACCTAATATTTTGGAAAGAGTAGAAGTTATATTTGGACCTTCGTCGGTAATTTATGGATCGGATGCTTTAGGCGGGGTAATTCATTATTATACTCGTTCTCCAAAAACCAGTGAAAAAACGATAGTTAATTCTGAATTTATGTCGCGTGTTGGAAGTGTTAATAATGAATTTACTATACAAGGAGGTATAGAAGTACAAATGAAAAAATGGGCAACCTATACCAGTATTTCACGCAGCAAATTTGGCGATTTAAAAATGGGAAAGAATAGGGTTCACAATTTTAAAGATTGGGGAAAACAATTTGAATATTCAAATAATACAGACAAATTTTATAATGCCAATGCCGTGATTAATTCCAATCCTGAAACGCAAAGAAATGTTGGATTTGATCAAATAGATTTTTTGCAAAAAATTTTAATCCCAATAAATAAAAAAGCCGATATCATGTTAAATATGCAATACAGCAATTCAACAGAGATAAATAGGTTTGATAAATTAACAGAATATAGAGATGATAAATTAAGATTTGCGCAATGGTATTATGGCCCTCAAAAAAGACTTTTACTTTCAACACAATTAAATTTAAAACTAGAAAAAAAATGGATAGATAATGGAACAATAACTTTTGCTTTTCAAGATATTGATGAGTCTAGAATTAATAGAAGATTTGATAGTTTTGATCGGATGTCTCGTTTTGAAAACGTTAACGTTTATAGTTTAAATGGTGATTTTAATACCAATTTAAAGCAATCGGTAAACCGAAATTTTTCTTATGGCTTTGAATTGGCATACAATGATGTGAAATCAAAATCAAAAGGAGAGGTATTAGAGGTTGAAGGCAATGAAATTATTGGAGTTTCAGATACTTTTGTTGTTCAAACACGTTACCCCGACGGGGGAAGTAGTTATATAAGTTCGGCAGTTTATATGGATTATCGTCAAGATATTAGTAAAAGATCAACTTTAAACACAGGTATAAGATTAACAAATACACAATTACAAGCACTTTGGATAGATGAAACATTTATAAAATTGCCAGATAATGATATTGCATTAAAAAACACCGCTGTTACATTGACAGCCGGATATGTGTTTAAACCAAATAAAACATGGCAGTTAAACGGTGTTTTATCATCGGGCTTTAGATCACCAAATATCGATGATATTGGTAAGGTAAGAGAAAAAAGAGGAATAGTAACCGTGCCAAATGTAGATTTACAACCTGAATTTGCTTATAATTTTGAAGCAGGGACTTTAAAGTATTTTAATGACAAAAATTTTTATATCGGGTTTACGGCTTATTATACCTTATTAAATAATTATATTGTTCGTGCTCCATTTGTTTTAAATGGCAGTCCAACGATAATTTATGATGATGAAGAATTAGAAATACAAGCGAATGTAAATAATGAAACTGCTTATATTTTGGGAGGTACTTTTACCTTAAAGGGCAATATTACAAATAATTTTCAAACCAAAGCATCTTTTACTTATACCAAAGGAAGAACTTATGACACCAAAGAGCCAATGTCTTCAATTCCACCAATATTTGGAAGCTTAGATTTAATATATTCCAAAAAGAAAATTGAAACTGGGCTGAACTTTATATTTAATGGCAGAAAGAAATTAGAAGACTATAACATTTCTGAAGGGATTGATAATATTGAAGAAACACCATTAATTCTCCATCCAGCAGATGCAGATTATTATTACGGAACACCATCTTGGCAAACCTTAAATTATTATGCTAGATATAAGGCAACCAAAAACATTGATTTACTTCTTGCTGTTGACAATATTTTTGATGTACATTATAAAGAATTTGCCTCAGCGATTAGTGCACCTGGAAGAAATTTTTCTTTTACTATTTTAGGAAGTTTTTAGAGATTTTTTTAACACTCACGGGGTGACTTGCAGTCACCCCGTGAGTGTTAATTATCTTATTTAAAAGCAGCTATACCAGTAATATCCATCCCAGTAATTAACAAGTGAATATCATGTGTTCCTTCATAGGTTATAACCGATTCTAAATTCATCATATGGCGCATGATAGAATAATCACCTGTAATTCCCATCGCGCCTAATATTTGACGTGCTTCTCTGGCAATTTTGAGAGCCATGTCCACATTATTACGTTTTGCCATAGAGATTTGGGCAGTAGTAGCTCTTTCTTCATTTTTCAAAACACCCAAACGCCAGGTTAATAATTGCGCTTTGGTGATTTCGGTAATCATTTCAGCCAATTTTTTTTGTTGTAACTGAAAACCTGCAATTGGTTTACCAAATTGTATCCTTTCTTTGGCATAACGTAAAGCAGTGTCATAACAATCCATTGCAGCGCCAATAGCTCCCCAAGCAATGCCATAACGAGCAGAATCTAAACAACCCAAAGGGGCGCCTAAACCAGATTTATTAGGCAAAATATTTTCTTTAGGTACTTTTACATTATCAAAAATAAGCTCACCGGTAGCGGATACTCTTAACGACCATTTATGATGAGTTTCAGGAGTAGAAAACCCTTCCATACCGCGTTCAACAATCAAACCGTGAATTCTTCCTTCTTCATTTTTTGCCCATACAACAGCAATATCTGCAAAAGGTGAATTAGAGATCCATAACTTGGCGCCATTCAATAAATAATGATCGCCCATATCTTTAAATTTGGTCTCCATACCACTAGGGTTTGATCCGTGATTTGGTTCTGTTAAACCAAAACAACCAATAAATTCGCCACTGGCTAATTTTGGTAAATATTTTTGACGTTGCGTTTCGTTACCGTATTTCCAAATAGGATACATCACCAATGAAGATTGTACTGATGCTGTTGAACGAACACCAGAATCACCTCTTTCAATTTCTTGCATGATCAAACCATAAGATATTTGATCCAATCCCGCACCACCATATTCTTCAGGAATATAAGATCCAAAAGCACCAATTTCTGCCAACCCTTTTAGTAATTGTTTAGGAAACTTTGCTTCTTGGGCAGCATCTTCAATAATGGGAGATACTTCTCTTTTTACCCATTCACGAGCTGCATCTCTAACTAATTTATGTTCTTCATTTAAAAGATCATCTAGTAAATAATAATCAGGAGCTTGAAATAAATCTTGGGCCATAACATTTTATTAAAATTAAAGCTTCAAATTTACAATTATTGTATTGATAAAAACAGGGATATTGTATCAAAATCAAACAAATTATAATTAAATTGTTTAATATTTAAAAACTAGAATTTTTTTTACATTTTTTAAGGAGATTTAAAAATGTGTAAATATTTGTTTGAAAGTTAGAATTTATTCGTGAGACTCTAAAAAATTATTTTCAATTTTTTAGTTAGCCGAACTAATCCCGCTACCCGTGCTGAACTTGTTTCAGCATCCAGCGGGATCTTGGTTAATACCACGACCCTTGGGTCGATTCCTATTATTGGGGCCGGTCTGTCAGCTGACGGTGGGATTTATACCTTTTATTCATTATTCATGGCAATTCATTACTTTTGCAACAATGCAGCAGACTTTTAAAAAGCAAGAAAAACTAAAAAAGAGCAAATTAATTAACCAATTATTTGCTGAAGGAAAATCGGTTACTGCATTTCCAATCAAACTGATTTATCTCGATATTGATCATAATTCACCGTATAAAATTCAAGCAGGCGTTTCCGCTTCCAAGCGAAATTTTAAAAGAGCTGTTGACCGAATAAAAATAAAAAGATTGTTAAGAGAAGCCTACAGGAAAAACAAATATTTGATTTATGAGTCTGAATACACTAAAAAACATATATTCATGTTTATATATTTAGATAAAAAAGAAGTAGATTATATAACGGTAGAAGAAAAAATGAAGGAGGTACTCCACAAGTTTCTTTTAAAAAACAAAAAACAAAATGATAAACAAGATTAAAAAAATAGCAATAGTAGGCGCCATGTTAATTTTGGGCTCTGTTTTTTTTGCGTTTAAAACGAATTATTTTGAAGTTGCCAAACAATTAGAAATATATTCAACCTTGTTTAAAGAGCTCAACATGTATTATATTGACGAAATCAACCCGGCTAAGTTAACAGATACTGCAATTAAAAACATGTTGAAAGATTTAGACCCTTATACCAATTATTACGACGAACAAGGTGTAGAAGAAGTTAAAATAAATTCATCCGGAGAATACAGTGGTATAGGCGCACAATCGGTGTTTATAAATAAAAAATTATTGATCGTTGAGGTTTATGAAGGGTATTCTGCAGATAAAACAGGTATAAAGGTGGGCGATGAGATTACTAAAATAGATGATGTACTTATTGAAGATTTTCAAAATAATCAAGTAGCATCTTTATTAAAAGGTAGTGTAAATTCATCGGTTCAATTAACAGTAAAGCGCCAAGATAAAACCTTTGATGTTAGCGTTACACGAGAAAAAATTACATTAAATCCAGTACCTCATTACCAAATGATTACTGATGAAATAGGTTATATTGCCTTTAATAAATTTAATAGCAAGGCCTCTAAGTCTGTAAAAAATGCGTTTGTTGATTTAAAGTCTAAAGGCATGAATAAATTAATATTGGATTTGAGAGGAAACCCAGGTGGTCTTTTAAATCAAGCGATTCGTATTACTAATCTTTTTGTTCCTAAAAATGAGGTTGTAGTTACTACCAAGGCAAAAATTAAAAAATGGAGTGAAGTTTATAAAACTAAAAAAGAACCTATAGATTTAGAAATTCCTATTGTTATTTTAATCAATGGAAAATCGGCTTCAGCCGCAGAAATAGTAGCAGGATCATTACAAGATTTAGATAGAGCAGTAATATTGGGTCAAAGGTCTTTTGGTAAGGGTTTGGTACAGCGATATAGAAATTTAACCTATGGTACCAAATTAAAACTAACCATTTCTAAATATTATACGCCTAGCGGAAGAAACATACAAGAATTAGACTATACCAATAGAAAAGGAGATGATATTCCAAAGTTTTCAAATTTGAACAGAGAAGCTTTTAAAACTAAAAATAAAAGAATTGTTTACGGAGGAGGCGGTATAGCGCCGGATGTAGAAGTTAAATTGACAAAAGAAACCGATGCAACCAAAGCCTTATATAAATCGGATGCTATTTTTAATTTTGCAACAGACTATTATTTTAAAAACCCATCCATAGCGAAACCGGAGAATTATGTTTTTAGTGATGATGATTATCAAGGTTTTATTAGTTTTTTAATACAGGATAAAAATAATTTTAAAACAAATAGCGAAAAGAATTTTATGAAGGCCTATGAAACTTCAGAAAAAGAAAATCTTGCCAAAGGAATTAGTGTTACTTATAAAAAATTACTATCGCAATTAGAAAACCAAAAACTAGAAGAATTAAATCGCAATAAAGAAGAAATTAAGGCTCGTATTTCTGATGAAATTATAAATAGATATTATTTTAAAAAAGGAGAATATCAAAACCATATTGTATTTAATAAATCAATTCAAGAGGCAATAAAAGTTTTACAAAACGACAATCGTTATTATCAAATACTAGTAAATGAATCCAATTAAAAGATCAAGTGCTCAAATTTCTACTACGGCAATAGAACGTATTTACATTACCATGCGTCATCTATTCAATAGAGGGTTTTATAAACCTTTAGGTGTTTCTGGCAAGACACTTAAAAATGCCTTACTTACCTTAAAACCAGAAATATATGGTAGTATTGCTGAAGAAAAAATAGAGCTTGATGGCTTGTTGTATATTATTGATAGACTACCTAACGGGATTGAAGAATGCAGATATATCAACTTAACTGCAGATGAAGGTTTTGGTAGCTCGCACTTTAAAAATATTATACCGGCAAAGCGAAGAAGGAATTGCTATAGAATTGATAAAGATCAAATGAATATTGAAATTACGCGAGGAAGATCTGACATTTATGATATTTTAACTCACTTAACCTTTATGTTTATTGAGTCGCATAAAATAGCAAAAAAGGTTTTATTGAATGATGAAGGAAAAACCACAAGAGAATGGTTGAATTTAGAAAGTGTTGTATTAAACAATAAAAATATTGACAAAAAGGAACGGGAAGTTTTATGTACACATTTATCAAGTATTTTGGGTAGAAGTTTTAAAGAAATTCAAGGTGCTGATATTAAATTTTCAACCAAATCACAAACCAATAGATTTTTTAACATTATTTATTGGATGGGAAAACTAGCCATTAATGAATTACTAGAAGATAAAAAACATGTAATTACTTTTAGCCCTACACTGAGTGAGAGAATTGGTCATCATATTTATGGTGAAATCTGGGCAACAAACATTAAAAAAGCATTATTTAAAAAAAACCTAATAAAACGCCCTATTCATATTATTAGTGCAAATATGCACTCTGTGATGAACTCTATTTATGCCCCGGTTTTTTTACCAAAAGAAAGCAAAGAAAACGATTATATCTCCTTATTTGAATTGATTGGAGATTCCGAAAACGATCTACAAAAAATAATTAGAAAAGGAGCTGCCAAAAAAGGCCTGACATTTATTAAAGACACTTCGGGCACCAATATTGATGTACAACTAATAGATACTGAAAAAATAGATTTTAGTAAAACAGATTATAAAATAAATAATTCAAAAGGTGAAAAACCAATTATTATTGTGATGGACTACGCTTTTGGTGAACAGGCATATGAAACTTTAGATGAATTATTAAAACCATACTTACTAGACAATGGCACAAAACAACATTTAAATATCGAATCGGTTTCAATTATGGGAAAAGCAGGAATATTAGAAGGCGGAAAAGGAGATATTATGATACCAACTGCACATATTTTTGAGGGAACCGCCGATAACTATCCGTTTAAAAATGAATTAACGGTTGACGATTTAAAAGATTCTGGAGTAAAAGTGTTTAAAGGATCTATGATAACCGTTTTAGGAACCTCTTTACAAAATAAAGATATTTTAGAATTTTTCCACAATTCAACTTGGCAGGTAATTGGATTAGAAATGGAGGGAGCTCATTATCAAAAAGCCATACAATCTGCATCAAAAATTAGAGGGAATATTCGTAATGATGTAAAAGTGCGATATGCTTATTACGCTTCAGATAACCCATTAGAAACTGGAGGTACATTAGCCTCAGGAGGTTTAGGTGCATCGGGAGTTAGACCTACCTATATGATTACCAAACAAATATTAGAGCAAATATTTTAATTTTTTATTGTCAAATCTAACAGTTTTTAAATTATTTTTGCACTTTAAAAATAAAATAATGAACATACTTATATTAGGATCTGGAGGGAGAGAATGTGCTTTTGCATGGAAATTAGCGCAAAGCAATAAAGTGAATAAATTATTTATTGCACCCGGAAATGCCGGGACTCATAATATTGGCACAAATATATCGATTAACCCAAACGATTTTGAAGCGGTAAAAAAAGTAGTTTTAAAGCAAGAAATTCAAATGGTTATTGTTGGTCCGGAAGATCCATTGGTAAACGGAATTCATGATTTTTTTTTGGCAGACAATGCGTTGAAATCGATTCCTGTTATTGGCCCTCAAAAGCATGCCGCACAATTAGAAGGCAGTAAAGAATTTGCCAAAGAATTTATGTATCGCCATAATATTCCAACGGCAAAATACGAGAGCTTTACATCAAAATCACTTGAAAAAGGATTTCAATTTTTAGAGACATTAGATGCTCCTTATGTTTTAAAAGCAGATGGTTTGGCGGCGGGTAAAGGTGTTTTGATATTAAATGATTTACAAGAAGCAAAACATGAATTAAAAGAAATGCTTACCAATAAAAAGTTTGGAGAGGCGAGTTCAAAAGTGGTTATTGAAGAATTTTTGGATGGTATTGAAATGAGCACTTTTGTATTGACCGATAGTGAAAACTACGTGGTGTTACCCAATGCAAAAGATTATAAAAGAATAGGTGAAGGAGATAAAGGGTTGAACACAGGAGGTATGGGTGCAATTTCACCAGTACCATTTGCCGATAAAGAATTTTTAACAAAAGTTGAAGAAAGAATTATCAAACCAACTATTGCTGGCTTTAAAAAAGATAATATTCCCTATGTTGGTTTTGTTTTTATTGGTTTAATTAAAGTAAACAATGAGCCATTAGTTATTGAATATAACGTTAGAATGGGAGATCCGGAAACTGAGGTAGTTATTCCTAGAATAAAATCAGATTTAGCAGATCTTTTTATCGCTACTGCGGAAAAAAGATTAGATAAATTCAACTTAGAAATTGATGAAAGATCTGCAACTACAGTGATGCTAGTATCTGGAGGTTATCCGGAAGCTTATGAAAAAGGAAAAGAAATTAGTGGTTTAGATCAAGTTAAAGGTTCCATAGTTTTTCAAGCAGGAACAGATTTAAAAGACGATAAAATTGTTACCAGTGGCGGTAGAGTTCTGGCAGTTACATCTTATGGCAATAATTTTAAAGAAGCCTTAAATCAATCTTATCAAAATATTAAAAGCATCAAATTTGATAAAATGAATTTCCGTAAGGATATCGGTTTTGATTTATAAAAGAAGTAAGAAGAAATGAGTAAGTAGTAATTTGATTAATGCCCAATTCCAGTAATAAAAGAAAAATTCTTGTTGCCCCTTTAAATTGGGGTTTAGGTCATGCTACCCGATGTATTCCTATTATCAATGTTTTAATCCATGAGGGCTTTGAACCTGTACTTGCTGGTGATGGAGATTCATTAAAGCTCCTTAAAAAAGAATTTCACGACTTAATGTCTTACGAATTACCTTCTTATGCTATTCAATACACAAAAAACGGTAAAAATCTAAAATATAAACTGCTGTTCGATGCACTTAGAATTAATAAAATAATTAAGAAAGAATATCAAACAGTAAATGAAATTATAAGAAAAGAGAATATTAAAGGGATTATTTCTGATAACAGGTTTGGGGTTCGGTCTAATCAAGTTCCTTCTGTGTATATTACCCATCAGGTGAATGTTCTTTCAGGCGCCACCTCTTTTATAACATCTAAATATCATCAATATATCATTTCAAAATTTGATATTTGTTGGGTGCCAGATTATAAAGGAAAGAATAATTTGGCGGGTAAATTATCACATACCAATACTTCAGAATTAAATTTAAAATACATAAATCCTTTGAGTCGTTTTGATGAGGTTTTCTTTTGCAAGGAAAAGCCACTTGTTACAAAGAAATACGATATTCTGGCTATTATTTCCGGCCCTGAACCACAAAGGAGTTTATTCGAAGAAAAGCTCTTAGATGCATTCAAAACAACTTCTAAAAAAGTGTTGTTTGTAAGAGGAATAGTTTCCGATAAGGAAAAAGAAAAACCGAAACTTAATCACAAAAATGTGAAGATTGTAAACTATATGTTGCAAGAGGAATTACAAAAATCAATAATTGAAAGTGAATTAATCATTGCAAGATCTGGCTATTCTACCATAATGGATTTAGAAAAATTATGCGCCAAAGCATTTTTTATTCCAACTCCGGGTCAATATGAGCAAGAATATTTAGCAAAATACTTGCAAGAGAAAAATATCGCGCCTTGGTCTTCCCAAAACAATTTTAAAATGAATGACTTAAAAAAACATCTTGATTATACAGGTTTTAAACAAATTAAAAGGCTTAAGAAAGATCAAGTATCTTTAGATATTTTTAGGAATCAGGTATAATATGCATTAAATTTGAAAATATTGTATTTAAATAAATAAAAAATGATTAGAAGGACGAAAAGAGGTATTAAAACTGCACTGATCCTAATCGGGTTGGCTGTTAATTATTCGTGTACCGACGAGAATAAAGATTTTGTAAATTCAAATGAAGATTATCAAATAATTCCGAAACCACTTAAATTGGAAATTTTAAATGGTCGGTTTTTAATTAATTCTGACACTAAAATTATTGGGAAGAAAGAACTTGAAAAAGAAGGGGCTTACCTGGCTGAAATGTTAAGTATTCCAACAGGAGAAAATATTGTGTTTGAAATAGGGGAAAACAAATCAAAAAAAGGCACTATTTTATTGGCCTTAGACAATAGCATAGAAAATGAAGAGGCTTATAATCTTTCTGTAAAATACGATGTAATAACTATTACAGGAAAAACTACAAAAGGAGTTTTTTATGGTATACAAACCCTAAGACAATTGCTGCCAAATGAAATAGAGAGTAATGAAAAAAAGACTAATATTATCTGGTCAATTCCTGCCACAGAAATTATAGATAGTCCACGATATGTTTATAGAGGGATGCATTTAGACGTAGGTCGCCATATGTTTCCGGTAGATTTCATTAAAAAGTATATTGATCTAATAGCCTTGCATAAAATGAATACATTTCATTGGCATCTAACCGAAGATCAAGGTTGGAGAATTGAAATAAAAAAATATCCCAAACTAACTGAAATAGGTGCATTTAGAAAAGAGACCTTAGTAGGTCATGGAAGTACGGCAAAAAAAGACAGAGAATATGATGGTAAGCCATATGGTGGTTTTTATACCCAAGAAGAAGTAAAAGAAGTTGTTGCCTATGCCACTAAAATGCATGTTACCGTAATTCCAGAAATTGAATTACCGGGTCATTCTTTAGCTGCAATTGCAGCATATCCAGAATTAGGTAATACAGGTGAACAGTATGAGGTAGGTACCAGATGGGGCGTGTATCCTGAAATTTATGCACCTACAGATAAAACCTTTGAGTTTTTAGAAGATGTTTTGACAGAAGTAATAGCGTTATTTCCAAGTAAGATAATTCATATTGGAGGAGATGAGGCACCAAAAAAACAATGGAAAGAAAGTAAATTTGCGCAAGATTTAATTAAAAAAGAAGGTTTAAAAGATGAGCATGAGTTACAAAGTTATTTTATCAAAAGAATTGAAAAATTCTTAAATTCAAAAGGAAGAGATATTATTGGCTGGGATGAAATATTAGAAGGCGGATTGGCTCCGAATGCAGCAGTAATGTCATGGAGAGGTACAGAAGGAGGTATTGCGGCAGCAAAGCAAAACCATTATGTTGTTATGACACCAGGCCATTACTGCTATTTTGATCATTATCAGTCAGAAGATAAGGAAAATGAACCTTTAGCGATAGGTGGTTATCTACCTGTTGAAAAAGTATATAGTTATGAACCTACTCCTAAAGAATTGACTGAGGAAGAACAAAAGTATATTTTAGGAGCACAAGGAAATGTATGGACAGAATATTTGAAAACGACCGATTATGTAGAATACATGATACTACCTAGAATGACGGCATTAGCTGAAGTAGTTTGGACATCTAAAGAAGGCAAAGAGTGGGAAGACTTTAAGGGAAGATTAAACCATTTTTCTAAAAGATATGATGTGATGGGATTGAATTATGCAAAGCATGTTTTTCAAAAATAAAACAGATTTTTAACCTGAGTTCAACTTAAAATATCAGCACAGCTTCGGAAAATTTTTACATAGTCAATTCAAATCCTATTTTTTCAGATAATTTCAATATTGATAAAAATTATCTGAAAATAGGATTATAAAGTATAACTAAGTACATGACAAAAACTCAAATATTTGTATATCATCTTTACTTTGAGAGTTTAGCAGAATATTTGCCACGTAAGATAGACCATATTTGAATATACTTTTAGCTTTTCTGCCATGTTTTTTGACGGCTGTTTATATTAACTAGAAAGTCCCCCACCTATTAATTGAAAAGTATACCACTTGTTACACCTTGAATGTCAAAAAAGACGTTCAATAAAAATGATAAGTATGTATACAAAACAAGAAAAAATATTTGCAATTGTATCTAAATGAGTTTGTATATAAACTTAATATTTGTATATAAACTTAATAGAAGATACTTTGGAGAAAGAATATTTGATAGACTTGTAATTGCTAATATTACAGGTTATGACTAATTACGGATATACAAATTATAAAATATATAATTTACATAAAAGAAACAAAACTTTATAATTCCTTAACATAAGAAGTTGTAATTCAAATAGTTATTAGGTGAAAAAGTTAAATTACTTTATTTAAAGAGAATGAAAAAGAAGAACCTTGACCCAAGGTGCTTTTTACAAAAACCTCTTGCTGATGCGCCTCGATGATATGTTTAACAATTGCCAATCCAAGACCCGACCCACCTTGCTCTCTTGATCTACTTTGATCAACACGATAAAACCTTTCATAAAGTCTGGGTAAATCTGTTTCTTTAATTCCAATACCGTTATCGATAATATGAACAACAAAAGAATTTAGTTTGTGGTCAACTACACTAATAGTTGTTTGGCCATTAATTTTACCATAGTTAATTGCATTTGAAATAAGGTTGGTGAGCACTTGCTCAATTCTTTCTTTATCGGCTTTAACCAAAATAGGAGATTCATAAATTTTATCAAAAGTTAAAATGATATTCTTTTTTGCTGCTTTTATTTCTAATAGTTCAAAAACCTCAGTTATTAGATTGATAATGTTAAAAGAATCAAAATTTAATTGCATACCAGATTCAAGTTTTGTGATCATATCTAAATCTTTTACAATAAAGTTTAATCGATCCATACTTTTATTGGCTCTCTCCAAATATTTTTTTTGCAATTTTTTATCGTCAAAATCATCATCTAAAAGGGTGAGTAAATAACCTTGTGCGGTAAAAATAGGAGTTTTTAATTCATGAGAAACATTGCCTAAAAATTCTTTTCTAAAATCATCTCGATTGTGTAATTTTTCAATTTCTTGATGTTTAATTTGAGCAAAATCCTTTACTCTTTCTAAAAATATTTCAAAATCAGTTTCCAAATTATCCTTATTTAACGAAGGTTCATCTTCAAACAGGGTAGATTTATATACTTTTTTTAATTGTTTATAAATAAATTGTTTGACACTTATTTTAAAAATAAAATAGATACTTATAAAAAAGATAAAAACAAAAATCAGGATTTTAAATACATCATAATCAATACCAACCAATTCATAGGTTATAAAAACAAATAATAGCAACACCAATATAATTAGTGCTGATGTTTTTAAGGCTTGTTTATGTAATGGAATAAATTTCATATCAACTTTTTATTACAAACTTATAACCTACACCTTTAATCGTTTTGATATAGTCATCGCCAATTTTTTCTCTTAATTTTCTTACGTGTACATCTATAGTTCTTTCTCCTACAACCACGTCTTGCCCCCAAACAGTTTTTAAAATAATTTCACGATAAAACACCTTATTAGGTACACTAGCCAGCAAACACAACAATTCAAATTCCTTTTTTGGTAATGTTATTCTCTTTTCATTTATTTCAACAAAATATTGATCTTTGTTTATTGTTAAACCAGGAAAAGATAAAATGTTTTCGAAATTAATCTCTCTATTTTTTAGCCTTCTTAATAGGCCCTTAACCTTACTAATCAACACTTTTGGTTTAACAGGTTTGGTTATATAATCATCTGCTCCAGCCTCAAAACCAGCAACTTGAGAATAATCTTCGCCTCTGGCAGTAAAAAATGCAATTACAACATTTTCAAAACCATTAAGCGCCCTAATTTTTTCACAGGCTTCAATACCATCCATTTCGGGCATCATAATATCTAATAAAATCAAATGCGGCTCAACAACTTTTGCATTACTAACAGCTTCGTGACCATTGCTCGCTTTAAAAACTTGGTAACCTTCTTTTTTTAAATGATAGCCTACAATTTCGAGGATATCTGGTTCATCATCAACTAATAATATTTTGATGGTTTCATTTTTCATTTGGGATTGAATTAATTATAGTTCAAAATTAATTAAAAAAAGCATTTAAATACACTATTAACAATAACTTAATATAATAACATTTAAAAGGTATTTTTTTGACCTAATAGTAAAATCATTTTTACTCCGCAATAATTATTGTTTTTAAAGTAGCCTATGTTGGTGCTTTTTCATGTTTACATTTTAGTATTAAACATATTAATAATAGAAAATGGTCAATACAAATCAATTAAAAAATATTCTGTTTCTAGATATAGAAACGGTTCCAGAGGAGCGCTCTTTTGCGGAATTAAATACTGTAAAACAGGACTTGTATGCGCAAAAAACGCAATACCAGCGTAAGGAGGATTTTACAACAGAAGAATTTTATAATCGCGCTGGCATTTGGGCAGAGTTTGGTAAAATAGTATGTATTTCTGTAGGTTTTTTTGATGGAAATGATGATGATTTAACTTTTAGATTGAAATCGTTTTATGATCATGATGAAATAAAAATATTAGAGGATTTTAAGGCTATTTTAGAAACATATTTCAATGAAAAACAACATGTATTGTGTGCGCATAATGGTAAGGAATTCGATTTTCCATATATCGCGAGAAGAATGATTATCAATAAAATTGAATTACCTGAGAAATTAAATCTATTTGGTAAAAAACCTTGGGAAGTAGCACATTTAGACACTTTAGAAATGTGGAAATTTGGTGATTATAAACATTATACTTCTTTAAATTTATTGACCAATATTTTAGGAATACCTTCACCAAAAGGAGATATTGATGGAAGCCAAGTAGCTAAGGTCTTTTATGAGGAAAAGGATTTAGAACGCATTGCTGTTTATTGTGAAAAAGACACCCTTGCAGTTGCTCAAGTTTATTTGAGGTTTATGAATTTAGATATTTTAAAAGATAAACAGGTGGTTAGGGTTAGTAGCTAAGCACTCGCGGAGGCGCTTGCGATATGACTCGTCTTCACGAGAAGTTCTTCCTTTGACAACAGGAAGAATGACGTGGTGATCTTAAACTATTCCATTTTTACAGATAATTCCAGCCAGCGCTCTTCTTTAAGTTCAAGATCCGTTGTGATTTGTTGTAATTTAATAGAAGTTTCATTGATTTTATCAGCTTCAATTTCATCTTTATTAAACTGGTTTTCTATGGCTTCTTTTTTTTTTTCTAAATTGGCGATATCCTTTTCCAACTTTCCAAATTCACGTTTTTCTTGAGCACTAAATGAACCGATAGTTGGTATAGACTTTCTGGTGTCTTCTTTTTTTACAAGTTCTTTATTTGATGTAGGTTTAGAATCTTCATAAACTCTATAATCGGAATAATTTCCGGGGAAACCCGTAATTTTACCTTCGCCTTCAAAAACAAATAAATGATCAACGATTTTATCCATAAAATAACGATCATGCGATACAACCAGTAAATTACCTGGAAAATCTAATAAGAAATCTTCAAGAACCTGTAGCGTAACTATATCTAAATCGTTAGTGGGCTCATCTAAGATTAAAAAATTCGGATTTTGAATCAAAACAGTACATAAAAACAAGCGTTTTAATTCGCCACCAGAGAGTTTTTCAACAAAATCATATTGCTTTTTATTATCAAACAAGAATTTTTCTAAAAGCTGACCAGCACTTATTTTACGCCCTTTTGTTAAGGGAATATATTCACCAAATTCTTTAATGACTTCAATAACTTTTTGACCTTTTTTAATATGAATTCCGCTTTGGGTATAGTAACCAAATTTCACTGTTTCACCTATTACTACACGTCCAGAGTCTACGGATAAGGAACCAGTAATGATATTCAAAAAAGTAGATTTTCCTGTTCCATTTTTTCCGATTATTCCAATGCGTTCAGCACGTTTAAAAACATAATCAAAATCTTGAAATAGGTTTTTATCATCGAAACTTTTAGAAATATAATGCAATTCAAGAATTTTAGTTCCCAATCGCTCCATATTAATTTCTAACTGTACTTTGTGGTCTAGCCTTCGTTGGTGTGCCTTTTCTTTAATGGCGTAAAAATCATCGATACGTGATTTTGATTTGGTGGTACGAGCTTTTGGTTGCCTACGCATCCAATCCAGTTCTTTTTTAAACAAGTTTTTTGCTTTGCCAATGGTAACTTGTTCTAAAGCAATTCGCTCTTCTTTTTTTTGTAAAAAATAAGAATAATTGCCTTTATACCTATATAGTTTCCCCTGATCTAATTCAATAATATCATTACAAACCCTTTCTAAAAAATAACGATCGTGCGTAACCATAAAAAGAGTTACCTTTTCTTTAATCAAATATTTCTCAAGCCACTCTATCATCTCTAAATCTAAATGATTTGTAGGCTCATCCAGTATAAATAAATCGGGTTTATGGATAAGAATTAAGGCTAAGGACAAACGTTTTTTTTGTCCACCAGAAAGCAAACTCACTTTAAGGTTTAGGTCACTTAATTTAAGTTTAAATAAAATTTGTTTGTATTGTGTTTCAAAATCCCAGGCATGGTTTTGTTCCATCAAATCAAACGCTTTTTGATAAGCATCTGCATCTTCAGGGTTTTTTAATGCATTTTCGTATTGTTCAATTACTTTTAAAGTTTCATTGTCTGAGTTAAAAATAGTTTGTTCAATAGTTAAACTTTCATCGAGATCATCTTTTTGAGATAAGTAGGCTATTTTTAAACCTTTACGAATAACAATTTGTCCGCTATCAGGTACATCTACTCCGGCAATAATATTAAGAAGCGTAGTTTTACCAGCTCCATTTTTTGCAACAAAAGCAATTTTTTGATCTTTATTTATACCAAAAGAGATATCTTGAATTAAGATTTTATCTCCATACGATTTAGTAATATTTTCAACACTAATTAAATTCACAAGTTTTTTTGCAAAGAAAGGTATAATTTAAACTATAAAGAATAAGAAGTATTAAAACTTCTACACCCATATTAAACTCACCCGCTGACTTTTATTCATGGTGAAGATAGTCAGCGGGTGAGTGAAATTTTAATTTAGAAATAGTTTCTACCCCTTAAACTCAAATTTAAACTCATTTTGATATTTATCCCAGGCTTCTTTGGTGGTAATGTCATTGTGGGTATCATTTACAAAAAGTTTTAAATACAATTCTAATTGTGCCGGTGTTTTATAACCTGTTATTGGGGCAATTACATCACCTTTTTCATTGAAAAATATAATAGTTGGGTAAGCTCTTACTTGTAAGGCTTGAGACAATTGATGTTGGGCATTACGACTATTTTCTTTGGAGGCATCATAATTTGGATTTCCAAAATTCTGACCTTTATATGTAATATCCTCATTACCTTCTGCATTGAATTTAACTGCATAGTAATTATCATTTACGTATTTTACCACATCGGTATTTTGAAAAGTGTTTTTATCGAGCATCTTACAAGGTCCGCACCAATTTGTATAGGCGTCCATCATAATTTTTTTTGGAGTACGTGCTTGATTTTCAAGTGCTTCATTCATTGTTATCCAATTTATCTTGGCACCTTGTGCATTTATTGACACGTTGAATGCCGTCAAAGCGATAAACAATACTATTACTTTCTTCATCTTTTTTTTTAATTGGTGGTAAAACTAATATTGAAATTACAAAAAGAACGTATAATTTTTGTTAAAATTATCTTTGTGTAACTTAGTTAGCATTAAAATTACTTTACACCATGCATTAATTTTTTAAGAACAGGGTTTAAAAGTAGAGCAATAATACCCACTACAATTGGTACAATGGTAAAAATCAAAAAGAAAGTACTTAAAGAATATTGTTCAGAAATTTTATCAATCATTCCACCCATTGTTCCTGCGGTTTTTTGACCAATTGATATAGCTATATACCAAATACCAAACATAAACCCAATCATTCTTGCAGGCACTAATTTACTTAAGTAAGATAAACCTACAGGAGATAAACAAAGTTCACCCATAGTATGTAATAAATAAGCTAAAATTAAAAAGATCATACTTACCGATGCTGTTTTTGCTCCTTGCGGAACTCCCATAGTTCCAAACACTAGAATTCCAAAACCTAAACCAAGTAAAATTAAACCCAATGCATATTTTACAGCTGCACTTGGGTTGTATTTACTTTCCCACCATCTAGAAAAGAAAGGCGCTAAAGTAATAATAAAGAACGAATTTAAAATAGCAAACCAAGAAGCACCCACTTCTGTAGTTTCTTCACTAAACTCTCTATCTATTTTCCAAATTACAATTCCCCAAAGCAAAACAAATGCAATTGATAAAACTACATTAGAGGTAAATATTTTTGAAGAAGTTTTTTTAAATAATAAATATAAAACCCATGTAATAATTAATAAAGGACCAACAGTTAATATTAAATCAATAATTTTAAAAATCATTGCAGAAGATCCAGTTAATGATCTTTGCGTATAATCTCTAGCAAAAATAGTCATAGAACCTAATGCTTGCTCAAAAGCAGCAAAGAAAAAAACAGTAAATACAGCAAATATTGAAACAGCAATTATTCGATCTCTAATAATTTTAGTAAATCTATAACTGCGCATTATAATAACAAGTAAAAGTGCTGCTAAACCAATTAAAACAGCTACATAGTTTCCGTCTAAACCACGAATATTAAAAGGCAATAAATTAATGCTACTAATTTTAGAAATAGGGTCATTGAATATATAAAGCAAGCCTCCTAAGGCAGCAACTACTATTAGAATTTTATCTAGAGTAGTAAACAAGTTTAAAGGTTCTTTATCACCTGCTTCAACGTCACTAATAACAGTACTTTTCTCGTTTATGTTTTGTGGTAATTCAACTTCATAAACTTTGGTTGGTTTTTCACCTATTTTTCCAAACAAGTCTTTTGCTAACCAAAATTGCAACATACCTAAAAACATAAATATTCCAGCCAATCCAAAGCCATAACGCCACCCTATGTTTTCTGCAACATATCCACAAAGCATCATTCCAAAAAATGCACCAGCATTTACACCCATATAAAAAATAGTGTAAGCTCCATCTTTTTTAGACTCTTTACCTTTATACATTGTAGAAATCATAGAGGTAATATTTGGTTTAAAAAAACCAGTACCAATAACTAATAAGGCCAAACCTAAATATAATGCCATTGGGGTTTCAAATGCCATAGAAATATGGCCAAGTGTCATAATAAAACAGCCTATAACTACTGCTAACTTATACCCTGTATATTTATCAGCTATATATCCACCAATAATTGGTGTTAAATAAAGCAACGACCCATAAGTACCAATTAAGGCTAAAGCGTGCTCTCTTGGCCACTCCCACCCAGGGTTATCACTTATCATAGGTGCTGTTAAAAATAAAATTAATAGAATTCGCATACCATAAAAGGAAAAGCGTTCCCACATTTCGGTAAAAAAGAGTATAAATAAACCAGCCGGGTGTCCTAAAACCTCATCTTTAAATAAATTTTCAATATCTGTCTTCATAAAATTATTTGAATAGGTTGTTAATTTATTATGTAATTTCAGATTCTTTTTCTAATAATTCGGCTTCACTAAATTCATGTTCGTTGTCTTCAGCACCATGGGTTAATCGTTTTAAAGGTTTGAGCAAAGCTAAAACTAGCATCCCAAATATCACAGTGAAAATAGTAATGCCAATGAATATTGAATATTCTCCATATTCAGAAGCGTTCTCACCTAAAACACCAGCGACTTTATTACCTAAGCCTGTAGATGCAAAATATAAACCCATCATAAGAGAAGCATATCTTACAGGAGCTAATTTGGTTACAAAAGATAAGGATACTGGCGAAGAAGAAAGTTCTCCAACAGTATGAAATAAATAAGCCAATACCAACCAATACATTGCTGAAGCGCCGTTTGCTTCATAATCTCTTACTGCAAAAACCATAAAAACAAACCCTATTCCCATAATCATGGTACCAGTAGCCATTTTAAAAATAGATGAAGCTTCTTTACTTTTTAGTTTTCTTTTTGCCCAAAAATTAGCAACTGCAACTGCTAATAAAATAATAAACCCTGCATTTAAACTTTGAAACCATGTTGCTGGAATTTCCCAACCTAACAATATTCTATCTGTTTTTGTTTTAGTATAAATACTCATTAAACCACCCGCTTGTTCAAAGGCTCCCCAAAAAACAATAACAATTAAAAAGGAGAGTAAAACGACTAAAAATCTATCTTTTTCAACTTCGTTTCTTAAACTTTTATAAATCATTAATAGCATTCCTACAACAAGTGATAAAAAAACAAACAACCCTGCATAAGCCCAATGATCAACTCCTGTTAAAACAAAGCCGCCAACATAAATAGAAAAAATAATCATAACTATAACAAGACCAAATTGTTTAGGCGATTTTGTTAATTCTAAAAAAATATGAGAAATAGATACTTGATCTTTTTTTTCATCCTCTGAAGTTTTATTTCCAACATGAGTTAGGTATTTTTGCCCATAAATATATACCATTAGTCCAAAAAGCATCCCAATTCCAGCCAAACCAAAACCATAATGCCAACCAATTTTTTCTCCTACATATCCAACAATAAAAGTTGCTAATAATGAACCTAAGTTTATTCCTATATAAAAAATACTAAAACCTTTATCTCTTCTAATATCTCCACTTTTATATAAACCGCCAACCATTGTTGAGATATTAGGTTTTAACATTCCCACTCCAGCTATAATTAAACCAAGACCTGAATAAAAAGCCCACATTTCTTCTATAGCTAAAATACTATGACCAACAACAAGAATTACAGCTCCATACATGACGGCTTTTTTTTGTCCTAAAATTTTATCGGCAATAATACCTCCAGGGATGGATACAATATAAACTAACATGGTATACCACCCATAAAGCATAATTGATTCTGAAGCTGTCCACCCTAAACCAGGGTTCTCATTTGTCGTTTTTTCTACTAAATATAGTGTTAACAATGCGCGCATCCCATAATATGAAAAACGCTCCCACATTTCGGTAAAGAATAAGAAATAAAGTCCAATTGGGTGACCAAAAAGTTCTCTTTGATGTGGTTTTAGTGAAATGGTTGACATATTTAGTGTTTTTAAATTATTTTTTAATTTGGGTTTCTTTATTCAAAGATTTGCCCAATGAATTATCGATAAATTTAGTCATTTTTGTGAATAGGTGTAATCTGGTGTTTTCTCCTTCATAAATACCATGGGTTCTATCGGGATAACTAAAATAATCAAATTGTTTATTTGCTTTGATCAAAGCGTTTACCATCCGCATAGAATTTTGCACATGCACATTATCATCTCCAGTACCGTGTATAAGTAGATAATCACCTTTTAACAAACTTACAAAATTGATTGGTGAATTTTCGTCATAACCACTTGGGTTTTCTTGCGGAGTTTGTAGATAGCGCTCTGTATAAACAGTATCATAAAAACGCCAAGATGTTACTGGGGCAACTGCAATTGCCATTTTAAAGACATCGGCACCTTTGGTAATTGCTAAAGAACTTATATAACCACCATAACTCCAACCCCAAATCCCAATTCTTTTGGTATCAATATATTTTCTTTTACCGAGCTCTTTGGCAGCTTCTATTTGATCTTCAATTTCATATTTACCTAATTCTTTATAGGTTACTTTTTTAAAATCTCTACCTTTAAAACCAGTTCCTCTACCGTCAACACAAACAATAATATAGTTTTTATCAGCCATCATTTGATGCCAGTAATCATGTCGCCAAATATTTCCCCATCGATTTGTAACTTGTTGTGATCCAGGACCAGAATATTGAAACATTAGCAGTGGATATTCTTTATTTGGGTCAAAATCAGTAGGTTTAATCATCCACATATTGAATTCACCATTTTTAGTTTTTATTGTAGAAAACTCTTTTAGAGGTAAATTATAGTTGTTTAATTTTTCAGATAGATTTAAATTATTTTTAATTTCTTGAATTTCTTTTCCGGTTTTAGCATCCACTAAAGTGTATAGCGGAGGTATACTTACACTGGAATAGGTGCTTATAAAATAATTAAAACTATTACTAAAAGCTGCACTGTTATTACCAACGGACTTGCTTAATTTTAGTTTGTTTTTTCCATTGATTTTTATAGCATAAATACTTCTGTTTATTGAACCCTCTTCGGTTGATTGAAAATAAATCTGTTTGGTTCTGTCATTAAAACCATAATATTTAGTTATTTCCCAAGGACCTTTGGTAATTTGATTGATTAATTTACCACTATTCGAATAGTGGTAAATGTGGTTAAACCCATCTTTTTCGCTAGTCCAAATAAAACTATTATCCTTTAAAAAAGTCAAATCATCTGTTATATCAACAAAAGCAGCATCTTTTTCATTTAAAACTAATCGACTCTGTAAAGTGTTGCCATCAACAAATAAAAGGTTTAAATTGTTTTGATGTCTATTTAAAGTAATAACCGATAAGGTATTATTTTCTTTAGTCCATTGAATTCTAGGAATATAATATTGTTTGTTTTTTCCTAAATTTAAAACAGCGTTTTTTTCTGAATTTAAATTGTAAAGATGTAAGCTTACTTTAGAGTTTTTTTCACCTGCTTTAGGATATTTAAACACTTCCTGACTTGGGTATAAATTATCACCATATATATCCATTGAAAATTCAGGAACTTCACTTTCATCAAATCGTATATATGCTATTTTGTCGGAAGTTGTATTCCAATCAAAGGCTCTTACAAAGCTAAATTCTTCTTCGTAAACCCAATCTGTTATACCGTTTATTATTTTATTTTTTTCACCATCAAAAGAAATTTGCGTGGTTTTAGAAGTTTCTAAATTTTTGATGTATAAATTATTTTGATAAACAAACCCTATTTTATTTCCATCAGGTGAAAAAGTAGGTTCTTGGATTGGAAGATCTGAAATTGATTCTAATTTTTTAGCTTTAATATGATAAACATAGTATTTACCAACTTTTGAATGGCGATAAATTTTGTTAATATCCGTTCCGATAATAAGTTTTGATTCATCATTGCTAAAAGTATAATCATCAAAATATTTAATACCTGCCAAATCATTTCCAGTAACAATGGTTTCTACTTTTTTTAAAGTAGCATAATCATACTTGTCTAGATAAGTTCCAAAACTGTTTTGATTTAAAATGGTGTAAAAATCGCCATTATTCATGGCGCTAAATGACTCTAAACCTTGAGTTCTAAAAGTTCCATTTACCCAAATATCGTCTAATGTAATATCTTGTTTTTGAGCAAAAAAGGTTGTTGTAAATGCGAGAAAAAGAATAAGTATTTTTTTCATTATAAAGTTTTGAAAATAATAATTTGCCAAGTTTACGGAAAAAATATTAAAATTATTATTAAAAAAGAGGTAAAAGTTAAAGTTTCTTTTTTCATTTTTAAAGAACACAGATAATAATTAACACAAATATTAATTAAAAAAATACGAATTCTTGAAAGTTATTAATTTTAATGTAGTTTAATAGTAAATGATTACCTAATTCTTTAAACTTAAGCCATTAAAATTTAGGCTTGGAATGTTTATCTTTACCACAGTAAACAATATATTAAATGTCAAAAACAGTAACAGGATTTTCAAAATTATCAAAAGAAGAAAAAATTAATTGGCTTGCAAATAATTTTTTTAGCAATGTTAAAGAGGGTATAGCGACCTTAAAGCAGTACCAAAACCAAAATGAAAAATTGCAACAATTACATGATGAATTTATAGAAAACACTATTTCTAATTTTTATGTACCCTATGCCATAGCGCCTAATTTTATTATCAATAACAAAGCCTATACCATTCCAATGGCTATTGAAGAAAGTTCGGTAGTAGCAGCAGCTTCTTTGGTTGCAAAATTTTGGAGTTCAAAAGGTGGATTCATGGCAAATGTAATATCTACAACAAAAGTTGGTCAGGTACACTTTATGTATTCGGGTGATTTTGATGATTTAAAAAAGTATTTTACAAAAACTAAAGATCAATTGATTGATTCTACAAATGATATTACAGCCAATATGCGAAAACGCGGCGGCGGTATTTTAGATATTGAGCTACGTGATAAAACCATCAAACTGGATAACTATTATCAGTTACATGTTACTTTCGAAACTGCCGATAGTATGGGTGCTAATTTTATTAATTCTTGTTTAGAAGCTATTGCAGAAAAATTTAGAACAGATAATCTTAATAGCGTAAGGCAAGACATTAAAATTGTTATGAGTATTTTATCTAATTATGTTCCTGAATGTTTGGTAAGAGCTGAAGTTAGTTGTGATGTTTCAGATTTTTTTACAGAAAACCCTACATATTATGCACAAAAATTTGTGGAAGCTGTACAAATTGCGAATATAGAGCCATATAGGGCGGTTACCCATAACAAAGGTATTATGAACGGTATAGATGCTGTAGTTTTAGCTACAGGAAATGATTTTAGAGCAGTTGCAGCCGGAGCGCATGCTTATGCGGCAAAGTCTGGTACCTATAAAAGTTTGACCAATGCCAAAATTGAAAATGGAAAGTTTTATTTTTGGATTGAAATTCCTTTATCACTTGGAACCGTTGGAGGTTTAACCAAATTACACCCTTTAGCAAAACTCTCTTTAGAAATATTACAAAACCCTTCCGCTAAGGAATTGATGCAAATAATTGCCGTTGCCGGCTTGGCTCAAAATTTTGCGGCACTTAAAGCCCTGACAACAACAGGTATACAGCAAGGTCATATGAAAATGCATTTGGTGAATATTTTAAATCAGCTTGAGGCTAATTTGCATGAAAAAAAAATTATAAGTTCTCAATTAGAAAACAAAACGGTATCACATAATACTGTAGCAAAGGCTTTACATCAATTGAGAATTGAAAACTGATATAGCATTTATTTATTTGTAAATAATTATTTTCTATAGATGATTATGAAATTTTACTTTTAATAATATGTATCTTTGATAAAAATAATAATAACTATTTAAAATCACATAATTATGTCATTTCAATTACCAAAATTACCATATGCTTATGATGCTTTAGAGCCTCATATTGATGCACGTACTATGGAAATTCACCATAGTAAACACCATAACGGATATACTTCCAATTTAAATAATGCGATCTCAGGAACTGATTTAGAAGGAAAATCTATTGAAGATATTCTTGAGAATTTAGACATGAATAATGCAGCTGTTAGAAATAATGGAGGAGGATTTTACAATCACGATCTTTTTTGGCAAGTAATGTCGCCTAATGGCGGAGGAGAGCCTAGTGGTAGTGTTGCTGCTGCAATTCAAGATGCATTTGGATCTTTTGAAGCTTTTAAAGATGCTTTTTCAAAAGCTGCTGCAACAAGATTTGGGTCTGGTTGGGCTTGGTTATGCGTGCATAAAGGAGGCAAGGTTGAAGTTTGTTCTACACCAAATCAAGACAATCCTTTGATGGCAGGATCAGGATGTGAAGGAACGCCTATTTTAGGTTTAGATGTTTGGGAACACGCCTATTATTTAAATTATCAAAATCGTCGTCCGGATTATATCAATGCATTTTTTAATGTGATTAATTGGGAAGAAGTTTCGAAAAGATACCAAAACGGTAAATAAGAATCCAATATATTTTATATGAACCACGGGTTTTTATCCGTGGTTTTTTAGTTTAATTAAAGAGTGTTATTTAAGTTTCTGATACAATGGTTTCTTAATATTTTGTAAAATATTGAATGTCAGAACAGTAAAAACATTTTTAATTAATTAAAATGTTAATTACCATCTATTTAACTCATAATTCTACACTCAAAACTTATAACTTAATGGGGTGTTGTGATATTAAATTATAAAAAAATGGGATCTAGAAATATTGCATTTTTATTGGCATTTATTGCAGCAATAATTTACGGTATTAGCTTTACCGTTGCTAAAGACGTGATGCCCCTTTATGTAAAACCTTATGGTTTTATTTTTTTAAGAGTATTGGGAGCAACTTTAGTTTTTTGGCTTGTAGGACTTTTTTTAAAAAAGGAAAAAATAATTTTACATGACTATTTACGCATAATATTAGCTTCTGTTTTTGGAATTGCTTTAAACATGTTGGCATTTTTTAAAGGATTGAGTTTAACCACCCCTATAAGTGCATCAGTAATTATGGTAACTACTCCCATAATGGTTTTAATTTTTGCCACGATATTTTTAAAAGAAAAAGCAACAAAGAAAAAATTACTGGGAATTTTAATTGGTATGCTTGGTGCAATATTACTTATCGTTTATAGTCGCAATCAAAATACAGCTACTAATGCCTCATTAGGAAATTTATTGATATTTATCAACGCATCATCTTATGCGATGTATTTGATATTGATAAAAAACTTAACTAAAAAATACCACCCTTTAACTTTAGCAAAATGGATTTATTTGTTTGGATTAATTATGGTTATTCCTTTTGGGTTTTCTGAATTCAATGTAATAAATTGGAATATCATTCCATCTAGTGCTTTATATAAAATTGGTTTTGTTGTATTATTTACAACCGTTTTGACCTATATGTTCAATTTATTTGCAATTAAAAAATTAAAGCCTACAACCTTGAGTATTTTCATTTATTTACAACCTGTAATCGCCAGTACTTATGCATTAATAGTTGGAAGTGATTCGATAGATGAATTGAAAATAATAGCAACTTTACTTATATTTATAGGCGTATATTTAGTAACAAGAAAACCTAAAGAAAAGGTGCAATAATGAGGCTTTCGACTAAATTAGCTCGTTATGTTTTTTATATGCGACTGATTTATAGCTAATTATTCAATAGCATCTAAATAGTGTAACTTATTGATATTAAAATACTTAACTCACGCTCTGCCTGCCGGCGAGGCAGGTTCAACATTCATAATTTAAAATTAAACGAAGTGTTGTAACTTTGCATACTATAAATTTTAAGTATGATACAATCAATGACCGGTTATGGTAAATCCGTTATTCAATTACCTACAAAAAAAATCACCATTGAGATTAAATCTTTAAACAGTAAAAATCTTGATTTAAATACCCGAGTACCTGCTATTTACCGTGAAAAAGAAGTTGCAATTAGACGAAAATTAGCCAAGAAATTAACACGTGGTAAAATTGATTTATCATTTTATATTGAGGCTACAGCTGAAGAGGTAACTTCACGAATTAATGTGGGGGTGGTACAAAAATATATAGAACAATTAAAAGCAATGGGTTCTGAATCGGATGTACTGCCTATTGCTATGCGTTTACCCGATGTTTTAAAAGTAGAAAGAGAAGAATTAAATGAAAATGAATGGTTTGAAATAGAAAAAAGTATTGATGAAGCTTTAAATCATTTACAGATATTTAGAAAGGATGAAGGCAAGGTATTAATGGATGATTTTATAGGACGAATAAATACCATAAAAATTAACTTAGAAGAAGTGATTGCATTAGACAATGAACGACTTCAAGCAGTTAGAGATCGATTATACAAGGCAATAACAGAGTTAAAACTCACAGTTGATGAAAATCGTTTTGAACAAGAAATGATATATTATCTTGAAAAACTGGATATTACAGAAGAAAAAGTAAGATTGAAAAACCATTTGAAATATTTTTTAGAAGAATTAGAAGGTGATGTTTCTAACGGAAAAAAATTAGGATTTATTTCTCAAGAAATTGGAAGAGAGGTTAATACGATTGGTTCAAAAGCTAATTTTGCCCCCATGCAAAAAATGGTTGTTCAAATGAAAGATGAGCTTGAAAAAATCAAAGAACAATTATTAAATGTTTTATAATAATGCATAATATCTCAGGAAAACTCATTGTTTTTTCGGCTCCGTCTGGCTCTGGTAAAACAACCATAGTACATCATTTATTGGCACAAAAGAAATTGCATTTAGACTTTTCAATTTCTGCAACATCAAGAGAAAAAAGAGGCGAGGAGGTTGATGGTAAAGATTACCATTTTATTTCCATAGATGCTTTTAAAAAAAATATTGATGAAGAAAACTTTGTTGAATGGGAGGAGGTTTATAAAAATAATTTTTATGGAACATTAAAGACCGAAGTAGACAGAATTTGGAGCCAAGGAAAACATGCTATTTTTGATATTGACGTAAATGGAGGTATGCGAATTAAAAGAAAATTTCCTGAGCAAACACTTGCTGTATTTGTACAACCACCGTCTAGAGAGGAGATGGAAAAAAGATTGCGTAACAGGCAAACAGAAACAGAAGAAAAAATTAAAGAACGTGTGGCTAAGGCAGAAAGAGAATTTAAATTTGCAAAAGATTTTGATGTTATTTTAGTAAATGATAATCTGGAAACAGCCAAACAAGAAGCAGAAACTTTGGTAAGTGAATTTATCGATAAATAATTGAAATTGTTTAGAGGGATATAAAAATAAAAATTTTATGAAGGCTGGATTGTACTTTGGAACTTTTAACCCTATCCATATAGGTCATATGATTATTGCAAACCACATGACTGAATTTACCGATTTAGACGAAGTTTGGTTTGTTGTAACTCCTCATAATCCCTTTAAAAAGAAAAACACTTTGTTGGAAGATAATCATCGTTATCAAATGGTATTAAGAGCTACAGATGATTATCCCAAATTGAAACCTTCAAATATTGAATTTGCATTAAAACAGCCTAATTATACAGTGGATACTTTGGCTCATTTATACGATAAATATTCTGAAAATAATTTTAGTTTGATAATGGGCGAAGATAATTTACAGTCCTTTCATAAATGGAAAAATTATGAAGTTATACTTCAAAATCATGAAATTTATGTTTACCCAAGAATTTACCAGCAAAAAGAAATTACTAAATTTCACAATCATCCAAAGATACATTTTATAGATGCTCCAATTGTTGAAATTTCTTCAACTTTTATTAGAAAAGCCATCCCGTTAAAAAAGAATATTCGCACATTATTGCCACATGAAGTATGGAAATACCTTGACGAAATGAATTTTTATAAATAAAAATTTTAGACAAAAGTATAGCTTTTTCGATTGACTGATTAAAATTTCAATTTAAAAACATTGTATATTTGTTAAGATTAATAGGATGGAAAAAAATATTATAAAGAATAAACTAAAAGACAAACTAACATTTAAATACCGATTTGTTGTTTTAAATGAAGAGACCTTTGAAGAAAGGTTTTCATTTAAATTAAACCGATTAACGGTATTTGTTTATGGAGGTCTTTTTTCTATGTTTTTAATTATTACAACCTTCTTATTCATCATTCTTACACCTTTAAAAGAATATATTCAAGGGTATTCTTCTACCGAGTTAAAAAGAGACGCTACCAATTTGGTTTATAAGGTAGATTCATTAAATCAAGCCCTTGCTGCTAATGATCTTTATATTGAGAATATCCAACAGGTTTTAAAAGGTGAAATATCTAGAGTTACTTTTAATAAAGATTCGGTTTTAGAGCAATTGAGTATTGAGAAAATAGATTTTGCTCCAACAGCGCTTGATTCTGCTTTTAGAGAAGAAGTTGAACAAGAAGACAGATATAGTGTTTTTGAACAAGCGAAAAAAAATACAGACATTGTTTTTACCGCACCTATCAAGGGTTCCATTACACAAGATTATAGTACTAAAGAAAAACATTACGCCATTGATTTAGCAGTAGATAAAAACACACCTGTTAAAGCCGTTGCAGATGGAACCATTATTTTTAAAGGTTTTACTGCAGATACGGGTTATGTAGTAATTATTGAACATAGTCAGAATTTTATTTCAATTTATAAACACAATGCAACTATTTATAAAGACCAAGGTGAATTGGTAAAATCGGGTGAAGTAATTGCCAGCGCAGGGTCAACAGGAACATTTTCTACCGGCCCCCATTTGCATTTTGAACTTTGGAATGATGGTTACCCAGTAAACCCATCTAACTATATCAATTTTAAGTAATTATATTTTATAACTTCAAAAATAATTTCGTGTTAAAATCATTTTTTGCAAAAATATACGCTAATAAAGTTTCAAAAAAAGTTTATCAATGGGCTGATAAACCAATTGTAACTCAAAATAAGGTGTTTCAAAATTTAATTGGTCAGGCCGAGGATACAGTTTTTGGTACAGACCATAATTTTAAATCTATAAAAAATCACAATGATTTTATAAATAAGGTTCCGGTAAGAGATTACGAACAATTAAAGCCTTATGTTGAAAGAATAAAAGAGGGAGAAAGCGATATCTTATGGAAAGGGAAACCTATTTATTTTGCTAAGACTTCGGGTACCACTTCAGGTGAAAAATATATTCCAATAACCAAAGAGTCCATGCCTTTTCAAATAGCAGCAGCAAAAGAAGCATTGTTACTTTATATTGCAGAAACAGGTAATGCAGATTTTGTTAATGGGAAAATGATTTTTTTACAAGGAAGTCCAGAAATTGACGATTCGAATTTTATTAAAACTGGCCGCCTTTCCGGAATAGTTGCCCATTATGTACCTAAATACTTACAGAAAAATCGTATGCCAACTTGGGGTACAAACTGCATTGATGATTGGGAAACCAAAGTAAATGCCATAGTTGAAGAAACGGCAGTGGAAGATATGCGCTTAATAAGTGGAATACCTTCTTGGGTACAAATGTATTTCGAAAAATTAATGGCAAAAGAAGGGAAAAAGATTGGCGAGATCTTTCCAAATTTCAACTTGTTTGTTTATGGCGGTGTAAACTACGAGCCTTATCGTAAAAATATGGAAAATATGATTGGTAAAAAAGTAGATTCCATAGAGTTATTCCCGGCCTCTGAAGGATTTTTTGCCTATCAAGACAAACAAAATAAGACCAATAAAAAACTAGGAATGCTTTTGCTTCTCAATAGCGGAATTTTTTATGAATTTATTCCTGCTTCTGAATTTTTTGAGGAAAATCCAACAAGAATTACTATTGCCGATGTAAAATTAGGTGTTAATTATGTGATGATAATCTCTACCAATGCCGGACTTTGGGCATACAATATTGGCGATACCATAGAATTTACTTCTCTTAAACCTTTTAGAATTCTGGTAACAGGAAGAATAAAACATTTTATTTCTGCATTTGGAGAGCATGTTATTGCAAAGGAAGTAGAAGAGGCTTTGCAAGAGGCTATTGCAGGAACAAATATTAAAATAAACGAATTTACAGTTGCTCCGCAAGTAAATCCGCTTGAAGGAGAAATACCTTATCATGAGTGGTTTATTGAATTTGATGAAAAACCTGACAATTTAGATGCCTTGGCAAAAAAAGTTGATAATGCGATGCAAAAACAAAATTCGTATTATTTGGATTTGTTGGAAGGAAAAATATTGCAGACTTTAAAAATAAGTGCTGTTGCTAAAGATGGTTTTAAAAATTATATGAAATCCGTTGGTAAATTGGGCGGACAAAATAAAATTCCGAGATTGGCTAATGATAGAAAAATTGCTGATAAGTTGGTGTTGTATTGATATAATGAGGGAATGGGAGTGTGTGAATGAGAGATTGAGAGAATAAGGGAGTGAGAGAATGCGTGAATTGGCAGATGAAATAGTGAATCAGGTCAAAATAATTAGTTCTAATGGATTTAAATAAGTTTTGAGATGCAAGTAATATCAGTAAACATCGGAAAAAGAAAAACAGTTGTTTGGAAAAATAAAACTTACGAAACAGGTATTTATAAATTACCCGTAGAACAGGCGATATTTTTAGGAAAAGAAGGTGTTGATAACGATGATGTTATTGATAGAAAAAATCATGGAGGTATAGACCAAGCAGTTTATGCATATGGTGAAAACCACTATAATTATTGGAAGAATTTATACCCTAATTTAGAATTCAATTACGGCATGTTTGGTGAAAATTTAACCATAAGCAACTTGTTTGAAGAAAAATTAAACATAGGAAGCATTTATCAACTAGGAGAAGCTAAATTGGAAGTGAGTAAACCTCGTCAGCCTTGTTTTAAACTGGGTATTCGATTTAAAAATATGAATATCGTTAAACAATTTTGGAGCACAACTAAAAGTGGCGTATATTTTAAAGTATTACAAACCGGTTTTGTAGCAAAAAACGATGTATTGGTACTTTTAGAAAAAGCAAACAATACACCATCTATTGCTGAGGTTTATAAAAGTAAAAAAACCTAATTTCTTATTTTTTTGCCAATAAATCTCTAATTTCTCCAAGTAAATCTTCTTGAGACGGTCCAGCTGGAGGCGCAGGAGCTTCTTCCTCTTTTCTTTTTGTGCTGTTTACTGCTTTCACAATTAAGAACATAACAAAAGCCACAATAACAAAGTCGATAATGGTTGTAATAAACTCGCCATATAAAACAGCAATGCTACCTTCAATTTTACCTTCGGCGTTTGCAATACCTTCTTTAACAATCCATTTTAAATCTTTAAAATTGGCATTAAATAATATGCCAATTAAGGGTGAAACAATTCCGGCAGTAAAAGCCGTTACAACACTTTTAAATGCGGCGCCCATTACAAAACCAACGGCAATGTCAAGTAGACTACCTTTTAATGCAAACTCTTTAAATTCTTTTAACATTCTTTTTGGGTTTTAAGATTAGTTAAGAGCGAATATAATGAAAATAGTTAAACAATTTCTCTTCTAACTCTTTGTGAAATAGAAGTTAGTACTTGGTAGCTAATAGTATTGTTAATTTTTGCCATATCTAATATATGATCTTGATGATTAAAAATAATCACTTCATCGCCTTCTTTACATTTAATTCCGTCAAGGTTGATCATGGTAATATCCATACAAATTGTACCAATAATCGGCACTTTAAATTTATTAATGTATACAAAGCCTTTACCATTGCTTAGGTTTCTGTTAATGCCATCGGCATAGCCAATAGGTAAAATACCAATATCTGTTTGATTATCTGCAATAAATCTTCTGTTATAACCTGCTGCCTCCCCTTTTTTAAGGGTTTGAATTTGTGATATTTTGGTTTTTAAATTGCATACATTTTTAAGCCTAGAGGTTTCTAATTTGGAATTACCAAATCCGTAGAAACCAATACCTAACCTTACCATATCAAATTGTGCTTCAGGAAAATTAATTATACCCGAAGTATTTAAAATGTGCTTTAATGGTTTGATAAATAGGTTGGTATTTAATGCATCTGTAATTTTAGTAAAGAGACTTATTTGCTTATTGGTAAATTCGATTTCGTTTTGAGATTCACTAGACGCTAAATGTGAATAATAGGAAATAATCTTTATATGTTTTGTGTTTTGTAAAGTAGAGGTTAAATTTTCAATATCCTTTTCCTTAAAACCCAATCTATTCATTCCTGAATTGATTTTTAAATGGATAGGGTACGCATTTAAATATTTAGAATTAGAAATTTTAATAAAATGATTTAAGGTTCTCAAACTATATAAATTTGGCTCGAGATCATGTGCAATTAATAATTCAAAATTTTCAATTTGTGGGTGTAATATTAATATAGGCAGTTTGATATTTGCTTTTCGAAGAGCAATTCCTTCGTAAGTATAAGCAACTGCAATATAATCAACTTGTTGATTCTCTAAAATTTTAGCAATGGCAATAGCATCACTTCCGTAAGCATAGGCTTTAATTACAACCATTAATTTGGTTGTTCCTTGAATTTTTGATTTAAAATAACGAAGATTATGTTTGATTGCAGAAGTATCTATTTCTAAAACTGTAGGACTATTGTTCATTTTTTTCCTCTAATTTCTTTTTTTCTTTTTGCAATTCTCTATAATAAGCAGCTCGGCTTAAAGGCTCATATTCTTGAACCTCACCTAATAGAACCAAATTTTCATCAGCCACAGTTCTATGACTAAAATGTGCTAAATTTCCTGTTTTAGTACATACTGCATGTACTTTTGTAACATACTCGGCAGTTGCCATAAGAGCAGGCATAGGCCCGAAAGGGTTTCCTTTAAAATCCATGTCCAAGCCAGCAACTATAACTCTAATGCCTCTGTTAGCCAAATCATTGCAAACATGTACAATTTCATCATCAAAAAATTGGGCTTCATCAATACCAACAACATCAATATTGTTTGCCAAAAGTATAATATTTGCTGATGAAGGAACTGGAGTACAACGAATTACATTTTCATCGTGTGAAACAACCATTTCATCAGCATATCTTGTATCAACAGTAGGTTTAAAAATCTCAACAGTTTGTTTGGCAAATTGAGCGCGTTTAAGACGTCGGATTAATTCTTCTGTTTTACCAGAGAACATCGATCCGCAAATAACCTCGATCCATCCAAATTTTTCAGTATGATTTACCGTATTTTCAAGAAACATATTGTATTTTCAAGCTTGAAAGTGTTATACAAATTTTTGTGTTGCTTTCTTAAAGAAAAAAAAATTCTTTAAGAAAGCAAAAGTAATGAAAATCTTTAGTAGAGTTTTATTTTGAAAATGTTATTTTTGTATAAATTTCTTTAAAAAACATTTTGTGTTTTAAAATTTAATTTATGCGTAAGAATTTAATTAATGAATTGAAAAATCTGGCGGAAGAAATTCTTTTGTTAAAAGAAGAACATGAGGTAGATATCTTGCGAAACAAAACATTAGAAATTTACGATAAACTTGCTGCTTTAGGTTATTTGAATAAAAATCTAGAACCGGTAATCGATATAGAAAAGGAGAAATTTAAAGAAGATGAACAAGCTACACCCATTGAAGAAGATACCAATAATATAGATTCTAATCTTGAAAATGAACACAAAGAATTATTAACTTTTGATATAGAGGAAAATTCTGATTTAAAAAGTGACTCACATAATAATGATGAGACAAGTGAGCCGGTTAGTTTGAAAGATTTATTTGTGCCAACTTTTGACTCTATAAAAGAAGATATGAGTCAAAAAGAAGAATTTAAAGATACTATTTCACTAGACGAAACTAAAAATTTATTCAAATCTAAAAGGCCAGAACCAAAACAGTTATCATTAAATGATAAGTTATTGGGTAGCCAATTACAAATTGGTTTGAATGATAGAATAGCTTTTGTAAACAAGCTTTTCAATTTCAATCAGTCAGAGTTTAATAAGGTATTAAGTAGCTTAAATGATTTTGATAATAAACATGATGCAATAAACTATATTAAAAATAATGTCAAGCCAAAATACAGATGGAAGGGGCAAGAGGAATTGGAAGAAAGATTAATAATAATAATTGAACGAAAATTTTTGTAATATGATGAATTCAAAGCAGTACAACCAAATATTTGATAATGTTATTGAAAAGTATCACATAAAAGATATGGTAGATCAGGATTTTGAAAACCCATTTCCAAATAACAATTTAGAACACTTGTTGTATAGAAAATGTTGGATAGATACAGTACAATGGCACTATGAAGATATTATTAGAATTCCTGATATTGATCCTGTTGATGCTTTAAAATTAAAAAGGAAAATTGATGCTTCTAATCAAGACAGGACGGATATGGTGGAATATGTTGATAGTTATTTTTTAAATAAACACAAAGATGTTCATGTCGCTGAAAACGCGAAATTAAACACGGAAAGTCCAGCTTGGGCCTTAGACAGATTGTCGATATTGGCATTAAAAATATATCATATGAATGAGGAAGCTACTCGTGAAGCAGCGAGTAGTGAACATAGAAGTGCCTGTAAAATTAAACTAAATATTTTATTGGAACAAAGAGAAGATTTATCAGAGGCAATTGATGACCTTTTAATAGATATTTCTGAAGGTAAAAAATATATGAAAGTGTACAAACAAATGAAAATGTATAACGATGATGATTTAAATCCAATGTTATATAAAAAAGATTAATTGTGATTTCTTCTTTTCTCCCTTTTTTCTTTTTTTAATTTCTTTTTTTCTGCTTTTTTTGTAGTAGTTCCTATAGGAGTTATGGTGGCTATAATTCCACTTTGTAAAGTTTTCCAGATGTAATTTATAAAACCTTTATAAATTACTCTATCTGCATGTAGAACAACTTCTTTTGGAGGTTTATGTTTTTTAGGATTTGATTTGTAAGTAGCACCCTTTACCACCCAACTTAAAAATTTATTTTCTTCTAAGGAATGAGATTTAAATACTTCAGCCTTTAAATTATGATAAAGCATAGTCATTTTACCCTCAGAACTGTTACTATGAGCAACGGCATCAAATTTTAAACCATCAAGCTCACCTTGCAATACTTTTAAACCTAGGGTTGGATATAAAGCCGAATCGAAGTATTTTAGTTTGGCAGGGCCAAGAGTTCCATAGAATTTGAAGGAATTGTTAAAATCTTTTAACGGGAAAATAATATTTATATGCATTTTTGATCTGTTCATTAAATCAGATCGAAAATCAACCTCAAGAGGATTTTCTCTATATTTTTTTATTGAAGTAATATTATTAATATTGGCATTAACATTATTTAAGTTAAGGGTCATTAATAAATCGTTTTTTTCCAATTGAGCTTCAAACAAAATGGAACCATTTTTTACTTTAATTTTTTGAATATGTAATGGCGACTTCATTTCTTTGAGTAAAACATGAGGGTCTTTTGGGCGCATAGATTCATCAAATGGCTTTCTTTTATCTTTATAAACCTCAAGACCTAAGTCTATGACTTCTATACTATCTATGAATACGCCTTGTTTTTTTAGCATTTCCTTCAATTGGAAATTATAGATAAATATTTTATCTATTTCTGTATCAAAAACAGCTTTAGAGAATTTATAACTGTTGGCTAAGGTGCGTTTATCAATTAAAGGTTTGTATTTAAATTTTTCAACAGCAATAACCGCCTTATTAAAATCTAATTTTATCGAAGCAATTTGAAGATTATAGCCCTTTTTTGGTAATTTGATTTCAACATCATGAATTTCAAAAACATTTTTTATAGGCATTAATTTAAATACTTGATCGCCTATATTTTTCAATATAAACCCATCAATTATTAAGTTAAATGGTTCATGATGAAACAAAAGTTCTTTAGAATTAATATCAATTTGTTGGAAATTAAAATTGTTAAATTTTATTTTATCAATTTGAAGGCCTTTTATTTTTCGAATAGCAATTGAATCTAAATTGAATGGTTTTTTCTGATCGGGCTTGTCTTTTATTTTTGGATTTATGAAATCCTGAAAAAGAAGATTATCAACAAGCAATGTATTGATATGGATGTCATTATAAAAAAGAATTTTTGTCAAATGAATTCCTTTAAATTTAATAGATGAAATACTAATTTTTTCAAGTTCTTTATTCTTAAGCGATTGTCCTTTTAATTTTGAAATAGACTCTTTGGTTGGGGTGAGAAATAAATTATTTGCCGTAACGGATCTTTCAAAGAGATTAAATTTAACATTTTCAACTTTAGCAGTATGTAATTTAAAACTATTATTTAAAACAAGTTCGTTAATTTTTGTTGTAATGACCTTTGAAATAATTGCATTGATAGATAAAGCAATAGAGACAAAAACTACCACTATAATTAGAATTGTTATATTTTTTTTAGACAAATTCGTATGCACTATTGTTTAAAAATAATATTATTTATCAACAGATCTAAATTTTTTTTACTATTTCCAATATAAATTTGATTTTCAATGATAATTACCGGTCGTTTTAGAAAAGTATATGCATCAAGAATTAATTGCTTATAATCTTGCTCTGTTAAAGTTTGATTTTTTAAATCCATTGCTTTATATTTTTTAGCTCTTCTATTAAAAAGGGATTCATAATTGCCTGCCAGTTCTTTCATTTCTTCCAACTGCTCAAAAGTAATTGACTCTGTTTTTATTTCTTGAAGTAAAAATTGATCAAGAGGAATCGAATTTAAAATTCTTTTACAGGTATCACAAGTTTTTAAGTAATAAATTTTTTTCATTAATTTTGATTACATGGTATTTATCATGGGAAAGTTACTTATTTTTAACTAAAAATTAAATAAATGGATAAAATATTTGAAACGGCGATTTTTAATAGAAAAACATTGGTTCATTTTATAGACTCACTTAGTCATGAACAGCTAGTTAGTATTCCATTAAACTTTAACAATTCTATTTTTTGGAATATTGCCCATATTATGGTTACACATCAATTATTAATGCGAATCAAGAGTTGAATATTAGTGTTATAAATGCCGCAGCTAGTCGTCCATAAACATGTAGGGTAAGTCCTTTTGCAGATCTTACTTTGCTTGCTTTTTGTATATCTGATTTTTCAATAAGCC
>JAKITQ010000076.1 GCA_021647985.1 Flavobacteriaceae bacterium | reverse complement strand
ATCTAATGCTACATATAAAGAAACCATGAACGGTGTAAATACTGTACTGATTGATACTACCATGACTGGTCTTCTTGCCTATAATGCACATAACCATAATTTTGTAGATGGAGTAGATCCATACATAATAAAAGGAGACTCTACTAGTGGGTTACTGCCATATATCGATCCAGATGGACCAGGTGAAGAAGGTGCAGGAGATAATAAAGTACAAGCCTATTGTTTTAGAATGTGCCTGACGGACCATCCTGAAAATAGAATTCTATTCGAAAAACCAGAAAACTATAATGAGCTTGACTATGAGCTACTCTTAAGAAATTATGAAGCAGGTGAAGAAGGTTTTCCATGGATAAACTCCAAAATGCCTAATAGAAAAACAGATACCAACAACCGTACAGGGTTCTCAACGGATTTCATTGGCCAGAATTATGATTATCCCGAAGCTACTTATGAAGAAAGGGAAAAGATTATAGAAAGGCACAAAGACTATCAAAAAGGATTGATGTGGACATTGGCCTATCACCCAAGAATACCAAAGCATATAAGAGATGAAGTATCAAAATGGGGAACAAGCAAAGATGAGTTTGAGAGTCAGGATGGTTGGCAGCAACAATTATACATTCGTGAGGCAAGAAGAATGATTGGAGAATACGTTATGACTCAGTACAACTGTGAAGGACTTGAAGTGGTGGAAGATGTTGTTGGAATGGGGGCTTATGGTATGGATTCACATAATATACAAAGGTATATAAATGCTGAAGGGTTTGTAAAGAATGAAGGTAATATTGAGGCGCAAGTAAAAGAACCTTATCCTATAAGTTACCGATCTTTAATTCCCAAAAAAGAAGAATGTACTAATTTGCTCGTACCAATTTGCCTTAGTGCAACGCATATCGCTTTTGGCTCGATACGAATGGAACCTGTATTCATGGTACTTGGGCAATCTGCCGCTACAGCGGCCTGTCTTGCCATTGATACCAATACAAGTGTTCAAGAATTGGACTATCAACTGTTGAAATCGAGATTGCTGACTGACCAACAGCGATTGTCATGGGATGTTAAGTAGTGTAAATATTTTATTGAAGGAAAGCGCTACTATCCATACACTAGGTAAGAGAATTTAGAATGTATAAATTTATTTAAAATGAAGATAATAAAAAAGAATCTTTTAAAAATTATGATTTTGCTTGTTTTTGCATTTATCATTATTAGTTTTGTAGGTGTTGAGAAGAAAAACACTGTACAAACTATGGTTTCTTCAGTTAATGATAAATCGAAATTATTAGACCATGGTGTTATAGAAGAGATACCAAAGGGAAAAATTATATTTCGTGAAGATTTTGAGGCTTCATCAGTAGATAAAATAATAACACATTGGGATGATACAAAAAACGCCAAAGATATGTCACTCAATAATGATACTCCCATAAAAAGTAAAGGAAAGCAATCTCTTAAGATGACTTATAAGCCAGAGGTCAATACAGGGGGGCATTTATTTAAAAGTTTCCCCGTAGGATATGACTCTCTTTATGCCCGTTTTTATGTCAAGTTTCTCACACAAGAGAGCAAAGTACACCATTTGATAAAATTAGGAGGGTATAACCCACCTACTACTTATCCGCAAGGAAGAGCAGGAATTCGTCCAAATGGAGAGGATTGGGTCATTAGTGGAATAGAGCCTTTAGATAATACTTGGGGGTTTTATACTTATTGGATGCACATGCTTGGTAAGCCTCCCAATAAATACTGGGGCAATACATTTCGACCAAGCCCTTTAAAGGAAATACCAATAAACAAATGGATATGTGTGGAATTCATGTTAAAAATGAATGATCCTGTAAACGAATATAATGGTGAGCAAGCTTTTTGGATAAATGGAAAAAAGATACTCCATCTTGGCAAAGGGTTTCCGCTGCTGGAAGGAGGGGGTAATAGGTTCGAAAACTCAAAAGGAAATCCTTTTGAGGGTTTTCAATGGAGAAAGGACAAGGAATTGAAATTGAACTTTTTTTGGTTAAATTATTATATGACCAAAGGAGTTGAAGGAGAAATTGATGAGATTTTATTTGATGATATAATAATTTCTACATCATATATTGGCATGTTGTAGCACATTTGACGAACCGCTTTAATATTTATGAAACTAAAAAAATATTATGAAAAAAAATATTATTATTATTTTACTTGGTATGATCGCTTTGAGTTGTAATTCAGATGACGATAATTCGACTATTGAAAATAATTGTGATTTCTTACCTGAAATTATTTCGGAAAACGATTTTAATGGAATTAATACCTCGAATTATATAATAACTGACGTTGAATTAAACAATGGATGCTTAATAATAACATTCGGTTCTAGCGGTTGTGGAACAGAATTGTGGGAAGAAAATTTATATAGTACAGATGCTTTCTATACTGTTTTCCCATTACAAAGAGCTCTCAAAATGGAATTAATAAATGAAGAGGTATGTCTAGCTGTTTTTCAAAAAACGGTATCTTTTGACTTAACACCTTTTCAAATTGATGGACAGAGTGAATTACCATTAAATATTGATGGATGGAATGAGCAAATTACTTATGAGTATTAGAAACGTGCTACAACAACGTTATAGTAAGTGAGAAAATATTAGAGTTTAATAAAAAAATAGTAAAATGATGAAAGCAATGAAGAAACAAATAAAATATTTAATAATAATATTTTTAACTGTACATATTGGTGTTAAAGCGCAAGATTTACTTGTTGAGACTGAAAATTTTGATAAACCTGGAGGTTGGGTTGTTGATCCTCAATTTATTGAGCAAATGGGCTCACCCTATCTTATGGCTCATGGCATGGGTGAACCAGTTGAAAATGCCAGTACTAAAGTGAAATTTAATAAAAAGGGAACATACCATATTTGGGTTAGAACAATGAATTGGGCCAAAGGAAACTGGGAAGCCCCAGGAAGGTTTCAACTTAAGATTGACACATTGGTTCAAGATAAGACATTAGGGTTACGTTCAGGTTGGGGATGGGAATATGTTGGTATAACTAAAATTGTTAAAAAACACGTAAGTTTAGAATTAATAGATTTGACAGGGTTTAATGGACGAATTGATGCCATATACTTTTCTACATCACAAAAGGAACCACCTTCTTCACTAAAAAAACTAGCTTCTTGGCGTAAAGACATGCACAAAGAACCCGTTGTACCTTCCATAACAAAATCTTTTGACTTGGTTGTTGTTGGTGGTGGATTGGCTGGGTGTGCAGCATCTATTGCAGCTGCAGAGCAAGGGTTAAAAGTGGCTCTTATCCATGATAGATCATTACTTGGAGGGAACGCAAGTAGCGAAATTAGAGTTCATACCTTAGGTATTTATGGAAATTTTGAACGAATATTAAAAATGATTGACACGAAGCATTATCCAAACGGATCTCCCAAAGCTAGTTTAGATCAAAAGAAAAGAGATGAAAATGTAAAAAGCTATAAAAATATTAGTTTATTTTTAAACTGGAGGGCGTATGATGCGGTAAATGAAAATAGTTCAATAAAATATGTAGATGCCAAACATACATCCAATGGTGAAAGAATTAGATTTTCAGCTCCATATTTTATTGATTGTACGGGCGATGGGTGGATAGGTTATTGGGCAGGAGCAAAATTTTCCTATGGTAGAGAAAGTGTAGATACTTATAACGAAAATTGGGATAAATGGGGTGAGCTTTGGAGTCCGAAAAAAGCAGATAATGCCGTAATGGGTTCCTCTGTACTTTGGCGTTCCAAAGAAATAGATGGTATATATAATTTCCCGAAAGTTCCTTGGGCTATGCCCGTAGCTAAAAATCATTCAGCTCTGAATGGGGAATGGCAATGGGAATTTAGCAGAAATGATTTGCATCAAATAGATGATGCAGAAGAAATAAGAGATCATTTATTGAAAGCTATTTACGGTTCTTTTTATAATGCCAAACAAAAGAATGAGAATACGAATAGAAAACTGGAATGGGTCTCTTATTTGGTAGGTAAAAGAGAATCTAGACGATTGGTAGGGGATCATATATTTACATTTAGAGATGTACTGGATAATCGAAAATTTCCAGATGCTGTGGTAATAGAAAAAAGAGAAATTGATGTTCACTATCAAATTATTCTTGAAGATCAAAATAATCCCGATTTTTTATCAGAAGCTTTGTTTTATGAAACCCCTGAATACTATATTCCTTATAGAAGTTTATATTCTAAAAATATTGATAACCTGTTTATGGCTGGTAGAAATTTTAGTTGTTCACATGTTGGGTTAGGAGGACCAAGAGTAATGCTGACTACGGGGCAAATGGGTGCAGCAGTTGGTTTTGCAGCATCAATATGTTCTAAGTACAAGGTTAATCCTAGAGCTATTTATACAAACTATCTAAATGAGTATTTAAATTTGATAGAAAATCAAAAGCATAGTAAATGAGATTTAGTTTTACAATCATACCTTATTTTTTTATTAGTCTAGTGTTTGCTCAGTTAGATTCTGAAGGGCTTGATAAGCAACTTCAGAAGCATATAAAGTACAATAAACCGGAGTTCTATACTATGGTCTGGAATCAGGAACATATTCTTAAAAAAAGAGAAACACCAATATATATAGAAGTGGATTCAATGGGTAAACAAAATGTTGTTAAACTTGTAGGTGTTAAAAATAATCCTGTTTTGTATTTTATTAATGTTTCTACACCTGTTTGTGCAGATGGAGAATGTAAATTAATGGAGATTAAAATATACTGGGATCTTCTAGGTGATTATGCTGGCTTTGATAGAAATAAAAAAGTTCCTTTAACAAAATATGACCATGATTTATTTCAAATAGAAGACTACAAAAAACTTCACCTTTTGCTTATGGATGATAATTCTATTTTGAAAAGAAGAAAAATGGAAGAGTTAATCGAAAAACGGGAGGTTTTTGAAATAGGTATAGTGGACGCCATATCTGGAGCAACTATATCTGAGGTGAAAGAATCTGTTGTAGAAGGTGCGTTGTATTCTTGTTATACGGCTTGGCATATTGTACATGGAAAGATTAAAGAAGCGCTTAAAAGTTATACACTGTCCATGATGAATTACGATATTGTAATACACATGTTGCATAGTAATAATGCAAATTATCAGCTATTTGCATTAAATAAACTAGACGATTTAAAATATGAACAAAATAGTATAAGAATTGCCAATATTTTTGAATCGGGAATTCCTTTGGTTCGCGTATTTATCATAAATAATTTACCAAATATTTTTTGGGAAAGAGATGATTTACAAATACAGTTTTGGAATAGTTTTGATAAACTCGATGTCAATACCCGAAGTTTACTATTTGAAAAATTAAACAAAGCCCCCGATTATACAATGCTTGAGCTTTCTCAACATTTAACCTTAATGACTAAAAATCAACTTAAAATATATTTAAATGAAATAAAAAAAGGAGAAAGGATTAATTCAAAAATAAGAACGAATTTAGAACTATTCGCAAATTCAGATATAGAAGCGCAAAGTTATTTAGTTAAACAATTTTTAGAATAAAAGACATTAACCAAGAAGTCCCTGAAAAAAAGCGAGATTACCCCGATAATTATCAGGATGACTAACTAAAAAATAAATATAATAAACCATACAATTTAAACACTCATGAAAAAAACCAAGAAACAGATTTATTTAGCAGTATTAATATTTACATTATTATTCTCAAATCATAGTATAGCATCAGAACTTTCGGATTTAGACTTGCATATAATTCCCTATCCCCAAAAGGTGCAAATAGGAGGAGATAAATTTGTATTACAGAACTCTGTTAATATTGTATTGGATAAAAATCATAGCAAAATTGACTGGAGAACTGCAGAGTATTTAAGAAAGGAACTGCAAGATAAATGGGGCTTGGTGGTAAGTATTAATGAAGAAAAAGGAGGTAGTAAATTAATATTAACAAGAAAAGGATATTCTAAATCTATAGGCGAACAAGGGTACGAGTTAAGTACAGGAGCTAATGTATTGACAATTCGCGCAAAAGGGGAAGATGGATTGTTTTACGGGGTTCAAACGCTTTTTCAGTTGATAAAAAAATCAAGGGGAGTTATTTATATCCCTGGTATGAAAATTACAGATTGGCCCGATGTGAATATCAGGGCAGTTCACTACGACACCAAGCATCATCAAGATAAAGGAAGCTATGTAAAGAGTTTTATTAGAGATCTTGCCAAATACAAAATCAATATGTTGGTATGGGAATGGGAAGATAAATTGGCTTACAAAAGTCACCCTAAGATTGGTGCTCCAGGTGCCTTTACCATAGAAGAAATGAAGGAGTTTACTTTATATGCCAGAGAACACCACATAGAACTTGTTCCCTTAGTTCAAGGCTTAGGTCATGTTAGTTTTATTTTAAAATGGAATAAATTTAAACATTTAAGAGAAGTTGCAGATTCTGATTGGGAGTTTTGCCCATTAAAAGAAGGAACTTATGATCTTTTGTTTGATTTATGGGATGAGGCGATCGAAGCTACACCAGGATCAAAATATATTCATATAGGGTCTGATGAAACATTTGAATTGGGTGAATGTAAAGAATGTAGAGCAAAGGCTAAAGAAATTGGCAATAGTGGTTTGTATCATCTTTTTGCAAATAAAGCGTCTAAGCATCTTAAAAAGTCCAGAAAAGTAATGTTATGGGAAAGACCCATGGGTTGGAGACAAAATAGTTCGCCAATAAAAAATATGAAGATAGATACGGATCTTGTACTTACCGAAAGTTATGAGAATTATAGAGCTCCTGATTTTAGGTATGCAAAAGAAGCGAAATCAATGGGATTTGAAGTATTTATGTATGATCCTAATCCAGGATTAGAACCTTTATTTCTTCCATATCATTTCAAAAAGCATGGTGATAGAAAAGTACCAGGAAGTTTAAAAAACTCTTATGATTTACTTTCTACTGGATCCAAGTCAAAAGCCTTTGATGGGATGATTAATACCTCATGGGATGATTCTGGATTACACAACCAAATGTGGATGTTAAGTTTTGTTGCTTCTGCACAATATTCATGGAATGGAGCGTCTCCAACACCTGAAGAATTTGAAAATTCTTTTTTTGCAAGTTATTACGGAAATGATGTGATGAATATGCAAGAGCTTTATGAATTGTTGAATGATGGCGCCTACTATTATGCTGCAACTTTTGAAAGAAATATTTGGCATCATGGAGAAATAGGAAAAACTCATTTACCTGATTTGCCTAGAAGTCAATATATAGAGTATGACCCATATTGGAATACGGAATATAAAACTATGATAATCAAATCAAAAAGGCAACGAAAAAAAATGGCTCGTGCCTTGCAAATAATTGAAGCCAATAAATTATTGGATTTGGACAATAGCTATGATTTTGAAGTGTACCAATCTATAGCAAATTTGATTGACCATACCTGCCAAACTTATCTCGATCTTTCAAAGTTGGAATACACCATTACAGAAGCACACCGAAATGCATTTTCAGATAGAGAGGCAGCATACAATAGCTTATTGAACGCAGAAAAATTAATTGAAAATAGTTTGGCTAGAAGAGAAAGAGTTTATTCTGAATTAGTAGCTATTTGGGAGAAGACAAGACTTCCAAAAGGTATGTCAACGCCAAGTAAAAAGTTTTTTTACAAAATGGATCGCTCACGTCATTTTGCTAATCGCACACCAGATTTGAGCTATTTGATTTATGATGAACAGTTATTGGATATAGAAGGTTATTTGAAACGGTTAAAAAAATATAGAGAGTCATTTCAAATAAAGTTTTGATATATTCAATATGGAAAAATTCATATAATAATTTAACTAACATAAAAAATAATGAATATTCCTTTGATTTTTTACCAATATATAATGAAATAAATATCCATAGGGCTATAGTATACCCAGCTATTAAATAAGATATAAACAAATCAAATATGTAGAATTTAAAACCAATTCGTTTTGTTATAATGTAGTAATTCTTTCTTTTCCATACTTTAATTTATTTAATTAATAGAAAGCCTACATTTTTTTAATACCTTGCAGTAATTCATTTTTCCTTCACAAAAGGAACACCCTTTTTTATAATTCTATATAATATCTAATATAAATGACAAAAAAAAAATCAACCGTTGAACGCAGATTAATAATAATTAAAGAACTTGACCTCAAAGGAAAAGTGGATGTTCGAAAACTGAGCAATATGTTTCAAGTAAGTGAAGTAACAATTAGAAATGACTTAGCGCAGCTTGAGAAAAAAAATATTTTAATCAGAGCAAGAGGCGGAGCCCTAAAAATTGATTCTGTCGGAATGGATTACCATATTTCGGAAAAAGATAAAATTAATATTAAAGCCAAGCAATTAATTGGTTCTAAAGCAGCTTCATTTGTAAATGAAGATGATACTATAATGATTGATTCAGGTACTACAGCTATAGAGCTTGTTAGAAATCTAGATGAAAAGATACAGTTAACAGTTATAACTAATGCTTTAAATATTGCAAATCAACTTTATAAAAAAGACAATATACAAGTTATAATTCCAGGAGGATTTCTTAGAAATAAATCTTTTTCTTTAATCGGTACTCCTGCAGAAAAAAGCTTACGAAATTATTATTGCGATAAATTATTTTTAGGTGTTGATGGATTAGACATTGATTATGGCTTATCGACACCTAATATAGAAGAGGCAAATATTAATACTACTATGGTTGAAATGTCCAATCAGATTATTGTTCTGGCAGATTCTAGTAAGATTGGTAAAAGAAGCCTTGCCTTTATCTGTCCAATATCCAAAATAAATATTTTAATAACAGATAGTGGAATAAGCAATGAGCAAAAAATGTCACTTGAAAATATTGGAATTAAAATAGTAATTGTATAAAAGGGGTTATTTGTATATTCAATATTTTATTAAAGGATTGAATCAGTGAAATACCCTAATAATTTACTATACATTATATACACTAAAACACATATTAAAACAAAGCCTATAATTGCCAATATATTCTGAAATATAGTGTTTTTGTATTTTCCCATTACATCTTTACGATTTGCTATTAGCAATAAACCAATGGCTATTAAAGGTACTGCTAGCATAGAAGATGCTTGTGCTAAAATTAAAGAATATACAGCATTACCAATGTCACTAGACACATATACTGATATTCCCATACCAATTAGTAATATTAAGATCGTAAATACTTTTGGCATCTTTTCATCCATCGATTTCCCCAATCCTAATCCATCTGACAAAAGACCTCCTCCAATTACTGCATTAACAATAAGTGATGAGAAGGCAGCAGAAATAAAACCAAAAGCAAATATATATTTCGCATAACTACCCAATAAGACTTCTAATTGTATAGCCATATCTGCGGCAGAATTCACAGAGATGCCTAATGGCTTTAAAGTTGCAGCCGCAGTTGTTATAATTAATACAGACATAATTGCTAATAAAAACACTCCAAAATTAGAGTCTTTTATTCCCTTATCTATATCTTCTAATTTCCATCCTTTGCTTTGAACAAGATAAGATTGTCAAACTGAAAACTCAAGGCGGCTAAAAAAGAACTTATTCCAATAATCATAGAAAACCATCTTCCGTATTTTTTAGCAATAACACCTAATATTGATTGGTTATGTAAAATACCGAAACGTGTACTTATATTCATGTAAACAGCCATAGAAATAGCTGCTATTAAAATCACCCAAAAAAAATCATAGCCCAAGGTTGCCCCAATTTTTGTTGAAGTTGTTATACTTCCTGCTCCTAAAACTACTGCTGCCATAATAAATCCTGGCCCAACATTCTTATAAATATTCTTCAACTTTTCAATCATTTCCCCTAGGTTCTGTTAGTTATAAGTTTCTCAACATTAAGTAATTAAATAAATCTATTTTAGAGAGAATAAAACTATTGTGCTAAAATTTAAATTTTCTCTATATGTGAATTGTAAACTTAGCAACAAATATTAAATTTATATTTCATTTACTTATGTAAATTTATTATTATTTAATCATCTATTCTTATTATTCCTTTTTTTAATTGGGATTCTTTTTTCACTACATATGGAATTTCATTATCTGATTAATTCTAGTAAGGTTTAAAACCATCTAAACATACCATCCATTTATTTGGATCAAGTGTGTTGCCATCAAAATTATCTTCAAATGTAATTTACCAATTGCCAGATATAGGGATGTTTGTACGTGTAATATATTTATGCTACTCAACAAACTACTATAAGAATTATTTCCGTATTAAAATATATTTTATCTTTAGTTAGCCATCCCCTGAAAAACACATTAAATAAGTTGTAAAGTATTGATTTTATTGATATTTCAGGATGATTTAAAATTGGAAAACTGTTTAAAAAGTTGTATTTTGTAATTGATAAAAAAATCAAAAT
>JAKITQ010000075.1 GCA_021647985.1 Flavobacteriaceae bacterium | reverse complement strand
TTCAAATTTCTTACAGACATAATCATATATTTTCACTAACTTGTAATCCTTGTTATTGTTGTTTGTATCCAAAATAATCTTGTTGAAATTGACTATTAAGATACTGAATATCAATAACTTAAACAAGCTTAAACTGTTGTTTTTTTAACTAATTTAACTTGTTTTTTTGTTTGTTTTTAACTCTTGATTCGCATTAATATTTAAACAACTATATGTTTTAGAATTACCATATGCAAAACCGTACAAAATAAAATGCTAAGAACTTCTCTATTGATCATTGTATAAGGTCATTTTGGGAGATTACCAAATAGCTGTTTTTCTTCTGTTTTATCATATTCTTAACCAAATTCATCAACTATACAGAAAATTTCAGTATTTTTAGTGTAAATAATCATAGGTAGATATTTTAGTTATAATATTGTTTTCATCACTTTACTATACTAAAACTCTACCTTTTTTACAATTTTTTTAACCTAAAATATTAATCGAACTATGGTCTTTTATGACTTCCATGACATAAGTCATAAATTTTAAATTGTCAAGGCTTTATTTTTGTTAAATAAAAGATAATTATGTCTTTTATATGTTAATCTTAAATCTTATTCAAAAAAAAATGAAAAATCTTCAATTAAACTTTAGCGGTATTAGTTTTATAGCTTTGGCTTTAATACTAATAACAAGTTGCACAAGTATCGATAAAAAAACAAGTGTTATTGATGCTTCTAAAATTGCCATATCTGGTACTATGGATGCAGAATTGACAGCTCCACCTCATGTTCCGAAATCTGTAGGTGACAGGGCTGCAAAAAAATTAATAGTAAATATGGAAGTTCTTGAACAAGAGGGCACAATGACTGATGGAACAACTTATATTTATTGGACTTTTGGAGGTTCAGTACCAGGTAGTTTTATTCGAACCAGAGTTGGTGATGAAGTTGAATTTACCTTATCAAATCATCCGGATAATAAATTACCTCATAATATAGACCTACATGCTGTTACCGGCCCGGGTGGAGGAGCAACATCATCATTTGTAGCTCCAGGTCATGAAAAAACATTTTCATTTAAAACATTAAATCCTGGCCTTTATGTTTACCATTGTGCTACAGCACCTGTAGGTATGCATATTGCAAACGGTATGTATGGTCTAATTTTGGTTGAACCAGAAGGTGGTTTACCAAAAGTAGATAAAGAATACTATGTTATGCAAGGTGATTTCTATACCAAAGGAGAGAATGGTGCCCCTGGACTACAAGCTTTTGATATGAAAAAAGCCGTTGATGAAGATGCCGATTATGTGGTATTTAATGGTAAAGTAGGTGCCTTAACTGGCGACAATGCCTTAACTGCAAATATTGGTGAAACAGTGCGATTATATGTTGGTAATGGTGGCCCTAATTTAGTCTCATCATTTCATGTAATTGGTGAAATATTTGATAAAGTTCATATTGAAGGAGGGTCGCTTATTAATGAAAATGTTCAAACTACTTTAATTCCTGCTGGAGGTGCGTCAATAGTTGAATTTAAAGTTGATGTTCCTGGAACTCTTATTATAGTTGATCACTCTATTTTTAGAGCCTTTAATAAAGGTGCCTTAGGGATGTTAAAAGTAAAAGGCGAGGAAAACAAACAGTTATACTCAGGTGTTATACAAGAAGGTATATACAATCCAGAAGGAGGTACATTACAAGAAATGCCACCTGATGCAAGTAAAAAAGTAACTTTAAAAACAAACAAAACTTTAAAAGAAAAAATTGCCTTGGGTAAAAATATTTACACCAAAACTTGTTTTGCTTGCCACCAGGCTAATGGTGAAGGAATTGCAAATGCCTTCCCTCCTCTTGCAAAGTCAGATTACTTAAATGCCGATGTAAAAAGAGCAATTGACATTGTTTTGAATGGTAAAACCGGTGAGATAATTGTAAATGGTACAAAATACAATAGTGTAATGACCAAACAAACCTTAACAGATGATGAAATTGCAGATGTATTAACATACGTATACAATTCATGGGGCAATAATAAAACCAATGTAACAGTGCATATGGTACAAGAAGTAAAAAGCGGACATTAATAATATCTATTGCACATGAGAACTATTTCAATATTGGTAATTTTCTTATTATTTTTGATGACAATTAATGCAAATTGCCAATCTGAAATGGTTTCTATTAAAGGAAGTTCTTATACCCCTTTGTACGGAAGAGATTCCATGCAAGTAGTGATAAAGGATTTTAAAATAGACATCTATCCAGTTACAAACCAAGAATATTTAAAGTTTGTTATAAAGAACCCTAAATGGAGAAGGTCAAATGTAATCCAGTTATTTGCAGATGACAGTTATCTAATAAAATGGGCTTCTGATACCACTCTGGCAATCAATCAAGCAACAAGAGCACCAATAACCAATATTTCATGGTTCGCTGCAAATGATTTTTGTGCATGTCAGGGTAAAAGGCTTCCAACCATTGATGAATGGGAATATGCTGCTATGGCAAATAAAAATCAACCTGACGCAAGAAGCCTTAAAACCTATAATGCCTATATATTGTCTTGGTACGAAAAACCAAAAACATTTAATAATGAGATTGGTTCAACATTTAAAAATTATTGGGGAGTTTATGATTTACATGGTTTGGTATGGGAATGGACATCCGATTTTAACTCTGTTTTAATATCGGGTGAATCAAGAAAAGATGTTGACAATGATAGCGATCTTTTTTGTGGAAGCGCAGCCCTAGGAGCCAATGATCTTATGAATTACGCAGCATTTATGCGATATGCCATCCGCGGAAGCGTAAAAGCAAAATACACCATGCAAAATTTAGGGTTTAGATGTGCTAAGGATATTAAATAATTTTTAAACAAGGGCAAAATGCCTCCATTAACATCATAAAGTGAAAAATATTTTAAAAATTACACTCATTGCAATACTTTCATTTTCTTCATGTAATAATGAGAAATCGAAAGGTGAACTAGCATTAATTTATCAATGTCCAATGCAATGTGAAGGAGACAAAACTTATCAAGACTTTGGTGAATGTCCGATTTGCAAAATGGATTTGAAAATTGATGCCAATAATAAATCTCATAAAGATAATCCAGAAAACATTTCTGAAAATTCTATTTTTAATTTAACATCAAAATGGAATACAGAAGAGGGAAATACAATTTTACTGAAAAATTTAAAAGGTAAAACCTTAGTAATGGTAATGATTTATACATCGTGTAAAGCTGCCTGCCCCAGATTGGTTGCGGATATGAGAAATATTGAAAAACAAATTCCCATCAATTTAAAATCTGATATACAGTATGTTATGATCAGTATTGATCCGGAGACAGATACGCCAAAGCACTTGAAAGAATTTGCCATTGAAAACTATATGGATGGAGAACAGTGGACTTTTTTGCAAGGTAAAGTTAGTGCAGTTCGTGAGTTCGCCAACGTTTTAGCAGTGAAATACAAAGAAATATCACCGATGGAGTTTTCGCATTCTAATATAATAAGTGTTTTAAATCGAGAAGGAGAATTGGTGCATCAACAAGAAGGATTGGGTGTAGATAACAATTTAACCATCGAAAAAATAATTGCAACCACAAAATAAATCAATTAATCAAACTATTTTTTAACCATGAAAAAAATATTTTTTTATATAATGTTCGTTGTTTGTATAGCAGCTACATTAAATGCACAACAGTTTAAAGTATCAGGTGAAATTAGACCTCGATTTGAAGGTCGTAATGGATTCGGCACATTAATCTCACCAGGTCAAGAAGCATCATATTTTATTTCTCAAAGATCAAGAATCAGCTTTGATTATTCTGAACAGAAATATCGTGTATTTTTCTCCATACAAAATGTTCGAGTTTGGGGTGATGTAGCAACAATGGCTAGAAGTGATAAAAACGGTGTGATATTCCATGAAGCATGGGCTGAGTATAATTTTACAGAAAAATTTTCTGTGAAATTAGGGCGACAAGAAATTATATACGATGATCATAGAATTTTTGGAAATGTAGAGTGGGCACAGCAAGCAAGAAGTCACGATGCCATTATCTTAAAATTCAAACCTAATGAAAAAAGCAGACTGGATCTTGGCCTTGCAATGAATGCGAACAACGAATCTAACTTTAAGGAAGACTATGCTGTTTCTCAATATAAAAATCTACAATATGCTTGGTATCATACCAATCTAATTGAAGGCTTAAATTTAAGTGCTTTATTTTTAAACAATGGTCTAACGTATAATAAATTTATTGATGCCCAAAACAGCGATCAAGAAATTGCTTATAGCCAAACTATTGGAGCAAGACTAACTTATAAATTAAATAGATGGAATGCTGATGCAGCTACCTATCTACAAACAGGAAATTCTCCAAATAATTTAAAAGATGACAAAGAAAATCTATCTGCTTTATATTTAACTGCCAATGCCAAATTTAATATTACTAACCATTTTACAATTGGTGCAGGCGTCGAGTATTTATCTGGAAATGATGAGGGTAACAATAATGGAACGAATAATGCTTTTAACCCATTTTATGGAACAAATCATAAATTTAATGGTTGGATGGATTATTTTTATGTTGGAAATCATAATGGTAGCGTTGGATTAATTGATATTAACGTACCGATAATCTATACAATTAATAAATTTTCAGCCACGTTAGTACCACATTTTTTCTCAGCAGATGGTAATATTTTAAATACTGATGGTACTATTGCTGATGCCTATTTAAGTACTGAAATTGACTTAAAATTATCTTACAAAATCCACAAAAACATAAATTTAAACCTAGGATATTCTCAAATGTTTGCAACAGAATCCATGGAATTAATTAAAGGAGGAAATAAAGATGCAACAAACAACTGGGCATGGGCTATGGTAAGTTTTAAACCAACTTTTTTCAATAAAAACTTTAAAAAATAGGTTTAGTTATTTAGTTCTACCGGTGTTGTTATATTATTTAAATACAATGCCGGTTTCATAAATAAACTACCCCAAGGTATAACCTCGAGAAATCCTTTAGATTAATTTTAATTTACACGTTTATATAACTGTATATCATTTGTTTAAATAGATTTTTGATGTTTATAAAAACAGTAAAAACATGATATTTATCATATATTAAGAAAACTTTAACACTTAAATTTGTCTTTATAAAAGATAAAAGTATCTTTTAATATTTTAATAACTTAAACACTATTCACATGTTATCAAAAAAACAAGCAAGAGCATTCTTTTTAGGTGGTACATTGGTCACATTTTTAATTTTTATTGGACTAACCGTGTATTCACTATCTGCCGCTCAAGATCAATCTAATTTAGAAGACCTCAGCGAGTCAGCAATTAGAGGTAAATACATTTGGGAAAAAAACAACTGCATGGGATGTCATACAATAATGGGAGAAGGTGCTTATTATGCTCCAGAGCTAACAAAGGTAGTTGAACGAAGAGGCGAAGCCTACATTAAAGCTACTTTAATGACACCTGTTCCATGGCAACCAAATGGAAGAAAAATGGTCGCCTATGAAATGAGTGAACAAGAAGCCGAAGATGTTGTTGAATTTTTAAAATGGATTGGTAATATTGACTTAAATGGATTTGAAACTGTAGTGTCTCCACTGGCAAAAGATAAAATTAACAAATAAACCTAAAACATCATGAAATATAAATCACAAAAAGTAGCATATTGGTTTTTTGCCTTTTCAATGCTATTATTATCATTACAATTAATCTATGGCTTTATAATGGGCTTTGCTCATGCTGGAATGGATGGATTACACGATTGGATTCCCTTTAACACTGCTAGAGCAGTACACACTAACCTATTGATTGTTTGGCTATTATCTGGTTTTATGGGTGCTGCATATTATATTATTCCTGAAGAGGCTCAGATCGAATTGGTAAGTGCCAAATTAGCATATGTACAATTAATTTCATTAGCTCTAGTAGGGGTTGCTGCAATTATTGGATACCATTTTAATTATTGGGAAGGAAGAAAATTTTTAGAAATACCAAGACCATTAGATTATTTGGTAGTAGTAAATGTTCTGTTATTTATGGGGATAATTTTAGTAACTCTCTTTAAAGGTAAAAGAAGAACAACAACTGCATTAGTACTCACAATGGGTTTACTTTTCGCAGCACTACTCTACTTACCAGGTATGCTAGATTTTGATAGTCAAGTATTAGATTCTTTTTTCCGCTGGTGGGTTGTTCATCTATGGGTTGAAGGTGTTTGGGAGTTAATTATGGGTGGTATTTTATCATTCTTATTGATAAAACTAACCGGAGTGGATAGAGAAGTAATTGAAAAATGGTTATATGTCATTGTTGGTCTAACTTTCCTTTCGGGGATTTTAGGAACAGGGCATCATTATTATTATATAGGTGTAAATAAAATTTGGCTAATCGTAGGTGGAATTTTCTCTGCTCTTGAACCATTAGCGTTCTTAGCAATGGCTTTGTTTGCTGTAAATATGTATAGAAAAGGTGAGAAAAAACACCCAAACAAAATTGCATTATATTGGACTATTGGTTCTGCAATAGTGTCATTCGTTGGGGCTGGTTTACTTGGGTTTGCACATACTTTACCACAAACAAATCTTTATACACATGGAACTACCGTAACAGCAATGCACGCTCATTTAGCTTTTTGGGGAGCCTATGCAATGATTGTATTTGCTATTATTAGTTATGCCTTACCAAACATGACTGGCAGAAAATTTTATGATACCGCACGCGGTAGAATGGCATTTTGGATGTCTAACATTGGCATGGTAGGAATGACGGTTGCTTTTGGAGTTGCAGGTGTAGCTCAGGTATATTTAGAACGTATAACCAAGTCAATGAGTTTTATGGAAGTACAATTGGAAATTGAAGTGCATTATATCGTATTAATGATTATGGCTACCTTATTTACGGTAGGTATAATTTTATATATCATTGAATTTATAAAACATGGTCAACCAACTGATGAAGCTTTAGAGCTAGATAATCAGTAAAAATATTTTTTAGTTAGTAATAAGCCAGAGTTAGATGCAAATACTTTTGACTCTGGTTTTTTTATTCTGATTTTTTTGTAAATTAAACCCAGATGTTGCACTTATTAATTGAATCTAGCAAATCTATACAATGAAAAAAGCACCCTATTATAAAGAAACTGGTAAAGAAATTGAGGTTTTTGAACAGTCTTTTAAAAATAAAATTCCGTTTTTATTAAAAGGTCCAACCGGAACAGGTAAATCAAGGTTTATTGAATACATGGCACATCAATTAGGTAAAAAATTGATTACTATTTCATGTCATGAAGAAACATCTTCTACCGATTTAATCGGAAGGTATATCATTAGAGGAGCAGAAACTATTTGGCTTGACGGGCCTCTTACTCGTGCTGTAAAAGAAGGAGCTATTATCTACTTAGATGAAATTGTAGAAGCTAGACCCGATGTAATTGTTGCCATACATTCATTAACCGACCATAGAAGGGAACTCTTTATTGACAAATTAGGAGAAGTAGTAAAAGCGCATACTGATTTTATGTTAGTAGCCTCATTTAACCCAGGGTATCAAAGAGGTTTTAAAGAATTAAAACCATCAACCAGGCAACGTTTTGTAGCAATTAGTTTTGCTTACCCAGATGAAAAGTTGGAATCTGAAATATTGGTTAATGAAACCAGTATTGATTCCGCTATAGCGAAAAAATTAGTCAATATTGCCAATAAAATTAGAAACCTAACAGAACTCGGGTTAACCGAAACGGTATCAACTCGTTTATTAGTTGATGCTGCAAAATTAATTCATTCTGGTTTACCGAAAAGACTATCCGTTGAAGTTGCAATTGTAGAACCTCTAACCGATGATTTAGAAATAACCTCTGCACTGCGCGATTTATGTAACTTGATGATCTAATTGCAGTTATCAGTCTGCAGTTATCAGTTATCAGTCTACAATACAGTTGTTTTAAAATTTAAAAATGGGATTTAGAACTTTACTAGCATATAAAAAAGGGTTTGAATTAGCTATGGAAATATTTCATATTTCAAAAGCATTTCCAAAAGAAGAACAATATTCTTTAACTGATCAGATTAGAAGATCTTCCAGATCAGTTTGCATTAATATTACTGAGGGTTATAGAAAAAGATTATACCCAAAATATTTTATCAGCAAATTATCCGATGCTGACTCTGAAAATTCAGAAACCTTGGGATGGTTACAATTTGCTGAAGCCTGCAATTATATATCATCTCAAACAAAAATAGAATTAGAACAAAAAAACAGTGAAATAGGTAAATTGATAAATTATATGATGAATAATCCAACAAAATTTGAAAGCAAATAAATCATTATCCGCTTGGTAAAACTGATTACTGAACACTGGTTACTGAATACTGAATACTGAAACATGGCCTTAGACGAATACATTTACGGTAAAATAGCAAGTTTTTTTACAAAACGTAAAAGAGGTTCGCTTGAAGCGGATATGAAAACAGTTAATTTAATAGATATCAAATCTAGATTAACCATTTTTGCAAGAGCCATTACTGGAAATCCTATTGATATTTTTCCTGCCAAAAGAGAAGGTGGTTATAAAAACAACAATTTCTTTTTACCAACTTTATTTTCAGAATTTTCGACTTACGAAGAAAACCTTTCGTTTTATTTATTTAGAATATTATATCTATCCATTCAAAAGAATTTAGAGTTCAATTGGCAAGATAATACAGATCATCCTACCGAAGAATCACAAGAAATAGCATTAAAAGAATCAAAAAATATATTAGAGAGTATGTTTAATGAGTTTCCTATTGCCAAAGCTATTCATACTGAACTACTTAATTTATATAACGCTAAGGTTACTGAAAAAAATCCTGTTGACTATTCTTTTATTTATGGAAAATGGATGCGAAATAATCAAGAAATCAATCCAAATGATAAACTCAAAAATTTCAACGAAAAAGCCAAGAAAGCCATTGCCGAAGAAATTGAAACCATCTTAAAAGCCAATGCGGTTGAAGAAGTAGTTTCATTGCAAATTGATCAAAAACAACAAGAAGATTATGTAATGACTCATGATTTTGAGAAAATTGATACTGCTGAAGAATGGGATGGCGGTTGGCGTGATTTTGATGGTGATGATGAACTAGATGAACACAGCAAAGCCTTAGAAGAATTGAACATGAAATATACAGTACGAGTTGATGATACAACACACTCTGTTTATCAAGCCGAATTTGTTGAAAATACAACTGTAGCCGAAAGTTCTGAAATCAACACAAAAGATTATTATATTTCCTATGATGAATGGGATTATTCTAAGCGAGAATATAAAAAATGTTTTTGCAAACTCTATCCAAAAAATATTACAGAAACTAATACTGCTTACTATAAAAAAACTTTGACAGAAAATGCTTCAACGCTAATGGGTTTACGTAAAATGTTAACCAATATAAATAACAAATACCAACAACAAAGAAGACAAACTCAAGGTGAAGAATTTGATTTGGATGCACTTACTGATTTGTATATTGATATTCATTCGGGTCATACCCCATCTGAAAATATTTATCTATCTAAACGAAAAAAAGAAAAAGACTTATCCATTTTAATGTTATTAGATGTTAGTTTATCAAGTGATGGGTATGCTGCAAATAATAGAGTAATTGACGTCGAGAAACAAGTTTCTATTTTATTTGGCGAAATATTAAATGAGTTTGATGTTGATTTTTCTATCGATTGCTTTTACTCAAAAACTAGAAATTATGCAACCTATTTAACTTTAAAAGGATTTGATGATGATTGGGATAAAGCAAAATATAAAATCGGCGCTGTTGAACCTGAAGGTTATACCAGAATTGGAACTGCCTTACGTCATTCAGGTGCTTTATTAGACAAACGAGATACCAATAACAAATGGATTATTTTAATTTCGGACGGGAAACCAAATGATTACGATAAATACGAAGGCAAATATGGAATTAACGATGTGAAGCAGGCATTAAGAGAGTTAAACGAACGAAATATTAATTCATATGCCTTAGCCATCGAAGCCAATGCAAAATACTATTTACCACAAATGTTTGGTTCAAATCACTATGAAATTTTAACTACTCCAGTTGAATTGTTGAAGTCTTTAGCAAAATTATATGAAAGAATAAAACACAAATCATAATATATTATGAGTAAAAAAGTAAAAATTGCATTAGCAATAGGGTTACAATTAGCAATGATAGCGTCAATAGGCGACTTTGTTGGCTGGCCATATATGAAAGCTGTACTTATCACTTCAATTGTTTTTTTTGTATTAACCATTGTCTTTTTTATTGTTGATAATATTAAAGATTAGTTGATGTACAAATTATTCTTACTTCTCATTCTTGTAACTTACTTTGCTTGCCAAAACTCTAATAATTAGGGCTTGCTGATTTATCAGCACTTAATAATTAATAATCTTACTGTCAATAACTTACAATGATAATTAGGTTTAATTCCCTTGTCTAACTGCAATAGTTTTCGTATTTTCATATCATAAA
>JAKITQ010000074.1 GCA_021647985.1 Flavobacteriaceae bacterium | reverse complement strand
TATCGTGGTTCAAATCAAAAGGCAACAAGCTTTGGGCGTCAATGATTTCAACATCAATACCAACTTTAGATAAATCATTTGAGGCTTCCTCAACTATTTTTAAGGTAGCACCATAAGAAATTATTGTAACATCATTTCCTTCTTTTATGGTTTCCACCACACCAATTGGTGTGGTAAAATCACCTATATTTTTCGGTAATCTTTCTTTTAAACGGTAACCATTTAAATTTTCAATAACAATGGCTGGTTCATCACTTTTTAATAAAGTATTATAAAACCCAGCAGCCTTAGTCATATTACGTGGCACTAAAATATATAGACCTCTAAATAAATTTAAGAGACTTCCCATTTGTGATCCCGAATGCCAAATGCCTTCAAGTCTGTGTCCTCTGGTTCTAATAATTACCGGTGCTTTTTGTTTGCCAAAAGTACGATAGCGTAGGGTAGCTAAATCATCAGTTAATACTTGCGTGGCATAAAATATATAATCTAAATATTGAATTTCTGCTATAGGCCTAATTCCTCGCATAGCCATACCTATACCTTGCCCAATGATAGAAGCTTCTCGTATACCTGTATCGTAAACTCTTTCTATACCATGTTTTTCTTGCAAACCTTCTAAGCCCTGATTAACATCACCAATTTTACCAGAGTCTTCACCAAAAAACACTACTTCATTATAATTTGTAAGGATATTATCAAAATTATTTTTTAAAATAATTCGTGCATCAACCAATTCAGAAGTATCCTCATATTCAGGTAGTACTTCTTTTATATTTGTCGCTTTTGACTCATATTCGTTATATAAATGTGTATTATATCTTTCGTGTTGTTTTGCATGGTAATTTTTTATCCATTTTAATAAATTGTCTTTTTCTTCAAATTTTTCATCCCTTAAGTGGATAAGTGATTTTCTTGCTATAGATAAAATATTTTTTCTAATTGGATCTTCAATACCATCCAATTCTCTTTTTAGTTTTTCTATAAAAATTTTATTATCACTTTTTACAGCAACTTTTTCAATAATTTGAAGTAATTCTTTTCTTTCCTCTTCTAATGGCTGAGTAAAAGCATTCCATGCAGCTCTTTTCGCAAAAGAAACTTCTTTTGTAGCCTCTTTTTCTAAAGTTAATAATTCTTCTTCAGAATCAACAAATTTAAAGATTTGACCCTCTTGATCTTCCAATTCAAAATTCAAGATCCAAGACCTCATTTTTAAAATACAATCATGTTCTTTTTCCCATAATAATCGATCTTCACTTTTATATCTTTCATGCGAACCTGAAGTAGAGTGCCCTTGTGGCTGGGTTAATTCTTTTACATGAATAATTACTGGCACATGTTCTTCTCTAGCAATGTTTCCGGCTTTAGTATAAACGTCAACCAATTGGGTGTAGTTCCAACCGTCAACCACAAATATTTCAAATCCTTTATTATCTTTATCTCTTTGAAACCCTTTTAATATTTCAGAAATATTTTCTTTAGTAGTTTGATGTTTGGCATGTACAGAAATACCGTATTCATCATCCCAAATACTAATCACCATTGGTACTTGTAATACCCCTGCAGCATTAATTGTTTCAAAAAAGAGCCCTTCAGATGTACTTGCATTTCCAATAGTGCCCCAAGCTACTTCATTGCCACCATTTGAAAATTGTGTTTTGTTTTTTAAAACATCTATATTTTTATATTTTTTAGACGCTTCTGCCAAACCTAAAAGACGAGGCATTTGACCAGCAGTTGGAGAAATATCAGAGCTTACATTATATTGAGAAATTAAATCTTTCCAAGAACCATCATCGTTTAAAGAATGTGTGGCAAAATGCCCATTCATTTGTCTGCCCGCCGAAAATGAGTCGGCTTCTATATCTGCATGGGCATATAAACTGGCAAAAAAATGCTGTGGATCATATTCATTAATGGCCATCATAAATGTTTGATCACGATAATAACCTGAACGCCAATCACCTTTTTTAAAAGCTTTGGCCATTGCAAGTTGTGGTATTTCTTTGCCTGCACCAAATATTCCAAATTTTGCTTTTCCAGTTAAAACCTCTCGCCTTCCAACGACACTACATTCTCTACTTATTAAAGCTGTTTTAAAATCCTTTAAAACTTCTTTTTTGAATTCTTCAAATGAAAGTTTTTTCTGGTTTTCTGAAGCTTTTATAATCATTTTATGTATCCCTTTTGTAGGTTGCAAATATACAAAATGTAATGTAATATTTGTTTTGGGCTAACTATATGTGTTATAGATAGGTAATGAAATTATTCATCAAAATTATTTATATATATGGTAAAATTAGAACCGATTTATTGATTTATTGATAAAATTTAATTTAATAAAACCCTCTTTTTATGAATCTATAAATCTTTTGAGGAGATACTGTTAAAACAAATCTAATTTTTGAACCGTAATCTGATAGGCTAGGTTCAAAACCCAAGCTAGATTGCAAAGGGAAGTATATTTCTAAAAAATTGTGTATAAAATTAAGGCGAATTCCGGTGTCATAACGAAAGTAAGGATTTTGGCTATTATTTTTAATAAACCCTGCATCGGTATAAGCCTCAACCCATCTCCAAATACCAATACTAATGTTAGATGAAACCAACCATTGATTGGCATATTTGTTTTCAAAAATAGATTTAAACCCCCCTTCTGAAATTATAATTTGCTGACTAAAAAATCCGGTGTCTTCAGATCTTCCTAAAAAACCATAATCGAACAAATAATCACTAGGTCTATCTAATGCAAAACTAAAAAAATCACTTTCCGTATTATTGAATAGGAATGTTCCGGCAAATAAACGAAAATCAAATTGTCTGTTTTTGTTTGTTAACTTTCTATATCTAAAATCTAAAGATATTTTGCTGAAATTTTCAGCATATTGAAAGTCGAGAAAATATCGAAGATCGTTAATAATATCTGGTTTAAAAAAGGTATACCGAATATTTAAAATATTATATTGATAGGTTTCTGGATGGTCTGCTGCCGCTATGGGAATTTCTTTGTCAACTACTACAAATCGAGTAAATAACGAACTCCCACCAACATCACGTAAAGTTTTACGATCGAACTCAATGGAAAAAAAAGGTGTGAATTTTTTAAAAGTAAGACCTTCGTCATAATGTGACTGACCTCCACTAAAACCTGCACTATATCGGTAAACAGGGGTTGATTTAGGTAAATATTCATAAACTAAAGAAAAAGACCCGGTTAATGTCTTGCTTTTAAAACCATAAGTTGGGGTAACATTGAAAAGCCATTTTTTTTTGAATGCTGCTTGATTATATAATTCTGGACCAAGTAATAAACCATCATAAAAATTATAGGCAAAATAAGCGTTATAAAATATTTGATTGTAATATGGATCTTCTATATCTTTAAAAAAAGTAAATTTTAAAGGCCTGTTTAATATTTTTTTATCTAATTTTTTCCAATTGTCTCTTAAATTAAATTCAGGGTATTGGTATTCATAATTCAAAGAAAGCCTATCAATTCCTTTTATAGGTACAGTTATGGTCTTTGCCGAGTCAATATTAACAATCCATTTTTTAAATACAATTTCTTTTTTGTTTATTCCATACAAAGTAATAGGTGTTTTAAAATCACTTTTATTTTTGATATAAACCTTAACGGAATCATTTTTCTTTTCAATTTTATTAATGGTATAATCAATTTTTTTATTGGTTTGCAAATAATCCTCAAAGAACCAATTTAGATTTTTTTTTGTATTTGATTCTAATATGGTATTAAAATCATGGCTTGATGTTAATCTTGAATAATTACTTTTGTAAAATTCATTCAAACTAAATTTCACTATGCTATCATTCAAATAAGCATCTAAATATTTGAACCCTAATCCTGCTTTGTATTTATTTACAATTTTTCGATTAAAATTTGATAAAGAGTCGGCTCTCGTGGTTAAAGATTGATCATAATTTTTACGAGTAGAAAATTGGTATACAAATGGGTATTTTCCGTTAAAATCCAACTTAGCCAAATTGTAACTTCTTACGCCCCAAATTTTAGAAATTCTCCCTATGGCTTTTACTTCGGAATAATATTTTTTAACATATTCCATCATTAAAAAAGTTTGAATACCATCTGTAAGCCACATGTCTTTTCTCTTATTTATAATAATGGTATTCTCAATGTACCTGTTTGTAAGAGCTTTAAACATTTTTATATCCCATTCAAAAACATCAGTAAAAGGAGAAAGCACTTTAGGCAATTGATTAAAACCGTAAACGGGATTTTTTAAATATGTCGTTTTGTTGATTAATAGTTTATCATGTGGATAATTACCCAAATAATCGCTAATAAAATGTATTTGCCTATTTAAGACATCTGTTTTAATATTTTCGGTTAAATTTTTACTTTTTAAATTAGATATTATTTCAAGTGAATCTGTATTATATATAGAAAAATCATTAATTAGTTGAACATTAATCTCTATATCCACCCTGTTTTTACCTTTAAAATGGTAATACACATGTTCTTCATGAATGGTTGCTTTACCAGGAAGATCTGCATGTAAAGTATAACCTAATGGAACTTTAAAATCAATGCTGTAATTTGTTGGTTCCATATATAGGTCGTCCATGTCTAAATTGCTGTATTTGTGCCATTTGCCATCAAATACTACTGGACTTAAGTACCAATAGCGCAAATTGTAATTGTCTGCATTATATCCGTATTTTGTAAATTTATCTATGGGAATTTTTATAAGAATATTGGTAGATATTTTTATTGAATCTTGAGCTTTTAAGGTTTTGGGTAAAATAATTTGCACTATATCAAGAGCATAGTCTAGATTTTCAAATGTTATAGGTTGACCATTGCTGGTCATATTTAGAATTTTAGAATAGCCTCGTTTCTCTATTTTGGCAAAATACAAGCTCTTATCATAATTTTCAATCAATCTTTTAGATAATGGCGTATGTCTGTTTTTATAAGCATTAGCCCAATTGTGTAGATAAATCGTATCTAAATCTATGTTTGAATTGTTAAAATAAATAATTTCTTGATCAATGCCTATTTGATGTTTGTCAACAAATAATTCTGCATCGATATGTATTTCATTGGTTTGTGTATAACCAAAGAAATGCATAAAAAATAGTACAATTATGTAGCTTTTTCTTTGCAATTTACTTTTATTGAAATTGTTTTTGTTAAAAATTTGGTCTTAAATGGTTTTTTTTGTAAAATAAGTTGATGGTTGATATAACTTCTTCTGCTGTATCAACAATGGTAAAAAGATCCAAATCTTTTTCGCTTACATTTTGGTGCTTATCAAGCAATGTTTCTTTAATCCAATCAATAACTCCTTTCCAAAATTCACTTCCTACAAGAATAATAGGGAATTTACCTATTTTTTTTGTTTGAATTAATGTAATTGCTTCAAACAACTCATCCAATGTGCCAAAGCCTCCTGGCATAGCTACAAATCCTTGAGCGTATTTCACAAACATAACCTTGCGAACAAAAAAGTAATCAAACTCTAAATTTTTATCAGAGTCGATATATGGGTTATCATGTTGCTCAAATGGTAATTCAATATTTAGACCTACCGAAACACCACCGCCTCTTCTAGCTCCTTTGTTGCCAGCCTCCATTATTCCCGGTCCACCACCTGTTATAACACCATATCCTTGTTGGGTTAATTGAAATGATATTTCTTCTGCCAATTGGTAATATTTATCTTCAGGTTTTGTTCTTGCTGATCCAAAAACACTTACACACGGACCTATTCTACTCAATTTTTCGTAGCCATCTACAAATTCACTCATAATTTTAAAAATGGCCCAAGAATCATTAGTTTTTATTTCATTCCAGGTTTTTTGTTTAAGTTTTTCTCGAATTTTTTTCTCTTCGCTTGATCTCATGTTTTTATATTTAATTTCTCTTCGCTAAAAAAAGCGAATTATAAATTTAGTTCTTTTTTTAAGAATTTTGCTGTGTAACTATTTTTGTTTGTAATAATTTCTTCAGGTGTGCCAAAACACAATATTTCACCTCCGTTTCTACCACCTTCTTTACCAATGTCAATAATGTGATCACAGAGTTTTATAACATCTAAATTATGTTCAATAATTAATACTGTATTACCTTTATCCGTTAGTTTGTTGAGCACTTTCATCAGTATTCTAATATCCTCAAAATGCAAGCCAGTAGTAGGCTCGTCTAAAATATAAAAAGTATTTCCTGTATCTTTTTTTGACAATTCAGCTGCCAGTTTAATACGTTGTGCTTCCCCTCCAGACAAGGTAGTTGATTGTTGTCCTAATGTAATATACCCCAAACCAACATCTTGAATGGTTTTTAATTTTATATATATTTTTGGAATGAGCTCGAAAAAAAGTACCGCCTCGTCAATAGTCATATTTAAAACATTAGAAATTGATTTGCCTTTGTATCTAATTTCTAAAGTTTCTCTCGTAAATCTTTTCCCTTGGCAAGTTTCACACAATACTTCAACATCTGGTAAAAAATTCATTTCTATTACTCTTACTCCACCACCGCGGCAAGTTTCACAACGCCCGTCTTTTACATTGAACGAAAATCTACCTGGTTTATAACCCCTAATTAAGGCCTCTGGAGTTTTGGCAAATAAACTTCTAATTTCACTAAAAACACCAGTGTAAGTTGCTGGGTTGGATCGAGGCGTTCTACCGATAGCGGTTTGATTGATATCTATAACCTTATCAATAAATTCTAAGCCTTTAATATTTTTATATGGCAATGGTTTTTTAACAGCTTTGTAAATATGTTGATTCAAAATAGGGTAGAGGGTCTCATTAATTAATGTTGATTTACCACTACCCGAAACTCCGGTAACACCTATTAGTTTAGCCAAAGGTATTTTTATGGTGACATTCTTTAAATTGTTACCTGTGGCTCCTGTTAATATAATTTGCTTTCCGTTGCCTTTTCGTCTTTGTTTGGGTATTTCAAAAAATTTAGTACCATTCAAATAATCGGCGGTTAAAGTGGAACCATTTAGCAGATCCTTTGGAGTACCAATACTTATTATTTCTCCTCCATGTTTACCTGCTTTAGGGCCTATATCAATAACATAATCTGCGGTAACCATCATGTCTTTATCGTGTTCAACAACTAAAATTGAGTTTCCAAGGTCGCGTAACTTTTTTAAAGATGTAATCAATTTCACATTGTCTCTTTGATGTAAACCAATACTCGGTTCATCTAAAATATACAATACGCCAACCAACTGAGAACCAATTTGTGTGGCCAGTCGGATTCGTTGGGCTTCACCACCTGATAGGGTTTTAGAACCACGATTTAAGGCCAAATAATCTAGTCCTACATCAAGTAAAAATTGAATTCTAGTTTTGATTTCTTTTATAATTTCCGATCCAATTGTAATTTGCCTTTCTGATAATTTTTCTGATATTTCTGAAAACCAAAGTGCTAAATTTGAAATATCTAAAGCGGATAAATCCGCAATGGAAACAGCATTTATTTTAAAATGAAGTGCTTCTTTTTTCAGCCTTCCACCATGACAAACATCACAAATTACTTCATCCATAAAACTTTTTGCCCAACGCTTGATGGAACTCGATTCACTATCTTTAAATTGATTTAAAATAAAATTATTAATTCCCTCAAAATCAATTTGATACGCTCTCTTTACACCGAGTTCTTTGGAGTCAATTTCAAATTTTTCATTACCTCCGTTTAGAATTATTTCCAAAGCCGTTTTAGGAATTTTTTTAATTGGGTCATTTAAAGAAAATGCATATTTATCGGCAATATGACTTAATTGTTTAAATATCCAAGAATTCTTTTTTTCACCTATCGGAGAAATTCCTCCATTTAGGATAGAAATTTTATTATCGGGTATTATTTTATTTAAGTTGATTTTGTAAATGGTTCCTAAGCCATTGCAATTTTCACAGGCTCCTTTGGGTGAATTGAATGAAAAAGAGTTCGGTTCGGGTTTTGGATAGGATATTCCGGTACTTGGGCACATTAAATTTCTACTGAAATAGCGAGGATTAATGATTGACTCCTCTAGTTCAGCGTTGATTACTAATAGTGTTTCATCACCGTGATACATGGCTGTTTTAATACTTTCGCTTAACCGTTTGCTTGATTTTTCATTTATATTCAATCTGTCAATAACAATCTCAATATCATGTGTTTTATACCTATCGAGTTGCATGCCTTTTACAATTTCTTTAATTTCTCCATCTACACGAACTCGAACAAACCCTTGTTTTGAAATATGTTCAAATAACTCTCTATAATGTCCCTTACGAGATTTTATTACAGGTGCAAGAATGATGGTTTTTTGATTGTCAAAATCATTTAAAATAAGCTCTTGGATTTGATCATCGGTGTAACTCACCATTTTCTCATTGGTATTGTAAGAGTAAGCCTCACCAATTCGGGCATATAATAATCTTAAAAAATCATATATTTCAGTTATGGTTCCAACGGTAGATCTCGGACTTTTACTTGTTGTTTTTTGTTCTATGGCTATTACAGGAGATAAGCCATCAATTTTATCAACATCGGGTCTTTCCAGTCCGCCAAGAAATTGTCTGGCATAGGCAGAAAAAGTTTCAATATAACGCCTTTGGCCCTCAGCGTAAATTGTATCAAATGCCAAAGATGATTTTCCACTACCGCTCAATCCAGTTATAACAACTAGTTTTTCACGAGGAATTTTCACGTCAATATTTTTTAAATTGTGAACTCTGGCACCTAAAACCTCAATATATTCTTGCTTTCTGCTCATAAATTATTTGAAAAGCTGCAAATTTAATCATTTGATATTTATTAATTTATTCAAGTTCTTTTAAATTTACATTATAATTATCTTTACCCTAAAAAACTTTCAACTTAAATTTTCAAATTTTAACTATAATTAATAAATTGCAGAAAATATATTACAATGAAATTTATCAATTCTATTCGATATTTTTTTGAATTAAGAGGCTTTGACGTTTCTTCTAGGTTTGCTGATAAATTAGGAATAAGAGCGACAAATGTGAGGTTATTTTTTATTTACATTTCATTTGTTACCGTAGGTTTATCGTTTGGCATTTATTTAACCTTAGCATTTTTATTAAGGTTGAAAGACATGATTCACACCAAACGAAACTCAGTTTTTGACCTTTAAAATAAATAATTTAATGTCTTAAGTCTAAAATAAAGTTTGATAAAATTACATAAATATATCATCAATCTCGATGCAAATATAAAATTAGTGCCAAACTCCAATTAATTGTAATTGGTAATCCTCAAAAATTAAAAAATTGAACGAATTGTTATAGTAAGTTAACAACAACTATGAATAACGCTTTCGCGGAATTATTCAAGGGTTTTAAGAAAATTAATAATTTAAATGATATTTGGTTTGAAAAAAATACTTATTACAGGAAGCAATGGTTTGTTAGGCCAAAAATTGATAAAACTATTTTTGTGCAAAAATGACTTTGAAATTTTTGCAGTTTCCAGAGGAGAAAATCGCTTGAACAACAAAAAAGGTTATACCTATTATAGTATGGATATAACCAAACAAGATAAATTGAGTGACCTAGTTAATAAAATTAAGCCAAAATACATAATCCATACGGCGGCCATGACCAATGTTGATGCTTGTGAGTTACACAAAAAGGAATGTGACCTTATTAATGTGGAAATGGTAAGTACCTTAACGGAGATGTCTAAGCGGAACAATATTCATTTGATTCATATTTCAACCGATTTTATTTTTGATGGCGAAAAAAATAGTGTTTATACTGAAAAAGACAAACCAAATCCGATAAGCCATTACGGACTCTCAAAATTAAAGTCAGAAAATATTATATTAAAAAGCAATATTAAATATACAATTTTACGTACCATATTAGTTTATGGTTTGGTAGATAATAATGAGAGAAGTAATATTGTTCTTTGGGTAAAAAATTCATTGGAAAATAAAAAAGAAATAACAGTGGTTACCGATCAATTTAGGATGCCAACTTTTGCTGATGATTTGGCTGAATCTTGTTTTCTGGCCATAGAAAATGATGCCACCGGAATATTTAATGTGTCGAGTAACACCCTTTTAAGTATTTATGATATTGCAATAGAAGTTGCCCGTGCCTTTAATTTAGATGAAATATTCATAAAACCAATTAAAACTTCTAAGCTCTTCTTACCTGCAAAACGCCCACCTAGAACTGGTTTTGATTTAAATAAGTCAATAAAGTTATTAAAGTTACCAGTATATGCCTTTGGAGATAGGTTGCAAATTTTCAAAGAACAAATAGCAAAGTATGAGTCTACTCTAAGTCAAAATTAAATATCATACTTGTTAATAACTTTGATGTCATTTTAATTTTCTATTTATAAGTTTTATTATACATTTGCAGTCCCAATTTTATTGGTAGGTTCATTGTAATTCCTTCTTGATTATTTTAGGTCGAAAAAAGCTTAAAATTTATTTATATTTTACTTGTAAGATATAAAAAAGGATATTACATTTGCACCCGCTTATCCCATTATGTTAATTTGGGTTGAGGGTTTG
>JAKITQ010000073.1 GCA_021647985.1 Flavobacteriaceae bacterium | reverse complement strand
TACAATAAACCCAAATGAAATATTAAGTCCTGGTCAAAAAAAAGAAATAGATAGAGTATATGCTATATACCCTGAATTAAATGATGATAACTTTATTGCTGAAAATTTAGATAGGTGGATGCGTTAAAACAGTAAAATATTTCAGTTTCAAATTAAGTAAATAATAAAACACTAAAATTTTAAAGATGAATACTAAAAAACCTTGGCTACTATTTGCTTTAATAACAACTATCTTTTGGGGTGTATGGGGAGCTTTTACAGGAGTTCCTTCAGAAAACGGATTCCCTGATACTCTCGTTTATTGTGTATGGGCTCTTACAATGATTGCTCCCGCTATTTACGTTTTACAACGTATTAATTGGAAACTACAAACGGATAAAAAATCAGTTTTAAATGGTTTGATTATTGGAGTATTAGGAGCAGGAGGACAAATGATTCTTTTTTACGCAGTTACTATAGGCCCTACTTATTTAATTTTTCCAATAATTTCTCTATCACCAATTATTACAATAGTTCTTTCACTTTTATTTTTAAAAGAACGTACCGGTAAATTAGGAGCCATTGGCATTGTTCTAGCATTATTAGCATTACCTCTTTTTGACTATTCGGGCGGAGCTGAACAAGCTGTAGGAGAAAATGGTGTTTTATGGTTTGTACTCGCTATTCTTGTATTAGCTGCATGGGGTATTCAAGCATATTTTATGAAGTTTGCAAACCAAACCATGAATGCCGAAAGTATATTTTTTTATATGATGATTTCAGGGATTTTACTTATACCTGTAGCATTATATATGACTGATTTTTCACAAGAAATTAATTGGGGACCAGATGGCCCGTATTTAGCAGCAGGAATTCAAATTCTAAATGCTATAGGAGCATTGTGCTTGGTTTATGCATTTAGATATGGTAAAGCAATGGTTGTTTCACCTATGACAAATGCAGGTGCTCCACTAATTACATCTATTCTATCCATGTTAATATTAGGTATTATGCCAGGGAATTATAAAATTGCAGGAATTGTTTTAGCCGTTATTGCAGCTTTTCTTTTGTCAATTGAACCAGATGATTAGAATATTGTTAAAAGCAGTACTAAATGAAGTAATAGAGACCAGCCTTGCCGGTTCATGTTCACAACAATTCGTTAGAACTACTGTGTATACAGTTCTATGATTAAAATACACTAGCCAATCATTTCAAATACTTTCGTTACATTTCTATTTTTATAAAAAAATTTCTATACTTAGGAATCAATATATGCTATTATCATACAACTACTTTAAGATCAAATATTTTTTTATTTTATTAATCTAGAATATTTAAATATGAGCAAATATAAGATCTTTAAGGAGAAAATACTGTAAGACAATAGGACTGTATTTTTCATTTTATTCAGTCCGTAAATATGCAACAAGAATATGTATAACGTTGGAGTATTTGAATAATTTTTAAGCTTTCGATTAACCACATTAAAACACTAAAAGCTTCACTTAATTAATTTATTGCTTTCATAAGCTTATGTTTTGTTAAGAAAATCATAAAAAAATATTGTTTTTGTAATTAATGTTACTATATTAGCATCTTAATTACTAATTCCTCTTAAATTAGTGCGTATCTATTTAGTTTTTGAGGTTTTGAAATTATTAACTCTAAATTCATTAAATTATGAAAAAATCATTTATTATCACATTTATTTTACTATTGTCTTTACAGGCCTTTTCGCAAGTTCGATCTGTTTCAGGAAATATTACCGATGCTGAAGACGGCTCATTGTTGCCAGGTGTTAGTGTTTTATTAAAAGGAACCAACACTGGTGCTTCAACAGATTTTGATGGAAACTACCAATTAGATGGTATTGATGACAGTTCAGTTTTAATTTTTAGTTTTCTGGGATATACTACTCAGGAAATCACTGTTGGTTCTCAAACAGTTATTGATATTCGTTTAAGTCAAGACGCTACCAGTCTTGATGAAGTAATTGTAACTGCTCTTGGTATTACAAGAGAAACGAAATCGTTAGGTTTTGCTGCGCAAAAATTGGATGAAGAAAATTTAAGTGGAGCAAGAGAAGTAAGTATTACAAACTACCTTACTGGTAAAATAGCTGGAGTTCAGGTTTCTAACTCTTCAGCAGGTATGGGTGGTACTACCAATGTAACCATTCGTGGTAGTGGTTCACTTACCGGAAACAACCAACCTTTATATGTTGTTGATGGTGTTCCAATTATTAATGAAGGTAATAGTGGCCGATTTTCAGGTTTGTCTGGTGAGAATGATTATGGTGATGGTATTAGTAATATTAATCCAGACGACGTAGAGACTATGACGGTTTTAAAAGGGCCTGCTGCATCTGCACTTTATGGATCGCGTGGTGCAAATGGTGTAATTGTTATTACAACCAAATCAGGGAAATCACGTAGGGGAATTGGTGTTGAAATTAATTCTACTACTTCTATTCAAACGCTTAACTTGATACCTACCTACCAAAATAAATACAGTACGGGTTATGAAGGAACAAACCTTTGGGGGCGTCAACAAGAAATAGACGGTACTAATTACGAAACATTACCTGTATGGCATTGGGATCAATGGGGCCCACCTTTAGATGGTAGAAGAGTAGTTGTAGATCCTTTTTTATTGCCTGGTGAAGAACCAAGAACGCTTACCTTGCTTCCTCAGCCAGAAGATAATATTAGAGATTTTTACAATACAGGAGTAACCAATAACAATATGATAGCCTTAAGTGGTGGCAATGAAAATACCACAGCAAGATTGTCTTTTGCTAATACAAGTGCTACAGGTATCATACCAAATAGCTCTAGTAATAGAAACTCTATTAATTTACGAGTAAGTTCAAAGTTAACCGATAAGCTATCTTTTGATGCTAAAGTAAATTATATTAATAATAAATTTAATAATCGACCTAATTTAGGTGCTAGCTTTGATAATGTAGTTTTAACGCTTGCTACTTTTCCTAGGTATGTGCCGTTAAGTTACTTTGAAAATCTTTATGAAGCAACAGGAGAACTGGGAAACAAGCCTGGTGTTAGAGCCAATCCATATTATGTTATAAATGAATTAAGAAATAACGACGAAAGAAATCGTATGATTGCTTTTGCATCGTTAAGATATCAATTTACAGATTGGTTAAGCTTATCGGTTAGAACAGGAATGGACTGGTACACAGATGAAAGAAAAAAAATATGGCCAGTAGGCGCAAGATGGCCTAACCGTGCTGGAATGTTTACACAGGAAAGTATAAACACAAGAGAGTGGAATAGTGATTTCTTACTTACCGCTAATAAAGAACTGTCAGATAGTTTTTCAGGATCATTCTCAGTAGGTGGTAATTTTTTAAAACAATACTCTTCTTCGATGCGATGGGAAGCTCGTGATTTAAAAGTTGAAGACTTATACCACGTAAGCAATGCAGAAGATGTTCGCCCTGAAAATTCTTTAAGAGAAAAAGAAATTCAATCTTTATTTTTTATGGGTCAATTGGCGTATAAAGATTATCTCTTTCTTGATTTTACAGGAAGAAATGATTGGTCATCAACTTTAGGTGTAGATAATTTTTCATTTTTCTACCCTTCTGTAGGGATGAGTTTGGTATTTTCGGATGCTTTTGATTTGAAATCAGACTTTTTAACCTTTGGAAAAATAAGAGCTTCTTGGGCGCAAGTAGGTAATGATTCAGACCCTTACTTAACGCAAGCAGGATATAATTCATTTAATACAAATTATAACGGGCAAGGATATGCGAGCATATCTTCATTTTTACCCAATGCAAATTTAAAAAATGAGCTAACAGAAACTATTGAATTTGGAATTGATGTTAGAATGTTTAAGAACAGATTGGGTATAGACCTTACCTATTATGATGGAAGTACTAGAGATCAAATTATTCCAATACAAGTTTCTAACAGTAGTGGATTTCAACGAGTTGTTATTAACGCAGGTGAAATAAGAAATAGTGGATTTGAAGCGATTATAAATGCAGGGATTTTTCGTAAAAAAGATGGTTTTAATTGGGATTTATCTTTTAACTTCTCTAATAATGAATCTGAAGTGGTATCGCTTGCTCCAGGTATTGAGACTTATTTATTGGTTGATACTTTTCCAAATGATATAGAAGCTAGAGTGGGAGACGAATTTGGAAATATTATAGGTTTTAAATACAAAAGAAGACCAGATGGTAGAAGAGTTGTTGGCCCTGGAGGTGCCTATGAAAGAGAAAGTGAAATTAGTATATTAGGTAATATTAACCCAGATTGGATAGGGGGTTTAAACAACTCGTTTAAATATAAAGGTTTTTTTATGAATGTATTGGTTGATTTTGTACAAGGTGGTGAAATGTCATCTGGTACAAAATACAGAGCAACGGCAGGTGGATTTGGAAAGTGGACGGAAGAAGGAAGACGACCACGTGATACAGATGATAGTGGCGCACAATTACCTTATATAGGTGTATTGGATGGCGTTGTTGAAGTTTTAGACGCTAACGATGTTGGAACAGGTGTTTTTGTAGAAAATACACAAGCAGTTGATGGGCAAACCTATTGGGGAGAAAGAGCATGGAGAGGTATTGGTGAAGAATTTGTAATAGATGCAAGTTATATTACTTTACGAGAAGTAATTGTTGGCTATAATGTGAATCAAAGGTATTTAAAAAATACGGGGTTAAATAGCTTTCGCATTTCATTAATTGGAAGAAATTTATTTTACTTTCAAGAAAGCATGCAAGGCATGGGTATATCTCCTGAATCTGCACCTAATACTGCTCCAGGATCTAGAGGTATAGAACAATTATCTATGCCAACCACAAGAACATGGGCAGTAAATATTAATCTTAGCTTTTAATTAGCATATTAAAAATTTTAAAACAAAAAGAGATGAAAACATTTAAAAACATAAAAATTTTAATCCTTACTTCGCTAGTTATCTTTGGAGTGGCGTCGTGTACAGATGGTTTTGAAGAACTAAACACAAAAAATGATTTAGTAACAGAAAACTTAGTAGATGTAGACTTGATATTTACAAGAGTTCTGGTTGAAGCTATCAAAGTCGGTACGCCTATTGGTACGGGTACTATAGGTAACTATAGTGGGATGTCTTATTCAGGGTCAAATGCCCCATTTATAGAAGGTCAATCCACAGATGAATGGGATGATGCTTATCAAGATTATACCAATAATCTTGCGGCAATTATTCGCATTACTAATGATAATCCAGATTTTGTTAATAAAAATGCAATTGCTAGAATTATGAAAGTATGGGCTTTTGCAAAAGTGACAGATACCTATGGTGATATACCTTATTTTGAGTCAAGTTTAGATCCTCAAAATATAGTGATTACTCCTAGATATGACAGTCAAAAAAGTATTTATGAAGATTTTTTTAAAGAATTAAAAGAAGCTGCTGCTGCCTTAGACGGCTCAAAAGATAGTTATGGCGCTGCAGATTTAGTATATGGTGGAGATGTTGATAAATGGAGAAAATTTGCAAATTCTCTACGGTTAAGATTAGCACTTCGCGTTAGATACGTTGATGCGGCAATGGCCGCAGATAATATGAGCGATTTACAAGCTTCTGATTTGATTCTTAGTAGAGCTGATGATGCCTCTATATACACAGCCACAGATGTGCTAAATAATCGAAATGCATTTTATAATAACTTAATAGCAACTGGTGGTGGCGAAAATTTCTTTAAAAGACCAGCAGGTGCATTTATTGATAAAATGGATGACTTTAACGACCCACGTGTCAAAGTGTTTGCAGATACGGCGTTGGCAACATTTCCAGGAACTAATCCAGACTATGAGTATTTTGGATATAGAGGAAGACCTGTTTTAGGTTTGGTTCCTGTTCAGTATAAAATACCTTGGGGTCAAGAAACATCTTCTCTAATTAGTGATTTCTTCTATGTACCTATAGTTGAAATTCCTGTTATAAGATCTTCAGAGATGCATTTTGCACTTGCAGAAGCTGCATTATTTGGATTAAAACCTGGAGATGCGCAAGCACATTATAAACAAGGTATGGAGGATGCTATAAATTGGACAAAAGGTTTTTACGATAACGCAAAAGGGCAAATGCCCGAAGTTTTGTCTCTGATGTATCCTGATTGGACAGATCAAGATATGGAAGACTTATATGCACATAAAGAAATAACCATGGCAGAAAGTGATGCATTTTTAAATTCTGCCGCCGCAATGTTATCTGGTTCAAATGAGCAACAATTAGAGCAAATCATCGTGCAAAAAAATATAGCACTCTATCCTTTAGAGTTTCAAAATTGGGCAGAGTGGAGAAGAACGGGTTATCCTGTGCTTTTAATTGGTCCAGATGCCGATGCTCTTAGAGGAGTGATTCCTAGAAGAATGGGTTATCCATTTGTTGAATCAACTATAAATAGTGCTAGTTATAACGAAGCAGTTTCAAGACTTACTGGTGGTGATTCAAGATTGTCTAAGGTTTGGTGGGATGCAAACCCTAACGTACCGTATCCTTGGACCGGTGATCCATTACCTACACAAGATACACCTTACCCTACAAATTAATCATAAGGGGCTAAAATATTATTTTGAGTTAATTTTTATAGTGTTAGAAATAGAGTTGTTATCTTTTTAGCAACTCTATTTTTTATTGTAGTGGATAGTATAAACCCATTTAATATATAAAAATGAGAAATTATTTATTTGTTTTAATGTTAATAGCATTAACTTCTTGTACCAAAAACACAAACTATTACACCTTAAACGACTTTGAAAAGGTAGATAAAATAGATGTTCATATTCACATAAACACAAATAGAGATGTTTTTGTAGAACAAGCAAGAAAAGACAACTTCAGACTGCTCAATATTGTGGTTGATATTTCTAATACTGAAGAAGAAATTGTAGAAAAATACAACTATAGGCTGGATACGAAAACAAGATATCCAGAAGTTTCTGAATTTGCCACATCATTTTCCATGCAAAAATGGGACGACCCAGATTGGTTAAAAAACACGATGAACTGGCTCGATAAAGGAATTAATGAAGGAGCTGTTGGTGTAAAAGTGTGGAAAAACATTGGTATGGTATTCAAAGATAAAAATGGAGTACAAGTCATGATTGATGATCCAAAATTTGATGCCATTTTTAAAATGCTAACCAAAAGAAAAATTACTTTGATAGGGCACCTTGGTGAGCCAAAAAACTGCTGGCTACCTCTAGACGAGATGACGACAAATAACGACAAAAAGTATTTTAAAGAGTATCCACAATACCACATGTATAAGCATCCTGATTTGCCTTCGTATGAAGAGCAAATTGCAGCCAGAGACAGAATGTTGGATAAAAATCCCGACCTTGTATTTATGGGAGTGCACTTAGGTAGTTTGGAGTGGAGTGTAGATGAATTGGCAAAGCGATTGGATAAATACCCAAATATGTCGGTAGATATGGCAGCAAGAATCGGACAGCTATTTTATCAAACAAAAGAAGATCGAGAGAAAGTAAGGCAATTTTTTATAAAATACCAAGATCGATTACTTTATGGTACTGATTTGCAAGATTTTGGAAAAATGAGTGCAATTGAAAAACAAACACAAATGCACGACTACTGGATTCGAGATTGGGAGTATTTCGTTACAAATAACATCATGACAAGTGAGCTTTTAGATGGAGAATTTCAAGGCTTGCACCTACCAAAAGAAGTGGTAGATAAAATTTATTTTAAAAATGCCAGAAAGTGGCTGAAGATGTTTCCTAACCAACAAGAAAAATAGTTTGATTAACAGGTGCTCCCTTTAATTTTAATAGAAAATTATGAATAAAATTGTTACATATTTTAGTATTGTATTCTTAACATTAATGATGGCACATGGTGTGTCGGCTCAAAACAAAGAATTTGATGTTATTGTTTACGGAGCTACAGCGAGCGGAGTTATGGCTTCAATTTCTGCTGCTGAAGAAGGAGTGCGAGTATTGTTAATTGAACCAGGTAAATATGTTGGAGGCATGGTAACAGGAGGCCTTTCACATACAGATTATGGTGATAAAAGTGTGATTGGTGGGAAAGCATTAAAATTTTATAAAAAAATTGCGGAACATTATCAGGCTCAACTATTTTATTGGCGAGGTCCAGAGCCACACATTGGCGAGGAAATAATGATCAACTGGCTTAAGGAAGCTGGCGTTGAAATACTTTTCAATAAAAAAATAATGAATGTTTCCAAAAAAGGAAGCTTAATTCAGAGTATTTTATTAAATGATGGTACTCAAATTAAAGGAAAAATATTTATTGATGCTGGTTATGAAGGTGATTTAATGGCAAAAGCTGGAGTGTCTTATGTTGTTGGCAGGGAAGGTGTGAAGGACTACAATGAATCCTGGGCAGGCAGACAACCTATCATGCAAACAAGCCATCAAATTAATACACGTATCAATCCTTTTGTTGATGAAAAGAAAAAAAACCTACTGCCATTGGTAAACCCTAAATCTATGGTTAAGGTTGGTGAGGCTGATAAAGGAATTCAATCCTATTGTTTTAGACTTATTGCCACCAATCGAAAAGATAATATGATTCCATGGACTAAACCACCAAATTACAATCCAGACACCTATGAATTGGCAAGAAGATATTATAAAACGAGACCCAACGGAAATTCTCTTATTGGTTTTGGGGTTTCTTTACCTAATGGTAAAGCAGATATCAATTCTTCGGCTGGAATTTCAACCAATTTACTAGATGGTTCAAGTTGGGAATATCCCGAAGCAGATTATGCCAAGCGAGATAGTATATGGCAATGGCATAAAGACTATACTTTAGGTTTGGCATGGTTCTTATCTACCGACCCTGTTGTGCCAAAGGCTGTTCGTAAGCATATGAAAACCTTCGGCTTGTGCAAGGATGAATATGTGGATAATGATAATTTTCCGCATCAGTTATACGTAAGAGTAGCAAGAAGAATGAAAGGAGAGTATTTTATGACGCAAAATGACCTGATGAAAGACACCATAAAGTATGATGCCATAGGAATGGGAGCTTATAATATAGATGTGCGTGAAGTACAAAGAAGTTATATATCTATCAGTCGTTTTCCAGACATGAAACATGAAGTGTACAACGAAGGGTATTTATCAATTCCGGTAGCACAATATCAAATTCCTTATCGCTCCCTAACACCAAAATTTTCAGAATGCAGTAATTTATTAGTATCGGTTTGTATTTCTGGAAGCGCACTGGCTATTGCTTCCATCAGAATGGAACCACAATATATGATTATGGGGCATTCTGCTGGTGTAGCAGCTTCCATGGCAGTAAAATCAAATCGTTCTGTACAACAAATTGATGTACTTGAGTTGCAACAAAAATTAGAAACACAGCAACAAGTGCTTTCTCTGGAAGATAACCCTTATGGCTTGTGGAATACAGAAAATTCTATAGTTATTGATAATCACATGAAAGGATTTGTAAGTTTTAATGGTAATTGGAGAGTAGTTGAGACTATTCAGCCCGAACGCTATGAAATGAATTATAGATACCTGCCAGCAGGTAATATTGGAGATTTTGAATATCACCCATATTTATTTCATAGCGGAGATTATAATGTTTATTTATGGTATCCTTCTTCAAATAAGCACGCAAGTGAAGTTAAGGTAAAGCTGTACCACGAGAATGGTATAGAAACGGTAAAAATTAATCAGCAAAAAAATGGAGGAAAATGGGTTAAGCTAGGAAAGTTTCCATATAAAAAAGGAAAAGGTTTACGATTGACTATTGAAGCAAAAAACGATAGTAAGATGACTATTGCGGATGCCGTAAAATTTGAATTGGTACAAAAGTAAATACTTAAAAATGTGTTGATAGCATAATTAAAGCAATGCGACTCTTCATTAAAATTTAGCGTGAAAGGATTTAAAAAATGAAATACTTGACTTTTTAAGCAAAGTACCTACGGTTTGGGATGAGACGATAGGCTTAAGTGGAAAGGTAGGTGGTTATGTGGTGATTGCCCGAAAATCAGGAAACAACTGGTATGTCAGAGGTATGACGGATTGGGACGCAAGAACACTTGAAGTTAATTTTTCATTTCTTGAAAAAGGAAAATATAAAGCACAGGTATTCCAAGATGGGATTAATGCAGATCGAATTGGAAATGACTATAAAAAGCTGGAAATGATTATTGATGAAAGTTCAAGAGATGAGTTTAAGCTTGCACCCGGTGGAGGATTTGTAATTAAAATAACTACGTTATAATAACGCTACTTATTGGAAATCACTTTATTAAATGAAATGAAAAAATGACAAAATAACGAACTAATTAGATGCTAAAAAATGAAAATAAACAGCATAAGATTAAAGTGTCCTTTGCTTTTTACAAAAGCCATAAAAAAAATATCTAATTTAATAGTCATTATCTTTTTGGGATCAAATACTATTGTATCTTCTTGTAAATCAGAAGCACAGGAGATATCGGACCAATTACATGGTACTAATGAAACTGTTGAAATTCCGAGAATAGACTTTATGGAAATGTCAGAAACGCAATCCCATGAAAGCAACCCCAACACGATTTGGTTTGATGATTTTTCATCTAAAAAAGAATATATGGATTCAAATGGAAAAATTGATACAGATGTTAATTTTGGGATAGATGGCGGTTCAGCTGACTTTGGATTTAACAAAGGAGATGTAGATGGTAAAGGAAATCGAAAAGTTGCTTTTGGAGATTTTCCAGGAAGTTCAGCTACTATTAAGAATGGTGAGCAATTTGATGAAATATACTGGCGAATATATGTAAAACATGAATATGGTTGGGAAGGTTCTCCTTCAAAAATGTCAAGAGCAACCAGTATTGTTTCTAACAAGTGGCAACAAGCCATGATCGCACACGTTTGGAGCGGAGCCGGTAATTCTATAACACTTGACCCTGCAAGAGGAATTGACGGGCAAACCGATAAAATAAAAACAACAAAATACAACGACTTTGATAATCTGTTTTGGTTAGGTAACAAACCTAATTCCAATTTTAAAATTTCGGCGACTGAAGAGTCCGGTTATTGGGTTCTGGTAGAGTCGAGAGTAAAATTAAATACTCCTGGAAAAGATGATGGTATCAATGAACTATGGATAGATGGAAGACTAGAAATAGAGCGCAAAAACTTAAACT
>JAKITQ010000020.1 GCA_021647985.1 Flavobacteriaceae bacterium | reverse complement strand
AAGTATAAGTGATCCGTCAGTGCTTATTTCTGATGAAGAAAAATCAACTGAAATTGCTGTGTTTCCTCGGTAAAAAATTGTATTTTTATCACTCATATTTGGGTGTTTTTAAAAGTGTTGTTTTTGTCTTTAACTATTTCAAATATAACACTTTACACCCTATTTAACTAATATTATAGTGAATTTTTCGGGCTAAAGGGGAAAATCATTGAATGCTTAACTTTTTTGACTCCCTTTAGGGCAAGGGGAAGAACAAAAAAGCTTAACTTATCGACATTGGCCCGTAGCTCCACAGATAGATCATTAATTTTAATAGAAAGTGAGCTAATGAAAAAGCTCACTTTTGATACGGTCTCATTTTATGGAATCTAGTTACTGTTCAAATTTATGTAGATCATATAAGGGAAGAAGCTATATCAATAAATTGTATCCCAAACCCCTTCTATTTTGGTTTTGTTATACATCTTTAAAAGTATATATTTACACTTTTTTAAATTTATGTAACAAACATAAGAGACAAAACCGTTAGCGGTCGTAGTAAAAAGACTAAAAACAAAATAACTACAGAGAAAAACAAAAAATGAGATTACTACTTTTATTGACGTTTTTGTCCACAATAGTATCATCTAATCTATATGGCCAAACAGATAAAGACCCTTTAAAAAATACTAACTCGCACGAACATGGTAAAAATGAAATAGGAATTGCTATTTCACCAGCCTATTTCATCAAAGAAAAAGTATGGACAGTTTCAATGCATATTCATTACGTACGTATTATTCCAAATACAAAATTCGGAATCGGAGCAAGTTTTGAAAGAATAGTTCTTGACCCTAAGCACAGCACTTTTGGAATGGTATTCGCATACTACCCTGTTGAAAAATTAAGCTTTACACTATCTCCAGGTATAACTTTTGAAGACGCTAATCCAGGTGCTTTTTTTGCATTTCATGTGGAAACAGCTTACGAATTTGAAATCGGAGATTTTCATATTGGACCAGCTTTTGAATTTGCCTATGACCCGAATGATTATCATATAAGTTTAGGAGTTCACGTAGGGTACGGATTTTAAAGGTTTAGTAAATATAACAACACTTAGATTTGTTACACGGCTAGATTCTTCCAAACACTCCTATTCGTTTGGGTTTAAGTGCTAATGACGAGCTATTTACAAATGGATTTATTGAAGAAGCAACAGAACTATTTAATCAAGCTGAAATTATTGCAGAAAGCGAAGAGATTAAAAAAAGAGTAGAGATGGCACCGATTGCCCCTAATGTATTTGAAACGCAAAAGAAATCCGGTGAATTCTAAATATATTGGAACCTTTGAGCGCTTTCTCAAAATAGTAAAAAGAAAGGAAATAACACATTTCGTAGAGGCAGGAGAGCCTCATGTACGTGCATTTATAGAACAAGTAAATAAGTCTAAATAATAATTTTATCAAATGAAAAACCAAATGAAAAGTAAGTTCTCTGTTTTAATATTTCTTATTTCATCGGTTGTTTATTCACAAACAGCAACTGGAATTGTGTTTAATGACAGCAATGTAAACGGAAAAATGGACTCAAATGAAAAAGGAGTAGAAAAGGTTTCTGTCTCTAACGGTGTAGAAGTTGTTCAAACGGATTCTGAAGGAAAATGGACACTTCCAATTACCGAAGATACCGGTTTGTTTGTGATCAAACCTTCCAATTACGCTGTGCCTGTAAATGCAAATATGATTCCACAACATTATTATTTACACAAACCTAATGGCTCTCCGAAATCAGCCATTGCAGGTGTTGAACCCACCGGAAAGTTGCCGAAATCAATTAATTTTCCGATAGTATATAAGCCGGAACCAAAGAAATTTAAAACCTTATTTTTTGGAGATACCCAAACAACTACCGCCGAGGAAGTGAATTATTTAAATCATGATATCGTTGAAGATCTTATTGGTTCAGAGGCTAATTTTGGAGTTATTCTTGGAGATATTGTTGGAGATGACACGCAGTTATTTACTGAAATTAGTGAAGGAATTGGTCAGATTGGGATTCCTTGGTATTATGTTTATGGAAATCACGATGATAATATGGCAGCAAAAAAGAATGAACATAGAGACGAAACCTATGAACGTTATTTTGGACCTAGCAATTTTGCGTTTGAAGTTGGTGAAGTCGTTTTTATCGGATTTAATAATGTTTATTTTAAGCCAGATGGTAAATACAAATCGCATTTTTCAGAAGATCAAATTCAATTTTTAAAGAATTATCTAAGTTTTGTTCCAGACGATAAGTTAATTGTTTTGATGATGCACATTCCAATTTTTAATTGTGAAAACAAAGAACAATTGTTTGATGTTTTGAAGGATAGGCAACACACTTTTTCGATTTCTGCCCATGTGCACGATCAAATTAATATATTTCTTGATGAAGAATATGGTTGGAAAGGTAATGAGCCTCACCACCATTTAATAAATGCAACCGCTTGTGGAAGTTGGTGGAGTGGACAGCTAGATGAAGAGGGAATTCCTCATTCCACCATGAAAGATGGTGCACCTAATGGTCATTCTATAATTACTTTTGATGGCAATACCTACAATGTAGAATTTAAGGCAGCCCGAAGACCTGCCGATTATCAAATGAATATTTACACGCCAAATAAAATTGATGTTACAGCAATTGGTACTACTAAAGTATTGGTGAATGTGTTTGCTGGTTCAGAAAAATCTATTGTTCAAATGAAAGTTGGGAAAAACGGACAATGGCAAACGCTTAAAAAGATAGATCAAATTGATCCTGAAATTTTGAGGATGCATAACTTAACACCTTTTTTTAAACTGCAACTTAATGGAGAAGAAATTGAGAATACTTTGGGTCGGCCGATGGGTTATCCGAAAATATCAAGGCATATGTGGGAAGGTAATCTTCTTGGAGATCTTAAATTAGGTGCAAATACAATCCAAGTAAAAACCACCGATATGTATGGTCAACATTATAAAGAAAATAGAATAATTTATGTGTATGACGGTTTAATAGACAAAAATTAGGCTCTAATTTTAATTGATTTTCGGTAATTAATTGAACACCTCTTATCTTTTAAAAATTACGTTAAACGAATATTGACTCTGCTGGAGAGCAACCATTAAAGGGATACCTTGATGCCTGACGAGAAAGTCAAAAAAGGAGTGCTTTTTGCACTTCTTTTTTTTGATATTTTAAGAAGGTTATGCCTTTAAAAACCCATCAATAAATTTTCGTTTTTTTGAACTTGATAACCCGTTATGATTTCATAGTTTGTTTTTCTAACGTCCAAAGAAAAAAAAGTTAAAAAAAAACTAAAAACCGTTAAATTTAATATATTTGCAAGTGAATGAAAAAAAATAATTACATAGCATTAGTACTATTATTAGTATTTTCATTCGTATTGGTGCATAATGTCATCCCTCATGATCATCATGATGATATTACGGAAATAAACCATCACAGCCCGTCCCACAAGAATGGGAAACACCACCATCATCACGACAATAAAGAAAAAGACCACCATGATGAAAATGATGAGCCAATTGATCTTTTTTCTCATTCTACATATATTTTCGCTTTTACTGAATTTGTGTTTAGTACTGATAATAGTATGCAAAAGACATGTAGTGTTAATCCATTTTTTCAGATTACAGACTTAGTTTTTAAGCCAACAGTAGTTTCCATAAAACAGAAACCTCCTAATTACATTTATGTAGTTCCCCTTCAACTTTTCTATTCTACACATACTCTTAGAGGCCCTCCTGCAATTGCTGTATAATCAAGACTTTTAGAAGTTTTAAATTTTGGATTTTAAATGTTGAGTTTTTCATTTCAGTATTTTCTTTTCATTTAATTTAAAACTCAACATTCCTAATTCAACATTTCTTAAAAACACTTACCATGAAAAAATTAGTTTTATCATTGACTGTAATAGCCTTTATGTTTGCCAGTTGTGGCAAAAAAACATCAAATAGTCATTCTCACGACGGAGAAGAAGCACACGAACACGCACCAAAAACACATCAGCACGAAGATGGATCTGTACACGAAGAACACCTTGACGAAAAACATCAACAAGAAGAGTTTAAGGTAGAAATAGATAGTGTTTCAAACAATACTGATAATCACGAGCATAATCACGAAGATGGACATCAGCACTAATAAATTTTGAATTTTAAATGATGAATTACAACATAATTCAACATTATAAAAATTAATATAAAAATCTTAAAAATGAAAAATGTATCATTTATAATTACTGTGTTTACTCTTTTATTCATTAATTGCAACAACCCAACTGAAGAAAAACATGAACACGAAGCAAGCGGATTAGAAAAGCTTACTTATACATTGTATTCTGATAAATCGGAATTATTTGTAGAATTTAAACCACTAATAGTTGGTGAAACTTCAAAATTTGCTGCTCATTTTACTGTTCTCGGAGAAAATTTTTTACCATTAACAGAAGGTAAAGTAACAGTTAGCTTAATTATTGGCGAAAATGGCATAAGAAATAGCAGCAATAAGGCAAGTTCTCCAGGTATTTTTATACTTGCTTTAAACCCGAAAAATACAGGAAAGGGAAAACTTATTTTCGATATTAAAACCAAAGATTTTACGGATAAGCTTGTTATTGAAAATATTCGTGTTTACCCTGATGGAAAAACCGCTTTGTCAAACCCTTTTGAAGATGTAATTGGTGAACAAATTGTTTATCTGAAAGATCAGGCTTGGCAAATAAAATTTGCGAATACAGTGGTTGCAAGACAAGCATTTACTGAAATTATAAAAACAACAGGGCAAATTTTACCTGCACAAGGTGATGCAGTAATAATAACTGCTAAAAGTAGTGGTGTTATCACTTTTGGAAACAATAAAAAGTTGATTGGATCAGCCGTTAATTCAGGTGAAACCTTATTTACAATTTCGGGAAAAGGCTTGATTGAAAATAATTTAGATGCAAAATATACGCATGCAAAAGCAAATTACGAAAAAGCTAAAACCGACTTTGAAAGAGCCAATGAGCTGGTAAAAGACAACATAATTTCACAGAAAGAATTTTACGAAAGACAGCTTAAATACGAGAATGCTAAAACAACTTATAACAATATTGCTAATAGTTATAGCGCAGGTGGACAAAAAGTAAAATCACCAATAAAAGGTTATATCAAAAATTTATTGGTCAGCGAAGGACAATATGTAGAAGTTGGGCAACCCATTGCAAGCATTTCACAAAACCGAAAGCTTATACTAAAAGCTGAAGTTCCTCAAAAATATTTTTCAAAGCTTAACAGTATTTCATCTGCCAACTTCAAAATGGCTTATGATGATAAAGTTTACAGTACAGATAACCTAAACGGAAAGCTGATTTCTTATGGTAAAAACACAAACAACAATGCCTATTATATTCCTGTAAACATTGAAATTGACAATAAAGGAGAAATAATTCCAGGTTCTTTTATCGAAATTTTTCTAAAAACAAATGTGATTAAAAATGCTTTAGTAATTCCTTATTCATCGCTTATAGAAGAGCAAGGGAATTATTATGCTTATGTACAAACATCAGGTGAAGGGTTTCAAAAAAGAGAGTTAAATCTCGGAATAAATGATGGTGTTAATGTACAAGTATTAGCGGGCATAAAAGAAAATGAAAGAGTAGTGACGAAAGGAGCATACCAAATAAAACTGGCGACAATGTCTGGTAAATTGCCTGATCACGGTCATGAACATTAATAAATTACGAATGTTTAATTACGAATTATGAGAAAAGATAATATAAATTAAGAGTTACGCTTTTTCTGTAAGAATTGTAAAATTATACCAATATCTCTGTGTTGAAAAGAAAGAATTCGTATTGAGTAAACAATTATTACGCTGTGGTACTTCGATAGGTGCAAATGTTGAGGAGGCTATTGGAGGGCAAAGTAAAAAAGATTTTTTTGCAAAACTGACTATATCATACAAAGAAGCAAGAGAAACACACTATTGGATTAGGTTATTAACAGACACTGGATATATTAGCAATGAACAAAGCGAAAGCCTTCTAGCGGATGTAACAGAATTACTTAAAATTATAGGAAGTATTCAAAAATCAATTCGTAATTCTAATTAATTACTAGTTACGAATTATTAATGGTAAAAAACGAAAACATAGTGTAATTCGTAATTAACTGAATATAAACATGAAAAAATTACTATTTAACAGGCATAATTCGAAATACACAATTTGTAATTCGTAATTTAAAATTCGTAATTAACTATGGACAAAATCATACAATATTCACTACATAATCGCTTGATGATTATTGTAGCATCTGCACTTCTTTTAATAGCAGGTATTTATACTGCTTCTAAAATGGAAGTTGACGTATTTCCCGACCTTACTGCACCAACAGTCGTAGTATTGACAGAGGCTCACGGAATGGCTCCCGAAGAAGTGGAAAAATTAGTGAGTTTTCAGATTGAAACTTCCGTTAATGGAGCAACCAATGTGCGTAGAGTGAGGTCATCATCTGCCGCTGGAATTTCAATTGTTTGGATTGAGTTTGAATGGGGAATGGATATTTTTAAAGCAAGACAAATAGTTAATGAGAAACTAATCACCCTAACCGAAAAATTACCACAAGGCGTTGGTAACCCTATTCTTGCACCGCAATCATCCATTATGGGTGAAATTATGCTCATCAGTTTATCGTCAGATAGTGCTAGTCCAATGGATTTAAGAACGCTTGCCGATTGGAATATTCGACCAAGATTGTTAGCAACAGGTGGTGTTTCTAATGTTATTGTAATTGGCGGAGAATACAAGCAATATCAAATATTAGCATCTCCACAAAAAATGAAGTATTACAATATTACTTTATCTGAATTGCTAAAAGCAAGTGAGGAAAGTAATCTTAATTCTTCGGGTGGATTTTTAAACCAATATGGTAGTGAATACATCATCAGAGGAATTGGGAGGTCAAACAATACCCAAGAAATTGGCAATGCCGTAATCAAAACAGTAAATAACGTTCCCATAAAAATAGAAGATGTTGCCGAAATTAAAATAGGCAGCGCCATTCCAAAAATAGGCGATGGTTCATTAAAAGCAAATCCTGCTGTTATAATGACCGTAGCAAAGCAACCGAACACCAATACTTTAGAGCTTACAGAGAAAATTGACGAGGCGATTTTAGAGATTAGCAAAACTTTACCTGCTGATATTGAAATCAATACTAAAATATTTCGTCAAGCAGATTTTATTCAAGCATCCATCAGCAATATCCAAAAAGCATTGATTGAAGGGTCAATTTTTGTCGTAATCATTATGTTCTTGTTCTTGATGAATTTTAGAACAACCGTAATTTCCCTTGTAGCCATTCCGCTTTCTCTTATCGTTTCAATAATAACACTCAAATTTTTAGGGTTGACCATTAACACCATGTCGTTAGGAGGAATGGCGATCGCCATTGGTTCTTTGGTAGATGATGCGGTAATAGATGTTGAAAATGTGTTTAAACGATTGAAACAAAATGCACAAAAAGAAAAATCGGAAAGAAAAAGTACGCTTGTTGTTGTTTATGAAGGTTCAAAAGAAATACGTTCCTCCATATTTAATGCAACACTTATCATTATTGTCGCATTTATTCCGCTGTTTTTCCTTAGCGGAATGGAAGGCAGAATGCTACAGCCACTCGGTATTTCGTTTATCGTTTCACTTTTTGCCTCATTAATTATTGCCGTAACACTTACTCCTGTGCTTTGCAGTTTTATGTTGAAGAACAATAAAATGCTTTTAAAACAAGCAGATGGTAGTTGGTTAGAGAATTTTTTAGGCAAACATTATCGAGTTGCCTTAACGAATGTAATGAAAGTTAAAAAAGTAGTTCTTGGTTTATCTATTGTGCTTTTTTTAGCAGTTGCATTTTTAATGTTTGGCTTGGGCAGAAGTTTCTTGCCTCAATTCAATGAAGGAACTCTAACAATAGCAGCTGTAAGTTTGCCTGGTATTTCATTGGAAGAATCCAATAAAATAGGGACTAGGGTCGAAACTATTTTGTTGTCAGTTCCCGAAATATCTATTACCTCACGTAGAACAGGTAGAGCCGAATTAGACGAACACGCACAAGGCGTAAACGCAGCCGAAATTGATGCTCCCTTTGTTTTAACAGACCGAAGTAGAGAAGAATTTATGGCTGACATTCGAAAGAAATTAAGTGCTGTTTCAGAAGCGAGTATTACAATTGGGCAACCTATCGGACACCGAATTGACCATATGCTATCAGGCACCAGAGCCAATATTGCCATCAAACTTTTTGGTACAGGCCTAAATAAAATGTTCTCCCTTGCCAATCAAATTCAAAAGAATATTGAGAATATTGAAGGTCTTGTGGACATTAGTGTAGAGCAGCAAATTGAAATTCCACAAATACAAATAAAAGCAAAACGAGATATGTTGGCAAAATATGGTATTTCAATTGGGCAATTCACTAAGTTTATTGATGTTGCCTTTGCTGGAGAAAAGGTGTCTCAAGTTTTTGAAAGCAACAAAAGTTTTGATTTGATATTACGGTTTAATGATGAAAACAGAGGTAGTATTGAAAATATTAAAAACGCTTTAATTAATTGTGAACTAAATAATTATGAATTAGGAATTAGGAATTACGAGTCATCCGAAAATCGTAATTCATCATTCGTAATTCCTTTACATTACGTGGCTGATATTGTTTCCACAACAGGACCAAACACAATAAACAGAGAAAATGTACAGCGCAAGATTGTGGTTTCAGCCAATGTTGCAGGAGCAGATTTAAGAAGCATAGTCAATCAAATTAAAGAACGGGTAAACAGTAATGTTGAACTTCCAGAGGGCTATCATATCCAATACGGTGGACAATTTGAAAGCGAAGAAAAAGCGTCAAAAATATTGTTTTTTACTTCCATAATGGCTTTGCTAATTATCTTCCTTTTGCTTTATCAAGAATTTAAAAATGTGAAAATGGCAAGTATTATTCTACTCAACCTGCCACTAGCACTTATTGGAGGTGTGTTGAGTATTTGGTTTACATCAGGCATTATCAGTATTCCTTCCATTATTGGGTTTATCACACTTTTTGGGATCGCCACCAGAAATGGGATATTGCTCGTTTCGCGCTACCAAGTATTAAGAGAACAAGGTGTAAATCTTTATGATACCGTTATCAATGGCTCCTTAGACAGATTGAATCCCATTTTAATGACTGCCCTTACAACTGCATTGGCATTAATTCCATTGGCATTAACGGGCGATCTGCCAGGAAATGAAATACAAAGTCCAATGGCAAAAGTGATTTTAGGTGGGCTGTTAAGTTCAACACTCTTAAATATATTTATCGTGCCTGTAGTTTATTACATGACAAATAGGAATGATGAAATGTTGAATGCTAAATTATAAATTAAGAAACAATGAAATATAATATAAAAAATAAAACAGGAAATGTTGAATTAGAAATGCAAGGGAATGTTAAATTAGAAATGTTGAATTTTAAATTTAAAACTTTCAACAAAATTTGTTTGACTTTTCTTATACTATTAACATTAAATATAAGTGCACAAAGTGAAATTCAAAATTCAAAATTCAAAATTCATAATTTAAACAGCGTGCTTTTAGATATAGAAAAGAACAACAAATCTATACAAGCAAACGAACAGTATATTGAAGCTAAAAAGTTACAATATAAAACTGGTTTAACGCTAAAAAACCCTTCCATTGAATATGAATATTTAAATGGTACGCCGGTAGGTGCTGGTAATCAAACTGATTTTTTAGCAGTGCAAAGCTTTGATTTCCCTACCGCTTACAGTAAGAAAAAACAAGTCGCTAACTTACAAATAGAACAAACTGATTTTCAATTAACCGCATTAAAACGAGACATTCTTTTGAATGCAAAGCAAACTTGTATTGAAATGATTTATTACAATAAAAAACAAGTTGAACTTGACAAACGAATTCAAAATGCAGAAAAATTAAATAGTGATTATCAAAAAAAACTAAATAATGGAGAAGCTAATATTTTAGATGCAAACAAAGCTAAATTACAGTTGATTAATCTACAAAACGATATGCGTTTTAATTCAAGTAAAATCATTCAATTAAATCAAAAATTGACTGAACTAAATGGTGGATTATCCATTGTTTTTGAAGATACTTTTTATTCAGTTCCACCAAACATTCCAGAGTTTAATTCACTTATGGATTCAATAGAGTCAAACAGCCCTACTTTAAATTCACTACAACAAGAAGAAGAAATAAATCAGAAGAAAGTCGAATTAACTAAGGCCATGACATTACCAAAAATGGAAGCAGGATATCGCTACCAGTCAATATTGGGACAGCAATATCAAGGAATACATTTAGGTCTTACTATTCCTCTCTGGGAGAATAAAAACACGGTGAAATTTCAAAAAGCGCAAACTTTATTCAGTGAGGTGAAAATTGAAGAACATAAAAATCAGCATCATTCTGAAATACAGCAACTTTATTACAATTACCAAAATTTAAATATTACTTTAACGGAATACAAACAAATTTTAACGACAATTAATAATACAGAATTGTTGGAAAAAGCTTTGAAGTTGGGAGAGATTTCATCTATTCAATATTTTATGGAGGTCAACTATTTTTACAATTCCTTTGACAAATATTTACAATTAGAAAAGGAATATTATTTAGTAATAGCAGAATTATATAAATATCAATTATGACAAAATAGTTGATAGAATTTTTTGTATGGCTTACTCTCTTTAGTTTTGGAGCAAATCAAAAATAGAATATTGGTGTTTCATAGCAAAAAAATGATGAAAAATATAGCAACCATTATGTCCACTTGAAATGTTTCACTTAAAATGTGCAACCATTTTGTCTATTAGACCAAAAGATTAGTGTAATTTATTATTCAAAAAACATGCAAGACAAGTTTTTTGCTTTAAACTAATGATATTTTACCCTTAATGTATGTGTGTGTAGTAAATCTAGTAAAAAACAATGTATAATGGATAATTTACTATTCGTTTTATGTAAGCTATTCCCATAATTTTGAAGAATAGTTTAATACTAACTCATTTTTTTTATGAAAAAAAGAATCATTCAATTTGAGTATGCTAACACAACAAGAGGTATTGCTATGTTAAAACCTTTTATTCCAGTAATAATAATAATTAGTGGTTTTATCCTACTATCCTGTAATCAGAGAAAAAAAAGTAAGTCTGTAGTTTCAGAACAAAGCTCATATAATGATACTAAATTTATCCAAGAGTATCACGAGGCATATTACATTAGTAATAACAGTGCAGATAATGAAATAAGAAGCATTGCTGTTGATGATGAATCTTCTGTATGGATAGCGACTGCATCAGGTATTTTTTATAAAAAGGTGAACACACAACTGTGGAATCCGGTTATTTCTGGAGAGAACCGAGGGCCTGCTTATTCTGTGGTTGTTACTAAGGATAATTCTGTATTTATGGGTACATGGAATGGTTTATACAGGTACAAAAATAAAAAGCTTACCAAAGAAGAAGGTCCCAAACCACCGATATCAGTAATCTGTAATTCCGCAGAAGGAACCTATGCTTTAGGTCCTCACGGAATATGGTATTCTACGGGTATGGGCTGGGAATATCAGGATTATAAAATTGCCCGCTCGGTACGTGATGCTATTGTTGATAATATCGGGGCTTTATTAGTAGCAACGAATGCTGGCCTTTACAGTTGCAAAGATGGAAAAACACAATTATATCAGGATACCAATGAATTAATTAGCAGCTATGCAAGTGGAATTTCAGCAAGTCCTGAAGGCGATATTTGGGTTGGAGTTATGGGAGGTGTATCCATTCGGCAGGAAAATAAACTGCTACAAAACTTAACACCCAAAGAAGGTATTCCTTCTATTTTTGTTAATTGTATAAGCCAATCGCCACAAGGTATTATGTGGGTTGGTACCGATGTAGGAATTGTTCGTTATGACAAAAATGGTTCACACACTATACGATTTAGTAAACGTTGGCTAACTCATAATAAAGTAAATGATATAGCTTTTGATAAATCGGGCAATGCTTGGATAGCCACAGCCAATGGTGTTAGTGCCATAAAACGTCGTATAATGACACTTGCCGAAAAAGAGCAATACTACTACAATCAATTAATGAAAAAACATATTCGTAAACCTTGGATTTGTGGTAACCTACGTCTCGATATCCCTGGAGATACTGCCACATGGCATAATTCAGATGATGATAATGATGGCGAGTTTACCGGAGGATACCTTGCGATGGAAAGTTTTAGATATGCCGTTACAAAGGATAATCAAGCAAAAATTAATGCCAGAAAAGCATTTGATTTTCTTAGTTTATTACAAGAAGTAACGGGTACTGAAGGCTTTATTGCTCGTACTATCATACCTTCTGATTGGACAGAAATGAAAGATCCAAATAGGACATATACTAAAAGGCAAATTGCAGACAGACTCGTTAGAGACCCACGCTATAAACCTGTAGAAAAGAGATGGCATAAATCAAAAGACGGTAAATGGTTATGGAAAGGCGATACCAGTACCGATGAGATGTCTGGTCATATAATGGCTTATTTTTATTATTATGAGTATGCTGCCGATGCGGAAGAAAAAGAACTGATTCGTGCACATGTAAAAAAAATAATTGATCATTTAATAAAAACAAATTATAATCTTATTGATCTTGATGGAAAGGCGACACGATGGGGTGTTTGGTCTCCAGATTATTTAAATGGTGACCCCGATTGGGCATCTGAAAAAAGCATTAACTCGTTTGAACTTCTTGCTTTCCTAAAATTTGCAGCCCACATTACAGCTGATAAAAAATACGACAAAGAATATAAACGTTTAATTGATAAAGAAGGGTATTTAGAAAATGACTCTCAAATGAACACAAAAAACCCTGCATGGCAAATATATTTTGATATTACCCTAGAAGCGTATCTTTTTCCAATTTTATTAAAGTATGAAAAAGATCCCGAACTTAAAAAGTTCTATACAAATTTAATGGATGAATGGATGGCTAAGCAAACGTATGGCGAGAATCTAATTAGTAATATGACGTATGCATTAGCAACAGGAAAGAAAGTGAATACCAAACAAACTATTGATTTTTTAAGAGATGCACCACTTGATTTGGTTGATTGGAAAATAGACCATACTTTACGTGAAGATGTTCAGCTTGTTAGAAAACCAATTCTGGAAGAATTACAGATTTCGGTATTGCCGGCTGCAAGTGAAAGAGCTACTGTTAGATGGGACGTAAACCCATGGGCTGCTATTCAAGGAAACCCCAGCAGAGTTCGGGAGCCTGTTTTTTGGCTATGGCCCTATTGGATGGCGCGTTATCTTGATATTATTGAAGAATAAAAACTATAAATTCAAACAAATAACCCATTAGGCAGAACTGTTCAGTTATTCAACAGAAAAACTATTTTTTAGATTGATGAACATCTTATGTTTTAAGAAACAATGAATAACCAAAAAATAATTTATATCTAATCCTCAATAAATTAATGATGAAAAAAAAACTAAAAATTATTGGAATGATTCCCGCTCGCTATGCCTCAACCAGGTTTCGCGGTAAGGTGATTGCAGATATTGTAAATAAACCAATGATTCAAAGAGTATATGAACAGACCAACAAATCAACACTACTGGATGAACTTTTCGTTGCCGTTGATGATGTTCGTGTTTACGATTGTGTAAAGGGGTTTGGAGGAAATGTGGTGATGACCAATATAGGTCACGAATCTGGCACAGACCGGATTGCTGAAGCTGTTGAAAATATGGATGCAGATATTGTGGTAAACATTCAGGGTGATCAACCTTTGATTGATGCAAGAATGATCGAAGAGGCAGTGCAACCAATGTTAGACGACCCTAATGTTCAAATGTCCACGCTAAAAACAAAAATTGGTGAAGAAGATTATAATGACTCTACGGTTGTTAAGGTAGTGGTTGATGAAAATGACAATGCACTCTATTTTTCAAGATCTATAATCCCTTTCTCACGGGATAATGAGAAAATGGATGTATATGAACATATAGGAATATATATTTATCGCAAAGATTTTTTATTAAAAATATCCAAATTACCTCAGACCTATTTAGAAAAAATTGAAATGTTAGAGCAACTTAGAGTCTTAGAAAAGGGATATAAAATAAAGGTCATAGAAACAAAATGTAAAAGTATTGCTGGCATAAGTGTAGATACACCGGAAGATCTTAAAAAAGTAGTGAATCTAATTAAAAAAGAGCATTAATGGAAACAAGCCGAAAAATAATTGAGCAATATTATAAGGAACTTTCGCCAGATGTTAAAGAAATGGTTGACCGTTCAGTAAAGAGCATCGTCACTGCAAAAAACAACGGAGGAAAAGTTGTGGTTGTAACAGGAAGTGGACCAAATCTTCATGAAGGAGTTACTACGCTTATAGCAGAACTTATCCATAAAGAAATTATCGACGGTGTAACATCAAGTTCAGCAGTTGTTGCACATGAAATGGCAGGAGTTTTGGATGAAGTAAGAAGAGTTGATGGAAAGAAACTAGGTTTTTCGAAAGAGAAATTACCACGTGGCGATAAATTTGAAATTACGAAAATGTCTCCAGAATTATTGGTGCAACTTCAAAAAGAAATGATTATCGATACCGATCTAATAAATAGAGTGTTAGATACAGAAGGTGATGAAATAATCAAAGCTGCCGGAAATATGGCATATCCATTGGGGTTGCGATCTGAAAATCTCTCTAAGGAAATTTTATACATTGCAAAATCAAAAGGAGTGCCATTTGAAGTTGTTGCTGGTGCAGGAGCAGATACACACACTATGCTTGGTGCCGCCAAACAAAAAAACATTCCCTTTTTGGTTAGCGTCCCACAATTAATTGGTGGTGGAATGGTTGGTATTGCAATTGCTGATTCAATTTCAATAATGGAAAGAACAACTAAAATTGCTGAAATGATGGGAAGTGCAGATGTGATAATCGAATCTGCAGTTGCGCTAACGCAGGAAATTCATGATGGTCCTTTTGAAACTTATACTGGGCACGGAATTTGGGCAGATTGGGAAGGATACCCTACCTATAGTTTGGCCAAAAAAACCTTAATTCGAATTGATCTCGACTCCAATTTGAAGAAAGCTGTTGATTTTGAAAAAAAATCCAATACAGTTCAACAAGCAATTGACAAGGGCGAGCCAAAAACAAAATTAATGAAAATCCCATTTAGAATGGAAATGTCTGGTTTTGCACGATTGGAAAACAGCATTCCAATCATTGGTGATATTGGTAAAATATGGCCAATCATGGCTTATTTAATCGAACAAAGTCTGAGAATTGAACTCGATTTTATGTCATTTCCTCAACACACAAAAGAGGGAAAAAAGATGAGAAAGTGGATTGTAGAAAACATCCAACCAATTGCAAAAGAAAAACTCTTTCTCACTTAGATAAATAAAACAAAGTGTACTTGAATTAATTATTTAGAGCCTCCGAATAAAAATGTATAAAATGAAATCAAACACATTAATATTTCTTTTGTTAACCATGGTGTTCACTGTAGTGTCGTCATGTGAAGAAGAATCAAAGTCAGAGGATTTTACTAATTATGTTGACCCTTTTATAGGTACCAACTTTTTTGGACATACCTTTCCGGGGGCATCTCTGCCTTATGCCATGGTTCATTTAAGTCCGGATGTTGACACACAAGGCTGGACATATTCTTCCGGCTATAATTATCAGGATACTTCAATTATTGGATTCAGTCACACGCATTGGAGCGGAGTGGGTATGACCAACGGAGGAGAAATATTACTTATGCCTACGGTGGGAGATAATCTTCAGGTTCTTCCAGGTTCAAAAGATAATCCGGATGAAGGATACAGATCCAGATTCAGCCATGATGCGGAAACCGCATCACCTGGGTATTATTCTGTTGAATTAAAAGATTACAACGTAAAAGTTGAATTAACCACTACGCAAAGAGCTGGTTTTCATCGTTATACTTTTCCTAAAACAAAAAATGCATCTAAAATTATTTTAGATATCGGACACCAGATTGGGAACATGAAAAGTGAAGGAAAATCAGAATTTAAAATCATTGATAACAACCGTATTGAAGGTTCAAAAAGTGCCGGATTGGGAAGAGTATATTTTGTAGCTGAGTTTAGCAAACCCTTTCATTATTATGGAACTTTTGATGCAGAATATAAATCTCCTGAAACCGGAGTTGGTATTTTCCCTTACAAAGATGCTGAAAAAGGGAATAAAATTGGCGCTTACGTATATTACAGCACGGAAGAAAATGAACAAATATTAGTTAAGGTTGGTATTTCATATACTAGTGTTGAAGGTGCCCGTAAAAATCTTGAAACAGAAATTCCGCATTGGAATTTTGACAAGATTAAAAATGATGCCCGTAAGATTTGGAACAAAGAATTATCCAGAATTACAATTGATGGAGCAACAAAAGATCAAAAGCAAATTTTTTATACTGCTGCATATCATTCTTATCTTGCCTTATATATCTCTCAGGATGTCGATGGAAAATACTTTGGTTCGGATGGAAAAATCCATAGTACCGATAATTATGATTTTTATGGTTCATTCTCAGCTTGGGATACCTATCGATCACAGCATCCTCTGTTAACATTAACCGCGCCCGATCATGTGAATGATATGATGAAATCTATAGTAGATAAGGTAAAAAATTACGGCTGGCTTCCTGCGCAACATTTCTTGAATGTTCATGGCGAAACAATGGTTGGTGATCATTTGATACCGATTATTGTTGATGCCTATAAAAAGGGGTATCGCGATTATGATATCGAACTCTTATATGAGGCAATGCGTAAAAAAGCACTAGAACTTCCTAAACCTCCTGTACCTCAGTATGCCGGCAGATCAGGATTGGAAGATTATATTGATCTTGGTTACGCTCCAATTGATAAAGTAACGGAAGCCGTTCCCAATACCCTCGAACTTGCTTATGACGATTGGTGTATTGCTCAATTGGCTAAAGAACTCGGAAAAGAGGATGATTACAATTTATTTATAAACAGAGCCAGTAATTACAAAAATGTGTGGGATTCTGAAACTGAATTCTTTCGTCCACGAAAATTTGATGGTACCTTTCTTGAAGAAATAAATGGCAAGGAACAAAGTGTTGTTGAAACTTCATCAGGGCACTCCTATTATAAGTATTTTGATCCATTATTGATAGGCAGACGACCAAACCGTCATTACACGGAGTCTAATGCCTGGCAGTATCTATGGGCTGTTCAACATGATGTCCAGGGCTTGATAAATCTTTTTGGTAATAAGGACAAATTCATTAATAAACTGGATACATTCTTTGAAATGAGTTCCATAATTACTCCACCAAAATATGCAGGTGTATCTGGAACAATAGGACAATATGTTCACGGAAATCAGCCCTCTCATCACGTGGCATATTTGTACAGTTATGCCGGACAACCATGGAAAACACAAAAAAGAGTAAGACAGGTGTTAGATAATTTTTATAAAACAGGCTCTGGTGGCTTAAGCGAAAATGAAGATATGGGGTCGCATTCCTCATGGTACATCTTGAGTGCTATGGGTTTTTATCCTGTAACTCCAGGTAGTACAAGCTACACCATAGGAAGTCCGCTTTTTGGAAAAGCAACCATAAACCTTAACAATGGGAAAACCTTTACGGTTATTGCCAATAATAATTTAAAAGAGAATGTATTTATTCAGTCTGTGAAATTAAATGGAAAAGATTTGAATAGAACCTGGATAGATCATTATGAAATAATTGAAGGTGGAGATCTGATTTTTGAAATGGGTTCTGAGCCAAATAAATTGTGGGGAAATAATTCTAAAGATGCGCCACCATCTATGACTGCAAAAAATGTTAAATAAAAAGAGAAAAATATGGAGTTAGAAATCCGATTACTTGATATAATAGCTGTTTTGTTTTACCTCGTTGCAATGATCTCAATAGGGGTTTACTTTAGCCGTCGAAATACGACTACAGAAGAATACTTTGTTGGTAACCGATCTTTTCCAGGTTGGGTGATTGGTCTGTCTATGTTAGGAACCATCATAAGTTCCGCAACATTTCTTGCCTTGCCTGCCGCTGCCTATGTGCTTGATTGGAGGCAATTAAGTGTCAATCTTGTACTGCCTTTTGTTGCTATTGTAGCCATCATTGTATTCATTCCGTTCTTTCGTCAAGGCAATCTCACCTCTGCTTTTGAATACCTAGGTCGACGCTATGGTGTGGCACCACGTTTATATGGCGCGATCAGCTTTATTGTGTTGCAACTAATTCGTATGGCTCAAATTCTTTTTTTGGTTGCTTTACCAATTCAATTTCTTACGGGTGCACCCATAGAACTGGTTATTATAGTATCCGGAATATTTATTGCTTTTTATACCATTGCCGGAGGTATTGAGGCCGTAATCTGGACGGATGTTATACAGGCGTTTATTCTTATTTTTGGTGGTCTATTGTCTTTTATTATTATAGCCATGGATCTTCCTGGTGGTATTGGTCAAATTATAGATATAGGTATGGCTCATGACAAGTTTAGCCTAGGGAGTTTTGATTGGGATCTTACAGAACGGACCTTTTGGACAGTGACCATTCTTGGTATAATCAATTGGTTAATGATTTATGGAGGCGACCAAAATATGGTGCAGCGCTATGCCGCAGCCCGTTCTATGAAAGAAGCTCGAAAAGCAACCGCACTTTACTCGATAATTGCCTTACCGATGTGGGTACTTTTCTTTTTTGTAGGTACCTCTCTCTTTGTTTATTATACCACTTTTCCAGATCCAAATGTTAATGGGCTTCAACCAGATCAAGTACTTCCGTATTTTATTTTGAACAAAATTCCCGCTGGTGTAGCTGGTATTGTAATTTCGGCTGTGCTCGCAGCTGCAATGAGTAGTTTGGATTCTGGTATCAATGCGATTTCAACAGTTTGTGTTATTGATTTAATGAAACCAAATGAGACTAAGAAAAGAAGTGACAAATATTATCTAAGGTCGGCAAGACTTATTGCATTGGCAGTTACCGTACTTGTAATTTTGGGTGCCATCACTTTCAGCAAAATTGAAAAGGAGAGTATGAATGATGTGAGTTTGATTGTTACCAGTATTTTTGGAGGGTGTTTGATGGGCTTATTTATGCTAGGGTTCTTTACCCGTCGTATCAATGGAACTTCAGCAACTATTGCGATGATAATGGCTATTTTATTTAACATCTATCTTGGTATAGGCCTACTTGGCTGGTTGCCTGCATCAATAACACTGCATATACACAGCTATTGGGTGGGTGCAATCGTCAATGGTTTATTTATTATTCTCGCATTTGTATTTAGTTTTTTTCAACGTAAAAAAGATATGGATCTAACAGGATTAACAGTATGGACTCCAAATAAAACTCCAGTACAGTAATAAATTAAAATAAGGAAAAATGTTAAAAAAGACGCAATCATTAGAAAAAGTAGATATTCTGGTCGTAGGTGGTGGAATGTCGGGTTTAATGGCAGCAATGGCTGCAAAGGATGAAGGAAATAGCGTGTTAGTCGTTGAATCTAGTAATGTATTAGGTGGTCAGGGTTCAGCAGGTGGTGTGGCAGGTTTTTGTGGAGATACTAAAAGGGTCAATTCAATTTTTGAGGAACTTATTGAAAAATTAGCGGCTCATGATTTGATTGCCGAATACGATCCAAATGCAGACAGACGTGCGTATGATTTGGAATGGTTCGCTTTTTTTCTTCAGGAAATGGTAATGATCAGAAACATAGATGTTCTACTACACGCAAGAGTTACCGATGCTACTGCAACAGATGGACATGTAAATAGTGTACGAATCTCTACGGCTGGAGAAGAGTTTATTTGCTACCCTAAATTTGTGATTGACACTTCGGGTGTTAATGTTGTATCGTCACGTGCAGGTTTTCCCCTTATCAACGAAGGTGCTAACAAACAACTGCCAATGAGCCTCTACTTTACAATGTGGGATACCGGTAAAAAAAACAAACCAATCCTACCACCTGAGTGTCCCCAATGGCACAATGATGAAGAAATTCCTATGACATCGCTTCATTATTTTTCATCGGGTAAAGTTGAAATTAAAATGAAAGTTGTTGGATTTGATGCTGCAGACGGTTATAGTTTATCTCAGGCAGAAATAGCAGCACGTAGACAAATGATAGGGTTGATCTATTTTTTACAAACAAAAGGATATCAAAATAAGGTGTTAGACACGCATGTTCTTGCATCTGTATCCAGAACCATCGGAATTCGAGAGCAAAACCGTATAGTTGGTGAACATGTATTAACTTTAGATGAAATTAGGCATGCCTGTGTTTTTGATGATGGTGTGGCAGTTGGTACGTACCATACCGATTTTCATTGGCCCGATAAGATGCAAAGAGCCGGAACCGGTATCATGGAAATGCTAGACCCGTATCAAATACCTTTAAGTTGTTTTATTCCCAAAGGAGTAAAAAATGTACTCGTGCCCGGAAGAGGTGCTTCTGCGGAACAAATGGCAATGAGTTCGTTTAGGGTAATGGCAACCATTTCCCAAATGGGTTTTGCAGCGGGTAAAGCAGCAAAGCAATGTATTCAAAAGGATATCGATATTCAAAAAATCGATATTTCTGAATTAAAAAAAGAAATTGAAGCTGGAGGTCAATCACTAGATCTATCATTTTATGGCGAATACTTGAAGGATATTGAGTCTTTTCACAAAGACCTTTTAGATAAGGGAAAGGCTTGATGCAAGTAGTAGGTTCTGTTAAATTTGTGTTCAACGCAAATAACATAGAAATAATTAAAATATTGTTTTATATACAAATACTAGATTAAAAGTAATTATGAAAATTAAAAAAATTACTCAAAATATTGCGAATTGGAAATGGTTGTTTTTTATTTTAATTATTGTGTGTTCATCCGCTGTTTCGTGTGTTCAAAAACAGGGTAAAGAGCAAGAACCTATAGCACAACCACACCCTAAAAACAACCCCGAGTCTCCTAAAATGCTCGAGGGTAGTTGGGTTCCGGATAATCACCATGAAATTGATTTCAACAAATTACCTCTCATTAAAAGTCAGCATAGTGTAGTGAGTGATGTTCAAGTTCTTAATGGAGTGAACCAACATAACTACCTTACCTATTTTAATGAAAAATATTGGGCAATGTGGAGTGACGGCCCTGGTGTAGAAGATCGGGTTGGTCAAAGAGTCGCTTTTTCAACAAGTACAGATGGATTAAAATGGAGTGATAAGAAATTTATTACACCATATCCCCCTGGTTCTGATACCTACTCACCACATTATAATACACGAACTGAAAAAGGGTTTCGCTATATCTCTCGTGGGTTTTGGCAACTTAATGGTGAATTACTTGCACTGGTTTCAAAAGATGAAGCAGATGGATTTTTCGGATCTGATTTGGAACTGCGTGCTTTTCGGCTTAATCCTAAAAATGAGACATGGGAAGATATTGGGGTAGTTTATGATAACGCAATTAACAATTTTCCGCCAAAATTGCTCCCCAGCGGTGAATGGATGATGACTCGCCGTTCGTATGATAGAGATGTTCATATGCTTACGGGTGGTGTTAAAAGTTTTAATCAATGGGAAACACATCCTGTTACAAATTATAGGGATAGTGAGTTAGTCGCAGAAGAGCCTTATTGGTGGGTTTTACCTGATAAAAACCTTCTAGCACTATTTCGAGATAATGCTCGAGGTGGATTTCTATTTCGTGCATTTTCAGTTGATCTTGGCCGTACCTGGAGCAAACCTGTACGGACTGATTTTCCAGATGCCAGATCGAAATTTAGCGGACTGCAATTGAGTGATGGACGTTATATACTGGTCTCAAATCCAGATCCTATAAAACGAGACCCTCTTGTATTGTCAATTAGCGACGATGGAATGGTTTTTAATAATATGGGATACCTTATTGGAGGTAGACAGGTAGATTATCCACATATAATTGAACACAATGGATATTTACTTGTAGCGTTTTCAGGTGAAAAGCAGTCGGTAGAGGTTTTAAAAATTAAAATTAGTGATATCGATAACCTCAAGATGCCAAGCAAGGAAGAAATCACAAAGGAAGAAACAAAGTGACATTCGAGATTGTGAGGAAAACAGTCGTATAAATTCCAGCCAGGTGATGGGTTACATTAGTGTTAATTCCGGAAAACATTTCGAATGTCAATTAGTGGAATGAAATTACCTCCAACTTAACCCGAATTATTCACAGGTATTCTATTCCAAAGCCAGTTCTACACAAATATGAAAAATAGTTTTATTTTTTTACATTTGATTACTCCTAAACGAAGTACTAATCAAAAATTCTATTAATCGCATTATGTATTTTTTCAATATGTTAACCTTACATTTGTTACCATACTAAAACATGACCAACCCAGTTGCTATTTTTAATTTAAATAGTAATTTGAAACGAGATTTTATGCGCTGGAATATTAAATCCAAACCCAATAAAAATATTATAAAAACCTTGTCAGAGGAATTGCATTTGGATGCAACACTTGCCACTTTATTAGCACATAGAAATATTGAAACATTTGATCAAGCAAAACACTTTTTTAGACCCTCTTTGAGTGATTTACACAGTCCTTTTTTAATGAAAGACATGGAAAAAGCGGTTTTGAGAATTTCAAAAGCTATTGCAAATAATGAAAATATTTTAATTTATGGCGATTATGACGTTGATGGAACTACTGCTGTGTCATTGGTTTATTCGTATATATTCAGTTTTTATAAAAATGTTGCTACATATATTCCTGATAGGTATGGAGAGGGATATGGTGTCTCTTTTCAAGGCATTGATTTTGCTGATGATAATGAATTTTCATTAATAATTGCCTTAGATTGCGGTATAAAAGCCATTGATAAAGTTGAATATGCCAATACAAAAGGGATAGATTTTATTATTTGTGATCATCATAGACCAGGTAAAGAAATACCAAATGCGGTTGCTGTTCTAGATCCCAAACAAAATGATTGTAATTACCCTTATGATGAACTTTGTGGGTGTGGAGTCGGATTTAAATTAATTCAGGCATTGGCCGAAAAAAGAAATCAAAATTTTCAGGAGCTTATACCCTATTTGGATTTGGTAGCTACTGCGATTGCTGCCGATATAGTACCAATTACAGGTGAAAATAGAATTCTTGCCTATTTTGGTATTCAGGTTATAAATGAATCTCCCAGACCCGGAATAAAAGCTTTAATTCAAAATACCAAAAAAGGTGTTTTAAATATCACCGATGTTGTTTTTACCATAGCGCCAAGAATAAATGCTGCCGGACGTATGAAACACGGTTTGTATGCGGTTAATCTTTTAACCGAAACAGATATTGAAAAGGCGAAAGAAATAGCTTCAAAAATTGAGACTTTTAACTCCGACAGAAAAGAATTAGACAAGCAAATAACCCTAGAAGCTTTAGTGCAAATTGAAAAAAATAATGAAAAAAGTAATTTTACAACCGTTGTTTTTAAAGAGGATTGGCATAAAGGAGTAATTGGTATTGTTGCATCTAGACTCATTGAAAAATATTATCGCCCAACTTTGGTGTTTACAAAAAGTGGTGAAAAACTAGCGGCTTCTGCCCGTTCCGTAAAGGGTTTTGATGTTTATAATGCCTTACATGAATGCAGTGAGTTTATTGAACAATTTGGAGGTCATAAATATGCTGCAGGCTTAACCTTAGATCCGGCAAATTATATGAATTTTAAGAAAAAATTTGAAGAAGTTGTAAAAAAAAGCATCCCAAAAGAGTTATTGATTCCTGAAATCACTATTGATACAAATTTATTTCTTTCGGATATTACCCCTAAACTCAATCGAATTATAAAGCAATTTGGGCCATTTGGACCTCAAAATATGAAACCAACATTTATTGCTACCGGTTTAAGAGATAATGGTTATGGTAAAAAAGTAGGAGGAGATGGTGAACATTTAAAATTAAATATCATTGCTGGTACTGATCAAAAAACTTACAATGCTATTGGCTTTGGTTTGGGAGATAAATATGATTTAATAAATAATGGAAATTCTTTTAAAGCAGTTTTTACTATTGAAGAAAATCATTGGAATGGCATTACTTCTTTACAACTAAATTTAAAAGATATAAAAGCTGAATAATAATAAAATCTTGTAAACCTTTTTGTTGCTTTTATTTTGGAACTTGCAAAACAAACACTAAAGGAGGGAAAATAGGTATTAAATCTCTTTTAATTTTTTAATCGTTTCTATTGGGTTTTCACTTTTAAATACAAAACTTCCAGCAACCAATGCATTTGCTCCAGCTTCAATTAGTTTTTTAATATTTTTATCGTTTACACCTCCGTCGACTTCAATAATTGCTCTTGATCCTGTTTTTTCAATCAATTCCTTTAACTGACTTATTTTTTTATACGTATTTTCAATAAAACTCTGACCCCCAAAACCAGGGTTTACACTCATTATTAATACCAAATCTAAGTTGTGAATTATATCTTCCAATACAGCTATCGGCGTATGTGGGTTTAACGAAACACCTGCTTGCATACCTTCGGCTTTAATTGCCTGCACGGTTCTGTGTAAGTGTTTACATGCTTCATAGTGTACGGTTAAAATATCTGCACCAACTTTTTTAAAATCAGCAATAAACCTATCGGGGTCAACAATCATTAAATGTACATCCAATGTTTTTTTTGCGTGTTTTTTGATTGCCGAAATTACTGGCATTCCATAAGATATATTTGGTACAAAAACACCATCCATAACATCCAAATGAAACCAATCTGCCTCGCTTTGATTAACCATTTCGATTTCTTTTTGAAGATTAGCAAAATCTGCTGCTAATATTGATGGAGCAATAATGTGTGACATATGTTTTATTTTTTGCAAAAATAAAACAATTTAATGATTTAAAATTTAATTAAAAGATTAAAAACAAAAAAACCTACGAAAATTGTAGGCTTTTTTTAGTAAATCTATTTTCAATTTTAACCTAAATAGGTTCTTAAAATTTTACTTCTTGAGGTATGTTTTAATCTACGAATAGCTTTTTCTTTAATTTGGCGAACGCGTTCACGAGTTAAATCAAAAGTTTCTCCAATTTCTTCTAAAGTCATTGGATGAGAATCACCTAATCCAAAATATAATTTAACAACATCGGCCTCTCTTGGTGTTAATGTTTCTAATGCACGTAATATCTCCACTTTTAAAGATTCATGTAATAGTGCTCTATCAGGGTTTGGAGATTCTCCAGAATTTAAAACATCATATAGGTTTGAATCTTCACCTTCAATTAAAGGAGCATCCATAGATACGTGACGTCCAGAATTTTTCATAGACTCTTTTACATCACTAACAGTCATATCTAATTCTTTCGCAATTTCTTCTGCAGATGGAGGTCTTTCATTTTCTTGTTCTAATCTAGCAAAAGTTTTATTGATCTTATTGATAGACCCAATTTTATTTAATGGCAACCTAACAATTCTTGACTGTTCTGCCAAAGCCTGTAAAATAGATTGGCGAATCCACCATACAGCATAAGAAATAAATTTAAACCCACGAGTTTCATCAAATCTTTTTGCTGCTTTTATCAATCCTAAATTACCTTCATTAATTAAATCTGGCAAGGTCAAACCTTGGTTTTGGTATTGTTTTGCAACAGATACAACAAAACGCAAATTTGCTTTTGTTAATTTTTCTAAAGCTATCTGGTCACCTGCCTTGATACGCTGTGCCAATTCAACTTCCATATCAGCAGTAATTAAATCTACTTTACCTATTTCTTGTAAGTATTTATCTAAGGATGCCGTTTCACGGTTTGTTACCTGTTTGGTAATTTTAAGCTGTCTCATTTAATATATGGAATTTAATTGTTTAAGTTTTGTTGTGTATTATCTTATACGTAGGAATCTTAAAGAATGTTACAAAAAAGGTAAAAAATAAAAAAACCACCTAATCATAGGTGGTTTTGAAGTTATTTATAAAGAAGTGAATTAATCTCTTCGTCTGTCGCGACTACGATTATCTCTACCTCTATTGTTATCACGAGGAGGTCTTTCAACAAAACCTTCTGGTTTATCTAACAAAGCTTTACGTGATACTTTTTCCTTACGGGTTCTTGGGTCAACACCAAAGTATTTCACTTCAAGAACATCTCCAAGATTAACAACATCACTTACATTATTGGTGCGTTCCCATGCCAATTCACTTACGTGAAGTAAAACTTCATTACCTGGAGCTTCTATATACTCAACAACAGCACCAAAATCTAACATTTTAATCACTTTTACTTCATATATATTTCCTTTTTCAGGTTTAAACAATAAAGAGTCTATTTTAGCTAAAACTGCATCAATTCCATCTTGATTTGTTCCTAGAATTTCAACAATACCTTCTTCAGTAACAGGATCTTCATTAATTACTATGGTACATCCAGTTTCTTTTTGTAATTCTTGAATCACTTTCCCACCAGGTCCAATCAACGCACCAATAAATTCGTTTGGAATTGTTCTTGTAACCATTTTTGGTGCATGTGCTTTTACATCTTCATTAGGAGCTGCAATAGTATCGGTTATTTTATCTAAAATATGTAAACGACCATCTCTCGCTTGTTTCAGTGCGTTGACTAAAATCTCATAAGATAAGCCTTTCACTTTGATATCCATTTGACAAGCAGTGATACCATCCTTAGTACCTGTAACTTTAAAATCCATATCACCTAAGTGATCTTCGTCTCCTAAAATATCAGATAATACTGCATATTTTCCTGTTTCAGCATCAGAAATTAAACCCATAGCAATACCTGAAACCGGACTTTTCAATTTAATCCCAGCATCCATTAATGCCATTGTACCCGAACATACTGTTGCCATTGATGAAGAACCGTTTGATTCTAAAACTTCCGATACTACTCTTACTGTGTAAGGGCAATCAGCCGGAATCATTCCTTTTAATGCACGTTGTGCTAAATTTCCATGACCAACTTCTCTACGTGAAGTACCTCTTAAAGGCCTTGCTTCACCTGTACAAAATGGAGGGAAATTATAATGTAAATAGAAAGTTTCTTCTCCTTCAAAAGAAGGCATATCAATTTTGTTTGCTTCTCTTGATGTTCCTAAGGTTACTGTTGCTAGCGCTTGGGTTTCACCACGAGTAAAAATTGCTGAGCCATGCGTTGATGGTAAATAATCTACCTCACACCAAATTGGTCTGATTTCGTCTGTTTTTCTTCCATCTAAACGCAAACCTTCATCTAAAGTAAGGTTTCGAATAGCGGCTTTTTCGGATTTATGGTAATACTTAGAGATTAAATCTCCATAATCTTCAACTTCTTCTTCAGAAAAACTTGCTTTTATTTCTTCCTTTATTTCAGTAAAAGCTGCTGTTCTTTCTTGTTTTGATGATCCTCCTTTAGCAATAGCATATATTTTATCATAAGCCATTCCGTTAATTTTTTCAGCAAGATCGACATCTTCTCTTTCTTCAGTATATTCACGAACTTCTTTCTTGCCAAATGCTTCTGCTAATTTAATTTGAGCAGCGCATTGCATTTTTATTGCTTCGTGTCCAAACTTAATTGCTTCTATCATATCCTCTTCAGAAACCTCATCAAGCTCTCCTTCAACCATCATTACTGAATCAGCAGAAGCACCAATCATCATTTCAATGTCTGATTCTTCTAACTGTGCTCTTGAAGGGTTAATAATAAATTCACCATTTACACGACCAACACGGACTTCTGAAATAGCACATTCAAATGGAAAATCCGATAATTGAATAGCTGCAGATGCTGCCAAACCAGCCATTGCTTCAGGCATTACATTCTCATCATGAGACATCATTTGAATCATTACTTGTGTTTCTGCATGGTAATCTTTTGGGAAAAGCGGACGTAAAACACGATCAACCAATCTCATTGTTAATACTTCACCATCGCTTGGGCGCGCTTCTCTTTTGAAAAATCCACCAGGGTAACGACCCGATGCTGCAAATTTTTCGCGATAATCAACCGTTAAAGGTAAAAAATCAAGATCGCTTTGTTTGTAGTTAGAAACTACTGTACATAATAACATACAGTTACCAGATTGCACAACAACAGAACCGTGTGCTTGTTTTGCTAATTTTCCGGTTTCGATAGAGATTTCTCTTCCATCACCAAGGTCTATGACCTCTTTAAATACTTTTGGAATCATACATTTGTTTTTTGTATTTACTCTTTATGAGTAAATTTATTAATTCATGGTTAAACTAGTAGTTGTGTTGTTTTACTCTTTGCCTTAAGAGTTCGTTTGCCAATGAATTACTTAGTTTCTCAATATAAAATAAAAGTTTGAGATTTTGTAAATTTCGAACAAATTTAATCAAAAATTAAATAGATTAAATATAATCTTTTCTTAAAATAAAAAAGAGAGGCACAAAGCCTCTCTCTATAGTTTATTTTCTTAAACTTAATTCTTTAATTATTGCACGATATCTTGTAATATCTGTTTTAATTAAATAGTTTAAAAAATTACGACGTTTACCTACTAATTTAACAAGTGAGCGTTGCGTATTGAAATCTTTGCGATTGCTTCTCAAATGCTCTGTTAAATGGTTAATACGGTAAGTGAACAATGCGATTTGTCCTTCAGGCGTACCTGTGTCTTTTTCAGATTTTCCGTGTTTTTTGAAAATCTCATTCTTTTTTTCAGCTGTTAAATACATGCTAACATTAAATTTTAATTAATAATTTTTATGTACTAATATTTCATTAGGGGGGCAAAGATAATATTATTATTTTGATTTACAATAAATTATCTCACCTTGCTTATTATTGCTTTTTTTATAGTACTTTTAAACCTTTGTACTTTTAAAAAGTCAAAGCTATATACAATAAATTGCTATAATCAGAATTTAAAAACAATTGTCAAAATGAAAACAATTAAAGAATTTATTTTTTATTCAAGCCTAATGATTTTAACTGGTATACTGTTTACTGGTTGTGAACAACAAAACTCACCATTAGACGATGATGCGCTAAACAAAACATTAGAAATTGCAGTTACACAAGCTAAAATTGATGATGTAAGCGAAGGTATTGATGATGTGGTTGATAACCTCTCCATTGATTTTTCATCAGGAAACTTTAACAAGATTAATTTGTCGAAATCTAATACTAAAAAATCGTTTTTATTAGATTGTGTAATCCGAACCACGAGTATTACTGAAACTGGTAAAAATATAATACTTGATTTTGGTGATGGGTGCTCTACTAAAAATGGGAATATACTTCGTGGAAAAATCATCATCTCTGTTGGTATTAATTTTAAAGAAAAATCAACTCAACTTGATTATACTTTTGACAACTTTTATTATAATGATAAAAAAGTGGAGGGCGTAGTTCATAAATATAAATTAAGAGTAAACGATAAAGGCAATCCAGAAGTAACCACAAACCGAGATATAAAAATTATTTGGGAAGATGGTTCATTTGTATCTGTAGCAGCAGAGAAAAAAAGAGAATGGATAGAGGGTGTTAGAAACGGAAACTGGGGTGATAATGTATATTTAATAACTGGTTCTCGAACGATTACCAATAAAAATGGAAATGTTAGAACTTCCAAAATCATAGTGGCTTTGAAAAGAAAGATGGCTTGTCATTTTTTAGTTAGCGGAATTGTTGAAATTCAAAAGAAAAACAAAACAATTATACTAAATTATGGAGATGGAGCATGTGATAATTTAGCAACTGCAACAATAAACGGAGTTGAACATGAATTTAACTTAAAAAAGAGGAGAAAAGGTTAATGTTTTTGAAAATAGGGTCCAACTCTGAAAAATTGAACCCTATGATTTTAAGTTTACACACTTTACTGGATATTGTCTGGAGAAAATAAAATTTCGGGCTTTTGCATTCTATCTTCAAACTATTTCACTACAACATTTTTATTTTCGATTTTAGATAATAGTTTTAGTTTGCCATTTTCAAACAAATTATCTAAATCTAACAAATCTGCTTCTTTATTTTTTGGCTTATAATTATTATAATCTACAAAGCGAATTCCGTTAACAAATCGTTCATTATAGGCTTCTCGAAATCGTAAACCAAGTTCACCATTATCTTCTAAATAAGAGTAAGCTAAATAATTTACTTTATAACCTTCTTTGGCTATCCAATACACAAAAACGTCTTCAAAATCATCTCCTCCTCCTTCTTGATTAAAAGTTACTTTTATTTTATGGTAAGCTTTTTCATTAATTAAAACTTCGCTTAATAGCTTTTTATTAACTGCTACATCATTTAAACCAAAAGGCAACACAGAAAAATAATGCACCGAATTTACAGATCTTGAATACTTTGGAGCCATGGTATCTGCAACTTTAATCAAAACATCGTTGACAAATCTTTGAAATCCATCGTTTGACAATACGTCTTTAATTATTCCTGTTGAACCTTTAAAATGACGCTCGTATTGATACATTCCGTTATTGCGTTTTGCTACATAATGCTTATCTCTAAAATCAAACGCAATTGTAGAAACTTCAAACTTTGCTCCTCCCGAAACTTCTATTGCACTATTAATAATATCTTGAGTATTAAGCTGTTTTTCTTGTTTACAAGAAACCAATATTGTGCTTATTAAAAAGGTTAAGAATAATTTTTTCATTGAATAATTTTTTTATTTCCTCGAATTGCGATAGCTACTCAAAGGAAAAATCATTATTAGTTAGTATTTTTTTGTAAAAATAAATCAATACTATTAATTAATTCTGAAAAAAAGGTTACTAATTCTATTTTTATAATATTGCAATAGCAAAAATTGATGGTGTTGCACACGAAATATTTCTAAAAAGAAGAAAGAAAAGAAGCACCTAATACAATTTAACTAAAAATATTGACAAATAAAAAAAACTCCTTAAAGTTAATACTTTAAGGAGTTTTTTAATATAACAATTTAAATCCTTTGCAAAACTATTTTTTGGCTTATTTAAGTTCGAATTGGAATATTTTGAATTAAATCAATATACAAATTAACCTGTTGTTTTAAGTTTTTACGTTCAATTATTTTATCTAAAAAACCATGTTCTAGCAAAAATTCAGATCGTTGAAAACCTTCAGGCAAATCTTTTCCTGTTGTATCTTTTACAACTCTTGGTCCGGCAAAAGCGATTAAGGCATTCGGTTCTGCAATATTTATATCGCCTAACATAGCATACGATGCCGTAGTGCCTCCTGTTGTAGGATCAGTACATAATGAAATATACGGTAGCTTAGCCTCAGAGAACTGTGCCAATTTTGCTGAAGTTTTTACCAGTTGCATCAATGATAAGGATGCCTCTTGCATACGAGCACCACCTGATTTGGAAATCATTAAAAAAGGTGTTTTATGTTTGATTGCATAATCAATTGCTCTTGCAATTTTTTCACCAACAACGCTACCCATCGACCCTCCTATAAAACTAAAATCCATTGCTGCAATTACCAATTCTTTTCCATAAGATTTACCAACAGCAGTACGAACTGCATCTTTTAAATTTGTTTTTTTATACGCCTCTTTTAAGCGGTCGGTATATTTTTTAGTATCGGTAAATTTTAAAGGATCTTTAGAAGTAAGTTTGGCATTTAGTTCTTTGAATTTATTGTCATCAAACAAAATTTCAAAATACTCAGCACTACCAATTCTAACGTGATAACCATCTTCCGGACTTACATATAAATTAGCTTTTAAATCATCGGTGTCAATTACTTTTCCGCTTGGGGTTTTATACCACAAACCTTTGGGCACATCTTTTTTCTCTTCCGTAGGAGTTTGTATGCCTTTATTTTTTCTCTTAAACCATGAACTCATATAATCATCATTTACGAAGTCAAACTAAAAAAATCCAACCCTCTTTTTAACAATAAATTAGTTGGGCAAGATATAAAAATTATAGAGAATCTATTTAAATAGATTCTCTATATAAAAATTAAAGTGTATTGATATTATTTAGGTCTTCAAATGCCTGTTTTAATCTTGATTTAAAAGTATTTTCACCTTCTCTAACCCATTTTCTTGGATCATAATATTTTTTATTAGGAACATCGTCTCCTTCTGGGTTGCCTATTTGCCCTTTTAAATATTCTTTCTTATCATTCATATAGTCTCTAATACCAGCCATATAAGCATATTGAAGATCGGTATCAATATTCATTTTAATTGTACCATATCCTATAGCCTCTCTAATTTCTTCTAATGATGAACCTGAACCACCATGGAAAACAAAATCAACAGGGTTGGTATCCGTTTTGTATTTTTCTTCAATGAATTTTTGAGAATTGTCTAATATTTTTGGAGTTAACTTAACGTTCCCTGGCTTATAAACACCGTGAACATTACCAAAAGATGCTGCAATTGTAAATTTATCACTTACTTTTAATAACTCCTCATAGGCATAAGCTACTTCTTCTGGTTGGGTATATAATTTTGAGACATCAATGTCTGAATTATCAACACCGTCTTCTTCACCACCAGTAATACCTAGTTCAATTTCGAGGGTCATACCCATTTTACTCATTCTTTCTAAATATTTTTTAGAAATTGCAATGTTTTCTTCTAAGGATTCTTCCGATAAATCAATCATATGAGAACTAAACAACGGTATTCCGTTTTCTTTAAAAAACACTTCCCCGGCATCTAATAATCCATCAATCCATGGTAATAATTTTTTTGCACAGTGGTCTGTATGAAGAATTACTGGTATATCATAAGCTTTAGCCATTACATGTACATGCTTGGCGCCGGCAATAGCCCCAACTACAGCTGCGGCTTGGTTTTCATTGCTCAAGCCCTTACCTGCATTAAATTGTGCCCCACCATTAGAAAATTGTATAATTACAGGTGCATTTAATTCTTTAGCCGTTTCTAAAACAGCATTAATTGTACTTGAACTAATTACATTTGCAGCTGGTAAAGCAAAACTTTTTTCTTTAGCTAATTTAAATATTTCTTGAACAATATCTCCTGTAGCAACACCAGATTTGATTTTTTGTGACATTTTGTTTCTTTTTTTTGAATATAATTAATTGACAAAAATACGAAATAATACGAATTAGAAAGGATAATTAATACCTATATTATAAACTGCATTTCCAAAATTATAATTAACAAACCATTTATTATTTATTGGTAAGTAAGGTTCGTATGTTTTAAAACCAACATCAAAACGAAAAACTAAAAATCCGAAATCATACCTTATACCAATACCAGAACCTATAGCTGTGTTTTTTAAGGAACTAAAATTAATTAATTTGGCGGCATCCTCATATAAATTCGAATCGGTGATATCCCAAATATTCCCCGCATCAATAAACAAAGCACTGTGTATTTTTGATGTTAACCTAAATCTATATTCTAAGTTACTAACCAATTTAAATGTGGCAACATTAAATTCTAAAGTGTTCAACTGAGCTCCAGGTCCTAAATCAAATGTTCTCCATGCTCTTATTTCATTGCTACCACCTGCACTATAACTTCTACTAAATGGAATATTTGTCGAATTTCCATAAGGAATTGCAGCACCTACAAAAGTTCTAAAAATTAATATGTTATCTTTTCTTAGTTCCCAATATTTTTTATATTCAAATTCTATTTTAAAATACTGAGCAATGGGTAAACCAAACATTAATTTTTGACCAAGAATATTTTCATTTGTTGCTATTGCAGTTGATATTAAACCTGCCGAAACAAACCTCGTTGTGAAATAAGAAAAATTATTATCGTTTACATTTTTTCTTGAATTATAAACAAAGGAGTATGAAAAAACTGGCACCATTACATCTTCAGTTAAAATATCTTGACGTTCACTTACGTCAGAAACCGTATCATAGTCTTCAGGGTAATTATCTTGATTATCACTATCTGCTAAAAAATTTACCATTTCATTATTTATTGCATTATAGTTTTCAACCTTGTTTTCGGGTAGTTCATTTCCAGTAATATCAATATATATGTTATTTAATTTTTGATACTCTGAATCATATATAAAAAAATAATTATTGGTGTTTTGGTTTTTAATGTATTGTAAATTTATCAAATCAAATCTGTGCCCAGTAGCCTTAGAACTTTTCCAAGTATAGCCCATACCTCCAGTAATTGTTTGCCTATCTAAACCAATATTTTTTTGAAAACTAACACTCATATTCATGTTGGTTTTGGGTATCATATGTTTCGGAATAATTGAACTTGTATTTATTGGAAACAAGATTCGAGGAAATTTTAATGAAGCCGAAGAAATCATTTCCCATGCGTTGAAAAATTTAGAACTATTTGAAGCATCATTAGAAACATTGAGAAACGCCCCTTGAAATGACAGTTCGAGTGTTTCTGACCCATTAAAGATATTTCTTCCCAAAAGAGATGTTTTACCTAAAATACCAAAAGGTTTAATATTAGATGTGGTTGCATCTAAATCAAACGTAAGTGCAAACTTTTTTAAAGGTGTTAGATAAATATCTACATCTAATGATTCATCATAGTTTTCAGTATAATTAATATCAACTGACGACGTAAATGTGTTTAATTTACGTATGTGATTTCGAGTCAAACTTCTTTCCGCCTCTTTAAAATAATTATTAGGCTTAATAAATATGGCGTTTACCAAATGCTTTGGTTTAACTTTCATTTTTCCATAACTATAAAAATTATAACCATTGTATTTTATCGAGTCTTTATACTTTAAGCCTCGGTTCTTGATACTAAAATCAGTAATAATATTTACGCTTGTAATATTTCGGACTTTATATGAAGATTTTTTAACACTATCATTTACCATTAAAATTCTATCTGGTATTTTAATCAAAACATCTTTATTGTAGTCACCTTTAATTGAATCTGTCCAAAAACCCATACTATTTCTGGTAAAATAATAAATACCCGAGTTTCTAAATAAAGTGATTAAACGATTCTCTTCCTGATCAAAATCATCAAAAACAAATGCCTTTCCTTTTTTTATAATTGACATATCTTGATGTAATTTGTAAATTGAATCTAAAACCGGTGATTCGATTTCTGTAGAAATCGAATCAATATAATATTGTTTATTGGTAGTTATCTTATAATCAATACCTATTTCCTTTTCTTTTAATTGTTTTGAATCAAATGTTATTTCAGCGTCAAAAAAACCTTTTGAATGATAATAATTAGTAAGATATTTAGTCGATTTTTTTGCCTTTGAAGGCTCATAAATAATTGGTGATTGCCCTTTGCTAATAAACCAATTGTTAAACCCTTGATTTGTATTGTATATTACTTTTGTTTGTTTTTGTGAAAAAATGCGTTTATATGAATTGTGTTTTTTTGCATTATTTGCTACCCATTCTTCATAGGATTTTTCAAAATCAGGATTACCTAAGTTATAAAAATATAAAGACAAAGGAATTCCTAAAGCATTTTGATTGGGTTTTTGGATTAAAAATTTATCAAAATCGCCTTTTCTTTCTTTTTTATCATTTATATAAACTGTGTTTTTCTTTAGAAGATTTTCATTCTCCTGCACATATTTAATACTATTACATGACGTTAAATACGTTAGTATTAACATAAAGAATAGTATTTTTGTGAAATAATGTGGCAAAAAGCAATATTTTAAATATATTTCAAAAGTAACACTATTTAAATGTTAAGCAAAAATCAAATTAAATTAATAACTGATTTAAAGAAAAAAAAAAGCAGAACCAAACATAATTTATTTCTGGCGGAAGGAATTAAAGTTGTTGAAGAACTTCTTGATTCAAAATTTAATTTGTATAAATTGTTTTACACTACGGATTATATCAATAAATTTTCAGTTGATAATATGCAATTAATTTCAAATAAAGAACTAAATCATATAAGTGGTTTTTCTTCCCCCAATCAAATTATAGCAATTTTTGAAATTCCTGAAATAAAAGATCAAATAAATTCTGGATTGACTTTAGTTTTAGATGAAATTAACGACCCTGGAAATTTAGGAACAATCATTCGCCTATGCGACTGGTTTGGTATTGATCAAATAGTTTGTTCAAAAAATACAGTTGATTGTTACAACCCTAAGGTAGTTCAAGCAAGTATGGGATCCTTATCACGCGTTTCTATGCATTACTGTGATTTATCAATTTTTTTTAAAAAAGAAAGCAGACCAGTATTTGGCGCATTATTAAACGGAACAAATGTTTATAAATCTCCTTTACCTAAACAGGCCGTTTTAGTTTTGGGCAATGAAGCGAATGGTATAAGTGACAACGTTTTAAAATGGGTTACAAACAAAATAACGATACCACAATTTGGAGAAACACAAAATACAGAAAGCCTAAATGTTGCTATGGCAACTGCAATTTTATTAAGTGAATTTAAACGTTAGAATTGATTTATCGTTTGCCTGATTCGTACTAATTTACTCAACAAATCTTCTAAATATTCTAATTTTAACATATTGGCACCATCAGATTTGGCAGTACTGGGATCAAAATGAGTTTCTAAAAATAGACCATCAACACCTACAGCAATTCCTGCTTTTGCAATCGTTTCAATCAATTCTGGTTTACCTCCAGTAACGCCACTAGCCTGATTTGGTTGCTGTAAAGAATGCGTAATATCTAAAACCGTAGGTGCATAGTTCTGCATAACCGGAATTCCCCTAAAATCAACTACCATATCTTGATAACCAAACATAGTTCCTCTATCTGTAATCATGGCTTGCTGGTTACCACTATCGTGGACTTTTTTTACTGCGTGTTGCATTGCTTCAGGGCTCATAAATTGCCCCTTTTTGAGGTTTACAACTTTACCAGTTTTAGCCGCGGCAACTACTAAATCGGTTTGACGTACTAAAAAAGCAGGTATTTGTAAAATATCAACATGTTCTGCTGCTTTCAAAGCGTCAGATATTTCATGAATATCTGTGACGGTTGGAATATCAAATGTTTTTCCTACTTTTTCAAGGATTTTTAATGCTTTCTTATCTCCAATTCCAGTAAAACTGTCAATTCTAGACCTATTGGCTTTCTTAAAACTGCCTTTAAAAATAAATGGAATTTCTAACTTATTTGTAATCTCAACACATTTTTCGGCAATTTGCATCGCCATATCTTCACTTTCAATTGCGCAAGGGCCAGCAAGTAAAAAGAAATTATTACTATCTAAATATTTTAACCTAGAAATTTTATTTAAGTCCATTGTAAAAAATTTTGGCAAAGATACTATTTACTCCTTACACCCTAAAATATAGAAATATCCCATTGTAACCGTATTCTATTCTCTTCGGTATATGGGCTTCCTATTTTATTTGTTGTTAGATAGGAATAATCCAATGTCAATTTATTTTTATGACCTCTAAAAAACCAATTAAAACCAACAGTATATTCAAAATTATCATTATCTGATATATTTATATCCGGATTATAGAATGCATGCCTTGCAAAAAGTTCTAATTTTTTGGGAATTTTTGAGAAACTATTGTGTAAAAAATATCCCAATTGGATGTAGTTTCCTATCAAAACCGTTTCATTATTGTTAACGGTATCATCAATGCCTTTATAATGCAGCTCTTGTTCCCAAGAAAAACCTTTGTATTTAAAAGCTGTTTCAAACATCAATTGATCAATTTTATATTGCCCATCTACACCGTCTTCAAAACCGGGTAATTGCCCTCCTCCTCTTGATGAGAACCGGGTATATCTGCTTACATTTGTAACAGCAGCAATTGCAATAGAGGAAATAAATTTTTGACGATTTTTTAAATCAGATCCTGAAAACTTCATAACTTCTCCATTTGGATTCCATTGCAACCGACCCATATACATAAAAGTATTATTATCATTAGGAGTACCACCTCTGCCAGTACCTGAGAATATGGATACCCAATAATTAAAACTAGTAGCTTTTTTTCCTTTTAAGTTTCCGTATAATGAAACTCCCTGTTGCCTGTCAATCGTAAACACAGCGTTTACAATTGATCTATCTACAGCCTCTTGTTTTCCTGATGAAATAATTCTTTCGCGTGAATAACGTGATTTCCATTGCCCTACTCTTAATTTTAAAAACGAATACTTTTCAATCATAAATCTAAAATCAAGTAAGTTGCCTCCAACAATATCTTGCTCTAAATAAAATTTAAAATACGGCTTGTAGGCATATCCTCCCATTTTAATCCTACCTCTATTGATTCCAAATGTTGTATTTTGATCGAAGAAATCACCACCTAATTCAGAAAATTGATCAGAAGAAAATACACTTCTAAACTGGCCTCTAAAGTCGATTTGTAATAAATAGGAATCATTTAACATATGAAACTCAAATCCTTTTCCTTTGGTCATATAAAAATCATTGTTATTTTCTTGACCAAAAAAGGATACTGAATAAAATAAAATAAGGATAATAATAATTCGATTCATTTCGGATTTGTTAAGTATTTTTTTTGCGAAAATACTTATGTTATTTAATTTACAATCTTATACCTGTATTATTTAACAATCTGATAACATTAAATTAAACATTTAATAATAAAAAAATTGTTTGATAAATAGAATTATACTGATTCAAAATTACTGTAAATTGAGGAGTTTAAGAGGTCAAGTTTTGAAATAAACTTTCCAAACTATTTGTTTTTTGGTGTAATAATAAGGTTCTTAATCCATTAGATTTGGCAAAATCAAAAATAACCGGACGCATATCTTTTTTTGTGTCAAAAGATAGTGCCCAAGTATTATCAAATATATTGTTAATACTTTCTATGTTTGGTATTGTTTTAAGAAGTTCTTTTTCTACCCGAAGGTCAAATTCCACTTCAATAATTTGTTCCTGATTTTCTAATAAATCACTTAACTTTTTGTCGGCAACAATTTTTCCTTTATTGATAATAATTACTCTATCACACATGGCTTCTACTTCTTGCATAATGTGTGTTGATAAGAGTACCGTTTTGGTTTTACCTATTTCTTTAATTAAACTTCTAATTTCAGCCAATTGATTGGGATCCAAACCTGTTGTTGGCTCATCTAAAATTAAAACTTCTGGGTTGTGCAACAAAGCTGCAGCCAATCCTACTCTTTGTCTATACCCTTTCGATAATTGACTTATTTTTTTTCCCTTTTCAGGGGATAAACCTACCAATCCTATAACTTCATTTATTCTTTCATTAGATATGTGGTGAATATCCGCATGAAAATTTAAATATTCTTTTATATATAAATCTAAATACAATGGATTGTGTTCGGGTAAATACCCAACTGATTTCTTAACATCTAGGTCGTGTGTAAGTACATCAAAACCATTAACTATCACCGTTCCTTCATTTGCATTCAAATAGCTTGTTAAAATTTTCATCATGGTTGATTTTCCTGCACCATTTGGCCCCAAAAAACCCACAATTTCTCCACCTGAAATTTTAAAAGAAACTTTGTTCAATGCTTTCTGTTTTCCGTAGAATTTAGAAACGTTTTTAACTAAAATTGACATAACTGTATTTTGCGGAGCAAAGAAACAAAACTTTGATTAACTCACAATAGGCAATGATCTATTTCTACTTCTTTTAATTTGTACACATTAATAAAACTACCCATAAACCATGATTTTATAACCTACCTATAAACCACTATTTTTCTCATGGTTTATGGGTGTTTTTAAAAAATATGTTAAAATGTTTGGCAGATTCCTTTTTTTTTTTTGTACTTTAAGACCAAGTGGTTATCTACTCAAACCAGATAGCTTTTCGGTTTTTTGTCTCGTTCTTTTTCTCTTTATCTGCGTTAAAAAAAGAAACCATAACTAAGGCTATGATTGATTTTTTTGCCTTACTAAAGAAAAAAATAATATTCGTCAAAATTCCCCAAAACCTATCTGGTTTGAGTATAGTAATATTTACAACTAAATGATAAGGATTTATAAATACAAAAACCTCTGGTTAAAAAATATAAATTAAAATACGCGAATATGTCTAACTTAAAACCAATGCCTATGAAATAAACACAATAAACTTTACTTATGTGTAGGCTTCTACGCATTACGAAAAGTATCTTACCTGTACAAATTTTAACTCGTTTCTGCCCATCCGGCAGGTGGGTTCGGTCAAAAACAAAAAGTCAAGAAAAGTTCTAATAAAATGAAAATAATAAAAACCTTAAAACAAAGCAAATGAAAAAACTAATTTTAGTAGTAACAATACTTCTTTTTAGTATTAATGTAAAAGCCCAAATAACAAAGGGAAATTGGATGCTTGGAGGAAATGGATCATTTAGTTATACAGATAGGAAGAGCGATATTTCAAACCCAGACCCTTCTTGGAATATAGTTGTCAATCCAAATATTGGTTATTTTGTAATAGATAAACTTGCTGTTGGTAGCTATACATCTACTAGCTTTGGAAAGTATAGCAATGGCTTTATTCTTAGCCTTGGGCCTTTTTTAAGGTATTATTTTTTAAAACCGGATAAAAAAATAAATTTCTTTACTGAAGTGTCTTTTGAATATTCAATTAATTTTATTAAGAATAATGAAAATCCCTCAAATTACGGGTATAATATAAAACCGGGGTTAATATACTTTTTAAATAGTAGTGTTGCTTTAGAGGCAAGTTTAAGATATCATTATAATAGAGCACCTGATGTAAACATGATTAACAATGGTTTAATTTTTGGTATAGGCTTACAAATTCATTTTGAAAGAAAAAAATCATCAAAAAAATAGAAAAAATGAAAAAAACAATTTTAGTGATATCCATACTTTTTTTAAGTATAAATATAAAAGCCCAAATAACAAAAGGTTATTGGATGTTAGGAGGAAATGGGTCATTTAGTTATTACGACGCTAAAAGAGATAATTCAAACACAGACCCTACTTGGAATGTAGTTGTTAGTCCCAACATTGGTTATTTTGTAATAGATAAACTTGCTGTTGGTAGCTATACAACTTTTAGTTTTAGAGGAAATAACAATCGCTATTTTCTTAGTCTAAGTCCTTTTTTACGATATTATTTTTTAAATCCGGATAAAAAAATAAATTTCTTTACAGAAGTATCTTTTACAAATTCAATCCGTTTTATTAAGAATAATGAAAACACCTTAAGTTATGGGTATAATATAAAACCTGGATTAATATACTTTTTGAATAGCAGTGTTGCTCTAGAGGCAAGTTTAAAGTATTATTATGGGAAAGCTCCCGATGCAAACAACTTAATTAGTAATGGCTTAATTTTTGGAATAGGCTTACAAATTCATTTAGAAAGAAAAAAATCATAAAAAATTTAATATGAAATAATACACCTTCAAAAAAGAGAAAGTCACTACACGATTGTAGCGACCTCTCCAGTCTTAAAAAACCATCGTTCAAAACAATTAATTAAAACATAACAAAATTATGAAAAAAATACAATTACCTCAATACAAAGCCAAATTATTTTATACTTTTTTAATCTGTACCTTCTTTTTTTCTTTTAGTTACAGTCAGGCTATAACAACAGAACTAATTAATGTCACCTATATAAATAACCCGCAAAACGCACCTAATATTAGTAATTGTGGTGAAATAGATTTGATAACTACACCTGATACAGAAATTTCATTTAAAGTAAAATTAACTAAATCGACTAATGATGACTACTATACTCAAGGTGATATCGAAATTTTTATTAAATCTCATTATAATGATCCTGGCACAGGTTCTCGTATTTTAATAGAACCTGTTCTTATTACAGATTGGGAAGTAAACGACAATAAAAAAACCGCAACTATAACAATTGGTAACTTAAAATTACCAAGCTTTTTTTTTAATTATTCTAACGGTATCTTATTTGCCAGATATCAATCTGTTGATGACAACCCTTCTACCTATTATAAATCTTGTAATTATGATGTGGTTAAAAACCCAAGGTTTACTTTAAATTATCCAACCTTAACCATACCTTGTAGCAGTAGCAACCCAGTAACTTTTGAAGTTACCAATGTACACAACCACCCAGGTAATTTATCTTATCAATGGTCTGTTGGTAGTGGTTGGTTGTATAATGGTAATACAGCCCCAAGTAGTATTACTACAAGTACAAATACTATAACATTAACCCCAAATGGCAACCCGCTAGGTAATGTTAGCGTTGTGCCTAAACTAAATGGCACAAGCTACCCTACGCTTACAAGTACAGTAAGTTTAGCACCTTATAACCCAACCAACACAATTGTGGGTGGTGCAACAGCATGTTCTTCAGGTCAAACCTACAGTATTAGTAATTTGCCAAGCAATGTAAATGTAACATCTTGGTCAATATCAAACGCTTCTATTGCAAGTATTAGCAATACAAGTGGTAACCAAACAAGTTTAACAGTAGTTGGCTATGGCTTGGTAACTTTAACAGCAGTTTTAACCAATTCTTGTGGTCAGGTATCACCACCAATAACTAAAGAAATTTATATTGGAAGACCGCAACCAGCTACTAAAATTTTTGGTCCAAAAACTGTAAATTATGGTGTTTTGGCAAATTATTCTACACCAACAATTGCAGGAGCCACTACTTATGAATGGCGTTTACCATACCCTTATACTACCGTTTTTAATATTAACTATTGGAGTAACAATTGGCAACTATTACTAGCTACAAGCACTTCTAATGCCATTACTTCTTTTACAGGTTATGGAGGCAACTCTGGTTATGTACAAGTTTGGGGTAAAAATACTTGTGGTAATGGTGGTGCAAAATATATTAGTGTGAACTTTAGTAATACTGGTGGTGGGCAACAACCAAAAACTACACCCAAAAAGAACAATATTGACTTTGGGATAAACAACGGTGTTTTTTCTATATTTCCAAACCCAGTAAAAGAGGAAATACATTTACATGTTTTAAATCAAAAAAATACTAACCATTATAAAATACAAATATTTGATCTAAAAAGTGTATTGGTAAAAGAGGTCTCACTTAATAATGCTATAGAAATTATAGATGTAAAAGAATTACCTAACGGAATGTATGTGCTTAAATATATTTCTGAAGAAAAGGTGAAGTCTCAAAAAATAATTATTGCTCATTAAATTTGGAAAGGCTAAAAATAAATAGAAGCCTCTATATACCCAAACCATTTAGCCTTTCGGTTTTTTGACTCGTTCTTTCTTCCTTTAAATGCGTTAAAAAATAAAACCGTAACAAAGGTTATGGTTGAATTTTTTGCCTTTTTAAAGAAAAAAATAACTTTCGCCAAAACTCCCGAAAACCTAAATGGTTTGGGTATATTAGGGAATAATCTTGATGTAGATTGTGTTGTGCAAGTTTGGTAGGGTTATGTTATTTGTTCGAGAAAAAAAATTTAGAATTATTTAATTTTAATGGTAAAAATTAATATAGTTTTGAATAAAATAGTAATATATTTTGCAATTGCAAAATATATTTATAGATTTGCCGTGATATTCAGAATATGAAAAACACATTGTACATATTTAACTATTTCTTCTTTTACTTTTTTTATAAAGTTAAAAGTGAGACTATATATGTATAATTAAAATATAATATAACATTAAAAGTCTCGAAATTTTCGAGGCTTTTTTTTTATCAATAATTGAAATGAAAATAGCAATACAAGGTATAAAAGGATCTTTTCACGATATAGTGGCTAAACAATTCTTTGGTGATTCCATTAAATTGGTTGCGTGCATGACTTTTACTGAGATTCCTGTCTTGTTAAAAAATAACGAAGTTGATAGCGCTGTGATGGCCATAGAAAATTCTATTGCTGGGGCTATTTTACCAAATTATGCTTTAATTGATGAGTATGATCTAAATATTAAGGGAGAAGTATTTTTAAACATCCATCACCATTTAATGGCTTTAGAAAATCAAAAACTAAAAGATATCAAAGAAGTTTGGTCACACCCAATGGCTATTTTACAATGTAGAAAGTTTTTTAGGAATCATCCTAATATCAAATTGGTAGAAGAAAAAGATACTGCTGAAGTTGCTAAAAGAATTCATGAAAAAAAATTAAGAGGCATTGCCGCAATAGCAAGTAAAGAGGCGGCAAATATATACAACCTTAAAATCATTAGAGATGATATTCAAACGATAAAACACAATTCAACACGTTTTTTTATTTTAGAAAAAAATGCAAACGATCTTAAAGGTAAGATGCATGGAACATTGAATAAAGCTTCTATAAAATTTATAACAAAACACAATAAAGGTAGCCTCGCTGAAGTTTTAGATATTTTTGCAAAACACGATATAAATCTTACAAAAATTCAGTCGATGCCAATTATTGATAAACCTTGGCGTTATGCCTTTTTTATCGATTTAATTATTGACGATTTCAAATTGTATGAAAATGCTTTGCACTTACTCGGCAAAAAAGTAAATCATTTAAAAATATTGGGGGAGTACCATGAAAATGCTTTAAAGAAATGATAGCAATAGCGCAAAGACTAGAAACCGTTAAGGAGTATTATTTCTCAATAAAATTGAGAGAAGTAAGCGCATTGATTGCAGCTGGAAAACCTATTATTAATTTAGGAATTGGCAGCCCGGATTTAAACCCTCCTGTTGAAGTATTAGAGGCCTTAAAAAATGCTGATGTTCACGGATATCAAAATTACCAAGGCATACCGGAGCTAAGAAAATCAATGGGTGACTTTTATAAGAAGCATTACAAGGTTAACCTTTCAAGCGACAATGAAATTTTACCATTAATGGGGTCGAAAGAAGGCATATTACATATTTCTATGGCTTATTTAAATGCCGGTGATGAAGTATTAATTCCAAATCCAGGGTATCCAACCTACACTTCGGTTACAAATTTGGTACAGGCTAAACCTGTTTTTTATGATTTAATCGAAGAAAATAATTGGCAACCAGATTTTGAATCTTTAGAAAAACTAAATTTATCTAAAGTAAAAATCATGTGGGTTAATTATCCACATATGCCAACTGGAAGTAATGCTGATGAAGACCTGTTTGAAAAATTAATTGACTTCGCAAAAAAGCATGAAATTTTAATTGTTAATGATAACCCTTATAGTTTTATTTTAAATAATAACCCAAAAAGTATTTTATCGGTTAAAGGTGCAAGAGATGTAGCCATAGAATTAAATTCATTGAGTAAATCTTTTAATTTGGCCGGTTGGAGAATTGGTATGGTGGTTGGTAGTTCAAAATATTTAAATAATATTTTGAAAGTTAAGACCAATATGGATTCTGGTATGTATTATGGTATTCAAAAAGGAGCAATTGCTGCTTTGAATTTATCAGATACATGGTTTGATAAAGTCAACGCAATTTACACAAAGAGAAGAGCCATTGTCTGGCAAATTTGTGACCATATAAACTGCGCTTATGATAAATTGAGTACAGGAATGTTTGTTTGGGCTAAAATTCCAAAAGAAAAAAAATCAAATGAGGTTACAGATGAATTATTGTATAAATACAACGTATTTATAACACCTGGCACTGTTTTCGGTTCAAATGGTGAAGGGTATATTCGATTTTCTCTATGTGTACAGGAAGACAAAATAAAAGAAGTATTAACAAGAATTACAAAAACCAATTAATATGTTACCGGTAAAAAATAAAATATAAACATGAAAAAAATCGCAGTTATTGGTTTGGGTCTTATTGGAGGATCATTGGCTTTGGAGTTAAAAAAGAGCACCTGGGCAACGATTTATGGCGTTGATAAAAATCAAGATCATTTACAAAAGGCTTTAGAACTTGGAATAATTTATAAAAAGGCAGATATAAATATTGTATGTGAAGTAGATATAGTAATCATTGCTGTACCCGTAAATATCATACCAAATTTAACAGCAAAAGTATTAGATTTAATTGGCGATGATACCTTGGTATTTGATGTTGGGTCTACCAAACTGGCAGTTTGTGACATGGTAAAGAAGCATCCTAAAAGGAAAAATTTTGTAGCATTACATCCTATTGCTGGAACTGAGTTCTCGGGGCCAGAATCGGCTATTTATGATTTGTTTACCAATAAGGTCAATATTATTTGTGAGCAAGATTTAAGTAGCAAAGAGATGATAAAAAGAGTAATTACTTTGTTTGAAACCCTTAAAATGAAAAATGTTTTTATGGATTCGGCAAAACAGCATGATAAACATATTGCTTATGTATCTCACCTTTCTCATATCAGTTCTTTTATGTTGGGTAAAACAGTTTTAGAGATAGAAAAAGATGAAAAAAGCATCTTTAATATGGCGGGAAGTGGCTTTGCTTCTACTGTAAGATTAGCCAAAAGTAATCCTGAAACATGGACGCCTATATTTTTACAAAACAAAGAAAATTTATTAAAATCAATAGAAGAATATATTAAAAACCTAAATCAATTTAAAGAAATATTAAAAACAGAATCGGCAGAAGAAGTATATAAAATTATGGAAAATACAAATAAAATAAAAAGTGTATTGGCTGGTATTAAGAATTAAATATTATGGAAAATAAAAATTTTAAAACATGGCTAGAGAACATGCAGTTAAACCACCCATTGGTAATTGCAGGCCCATGTAGTGCAGAAAGTGAAAAACAAGTTTTAGAAGTAGCTCATGAGCTAAAAAATACAGATGCCACTATTTTTAGAGCTGGTGTTTGGAAACCAAGAACAAGACCCGGTACTTTTGAAGGGAATGGCGTTAAAGCATTGCCTTGGTTACAAAAAGTAAAAGAAGAAACCGGTATGCTAACCGCAATTGAAATTGCGAATGCCAATCATGCAAAATTAGCCATTGAATTTGATATTGATATTTTATGGATTGGTGCACGTACAACAGTAAACCCTTTTGCTGTTCAAGAAATTGCTGATGCGATTCAGGGTACGGATAAAATTGTTTTGGTGAAAAATCCTATTAACCCTGACTTAGCGCTTTGGATTGGTGCCATTGAACGTTTTCATAAAATGGGCGTTACTAATTTAGGAGCAATTCATAGAGGTTTTTCTTCTTTTAGAAAATCAAAATATAGAAATATTCCTAGTTGGCAAATTCCTATTGATTTAAAAGCGAAGTATCCTACTTTACCAATAATAAACGACCCATCTCATATTTGTGGCAACCGTGAAGGTATTTTTGAAATTTCACAAACTGCACTCGATTTAAAATTTGAAGGCTTAATGATTGAGACGCATTGTAATCCAGATGAGGCATGGAGTGATGCTGCACAACAAATCAAACCAAATCGTTTGGTTGAAATAATGGATGAATTAAAAGTTAGAAAACCTAGGTTTGAAAAAGAAGATTCTCTTTCAAAATTAGATGCTTTACGTAAAGAGATCAATGCAAAAGATGATCAATTGTTAGAAACATTATCTGAACGAATGCAAATAGTTGCAAGTATAGGTAAAGCAAAAAAAGAAAGTAATGTCGCTGTATTACAAAATACTCGCTGGCAAGAAATTTTAAACAGCATGATTGAAAAAGGAGAAGAACATGGACTATCAAAAATCTTTATTGAAAAAATGTTTAAAGCCATTCATCAAGAGTCTATTTCCCATCAAGAAAAAATTATCAATGGTTAAATTCTCAACAAATATATAATTCATAAAACCTGCCTATATTTGGGCAGGTTTTTTTAATTTAAAACAATGCATACTCCTAAACATATTTTGGTTATCAGGCTTTCAGCAATGGGTGATGTAGCAATGAGTGTTCCAGTATTAAGAGCTTTTGTTTATCAAAATCCTGAAGTAAAAATTACTGTGTTGTCTAGGGCTTATTTAAAACCATTGTTTGAAGAAATTCCAAATGTGAGCTTTTATGTAGCTGATGTAGAAGGTAAACACAAAGGAGTATTTGGATTGTATAAGCTTTCTAAAGAGCTTAAATCATTAAAAATAAATGCCGTTGCCGATATTCACAATGTTTTACGGTCAAAAATTTTACGTTTCTTTTTTTCGCTTTCTTGTCTACCGTCAAAGTGGAATAGAATTGTGGTAATTAACAAGGGAAGATCAGAAAAGAAAGCATTAACCAGAACAGAAAATAAAATTTTTAAACAACTCAAATCTACACATGAACGTTATGCTGATGTTTTTAGAAGATTAGGGTTTCCCATAGATTTGTCGAATCCACAGTTTCCTGAAAAGAAAAATATACCTAATAATATGCTAACATTATTAGGTAACTATACTAAACTTATCGGCATTGCACCCTTTGCACAATACGAATCAAAAATGTATCCCTTGGACTTGATGGAAAAAATTATTGCAATGATTTCTAAAAATAATAACAACAAAATATTGTTATTTGGTGGCGGTAAAAATGAAATTGAATTATTAAAAAATCTTGCCGACAAATTTGAGAATACAATTTCTCTAGCGGGAAAAGTTAAACTTAAGGATGAATTATATACTATTTCAAATTTAGATTGTATGGTTAGTATGGACTCTGCCAATGCTCATTTAGCAGCAATGTTAAACGTAAAAACCATAACCCTTTGGGGTGTTACACATCCTTTTACAGGGTTTGCACCATTTAATCAATCTATAAAAAATACAATCACACCCGATCTAAGTAAATACCCAAATATACCTTGTTCCATTTATGGCAATAAAGTTTGTCTAGGCTATGAAAATGTAATGCGCACTATTTTACCGGAGGTAATTATTAAAAAAATAATGAATCTTATTAAATAATATCCATGATTTAAAAACTAATCGAGGTTATTTCGATTGGATTGGTATTCAATTCATTTTATTTGGTTAAATTACCAAAAAAGTATAAGTTGTTTTGAAACAAAACACTGTGTAATTTTTTACTAATCTAATTCGTTGTGACAATACATAATTTCGACCTGAACAATTCCGTTTTAAATAATTTTATTCTTGAAATTAGAGATTCGAAAATTCAAAAAAATGCCATGCGTTTTCGCAGAAATATTGAAAGAATCGGTGAGGTTTTAAGCTATGAATTAAGTAAAGAATTAAATTATACCAATCAAAAAATTACAACACCTTTAGGGGAAAAAAATATTAATACAACAAGTGAAGATTTAGTATTATGCTCCGTTTTAAGAGCAGGCTTGCCTTTGCATCAAGGTATTTTGAATTATTTTGATACAATTGATAATGCTTTTGTTTCTGCTTATCGTCATCATACTTCAAAAGATAAATTTGAAATTCGTGTTGAATATTTAGCCTCGCCATCCTTAGATCAAAAAATCTTAATTTTAGCCGATCCTATGCTCGCTACAGGAAGCTCTTTGGTAGCCGTTTATAACACCTTAAAAAAATTAGGGGATATCAAGCAAATACATTTGGTATGTGTTATTGCCGCTACTGAAGGAATTGAATATATAAAAAATTACTTTCCAAAGAACACACATCTCTGGGTTGCCACTATTGATAATCAGCTTAATGACAAAGGTTATATTGTTCCTGGGTTAGGTGATGCAGGAGATTTAGCATTTGGTCAAAAAATTTAGTTTATATAACGTTTGTTATTATTAGCATTATTAAAAATAAATACAATATCAATTCTTTTACCCAATACCTTTGAATAAATTGTAAATAATTTGCAAATAAAATACCTAAAGGAAAAAAGAAAAATAGAAATTCTGAACCATTTTTAATAGGTGCAATAATTACAATTATAAACGATAAGAAAATATGAATCATTAAAATTGTCCAATTCGATTTGATGTCTATTTTCGACAATAAAGACTTTTTAGTAGTTGGAAAAATTGAAATACCACCTAAAATTAATAAAAAAATAATAGGCAGAAAGAACTTCATCATAGTATATGGATGAAAATTTAAACTGTATTCAAATACCCATAAATCGTAAAATTTATTCAAATCTTCTACCAATAATTGATAAACAAATAGTAAAAATACTGGCGTAACAAAACCAATAATTGGAAGGAATATATTTTTCCAGTTCCTTTTTCTAAATATCCAAAAAGCACCATATATTAAAAATAAGTAAATAAAACTCCAAATATAGAACATGCTTGCTATGCCAATCCAAAATGCACTATCAAATATTTTCTTTTTTGTCTCTATATCCGAACGTAAACTATAAATTCTTCTAAAGGCAAACAATAAAATAAAATTAGAAAAAAAAACACTTTTATTAAAAAAGCTATTCGAAAAAAAACCAAACATTAATATGTACAATAATATCGCATAAGTATTATCTTCCGTTAATATATTTTTTCTGATAATAAAATTTAAAATGAATATTAGAAGAACTATCGGTAAGGTAAAAACACTTTTTTCTAATAATAAAATCAACGAAAAATCTCCAGTCAAATTATTTTTCAATCCTATGATATAAACTATTATCATTATAACAGAAAGGACCAAAAAATTAATTGGTTTAGTTTTACTAAAAAAATTGGCAATCATAATGATATTATTTACTTTTGCGCTATTAAATTATTTCTTAACTTGTTGAATACAAGTTTTAGCGAATGTAAAAAAACTTTATATAACAAACCTAACCGTTTGTCTTGATTTTAAAATTATTTATATGATACCAACTAATTTTTTTAGAGCTATTGCCGATTTTTGCACCAATGTTTTATTTATACCCTATGATGCTTTACGATCTATAGATGGCTGGTGGCTTTCAAATTTTTTTAATGCAATTCTTTTTGTTATCGTTTTTGGATTGTTTTTATTCTGGTTATCCCAATTACAAAAATTTAAAAAGACCAGTAACGAATAAATTTTATTCAAAAAATCCTCATTAAAGTGGGTAGTAAAAATAAAATGAAACGATTTCGTGAAAACGAATCCTTTAGCAACGTAATTCAACCTACCCGAGATGAAGTAATTCGGGGTCTTCCCTTAAAGGGAGGTTGGCAAACGTTTTTTAAAAATAATAATCCTATAGTACTTGAATTAGGTTGTGGTAAAGGAGAGTATACTGTTTCTCTTGCCGAAAAATACCCAAATAAAAATTTTATTGGAATCGACATTAAAGGTGCTCGATTTTGGAGAGGTGCGAAAACTGCTTTAGAAGAAAATTTGTCAAATGTTGCCTTTTTAAGAACCCAAATTGAGCTGATTGATTTTTGTTTTTCTAAAAATGAAATCTCTGAAATTTGGATTACATTTCCCGATCCTCAAATAAAATATAAGCGTACAAAACATAGACTGGTTACGCAACCGTTTTTAAAAAAGTATGAGGGAATATTAAAAATAGATGGTTTTGTTCATTTAAAAACGGATAGTGAATTTTTACATGGTTATTTATTAGGTCTTCTTCACGAAGGAAATCACGAAATCCTGTTTGCTCATCACGACATATATAATAGTACAAGCCCTCCTGATGAAGCTACCTCTATTCAAACTTTTTACGAAAAACAATATTTAGAAAAAAATAAATCGATTACATACGTTAAGTTTAAAACGAATTTTTTTTAATCCATTATTAATAGTAAATTTAACTTTATGGAGAAAGACGGATTTTTTGAAAAAGTTTATCAAATCACAAAACTAATCCCTTATGGTCGGGTAACTTCCTATGGAGCGATTGCGAATTATTTAGGCACACCAAGATCAGCCAGAATGGTAGGGTGGGCATTAAATAATTCAAATTTAGCTGATATCATTCCTGCACATCGCGTTGTAAATAGAAAAGGTGTACTTACCGGGAAGCATCATTTTTCAGGGTCTAATTTAATGGAACAACTATTATTAAATGAGGGTGTTAAGGTCTTAAATCATCAAGTTTTAGAATTTAATACTGTTTTTTGGAACCCAATTATTGAACTTAAATTACAATAAAAGTTATATTTTTAAGTTTTTTAATTTTAAATGAGTTAAATAAACATTTTCTTTTTTTATATTTGTAAATAATTGTTATTAAATTAACCAAAATTATGAAGAAACCATTACCATTATTTATCGTATTATTAACTTTCTTCTTTTATACTTCTACTTATGCCCAATCTAGGTTTAGTCACGAATTAGGAGCCTCATTTGGAGTTGCTTCATTTCAAACAGATTTTGGTGTAAGCAATGATTTTGCCAGTGCTAATGCATCAACTTTTTCAGTAGGTTTTGCGCATTATTTAAAGTTTTTTGGTAACCAATACAGTTGGAGAAGTGGTTCTAGTTATTTTTCCGAGCATTTTAAGTTAAAAACCGAGTTCAATTATGTATTAAATACAAGGATAGAACACGAAGGTAAGTATGCGGTTGGAGGTAGTGAAACAGCCCAAAAACTACGTGCAATGACGGGTGAAATTAAAATGTATAATATTGGAACTAATTTAGAATATTATTTTTTAGAACTAGAAGATTATTCTTCCTTTTATAAAAGCTCTGGAACTTTAAATCCTTTTATTAGTGCTGGTGTTCATTATAGTTTTTACGACCCAGACATTAAAGTAAATGAAGTATCCCTTGAAGGGCAATCCGAACCTTATACAGGTCTAATTGATAAATGGCAAACCGGAGCTGTTTATTTAGAAAAAGGAAGCAGCTTTGGTGTATCAGCAGGTGCAGGTATCCGATATAGTATAGATACTTTTGATTTGGTACTTGATGGTCGCTATCAATATTTCTTTTCAGATCAGATTGATGGATTAGACGCACCAAATGACCCGGGAAATAAAAATAACGATACCGCTATTTTTGTTAATGTAGGAATCGTTTATGTATTTGGTAAGTATTAAATTAATTGTAAGGCGTTTTTGAGATCTTCTAAAAGATCCTTTTCACTTTCTATCCCAACACTCAATCTAATAAGTGAATCAATAACCCCTGTTTTTTCTCTTTCTTCTTTTGGTATTGATGCGTGAGTCATACTCGCTGGATGACCACTTAACGATTCCACTCCTCCTAAAGATTCAGCCAAAGTAAAAATCTTTAAGTTTTCTATCACTTTTATTGCCTTGTCATAATTATTTCCAAAAATTGTAAATGACAACATACCTCCAAAATCTTTCATTTGTTTTTTTGCAATTTCATGATTTGGGTGGCTCTCAAAACCAGGCCAATAAACTTTATCTATTTTTGGATGTGAAGCCAAATAATGAGCAACTGCTTTGCCGTTTTCACAATGTCGCTGCATTCGTAAGTGCAATGTTTTAATACCCCTTAATACCAAAAAGCTATCCATAGGCCCACAAATGGCTCCACTAGCGTTTTGAATAAAATATAATTTATCTGATAAATCCTTATTCTTTACTATCAAAGCCCCCATCACCACATCTGAATGGCCTCCTAAATATTTTGTTGCAGAATGCATAACTATGTCTGCACCCAAATCCAATGGTAATTGTAAATATGGCGTGGCAAAAGTATTATCAACAACCAGAAGTAATTTATTTAATTTCGCAATATTAGCCACTGCTTCAATATCAATGATATTTAACATTGGGTTGGTAGGTGTTTCTACCCAAATCATTTTAGTGTTCTTATTAACATACTTTGCAATATTATCTGCATTATCCATTCCAATAAAATGAAACTTAATGCCAAAAACTTCGAATATTTTTGTGAAAAGTCTATAGGTTCCTCCGTAAAGGTCATTGGTAGAAATAACCTCATCACCTGGTTTGAGCAATTTTGCAACCGCATCAATTGCTGCCAAACCAGATCCAAAAGCCAGTCCAAAACTTCCATTTTCTATACTAGCTAGTGCTTTTTCTAATGCTGTTCTTGTTGGGTTTGCAGTACGGGAATACTCATACCCTTTATGTTTTCCAGGCGATGATTGTGCGTATGTTGAAGTTTGATAAATAGGAGGCATTACCGCCCCCGTACTTGGATCGTGCTGTTGACCACCATGAATAACTTTAGTATTGAACTCCATTTTAATTCTTTTTTAATGTTTTTGTTTTATATATCAATAAGATAATTCCTTTTAAATTAAATCCTATTTAATCCTATTCTTTAGCAAACTTTTTTACAACTTTACCTAAAGTCAGCCCTTGTACAATAATTGAGAAAACTACTACAATATAAGTAATAACCAGAAACAAATCTCTATGCATTTCTTGAGTTAATGAAAGTGCTAAAGCTATTGAAATACCTCCACGTAATCCACCCCAAGTCATTATAATGTTTGTGTTTGGAACAAAATCTAATTTTTTCGAAAAAATTTTAATTGGCAACATCAACGATAAATATCTTGCGAATAATAAAAGAGGAATCGCTAATACTCCAGCTAATATATATTTTCCATCAAAAGTTAATATCAACATTTCCATACCTATCAGTACAAATAAAATCGTATTTAAAAGTATGTCAACTAATTCCCAAAACTTATCTACATATTGTTCTGTTATTCCACTCATTGAAGCCTCTCTGTTGGTATCGTTCCCAACTACCAATCCAGCCGTAACCATGGCCAATGGAGCTGATAAGTGGAATTTTTGTGCAATAACAGTTCCTCCCATAACCAAGGCAATTGTAAGAATAACCTCAATATCATAATCATCTATCGATTTTAATAAACGAAACGTAATCCAGCCTAAAATCAAGCCTAAAGCAATTCCTCCTATTACTTCTACTAAAAATAATTCACCAATATGAATAATAGAAATACCTCCTCCTCCTTTGGCTATCTGAAAAATTGTTAAAAAAATTACTACACCAACACCATCATTAAATAAAGATTCTCCTACTATTTTTGTTTCCAGTTTTTTAGGTGCTCCTACTTGCTTTAATATACCTAAAACGGCTATTGGATCTGTTGGAGAGATTAATGCACCAAATAATAAACAATAAATAAAATCTACTTCTAAATTTATGCCCCTTAATAAAAAATATGTAAGTACTCCTACTAATAACGTAGAGGTAATAGTCCCAAAAGTAGCAAAGGTTAGAATTGGTTTACGCTGTACCTTTAACTGTTGAAAATTAGTGTGCAAGGCACCTGCAAATAACAAAAAACTTAACATTACATCTAATAAAACCGTTTCAAAATCAATAGAAGAAATAAATTGTTTTTCCTTTTCTAAAAGCGTATTATCAAAAAAACTAATGCCTATTACCAATAAAGTAAAAGTTATTGTTATAGACATTAATCCTATGGTGTTTGGCATTTTTAAAAACCTCACATTGATATATCCAAAAGCCGCCGCGAAAACAACTAAAATAGTTATTACAGAAAATATACTCATAATTATACCGCCTTTTTTAATGACAATATTACCCCCAAGTGAATACCGTCATGAAATGCCATAAATTTTAACGAATCTTCAATATTATTTAATCCAATATCTACACTCGTTAAATACGGACTATAATTTTTAAAAATACCATTATTATAATCTTCTTGAACCTTCAAAACCAAGGTAACCAAATTATTTCTTACATAGGCAACTTCTTCTTTTGATACATCTGTAGTTGCCTTAGATCCTTTTGTGTATTTTTTTATTAAACCTGAATCCATTTGAAGAGGTAAACCAGATAGTTTATAGGTTAATAATGCGAATCAAGAGTTAAAAACAAACAAAAAAACAAGTTAAATTAGTTAAAAAAACAACAGTTTAAACTTGTTTAAGTTATTGATATTCAGTATCTTAATAGTCAATTTCAACAAGATTATTTTGG
>JAKITQ010000003.1 GCA_021647985.1 Flavobacteriaceae bacterium | reverse complement strand
TTTTGTACATGAGTTTTTTAGAAGAAATAGAAAGAAGAAGAACGTTTGGCATCATTTCTCACCCCGATGCCGGTAAAACTACTTTGACCGAAAAATTATTATTATTTGGTGGTGCCATTCAAGAAGCTGGTGCGGTTAAGAGCAATAAAATTAAAAAAGGAGCTACTTCCGATTTTATGGAAATAGAACGCCAGCGTGGTATTTCGGTAGCGACATCAGTATTGGCTTTTGTCTATAAAGATAAGAAAATCAATATTCTAGACACACCTGGCCATAAAGACTTTGCCGAAGACACTTTTAGAACCTTAACTGCAGTAGATAGTGTAATTGTTGTTATTGACGTTGCAAAAGGTGTAGAAGCCCAAACCGAAAAATTGGTTGAAGTTTGTAGAATGCGTAAAATACCTATCATCGTTTTTATCAATAAATTAGATCGTGAAGGAAAAGATGCTTTTGATTTGTTAGATGAGGTGGAACAAAAACTAGGCTTAAAAACAGTTCCCTTAAGTTTTCCTATTGGAATGGGATACGATTTTAAAGGAATTTATAATATTTGGGATAAGAAATTAAATATTTTTGATGGTGATATAAAACAAACATTATCTGAAGGAGTAGAATTTACCGATACTGAAAATCCAGAATTGGATAAAATCATAGGTGAATCTGCTGCAAATATTTTAAGAGAAGAATTAGAACTGATCAGAGAAGTTTACCCTAAATTTGATAAAGAGGCCTATTTAAATGGAGACTTACAGCCCGTATTTTTTGGCTCGGCTTTGAATAATTTTGGTGTAAAGGAATTACTAGATTGTTTTATTGATATCGCTCCATCACCCCAACCAAAAATGGCAGATAAACGATTGGTAGACTCTAAAGAAGAAAAATTTACTGGTTTTGTATTTAAGATTCATGCCAATATGGATCCTAAGCACAGAGATAGACTAGCTTTTGTAAAAGTTGTTTCGGGTATTTTTAAACGAAATACCAATTATTTACACGTTAAATTGGGTAAAAAATTAAAATTTTCTAGTCCGAATGCATTTTTTGCTGAAAAAAAGCAAATCGTAGATGAATCATTTCCTGGCGATATTGTTGGTTTACACGATACCGGTAACTTTAAAATTGGTGATACTTTAACCGAAGGAGAGATACTTGAGTTTAAAGGGGTTCCTAGTTTCTCACCAGAACATTTCCGATATGTAAATAATGCCGACCCTATGAAGGCCAAACAATTGGCAAAAGGTTTAGATCAATTGATGGACGAAGGTGTGGCACAGCTATTTACATTAGACCTTAACGGGAGAAAAGTAATTGGTACCGTTGGTGCCTTACAATTTGAAGTAATCCAATACCGTTTGGAGCACGAATATGGTGCAAAGTGTTCTTATGAAAATTTAAATGTACACAAGGCTTGTTGGGTGGAGGAACAAAAAGAAGTAAGCGAAGAGTTCAAAGAATTTAAAAGAGTTAAACAACGCTATTTAGCCAGAGATAAAAAAGGTCAGATGGTTTTCTTGGCCGATTCTGAATTCACCGTACAAATGACACAGAGCAAATATCCTACCGTTAAATTACATTTTGTGAGTGAGTTTAAATAAGTAATGGGTTAATGTGACAATGTATCACCGAAGCAATTTTGCGAAGGGGGTACGACTTGGGGGGTGTATTTCATCGAAAACCTCGAGGCAATTCTAGATTACCTGCGTTAGACAGGGGATTATTTTTCATTAAATTAATGACTTAAAAAACACTAAAGACTTTAACAAGAAGCAATAAAAAAAGGACTTATAAAAGTCCTTTTTTTTATAATTTTAAGAAAATACAATATTAGTTATTCCCTAATATAATTGGCATACCGGTTTTACCACTACCAATTATCACAACTTTAGAATTGGTTGACTCTGCCAACCTTAACGTTGCTTCAATACCTTTGTCTCGTAAAATCTTATCATTTAATGAGGCACTTAAAATTCTATTCGCATCTGCTTTACCTTGTGCTTCAATTCTTTGTTTATCCGCTTCTTTTTTTGCTGTTATCAATCTAAACTCATATTCTAATGATTGTTGTTCTTGATCGAGTTTTCTTTCAATAGCGTCTTTAATCGCTCCAGGCAAGGTAACATCGCGAACTAATACATCATTCATTTGAATATACTGATTCTCTACTATCTTAACCGTTTCATCAAAAATTTCTTCTTGAATCACATCTCTTTTTGAAGAATATATTTGTTCTGGAGTATATCTACCTACTACCGATCTCGTTGCAGATCTCATTGCTGGTTTTAAAACTCTATCTAAATAGTTTTGCCCTTTCGTTTGGTGTAATTTACCCAAATCTTCTATTTTTGGTTGATACCAGGCTGTTGCCTCTAATTGAATGTCTAACCCATTGGATGATAACACTTTCATTCTCTCTGTAAGTTCTTGTTGTCTTACTTCATAAACAATAACAGTGTTCCATGGAGCCACTAAATGAAAACCTTCTCCTAAAGGTGCTTGATCTGTTACTACCCCACCGTCAAATCTTTTCCATAATACACCAGCTTCACCTGAATCTAAGGTAACTGTAGATTTTGAAATAAATATTATTGCAATTATTCCTATAAATACTAAAGGTAATATCCCTTTTGGGAATTGTAATTGTGGTTGTTGTGCCATAAATTCTTAAATTTTAAATTAAATATTGCATGTAAATACCTAGTATTTTACCTGGTAAAACATATTAACTGCTTGAATTTTTTATCAATTCTTATATAGATTTAAATAAGCCCCCTATATTTTCTTATAAACCATTCTAGGCTCAAAGATAGAATAATTACACTTAAATACCACCACCAATCGATTAAAGAAATTATTTTTTTATTTTCTTTTTGTATACTTGTAAAACTTTGGTTTTCAATCAATAAATTAATTAATTCATCTATTTCTTTCGGAAAGTACCACAAACCTTTAGAATTCTTTGCAACCGTTTTTAACCCGCTTACATTGGCGGATAGAATTTCATGCTCCACAGCATATTTAGCCACTGTAAAAGCGCCTGTAATTTGATTGGAATTTTGTGAATTTATTACTTTAAAAGAATAATCTCCACTTTTTAATTCAGGTAACTGCACTTCGTAATCAAACCCGTTCAAATAAAATGGAATACCATTGTTATCATCATTTAAAAACAATTCTAAATTTGCATTTTTGTCAAAATTTAAATTATCGTCATAACTTTTTGCTTTAATTTTTATCACATCATTTGCATAATAAAAAGGATCAAAATCGAGATCGATGGTGTTGTTGTTTTTAGAAATGGTTAAATATTGAATCAATCCATTAAAAAACTGATTGAATTTCTCAAAAGATTGGGTAAAAGAATAGCTTAAAGCCCTCCATTTCCAAATATTCTCACCAAATAATACAACACGCCTTTCACTATTATTTGAAATGCTTATTAAAAGTGGATCCTGTAATTGCACCCCATTAATATTTTGAAATAGTAAAGTCTGATAAGCTACTGAAATATCAATTTTACCAAAAGCATCTTCTATTGGAGAAAAGTCTTCAAAACCAATATCTTCTGCATAAAAGGTACTGAATGCATTGTTGTATTTGGCGCTATAACTTTGTGTATCAAAAGATGTTACACGTTTGAAATCATTTTGTATGTTATTTAAAAAATTCCAATCGGTTTGATTTCCTGTAATGATAAAATAATTTTTTTTCTTACTCTTTATCCATTTAAAAACTTCATCAAACTTGCTATTTGGTTGATATAAAACAAACACATCACTATCCATATCATAATGCACCGAAGTATTTAAATCCATCAATACTACATTTCGTTTGGGATTAGATTCGATCACTCTTTTTACCATACCAATATCAGGATGTAGTACATCGTATACAATAGCAATTTGAGTTTTTTCATCAATAATATCAATACTAAAGTTTTTTATATTATTGATGGTATTTCTTTCTTTAGAAAAAGGTTGAATTTTTGTCTGATACAAATGTTTACCTATTTTATTTGCAGGTAATTTAAATGCAAGGTGCTCCCCTTTTTTATCAGAAGAAAATTGAATTGTTTGGCTATATATTATTTGACCATTCTCTTCAACAACAAATTTTGATTTAATTTTTTTTATACCCTCGTAATTTATAAAAACCTCAACAGGAAATTTATTATCTAAATACGAAAAGGTATTTACATTAACTCTACTAATCTCTAAATCTGAAAAATGCGTAGTATCTCCAACAACAATAGAATATATGGGTTGTTTTGAAATAAAGTACTTATAATCATTGCCATAAGTTTGATTACCATCACTTATAAAAATTATTGGTGAAATTTTTTCATTTGATATCTTGTTCAAAGCATCTAATGACTGGTATATATTTGTTTGATTTTCTTGAAAATTAAATTCTGAACTACTGCGTAATGTTTCGCCAAATGAAAAATAGTTAATATCAAATTTTTCGTTTAAAGTTTTATGAGTTCTAATTTTTTTTACCAAATTTAGAACTGTTGTATCTTGTTTTGCAAAACCTATAGAAGCACTATTGTCTACATTAACATACAATTTAGGTTTAAGTAGCGTGTAATGTTTCTGTTTAAATGTTGGGTTTATTAATAACATAAAGATACCAAAAACAGCTAAAAATCTTAATAAAGCCAAAACGTATATGTTTTTATACCTTTTAACTTTATAAAAATACTGGTAATAAACCAACAATAAAGCTGCAATAAAAGCAAGAAGAATTAATAATACATTTAATGTTTGCATTGCATCTTATAAAAATTCTAATAAGTATTTCGGATCTGCTGAAAACACTTATTTAGTTGATTAATAATTATTTATGTGATTTTATTGGACTCTAAGTGCAAGGGTATTGACCTAAAACAATCAAAACCCTTGCACTTAATTTTTTAAGAAAATAAAATTTCTTAAAAAATAGGTTAGCCCCAAGCACGTCATCTATTTTGCAGGCTTCAACTCGAAGTATTCATATACATCTTCGCTTTGCCTGCTCATATCTAACGAACTTGTGACTTTTTCAGCAAACCCTATTTAAATCTTTGTCTTAAAAAATTGTAATTCCACATAAGTGGGAATCTTTTAATTAAACTAAGTCAGCATACCTCCATCAACATGTAGAGTTTGCCCTGTGATATAAGATGACATTTCTGAAGCTAAAAAAACACAGGCATTCGCTACATCTTTAGGAGAACCTCCTCTTTTTAGAGGAATTGCTTTTCGCCACTCATCAACAGTGTTTTGATCTAATTTTGCAGTCATTTCAGTTTCAATAAAACCTGGTGCAATAGCATTACAACGAATATTTCTTGAGCCCAACTCTAAAGCAACGGATTTGGTAAAACCTAAAATTCCTGCTTTTGATGCGGCATAATTGGTTTGACCAGCATTACCTTTTACTCCCACAACCGAACTCATATTAATAATTGAACCTAATCTTTGTTTCATCATAGGCCTAATAACTGCTTTGGTTAAATTAAAAACAGATTTTAAATTTACCTCAATTACCTTATCAAAATCCTCTTCAGAGATTCTCATTAATAAATTATCTTTGGTAATACCAGCATTATTAATTAAAATTTCTAAAGATTCAAAATCTTCTAAGACATCTTTAACCAGTTGTTGTGCCGCATCAAAATTAGCTGCATTAGATTGGTAACCTTTGGCCTTAACCCCGAAAGATTCTAACTCTTTTTCTAATTCAGCCGCCGCCTCAACAGATGCATTGAATGTAAAGGCAACATTAGCACCTTGTTTGGCAAATGCAATGGCAATACCTTTTCCTATGCCGCGTGAAGCACCAGTAATTAAAGCGGTTTTATTTTCGAGTAATTTCATGAATTTTTTAATTTAATATAAAAATCAAATATACTAAAAATGATGCTTTGATAAGAAGCTTTAATAAAAAAGAAATCTCATCAGGTAACCAATGAGATATCTTTTAATTTAGCTTTTAGCTTTTAGCTTTTAGCTTTTGGCTTTTGTTTATTAAAAAAATTATTGTTTTACCTCAATATCTTTATAGTTAAACAAGTAATCAATATCTAATTCATGTACTTTGCCTAACTTTTCTAAAGATTTCATATCCAAATCATCTTTATTTCCAATAACCAATGTAGTATATTTACCTCCTTTTATATTGTTATCAAAAAATGATTTTAAATCTGCCATCGTCATACTTTCAACCGCATTATAAATCTCTTCTCTATTATCATTTGTAATTCCTCTGTTTTTTAAACCTTCATACTTCCAAAAAATATTTGATTTGGTTATACGCTCTGCCGCAATTTTCTTTAAAGTTGCTTTTTTAGCTGCTTCAAATTGCTTTTCGGCTTCAGGCATATTATTCATCAAATCTAACATGGCATCAACAGCATCGGGCAACTTATTGGCTTGTGTACCAATATATGCATAAGTATAATTCGCCTTATTTAATTTTCTACCATTGCTGTATGCCGCAAAAGCAGCGTAGGCCAAAGATTTTGACTCTCTAATTTCTTGATATACAATAGACGAAAGTCCACTACCAAAATAAGTATTAAACACCTGTGATTGGGCTAATTTTTTAGCATCGAATTTATCGCCTTTGGCAACAAAAACCATTTCTGCCTGTACCATATCATAATTCACAAAATTAACAATACCACCAGTTTCCAATTCTTTATAATTTATGGCATCTGGATAGTCTTTTAATTCTTTAGGTACTTTATGCGATGTATTCAATGCCGCGATGGCTGCATCAACATCTTTACCATAATAAAAAATTCTTTGTTTATAGCTTTTTAAATCTTTTATAATTTGAACCAATTCATTAGGGTCAATATTTCCTAATTCTTCTGCATTATAAATATTTCTTAAACGAGAATTTTCTCCATATTTACCATAGTTAAATAATCCATTCCATAAAATATTCCCTTTCTGGGTTTTACCATCTGATCTTGATTTTAAAATTTTTGCCACATATTTATCATATGTTTCCTGATCTCCAATGGCATTATTCCAGAGATCTTCCAATAAAATCAATCCTTTAGGTAGGTTTTCTTTTAAACCTGATAAAGTAACATACGATTTATCTCCACCAGTATTAACACGATAAGAAATTCCTAATTTGTAAAATTCTTTTTTAACATCTTCTGGCGATAATTTATCTGTACCAAGAAAATCTAAATAACCTACAGCAAGTGCTAATTTTTTATTATTATCACTGCCCATATCAAAAATGATATTCAAATCAAATAGGTCATTTGTTTTATTATCAATAAAGGATAATTCTAAATTATTTTTTAGTTTACTTTTTTTAATTTCAGCTTTATAATCAATATAAACAGGTTTTAAATCTGCCGACTTCATGGCTTCAAACTCCTTCAAATATTCAGATTGTTCCCCTCTGTTTAGGTTAATAGGTGTAATTCCAGGGTTTTCAACTTTAGCAATATTATCATCTACTCCTTTTCGTTTATAGGTTATCACATAATTTTCTTTATAAAATTTATTGGCAAAGACAACTAGTTCTTCTTTAGATATTTTCTTTAATTCTTCCAAAAAATTCACTTTGTCTATCCAGTTTTGATTATGAATAAAAGCATTATAATAAGCACTTGCTAAAGAAGTGCTATTTTCATACTGATGTAATTGACTCAATTTTAAATCGTTAATCACTGCATCTAACATCCAATCGTCAAAATCACCGCTTTTAATTTTATTCAATTCACCTAAAAGTAAATCTTTTACTTCATCTAAAGATTGACCAGCTTTTGGTGTACCATCTAAAAAGTGCACCCCATAATCATTAAAAAAATAAGTAAATGATGATGCTCTTTGTAATTTTTGCTGTTGATTTAAATTTAAATCAATCAACCCAGCTTGACTATTGGCCAAAATCATATCTATTAAAGTTATCATTTTTTCCTCTTCACTACCTATTTTATCTGTTCTAAAAGTAACATAAACCGATTCTGATGTTGGCCCAAAAACCTCTCTAACAATTGGTGATGTAATAGGATCTTCTTTAGGTAAATCAGGATGCACAACTTCTTTGTTTTTTAATTTCCCAAAGGTATCGTTTATCAATTTTATTGTTGCGTCAAAATCAAGATCACCAACCAAAACCACTGCCATATTATTAGGTACATAATACTTATCAAAATAGTTATGTATTGCCACTAATGATGGATTTTTTAAATGTTCTGATGTACCAATGGTTGTTTGTTGACCATATGGGTGTTTTGGAAATAATCCTTCTAAAGTTGCATAGAATTTTTTACGACCATCACTATCTTGCGTTCTATTAAATTCTTCATAAACAGCTTCCAGTTCTGTGTGAAACAACCTTAAAACCAACTCTCCAAAACGATCACTTTCTAATTTTGCCCATTTACCTAATTCGTTTGCCGGAATTTTATTGTGATAAACTGTTTCTTCAAACGAAGTGTGCGCATTAGTTCTTTCAGCTCCTAAGGAGCTAACCATTTTATCATATTCATTTGCTATGGAATAATTAGAAGCCTCTAAAGAAACCTTATCGATCTGTCTATAAATAGCAACCTTTTTTTCTTTATCCGTTTCAGCTTTATGCAATTCGTATAAATTTGAAATCGAATCCAATAATACTTTTTCCGAATTCCAATCTTGGGTTCCAAAATTACTTGTTCCTTTAAAAACCATGTGCTCCAAATAATGTGCAAGACCAGTTGTTTCTTTTGGGTCATAACTTGAACCTGCTCTAACGGCAACATAAGTTTGAATTTTAGGTTCATCATTATTCTTACTGAGGTAAACCTTAAGTCCATTATCTAAAGTGTACAATCGCAAACCTGTTGGGTCATTGCTTACCGTTTCATAGTTTATTCCATTGGTGTCTTTTTGTTGCTTAGATACAAATGCATCATTGTTTTTGTTCGAATCGATACAGCTAATAAAGCTAACTATTAACGAAGCAAAGATTAGAAAGTTTAATTTTTTCATTATTTAATTAATTTTGGTTAAAGCAAACAAAAAGCCTGCTTTCAAATATATTGAAGAACAGGCTTTAATAAAAATTTTATTAAATTATTAAGATAATTTTAACAAATTATACAGACTTTTTTAAACTTAAAACTTCGGCTACTTTTAATCCTATTTCTGCAGGTGAATCAACAACATGAATGCCATTTTCTGCCAAAATTTTCATTTTAGCTTGGGCAGTATCATCGGCACCGCCAACGATAGCACCGGCATGCCCCATGGTTCTACCTGCTGGAGCTGTTTGTCCGGCTATAAAACCAATAACCGGTTTTCTATTACCATCAGCTTTTATCCATTTTGCAGCATCAGCCTCTAATTGCCCACCTATTTCACCAATCATAACAATTGCCTCTGTTTCTGGATCATTCATTAATAATTCTACGGCTTCTTTAGTGGTGGTTCCAATAATTGGATCGCCACCTATACCAATTGCAGTTGTTATACCTAATCCTTGTTTTACTACCTGATCAGCAGCTTCATAAGTTAGCGTACCTGATTTAGATACGATGCCAATTTTTCCTTTTTTAAATACAAAACCTGGCATAATACCAACTTTTGCTTCTCCTGGAGTAATAACACCCGGACAATTAGGACCAATCAAACGACAATCTTTTTGATCGATATACGATTTTACTTTCACCATATCGGCAGTAGGAATACCTTCTGTAATACAGATAATAACTTTTATACCCGCTTCAGCAGCTTCCATAATAGCATCACTTGCAAAAGCTGGTGGTACAAAAATGATAGTTGTATCGGCATGTACTTCTTTTACAGCATCGGCAACCGTATTAAAAACTGGTTTTTCCAAATGTGTTTGACCTCCTTTTCCCGGAGTTACACCTCCAACAACATTACTTCCATATGCTATCATTTGCGATGCGTGAAAAGTACCCTCACTACCCGTAAATCCTTGCACTATTATTTTTGAATCTTTATTAACTAAAACACTCATTCTAATATATTTTATCGATTATTTAATTATTGATATCCAATTGAATTGGAACTCTACAAAAGTAAATTATTGCTTTTGAATTAAAGAGGTATTATTTCATTTTTTTTAATAATTCAGGTAACTTTTTTATAGAAATCAATTCTCTTTGACGATCTCGTAGTTCGGTTACCGGAGAACCCCAATAAATTTTACCACCTGCAATAGATTTTGAAACTCCAGACTGTGCCATTAAAACCGCTTTTTTACCAATGGTAATTCCGCTAACAATACCACATTGTCCCCAAATTGTAACTTCATCTTCAATAATGGTACAACCCGCGATTGCTGTTAATGAAGCCAATAAACATTTTTTACCTATTACGGTATCATGTGCTATTTGAATCAAATTGTCTAATTTAGATCCTTCCCCAATAATTGTATCTCCTGTAACACCTTTATCAATAGTACAATTGGCACCAATATCTACATGGTCTTTAATAACTACTCTTCCTGAGGAAATTAATTTATCATATCCTGTTGGTCTGTTTTTATAATAAAAAGCATCCGCACCTAAAATTGTACCTGAATGTATTGTTACATCATTTCCAATCACGCAATTATCATAAATGGCAACATGGGCATGGATAATACAATTATCACCAATAACAACATTATTTCCGATAAATACTTGGGGTTGAATAATGGTGTTCTTACCTATTTTTGCCGAGGATGCAATACTTTTATTGGCAGGGTTAAAGGGTTTAAAATAATTAGACAACCTATTAAAATCACGAAATGGATCATCGGAAATTAACAAAGCTTTTCCTTTAGGGCAATCCACCTTTTTATTAATCAAGATAACAGATGCCGCAGAATTTAATGCTTTATTATAGTATTTGGGATGATCTACAAAAACCACATCACCATGCTCTACCACATGAATCTCATTGATTCCTGTAACGGAAAAATTTTCATCGCCAACAAACTCGGCTTGTGTTATTTGCGAAATCTCTTTTAAGGTGTACGTTTTTGGAAACTTCATGGTATTATTCCTTTACTCTTTCCATATACGTACCTTTTTGAGTCTCTATTTTAATTTTATCTCCTTCATTAATAAATAAAGGCACATTTACTTTTGCTCCAGTTTCAACTACGGCCGGTTTTGTAGCATTGGTAGCTGTATTTCCTTTTATTCCAGGTTCAGTATGTGTTACTTGTAAATAAACATGAGCTGGCATTTCAACAGCCAAAGGTAATTCATCAGAAGTGCGAATTATAATAGTAACTATTTCTCCTTCTTTCAACAATTCCGGAGCATCTAATGTTTCTTTTTCCAAAGTAATTTGATTATAATCATCTGTATTCATAAAATGATAAGTATCTCCTTCAGGATATAAATATTGATATTTTCTAGTTTCTACCCTAACCTCTTCAATTTTGTGCCCAGAAGAAAAAGTATTATCTAAAGATTTACCAGTAGTCAAACTTTTCATTTTGGTACGTACAAAAGCAGGTCCTTTTCCTGGTTTTACGTGTTGAAAATCTGTAATTTTATAGGTATCATTATTAAATACGATACACAGTCCTTTTTTAATATCTGATGTATTTGCCATTCTTAAATTTTCTTTTTTTAATAATTACTTGTATATCCTTTCATAATTCCTCTTTGAGAATTAAGAATGAATGTTAAAACTTCATCTCTTTCTGAACTTACATCCATTTCTGCTTCTATAATTCGAGACGCTTGTGTTGTGTTGTTGTTTTTTTGGAATAAGATTCTATAAATATTTTGTATCTCATTTATTTTAGAAGAATTAAAACCTCTTCGGCGTAGACCAATAGAATTTATTCCAACATAAGATAACGGTTCTTTAGCCGCTTTTACAAAAGGAGGTACATCTTTTCTTACCAAAGAACCTCCAGAAATCATAGCGTGTTTACCAATATGTATAAATTGATGTATGCCCGATAAACCACCAATAATTGCATATTCACCAATTTCTACATGACCAGCCAAAGTAACTCCATTCACTATAATCACATCATTTCTTATAATACAATCATGTGCAATATGTGCCGTTGCCATAATCAAACAATTGTCACCAATCTCAGTTTTACCGTGCGCTTTAGTTCCTCTATTAACCGTAACACATTCTCTTATAGTGACATTATTACCTATTACAACTAGCGAATCTTCATCTTCAAATTTTAAGTCTTGTGGTATGGCAGAAATTACAGCGCCGGGGAAAATTCTACAATTTTTTCCAATTCTTGCACCTTCCATGATGGTTACATTTGAACCTATCCAGGTTCCCGAACCAATTTTTACATTATTATGGATCGTAGAAAAGGGTTCAATCACTACATTTGTTGCAATTTTTGCACCAGGGTGAATATACGCTAGTGGTTGATTCATATATTAATTTTTAATTAGAATATTAATTTTTTCAATATTATTTATCTGGATTTCTAACAATTTGAGCCATTAACTCGGCCTCAACAACCAGTTTGTTATTGGCATAACCATAAGCTTGCATATGACAAATTCCACGCCTAATTGGCCCTACTAATTCTGCTTTAAAAATAAGCGTATCTCCAGGCAGTACTTTTTGTTTGAACTTAACATTATTCATTTTCATAAAATAAGTTAAATAATTTTCAGGATCTGGAACTGTACTTAAAACCAAAACACCTCCACACTGTGCCATGGCCTCCACTTGTAATACACCAGGCATTACCGGTGCTCCCGGAAAATGACCAATAAAAAAGGGTTCGTTCATAGAAACATTTTTCATACCAACAACATGAGTTTCTGATAACTCAATAATTCTGTCAATTAACAAGAAGGGCGGGCGATGCGGTAAAATGCTCATTATCTTATGGATATCCATCAACGGTGGTAAGCTTAAATCATAATACGGCACTTTATTTCGCTTTTCAATTTTGATCAGTTTCATCATTTTCTTAGCAAATGCTGTATTTATTTTATGACCAGGTTTTGTAGCGATCACCTTTCCTTTTATCTTCGTTCCTATCAAAGCTAAGTCACCAATAACATCTAATAGTTTATGACGAGCTGCTTCATTTGCCCAATGTAATGTCAAATTGTCTAAAATACCATTAGGCTTAACTTTTATGGAATCTTTATTAAAGGCCTTGCTCAATTTATCCATAGTTGATTTAGATATTTTTTTATCTACATAAACTATAGCATTGTTTAAATCACCCCCTTTAATTAAGTCGTTTTCTAAAAGCATTTCTATCTCATGTAAGAAACTAAAAGTTCTGGCAGCGGCAATTTCATTTTTAAAATCACTTATATGCTCTAAAGTAGCATTTTGCGTACCTAAAATTTTTGTTCCAAAGTCAACCATGGTAGTAATTTCATACTTATCCGATGGCATAATCATAATTTCACTACCAGTTTCTTCATCCTTAAAAGAAATGATTTCTTTTACTTCATAAATTTCTCTTTCAGCATCCTGTTCTTCAAGCCCTACTTCTTCAAGTGCTTCAAGAAAATATTTTGATGAACCGTCTAAAATTGGCGGTTCAGAGGCATTCATTTCAATAATTATATTATCGATATCTAAACCAACAATTGCTGCTAAAACATGTTCGGATGTATTGATAATCACACCGTTTTTTTCTAAGCTAGTTCCTCTTTTTGTATCTGTTACATAACAAGCATGTGCCTCAATTGCGGGCTCACCCTCTAAATCACTTCTAACAAATTTAAAACCAGTATTTATCCCCGATGGTTTAAATGTTAATTTTACTTTATTTCCAGAATGTAAACCTATACCCTCTAGTGAAACTTCTTTTTTAATTGTAATTTGTTTAATACTCATCTTAGATTTATTTAGTATTAATTTTTTTATCTAATTCATTTACTTTAGCCACCAATTTTGACAGGTTTTTAAAGTGCACATACGATTTGTTGTAATCACTATATCCCAATGCTGGGCTACCTTGAACAACTTGATTATCTTTCAAAGACCTCGTTATACCAGATTGCGCTTGTATTCTTACATTATTACCAATCACAAGATGCCCAACAATACCCACTTGACCACCAATTTGACAATTTTCACCAATTTTGGTTGAACCAGCAATACCTGTTTGTGCTGCTATTACTGTATTTTTACCTATTTCAACATTATGTGCAATTTGAATTTGGTTGTCTAGTTTTACACCTCTTCTAATAATAGTAGAACCTAATGTTGCTCTATCTATAGTGGTTGCCGAACCAATATCAACATGGTCTTCTAAAATAACATTACCAATCTGTGGCACTTTATTGTATTCACCTTTATCATTAGGCACAAAACCAAAACCATCACTACCAACAATTGCACCAGCGTGTATGGTACAGTGCTTACCAATACAAGATTCAGAATAAATTTTTGCTCCCGCAAATATTGTGGTATCATTGCCTATAACAACATTATCTCCAATAAAAACATTGGGATAAATTTTAACGTTGTTCCCAATCTTTACATTTTCACTGATATAAGCAAAAGCGCCCAAATAAAGATTATCTCCAATTTTTGCACTTTTATGAATAAAACTTGGGGTCTCTATACCTGACTTATTTAACTTAATCTCATTGTAATATTCTAGTAACTTGGTAAATGCTTTATAAGCATTATCTACTTTAATTAATGTGGTATTGATCTCTTTATCAGGAATAAAATCCTTATTAACAATAGCAATAGATGCATTTGTTGTGTATAAATATGAATTGTATTTAGGATTCGACAAAAAAGTAAGTGATCCTTTTTCTCCTTCTTCTATTTTTGAAAGTGTATTAACTTCTTCATTAGGATTTCCATCAATAGTTCCATTGAGGATTTCTGAGATTTGTAAAGCTGTAAATATCAAATGTTTAAATTTTTAAATTTTCAATGCCCTTTTAATTTGTGTAAAAATACTAAAAATTAATAACGAATGATTAATAATCTAAATTCTTAGGATAACAAATAAAATATTTTTTAACCGATTTTGAAAGCGCCTCTATACTTAGATTATCAGATGCATTTGCTATATCTTTAATTTCTCCGTTTCTATACAAGATATTTATCTGCTCTTTTTCAGTGCTATATGCCTGGTTATGAACTTCACCCTTAAAAACCATATAGATAATTTCTTCATCCGTTAAATTAAATTTATTTTTAACTTTTTGTTCAATATCCTCAAAAGATTCATGTGAAAACTTATCTATTTGCATTTTTACCTTTGGTAATTTTCTATTAATTATTGCCTTACACAAGTAGGACAATACAAAATCGCTATGGTCACACCAATTTTTAATGGCCGAAATAATATCAAAATCATCTAATTTTGAAAAAGTATCCAATACAGCTTTATCTAGGTTATTTGGATTAATATTAGATTTTAAAAAATATTTTAAAGGTTTACTGGCTGGTAATTCTTCCCCTCTTTTAGTAAGTTCTTTGGCGCGCTTAAGTATCTTAACCAAAACATTTTCGGCTGCCAACCCTGTTTTGTGCAAATATACTTGCCAATACATCAATCGTCTTGCTACAATAAATTTTTCAACAGAATAAATACCTTTATCTTCAATAACCAATTGATCATTAACCACATTTAACATGGTTATCAACCTTTCTGCATTTATATTTCCTTCTGCCACTCCACTGTAAAAACTATCTCTCTTTAAATAGTCTAATCTATCCATATCTAACTGACTAGAAATGAGTTGATGCATAAATTTACGATGATATTCACCTTTAAAAATATGGATAGCCAAATTTAATTTACCGTCAAACTCTTTATTGAGCAATTGCATAAAATGTAATGACAAAGCTTCATGCTGCACACTTTCTATAATACTATTTTCTAAAGCATGTGAAAATGGCCCATGCCCTATATCATGTAAAAGAATGGCTATATATAAGGCTTCTTCTTCTTCTTTACTAATCGTTACTTCTTTCATTCTTAAAGTTTCAATGGCTTTTTTCATTAAAAAGACACAACCTAAGGCATGATGAAATCGTGTATGGTTAGCTCCCGGATAAACCAAATAAGACAAACCCATTTGAGATATCCTTCTTAATCTTTGAAAATATCGATGTTCAATAATATTAAAAATTAAGGTATTCTCTATGGTGATAAACCCATAAATTGGATCGTTAAAAATTTTAATTTTTTTCAAAATATTATCTTTGTTTTTTGTACTTTTCAGCATTCATTTTTGAGCCAAAATCAATTGGTCAACAAAAATAATAGTTTAAATTAAATAATCACACTTAATACCTTTATAATGAGTTTAGCAAAAATACTTTGGGTTGACGATGAAATACAGCTTTTAAAACCCCATATGTTATTTTTAGAAAAAAAGAACTATACAGTAGTACCTTGTACCAATGGTGCAGATGCTGTACAAATTATAAGTGAGGAGGCATTTGACATTGTTTTTTTAGACGAAAACATGCCTGGTCTTTCAGGTTTGGAAACTTTATCACAAATCAAAGAAAAACTTCCTAACTTACCGGTTATCATGATTACGAAGAGTGAAGAAGAATATATTATGGAGGAGGCTATTGGGTCAAAAATTGCCGATTATTTGATCAAACCGGTCAATCCTAACCAAATATTATTAAGCTTAAAAAAGAATTTAGATAATTCGCGTTTGATTTCAGAAAAAACCACATCCAATTACCAACAAGAATTTAGAAAAATATCTATGGATTTGGCTATGGTAAATACTTATGAAGATTGGATTGAATTATATAAGAAATTAATTCATTGGGAAATTCAATTAGAATCTATTACCGATATTGGAATGACTGAAATTTTGGAAAGTCAAAAAGCTGAGGCCAATTCACAATTTTATAAATTCATTAAAAAAAATTATCAAGATTGGTTTTTAGGTGATGACAAGCCCATTTTATCACATACCCTTTTTAAAGATGTAATTGCACCAAAAATAAATAAAGACAAGGGTACATTATTAGTAGTATTAGATAATTTACGATACGATCAACTTAGAGTTTTAGAACCCATTATTAATGAGTATTATAAAACAATTGAAGAAAAAACGTTTTTTAGTATCTTACCAACTGCTACACAATATGCAAGAAATGCAATTTTCTCTGGGTTAACGCCTTTAGATATGGAAAAGAAATATCCAAATTATTGGAAAAATGATACCGATGAAGGAGGTAAAAATTTATTTGAAAATGAATTTTTAACTGAGCAACTAAAACGTTTACATTTAAACATCAATCACGAATATTATAAAATTACCAATCTAAATAAGGGAAGAGATCTAGCTCTTAATTTCGAAAAAGTAAAAGGCAATGATTTAACGGTTATCGTTTATAATTTTGTGGACATGCTATCGCATTCGAGAACCGAAATGGATATGATTAAAGAATTGGCAAGCGACGACAAGGCATATCGCTCTTTAACTGTTAGTTGGTTTAAAAATTCACCGCTTTTAGAGATTATTCAAAAAGCACAAAAAATGGGATTAAAATTAATTCTAACTACCGATCACGGTACGATTAATACCTCAAAACCATCTAAAGTTGTTGGAGATAAAAATATTAGTGCTAATCTACGCTATAAAACTGGTAGAAGTTTAAGCTTTAATAATAAAGAAGTCTATGAAGTTAAAAATCCTAAGGATATATTTTTACCTTCTATACACATGAGCAGTTCATTTATTTTTGCAAAAGAAGATTTCTTTTTTGCCTACCCTAACAATTACAATCATTATGTAAATTATTATAAAAACACTTACCAACACGGTGGTGTTTCTTTAGAAGAAATGATTATTCCTTGTTTAACCTTAGATCCGAAATAGTATTTGAAATCCTTGCTTTAAATTATAATTTATTGACAATAAAAAAGTTATACTAGGATGATTTTAAAACATTATAATTAAATGAAAAAAAACAATGGTTTTTTAATAGGGATTATCGGATTAGTTTTAATTTTCTTATCCCGATCGGGTTTATTTAAACACAAAGTTGAAAAAGAAGTTTTTTTTGGAAAAATATCTGAACCACTTGAAGAAAACACAACATTAACCTATCCTCTTCTAATTATTGGTATTGGCCTAGTATTATATGGTGCATACCAATATAATAAGTTAATTAACAACAAATAACCCCTTAAAGAATATCATTGTTATCCGATTAAAATTTACTATTGGATTAAAAAATAATTGTAATTTAAATCATTGTTTAAGTGCTCGTTACACTCAAATCTTCATACTTTGTTTTTAAAGCGGAGTGGTCTTATATCTTTTATCGTACTCGAATGAAATAATATACCTTTCCATTTTATTTTATACATCTTTAAATTATTCTATAGCACTTATCAACAATTTGTAAAAAATTAATATAATTTTTACAGAATTTATACCAATTATATAAAAGAAAATACAGAATTTTGCATTTTTAAAAATCACTCTAATTATTTTTGAGTAAAAATTTTTTATTGATGAAAAAACACAATTTTAGTGCTGGTCCAAGTATCTTACCTCAAGAGGTTTTAAAACAAGCTGCAAATGCTATTTTAAATTTTAATAATCTAAATTTATCACTAATTGAAATTTCACATCGAAGTACAGATTTTGTTGCCGTGATGGATAAAGCGAGAGCATTGGTTCTTGAATTATTAGAACTTGAAAACAAAGGGTATTCCGTTTTATTTTTACAAGGCGGAGCCAGTTTAGAATTTTTAATGACACCATACAATTTAATGAAACAAAATGGGAAAGCTGCTTATTTTGATACTGGTGCCTGGAGTGGCAAAGCATTGAAAGAAGCTAAATTATTAGGTGATGTAAATGTTGTTGCCAGCTCTAAAGATAAAAACTATAATTATATTCCTAAAGTATACGACATCCCTTCGGATGTTGATTATGTGCACTGTACAAGTAACAATACCATTTATGGTACGCAATTCAAATCCTTTCCTAAAACCGATGCTTTATTGGTTTGTGATATGAGTTCGGATATATTTTCAAGAAAATTAGATTTTTCTCAATTTGACTTGATCTATGCAGGGGCGCAAAAAAATATGGGTCCGGCAGGTACCACTTTAGTAATTGTTAAGGATGATATTTTAGGTAAAACAGGACGTCAAATTCCTGCTATGCTCGACTATCAAGTACATATTTCAAAAGACAGTATGTTTAATACACCCCCTGTTTTTCCTATTTATGTGTCTATGTTAACCTTACAATGGTTAAAAGATATGGGAGGTATTGAGGCCATTGAAAAGAAAAATATCGCTAAAGCGAAATTGCTCTATAATGAAATTGATAACAATCCACTTTTTGAAGGTGCAGCAGCAAAAGAAGATAGATCAAATATGAACGTTACTTTTTTATTAACCAACGAAAGTAAAAAAGAACGATTTGACAAAATGTGGAAAGAGGCAGGTATTAGTGGTATAAATGGACATAGATCTGTAGGTGGTTATCGTGCCAGCATTTACAATGCCATGCCAATAGAAAGTATTCAAATTCTTGTAGATATTATGCATAAACTTTAAAGATAAATGGATAATACATTGAAATTTAGCTTATTAAAACAAGCCTTTGAAAATAAAATGCCTGCAAACAAATATTTGGGTTTAAAAATTTTAGAACTCAAGGCAGGCTACGCTAAAATACACATCCCTTTTAAGGATGAATTTATCGGCGATTTTATGCAAAAAAGATGGCATGGTGGTATACAGGCCAGTATTGCCGATTCTGCAGGTGGCATTGTGGCCTTGACTGCAATGAATAATATTGGAGACAAAGTAAGTACTATTGATATACGAGTTGATTATTTAAATGGTTCTGAGCCTGTTGATCTTTTCGCTGAAGCGGAAATAATTAAAAATGGTAAAAGAATTATTAAAGTAGATGTTAAACTATATCATAAAAAAGAAAGAATAATTGCTATTGCAAGATGTGCATTTAGTATTTTAAGAAATAAAGAATAATTACCATAAAAATTTAAATATATGAAAGTTTTAGCAAATGACGGAATTGCAACTTCTGGAGTAGTTGCGTTAGAAAAAGCAGGTTTCAATGTTATATTAAAAACTGTTGCCCAAGAACAATTGGCAAATTTTATCAATGAAAACGAAGTAGTTGTTTTATTAGTTAGAAGCGCTACAACGGTTAGAAAAGAATTAATAGATGCATGCCCTTCCTTAAAAATAATTGGTCGTGGTGGTGTTGGTATGGATAATATCGATGTAACTTATGCTCGTGACAAAGGTTTAACCGTTATCAACACTCCTGCAGCTTCATCGCATTCTGTAGCCGAATTGGTTTTTGCTCACCTTTTTGGAATGGTTCGCTTCTTACACGATTCTAATCAAAATATGCCTCTAGAAGGAGAATCTAAATTCAAGGAATTGAAAAAAGCATATGCCAAAGGAGTTGAATTGAAAGGTAAAACTTTAGGTATATTAGGCTTTGGGCGTATTGGTCAGGCTACCGCAAAAGTTGGATTAGGTGTGGGCATGAAAGTAGTTGCTTTTGATCCTTATATGGATAGTGCAAATTTAGAATTAGACTTTTTTGATGGTCAATCAGTTAATTTTACCATCGATACAATTTCTAAAGAAGAAGTATTAAAACAAGCCGATTTTATTTCTTTACATGTTCCTGCTCAAGATGATTATGTAATTTCAACAAAAGAATTTGACATGATGAAAAAAGGTGCTGGCATTGTAAATGCAGCCCGAGGTGGAGTTATTGACGAAGTAGCACTTGTTGAGGCAATCAAAAATGGAAAAATTTCCAATGCAGCATTAGATGTATTTGAAAAAGAACCAAAACCAGAGATTCAATTATTAATGAATCCTAATATTTCATTAACACCACATATTGGTGCTGCTACTAACGAAGCACAAAACCGAATTGGTGAAGAATTAGCAAACCAGATTATTGCTATTTTAGGCTGAATTATTATTCCCAGAAAGGGAATTATTTAAACTTAAAATAATTAATAGAGATTAATTACATGTAATGTAAATAATCTCTATTTTTGTTTTTAAATCAAATACATTGGCCATAGTAAAACCTTTTCGAGCAGTAAGACCAACCCGAGATAAAGTTGCCTTGGTAACGACTCGTTCTTATGATATTTATAACAAGTTAGAAAGAAAATCTATATTAAAACTAAATCCATTTTCATTTTTACACATTCTAAAACCTGGGTTTAAAATTAAAAAACATATGGTTGGAGAAGAACGTTTTAAAATGGTACATAAAAGATATGGTGAGTTTATCGAAAATGGAAATCTAAAAAAAGAAGAAAAACCCAAATTTTATTTACATCAAAAAACATATAACAACGATACTTTTTGGGGTATCATTGCACTTTCTAGTTTAGAAGATTACGAGAATAATATCATAAAAAAACATGAGAAAACTTTAAAGGAAAGAGAAGAATTATTTGGAAATTATTTAGATATCACCGGTTTTAACGCCGAACCTGTTTTGATTACCTATCCTGATAACGATATAATAAATGCCATTTACAATAAATACAAATCACAAAGGGCTGAATATGAGTTTACCACAAATAAACACAGAACCCATTTATTATGGCTTATTGATGATGATAAAGAAATAGAAACAATTGAAGAAGAGTTTTTAAAAATGGATGCTATTTATATTGCTGATGGTCATCACCGTACAGCGTCTTCTTATTATTTGTATAAAAAAAACGGATCTCCAACAGAGGGTTATCACAAGTATTTTATGACTTATTTAACCCCTGAATCTAAGCTTAGAATTTCATCATTCAATCGTTTTGCTAAAACCTTAAATAAATTGAATAAAAATGATTTTTTAATACAATTAGATGGTTATTTTATAATTAAAAACTTAGGTAAACAATATTATAAACCTTCAAAAAAGCATCATTTTTCTATGTATCTTGATGGTGAATATTACAAATTATATCTTAAAAAATCTGTTTATAAAATAGATAATGCTTTAGATGATCTTGATCCTCAAATACTGTTTAAAACCATTTTAAAGCCAATTCTTGGTGTGAAAAATCTCCGTAACGATAAGAATATCACCTATATGCCTGAAATAATAGACCAATTTCAATTAAAAAATGAAGTTGATTCAGGTAAATTCAAAGTTGGATTTGGCTTATTTCCTGTATCTATGGCTCAATTAAAATCTATTGCCGATAATGATTTAACCATGCCACCAAAAAGCACTTATGTCGAACCTAAACTACGCAGTGGTCTTACTATTTTTCAATTAAAATAATATAGTCAATATGATTATCAAACAAAATCTCATCAATTTTAAAAAAGGCCTGCCTGATCAAATAGAATTAGTTGCAGTTTCTAAAACAAAACCAATTAGTGATATTCAGGAAGCATATGATGCTGGCCACAAAGTTTTTGGCGAAAATAAAGTCCAGGAAATGGTCAATAAATACGAAGAATTACCCAAAGATATTGCATGGCATATGATTGGTCATTTACAGAGAAATAAGGTAAAATACATGGCTCATTTTGTTCATCTAATCCATGGTGTGGACAGTTTAAAAACGCTAATAGAAATAAATAAACAAGCCAAAAAGCATGAAAGGGTCATTCAATGTCTTTTACAAGCCAGAATTGCACAAGAAGAAACTAAATTTGGATTGCAATTTGAAGAAATAGAAAATATTATTAAAAGTCAGGAATTTGTAGCTTTAAAAAATATCAAAATAATCGGACTTATGGGTATGGCTAGTTTTTCTGATGATGAAATTCAAGTGGCAAGCGAGTTTGATTCTTTAAAAACTTTTTTTGACAAATTAAAGAATAAGCAACTTTCAACTTTCAACTTTCAACTTTCAACTTTATCGATGGGCATGAGTGGTGATTATAAAATTGCCATAAAAAACGGGAGTAATATGGTTAGAGTGGGTAGTGCTATTTTTGGTGCTAGAAATTATATTGCTTAGTGTTTTGGTTGTTGGTGTGGTGGTTGTTGGTGTGTTGACCACTTCATTATTTTAATGTTTCAGATAAGAAATACTTCCAATACTGAAGTTTTGAAAATGATTGTATTAATTATTTTAGTATTGTAAATAAATTAAACGTACTTTAGTATAAAAACATAAATTATCATGAAACTTTACATTATTATATTTTTAACAATTTTTATCACTTCAAATGAAGTGATTTATAGTCAAGAACTAAAGGAAAATTCGAAGGATTCAAAAACAGGAATGGTTTACTTTATACGAGGAAAAGGTTTCTCGGGTTCTGCAACCTCATTTAGTGCTTTGATAGATAAAAACAGAGTTTGTAAATTAAATAACAGAAGATATTCAGTTCATGAAATTACACCTGGACTTCATGATTTCGAGGCTCAGTTCAGCGGTAAAAAAGGTAAAGGAAAAGCAGAAATTATTGATATCACAATTGAAGCAGGTAAAACTTATTATATACAAATGGTTATGCAAGAATCACTTTTGATAAATGATGTGTCACCATTTGAAATTACAAGAAATTCAGCTTTAAGATTAGTAAAGGATGACAAAATAAAACTTGATGAAAACTGTGGAGATTAGATTCAAGACCTCTAAGAAAACCCTTTATTTCAGCTTTAAGGAAAATATGAAGCTAAGTATAACAAACTTAACAATTATAAATTTACACCAAACTAAAGATAAGAATTATGAAAACAAATTTGATGAGTATTGTTGTTACAATTTTTTTAATAACATTTTCCATTACTGACTGCGTTAGTCAACAAGTTAAGATAAAAAAATCTAAAGCTACAGCCGAAGCAAAGAACCCAGTAGTTATGAAAGCATTTGAAGCTAAATATACTACTGTTTTAGAAGGCATAAAAAATGACTCTAGCTATAAAAGAGTTCCAATGGAAAACAGTGATGTTGTATGGTTTAATACCCAAGCATTTCTGTTGTGGAATAAAAAAATATCTAAAGACCAATTTGTTAAAGAAGGTGTTAGTCGCTTTCCAGAAAGTGGAGCGTCTTTTGAATATCTAGCAGATAAGTTTCTTAACTGAAACAAAACATATAACAATTAAATTTTTAATCACTCACCGGGTGACTTGGAGTCACCCGGTGAGTGAAAAAGAGTTTTCATCAAATCATGTTTATCTTTTAATTCAAATAACATTAAGAAGTAAAGCTTCGTTTATGATTTTTGAAAAAGAGCATTTGTATCACATCTATAATCAAGGTAACAACAAACAAAACATTTTTTATAACAGAAATAATTATCTTTTTTTTCTTAAAAAGGTAAATACATACATTTTACCATATGCTGATATAATTTCATGGTGTTTGATGCCAAATCATTTTCATCTTATGGTATTGGTAAATAAAATTTGTATCACTCATGGGGCTACTTCAAGTCACGCCATGAATAGAACTTTAAATGACTCTATAGCTATACTATTACGTTCCTATACTAGAGCAATTAACAAACAGGCAAATAGATCGGGCTCCTTGTTTAGAGAAGCTACCAAAGCCGAATGTGTCAATTGTTTTAAAGAAAATGATTTGCATTTCATCCAATCAAATATGCTTATTAATAACCATTTACATGAAAAGCAATATCCACAAATATGTTTTGATTATATACATGAAAATCCCGTAAATGCAAATTTGGTGAAAAATTCCATTGACTGGGAATTTTCTTCTGCAATAGATTACGCAGGGTTAAGAAACGGAAAATTGATCAATAAAAAAGTTGCTAATAAATATGTTGATTTTTAATGCATCACTTTAAATAATAGCTCTTTTAATATATCTCCCTGAGGTAAATTGGAGGCTCCAACACCTTTACTTTTCATATCTGCATCTCGTAATAATGCAATAATTTGAGCAACTTTTCGCATTGGATAATTACGAGCAGCACTTTGATATTCATTTACAAAATAAGGATTTATTCGCAATACTTTGCCTACATTAATTTTACCTTTATCTTTTAAACCATGATACATTAACAATTGCGTAAAAAAACTATTTAATAAAGAAATGGTCATTACCAAAGGGTTGCTTTTTGGGTTCTGTGAAAAATAATTGGCGATTTGATTTACTTTAACAATTTGTTTCTCACCTACAGCTTTTCGCAATTCAAAGTTATTAAAATCTTTACTTATTCCAATATTTTCTTCAATATGTGTTGGATTGATGACGACACCTTTTGGTAATACTAAAATCAATTTTTCTAATTCATTATCAATCTTTGACAAATTAGAACCTAAAAACTCAACCAACATATGGCCTGCTTTTGTTTCTATTTGATATCCTTTATCTTTTAAGTTAGAAGCGATCCATTCACTTACCTGATTCTCATATAATTTTTTACTTTCAAACAAGCAACCTTCTTTGGCTATTATTTTTAATAATTTTTTACGCTTATCTAAAGTTTTATATTTATAACAAAAAACCAAAATGGTAGAAGGTTGCGGGTTTTCTGCATAAGGCAATAAATTTTCAATAGTTCTTGATAGGTCTTGTGCTTCTTTTATAATAATAACCTGTTTTTCAGCCATCATTGGAAAACGTTTGGCATGGGCAATAATGTCATCAATACTTACATCTCTACCGTAATATACCATTTGATTAAAGCCTTTTTCTTCTTCTTTTAAGACGTTATTTTCTATATAATTTGATATTTTATCAATATAAAAAGCTTCTTCTCCCATTAAAAAATAAATAGGCTTGGTATTTCCCGAACTTATTTCATCAACTATTTGTTTAATTCTATTCATAAATTATTGAAAATTCTTATATTTATACGATGACAAATTTAAATCTGCCAACATATTCCTTTAAAATCAAAAGTAAAGAAAATAAGCTTTATATTTTTGATATACTCAGAAAAAAAAATGTTGTTTTAACACCAGAAGAGTGGGTTAGACAAAATTTTATTCAATTTCTTTTACAAGAAAAAAAATACCCTAAATCACTTATTGCTATTGAAAAACAACTAAAAATCAATAACTTAATAAAACGTACAGATATATTAATTTTTGATAAAAATGGTTTACCCAATATTATAGTTGAATGTAAAGCTCCTAATATTAAAATAACCCAAGATGCTTTTGATCAAATTGCTAGATATAATTTAAAATTAAATGCGAATTATTTAATTGTTACTAACGGACTTCAACATTTTTATTGTAAAATGGATCATAAAAATTCGAATTATAAATTTTTAAATGAAATTCCGAGTTATTTATAAAAATAATAGAAATTTACCCTATTAAATCACTAATTATTTTATGTTTGTAGTTGTTTAAACACATTCTTATTATTAATTTGAAAACAGCAGTAGTTATATTAAATTGGAACGGAAAAGCCCTACTTGAAAAGTTCTTGCCTTCTATAGTTAAATTCAGTAAAGAGGATGCATCTATCTATATTGCTGATAATAATTCGACCGATGATTCCATTTCCTTTATTAAGGAAAACTATCCCGAAATAAAAATTATTCAAAACAAAATAAATGGTGGCTATGCCAAAGGTTATAATGATGCTTTACAATTAATAGATGCAGAAGTTTATGCCTTGGTTAATTCGGATATTGAAGTTACAAAAGACTGGTTAAAACCAATAATACAGGAGTTTGAAAACAGTAAAAACACTGCGGCAATTCAACCTAAAGTATTAGATTACAAAAACAAGTTAAAGTTTGAATATGCGGGAGCAGCAGGTGGCTATCTAGATTTTATGGGCTACCCATATTGTAAGGGTCGAATATTTATGGAGTTGGAAAATGATGAAAACCAATACAATGATACTTATGATATTTTTTGGGCTACGGGTGCTTGTTTTTTTATCAAATCAGAAGTATTTCGTTTGTTAAAAGGATTCGATGAAGATTATTTTGCGCACCAGGAAGAAATTGATCTTTGCTGGCGAATTCAAAATGAGGGTTATAACATTAAGTATGTTGGCGCTTCTACTGTTTATCATGTAGGTGGAGCAACCCTAAAGGAAACCAACCCCCATAAAACATATTTAAACTTTAGAAATAGTTTATTTTCAATTAGTAAAAATGTGCCTAAAAGGTTTCTGTTCTTGGTTATTATGTTTAGGTTACTTTTAGATGCTATTGCAGGAATCAAATTTATTTTTGAATTAAAGCCTATCCATACTTGGGCTATAATAAAAGCGCATTTCAGCTTTTATAAAAATCTGCCCAAAATGATTATAAAAAGAAAAAAAATCTCCTTCAAGCAAACAAAATATTTCCATAAATTTAGTATAGTTTGGCAGCATTTTATTCTTAAAAGAAATGAATTTTCAGAATTAAGCTAAAATTTACTGCATTGACAAGATAATTGTTATAAATATCCATTTAACTTTTTCATTACTTTTTTAACCATCAAAAACAAAGTGTAATTTATACGGATGTTTAATTCTTATATATTTGTTTATATTTGGTTTTAGTAAAAACAAATATGGCCTATAATGAAAATATTGCGAATGACATTAGGAAACTATTAATCCCTTACGGGAATATTATTAAAGAAAAGAAAATCGTTTGTTGGCATTAGTTTTCTTTACATGGTGAAATGAGCACAGGAGTGGTTAAAAATGAACTGGCAGTAAGGGTTATATCCAATAAAATGCAATTTGAACTAAAAAAATCCAACGTTCGAAGTATGGGTTTTTAAAAAAAGAACTTTGAAGGAGTTTATTTTTTGTTTTACCAACAAAAATTAAATTATTGAATTATTAGATAGAATTGGGTATAGAACATGCAAAACATAATTAATAATTAATAAAATATATGGAAATATCAAAGAATAAGAAACTTGTTTCTTTATTACATTTCGTTGCTTATAGTCTGCTTACTTTAATTTTATTAACTGCTTGCAAGAAAGAATCTAATCATTTAGAAGAAACAAAAATTCCTGAACTTACAGAACCCATTTCCTATGATCTTAAAGAGATTAAAGAAGCAGGTGTTTTAAGGGCAATAACTACCTTTTCACCCACAGGATATTTTTTATACAGAGGCCAGGCAATGGGTTTTGAATATGAAATGCTTAGCAGATTGGCTCAAGGATTAAATGTAAACCTTGAAATAGTGCTGGCTAAAAATGTAGATTCAATCATTCCAATGCTTAATAGAGGTGATGGCGATATCATTGCATTGGGCTTTACCATTACACGAGAGAGAAAAGAACAAGTTAGTTTTACAGATCCATTTTTAATCACCCATCAATCTCTTGTACAGAAAAAACCGGATAATTGGCGAAAAATGACCGTTGATAATATTAAAAAGAACTTGGCAACCGATATAGTTGATCTATTGAGGGATACAGTTTCTGTTAGAAAAAAATCTTCATATTATATGCGTTTAGCAGATATTTCTAATGAATTAGGGGACACCGTTTATATAGATATTTTACCCGGCGAAATAGCCGATGAAGAAATTATTAAACTGGTATCCGAAGGAAAAATAAAATACACGGTAATCGATAACAATATAGCTACTATTCATAAAAGTTATTATCCAAATATTGATATAAGCACCCCTGTTAGCCTATCACAAAGAATCGCATGGGCCGTTCGTAAAAATTCACCTGAATTATTATCTAGTATTAATAAGGGTTTGGCTGGCATAAAAAGAAAACCAGACTATAATGTTATTTATAAAAAATATTTTGAAAATAGATTTCAATTCAATAAAAGAATTGAAAGTGATTATTTTACAGAAACTACAGGGAAAATAAGCAAATATGATGACCTTGTAAAAAAATATTCAGCAAATTTAGACTGGGATTGGCGATTGGTTAAGGCCTTAATATATCAAGAATCTAAATTTGATGAAAATAATAAATCATGGGCAGGTGCTTCAGGCCTAATGCAATTAATGCCTGCTACGGCTAAAGAACTAGGAGTAACCAATACGCATGATCCAAATCAAAATATCAAAGCCGGTATACACTACTTAAAAACCATGTATGACTACTGGGAAGACATTCCTGATTCTATTCAAAGAATTAAATTTGCTATGGCCTCATACAATTCCGGTTATGGACATGTAAGAGATGCCCAAAAATTAGCAAAAAAATACAAAAAAGATACTTTAAACTGGGACAATGGTGTTGATGAATTTATTCTTAAACTATCAAAATCAAAATACTTTAATGACCCTGTTGTAAATTTTGGATATGCACGTGGAATCGAGCCTTATAACTATATTATTGATATTTTTAATCGATATGAAGAATATAAAAACTTTGTCAAAGAATAGAACTCAAGAATGACTATCTTTCATACTTTAGACCTATTGGGTACCGCAGCCTTTGCCATTTCTGGGGCATTATTTGCAATGGATAAAAGAATGGATCCATTTGGTGTTCTTATCATAGCTTTCGTCACTGCTGTTGGCGGTGGGACTTTGAGAGATATTTTAATTGGAAGAAACCCTGTTACATGGATGCTAGATCTCAATTATATTTATGTTATATTTTTATCGGTAATAGTTTCCATAGTTTTAAGAAAAAAGATAGCCTATTTAAGTAAATCCTTATTTTTATTTGATACCATTGGCTTGGGTATTTTCACCATCATTGGAACTGAAATAGGAATTCAAAATGACCTACACCCACTAATTTCTATTTCTCTAGGCTTGTTAACTGCTACATTTGGTGGTGTTATTAGAGATACACTAAGCAATGAAATTCCTTTAATTTTTCACAAAGAAATTTATGCAACCGCATGTATTATTGGTTCGGTTTCATATTTAATATTAAATAAATTTAGTATTGATTCTAATATCAATCATGTTATCACAACTTCAATTATAATTGCTATAAGGTTAATTGCTGTTAAATTTAGATTACAACTTCCTACTTTTTATAGCAAAAAATGAACATAAAAAAAACCGATTAAAACTAATCGATTTAGCATATTATATATTACACTTAGTAATCGCCTAGTGTTTCTTTATTTTGTTCTAAAGCGGATACTAATTGTTCATCACTAGGAAATTTTCCATGCCATGCATGGGTACCCATCATATAATCAATTCCATTTCCCATTTCTGTATGTAACAAAATACAAACAGGTTTACCTTTTCCAGTTGCTTCTTTTGCCTTTTTTAATCCCACAATAATACTTTCTATGTCGTTTCCTTTTTCTATATCAAAAACAACCCATCCAAAAGCTTCAAATTTATCACGTAAATTACCTAATGGCATTACTTCATCTGTTGGGCCATCAATTTGCTTTAAATTATAATCAATTGTTGCAATTAAATTGTCAACATTTTTACCAGCTGCATACATAGCACCTTCCCAAATTTGCCCTTCTTGAAGTTCACCATCACCATGTAAAGTATATACCAATTTACTATCACCATTTAATTTTTTTGCATTTGCAACACCAATTGCAACAGAAAGCCCTTGACCTAATGAACCTGCTGACATTCTAATACCTGGTAAACCTTCATGCGTAGTTGGATGACCTTGCAATCGTGTATTAATTTTTCTAAAAGTTGCTAATTCTTCTACAGGAAAAAAACCGCTTCTTGCTAAAACACTGTACAATACAGGTGAAATATGACCATTGGATAAAAAGAACAAATCTTCACCTACTCCATCCATATCAAAATTAGTAGAATAATCCATCACCTCTTTAAAAAGTACAGTTAAAAATTCATTACAACCCAAAGAACCCCCTGGGTGTCCAGATTTTACTGCATGAACCATTCTTACTATATCTCTTCTTATTTGCGTTGAAAAATCTTCTAATTCTTTTATACTATGCATTATTTGTTTTTTTGATTTGCAAAAATACTAAACTCCATTTAAAAAGTATTTATTTAAATCTTTTTATTTCAAAATATATCAATCGTTTTAGCCGTCAATCATTGTTGTCCGATTAAAATTTGCAAAAATCCTTAAAAGCTATATATTACTATTGATTGCATGTTTATTAAAAAATTATGAATTATGAATTAAATTTTTAAATATCAATGAGTTCTCATATTTAAACACAATAATGTAACTAACTTTTAATCAGCAATATATAATGACGTAACATATTATTATATTGACCAAGTAGATTGTACTATAGGTAGATTAAGTCGTATGAATTCAATAAATAATAAATCCTTTAATGCTGCTGCATTGCAAAAAGCAAAAAACAAATTAAAAGTATTAGATCTGGCATTTCAAAATAGATATGATACAACTTTTGGGAAGTGTATTCAATGTGGAAACCACATAGTTTATACTGCGTACAATGCGCTCAATAATTTATAAATATTGAATTTGTAATGAAATAAATGGCATCCAAATATTAATCCTATTGATAAATACTTTTATATTTAAACTTAATTTAATTTAAAGTTCATTTATTATTAAGTTCGCAAATCTTAGGTTAAAATAGTATAATACTCGTATTCTTTTTAAATTTGCAAATCAATTAATGTAATATATTTATGATCACACAGCCCAAGTCAAAAAGATTCAATCAACATGTTTTAACCAAATATCAAATTTATAATAGCATTTTTATTACCCTACCTTTCGATAATATTAGAAACACAGGTGTCTTAATGCCTTTATTAAGTGAAATTTGTGAAAACGGATTTAAAAATGGAGAAACACCAATAGAAATCATATCCAATTTTTTTAATAAATACCTTGAAAACCCTTCCGAAAAAGAAAAGATTGATCTTTTATTTAAATTCATACAATACACTGAACGTCAGGTAGTATTGTTTGATGCAATTGAAGATGCAGCGTTTCCTATTATCAATAATATGAATGGTAAGGGTACTTTAAGAAACACCAAAGAAGAAGCATTTGCTCAAAATAAAAAAGAAGCTTTACAAAGATATTTAGAAGATTTTAAAGTGCGCATTGTGCTAACCGCGCATCCTACACAATATTATCCTGGAACGGTTTTAGGTATAATAACCGATCTAACAACAGCCATTGAAGAAAACAACTTGATAAATATTAAAAAATTATTGGCTCAATTAGGAGTAACACCTTTTTTAAAGGAAGAAAAGCCATCGCCTTTTGACGAGGCTATCAATTTAATTTGGTATTTAGAAAACGTTTTTTACCATTCGGCAAGTAGTATTTACAATTATATTGAAAGTAATATTTACGAAAACAAAGGCGTCGCCAATGAATTTGTTAATTTAGGATTTTGGCCAGGTGGAGATAGAGATGGAAACCCTTTTGTGACGACTGATATTACATTAAAAGTTGCTGAGAAATTAAGACAAGCTGTTTTAAGAAATTATTATCGAGATCTTAGAAGGTTAAGACGAAAACTAACTTTTAAAAATGTATCAAGCATAGTAATTGAATTGGAAAGCAAATTGTATCAAAGTTTTGTAAATCCCAATAAAAAAGTCATAACATGTGAGGAGTTGATGGCTCAATTGTTAGAAACAAAAAGCATTTTAATTCAAGATTATCAATCACTATATCTAACCGAATTAAAAGATTTAATTCACAAAGTAAATATTTTTGGATTTCATTTTGCAACTCTTGATATAAGACAAGATAGCAGAATACATCATCAGGTATTTACTGATATTGTAAAAACTACGCATAATAATGGTAAATCCATCTTTCCTGAAAATTATTTAGAACTCAGTGAAAGCAATCAAATTGAAATACTTAACAATATCAAGGGCAAAATAGAAGTAACTGATTTTAAAGATGAAATGGTTGTTAAAACTTTGGGCTCAATAGATGCGATTAAAACGATACAAAATAATAATGGAGAAAAAGGAGCCAACAGATATATTATAAGCAACAACCAAAGTGCATTAAATGTAATGGAGGTTTATGCCATGCTTAAATTGACAACTTATTCTAAAAAAATGCCTATAGATATCGTACCGCTATTTGAAACTATAAATGATTTAGAAAATGCAGAGCAAATTATGGAGCAGTTGTATAGTAATAAAACCTATATAAAGCATTTAAATGAACGCGGCAACAAACAAACGATTATGTTAGGTTTTTCGGATGGAACAAAAGATGGCGGGTATTTAATGGCAAACTGGTCTATATTTATGGCCAAAGAAAAATTAACAAAGATCTCTAGGAAGTACAATATAAAAGTTATCTTTTTTGATGGTCGTGGAGGTCCACCAGCAAGAGGTGGAGGTAAAACCCACCAATTTTATGCTTCCCTTGGACCGAGTATTGAAAATGACGAAGTTCAATTAACAATTCAAGGTCAAACAATTAGTTCTAATTTTGGAACCATTAAATCTTCACAATACAATTTAGAGCAATTGATAAGCTCTGGTGTAACCAATGAATTTTTTGATAGTGCCAAAAACAAATTGAGTGAAGAACAAAAATTTATAATGAATGACGTTGCTGAAATAAGTTATAAAGCCTATTGTGACTTTAAAAATCATCCAAAGTTTTTACCTTATTTAGAACAAATGAGCACTTTACAATATTATGCCAAAACCAATATTGGTAGTCGGCCTGCAAAGAGAAACAATTCTGATAAATTAAATTTTAGTGATTTACGAGCCATCCCTTTTGTTGGTTCATGGAGCCAATTAAAACAAAATGTACCAGGATTTTATGGAGTAGGTGCGGCATTGTTAAAATATGAACAGGCAGGAGAATTTGATAAAGTAATTAGTCTTTACAACAACTCTAAATTCTTTAAAAGTTTGATTGACAATAGCATGATGTCTATGAAAAAATCATTTTTTGAACTGACGCGATACATGGAAAAAGACCCTGAATTCGGTTCGTTTTGGTCTCTTATTTATCAAGAGTTTTTAACTTCAAAAAGATTGGCATTAAAATTGGCAAACCAAACAGAGTTGATGCAAAACTACCCTGTAGGAAAAGCGTCTATTGAAGTTAGAGAATCTATTGTGCTACCATTATTAACCATTCAGCAGTATGCGCTTAAAAAAGTACAAGAAATTAAACTTCAAAAAAACCCTAATAAAAAAATTCTCGCAACTTATGAAAAACTCATAACAAGATCCTTATTTGGCAATATCAATGCAAGCAGAAATTCAGCTTAATTTGATACCTATATAATAAACACCCTCTTTTGTACGTTATAAAACTGTAATCAAGTACATTACAAGAAAAAGAACAATAAAAAAAGGGGGCTATGAAAAAGAGGAGTTTATTATTTATTGCGATAATTTCTGCTGCCATATTATCATCGTGTACATCCAATGACATTAAAGAAATATCAGGAACATTAGTGTTCAATGAAGTTGGAGATCACAGTTTTAATATCAACGCAGAAAATATTAAGGCAACAATTACTATTGCCGGACCAAATAAGGGGGAAACGATAATTTATGAACATGTTTCATTAAATCGTACAGCCGATTACACCGTTAAAATTGGAGTAAAAACACCTACTTCACAAAAAAACAAATTGCTAAGTAATTTAGTAGTATTGTATGAAGCGAAAGAAGGAAAAAGCATACAAAGTGATTTACTAAGTATAGCAGATTCCGGATTTGTAAAAATTGATTGGAAAGGAATTTATTAAATTCCTTTCCTTTTTTTTAGCATAATATTACCTTCTACTTTGTTGCGTTATTATGTTACTAATAATAATTAATTGTTTATTAATATAGTTCGTTATGTTTAAATGTAAATATCTAAATTACAGTTAGTTAAATATGTACACTTAAATACGGCAACTCATTGAAATTCAAAAATTAATTTCATAATTCAACATTTACAACTAAAAATTACATGAGGTGTTGTTATTATAATCGATAAAAATTACTTTCTTATTTTTTCACTTTAACCTAAGGGGTTAAAATCAAATTACTTTTTACTATTCCTTTAAATTTTATCCTTAAAATTAGTTAGTTTTGTTGCATGCAAAAAAAAATCAATATTCAAAATAAAAAGGCTCGATTTGAATACGAAATTTTAAGTAAATACATTGCTGGCATACAATTATCAGGAACTGAAATAAAATCTATCCGCGAAAGCAAAGCACGTATAACAGAAAGTTTTTGTGAATTTAATGAAAAAGGAGAACTCTTTGTTATTAATATGTTTATTGAACAATATAGCCATGGCAGTTTCTACAACCATTATTCAAAAAGTGAAAGAAAACTTTTATTGAACAAACAAGAGTTAAAAAAACTCACCAAAGAAGTTCAAAATGTTGGATTAACCATTATTCCGTTGCGTTTATTTATTACGGATAAAGGGTGGGCTAAATTGCAAATAGCACTTTGCAAGGGTAAAAAATTATACGATAAACGAGAGGTGATTAAAGACCGTGATAACAAAAAATCATTAGCCAGACTAAAGAAAAATTACTGATGCGATTAAAAGATTACTTTATTTTTTTTAGATGGAAAAATTTGCTGCTGATTATTTTAATACAGCTGATGATAAAATATGTTTTATTTCAAAAATTTGAACTAAGTACATCTTTAGATAATTTACATTTTATATTGTTAATTTTAGCAACACTTTTTATAGCCATTGCAGGGTATATAATTAATGATGTACAAGATATTGAAGCTGATAAAATCAACAAACCAAGCAAGGTTTTTGTAGGAAAAAAAATACCAATTGCAAAAGCAAATAATTTATTTATTGCTATAAACTCTGTTGGGTTACTATTGGGTTTTTATTTGAGTATTTATATTGACAAAAATTCGTTTTTTATTATTTTTATTCTTGTATCGTTCCTACTTTATCGCTATGCAATAGACTTAAAAAAGAGGCTTATTATTGGTAATATTACGGTTGCATGCATTGTTTTTTTGAGCATCATGATCGTTGGCTTTTTTGATATCGTTCCCGTTACCAATAATTACAATAAATCCATACAGTTTCATGTTTTTAAAATACTATTGATCATTTCTGGTTTTGCATTTATGCTAACCCTTTTAAGAGAGATTATTAAAGATTTAGAAGATAAGAAAGGAGATCAAAAAATTAATGCAAAAACAATGCCCATTGTATTTGGCGATAAAAAAACTAAACATATACTAGTTTTTCTAAACATTATTCCGCTAATAGGTATTAGTTATATTATTTACTCACTTTACAAAATCAACCTTTATACAAGCCTATATTTAATAATTTTTGTAAGCCTACCTCTACTCTATTTTATGTTTAAAACAACCCAAAGCAAAACTAAAAAAGATTTTCAAAAAACAAGCAACTTACTAAAATTCATTATGTTATTAGGTATTTTATCTATTTTTACCTTATAGTTTATGTTAAGTCAACAATTAAAAAACAGAAATATAATATTAGCTTCAGGCTCACCCAGAAGACAATATTTTTTAGAAGAATTAGGCATTGTATTTGAAATTAGATTAAATAAAGTTTATGAAGTTTACCCCAAACATTTAGTCGGTTCAGAAATAACCGATTATTTAGCAAAATTAAAAGCTGCTCCTTTTAAAAAGGAGCTTCAAAAAGAGGATATTTTAATTACTTCAGACACCATAGTTTGGTTAGAAAACAAAGCTATTGGCAAACCTAAAACACATGATGAGGCTAAAAAAATGCTGGGTAAACTATCCGGAAAAACACATAAAGTAATTAGTTCAATTTGTTTAACTACCACTGAAAAACAAACAACTTTTAACGACACTACCCTTGTAAAATTTAAGGTATTAAAAGAAGCTGAAATTGAATATTACATCAACAAGTATAAACCATTTGACAAGGCAGGTGGTTATGGTATCCAAGAATGGATAGGCTATATAGGTATTGAACAAATTCAAGGAAGTTATTTTAATGTTATGGGCTTTCCAACCCATAAATTTTATCAAGAAATACTAAAATTTTAATTTTGCACAAAGAAATTGAAAAAGGGTTTATTAACTACCATTAAATTCTTATTTTTGCGCATTCTTAAATTATAATTATTAGTAATTTTAATTAGATTTTTCTATTAAAAGGTTATATGAAACGAGCATACCAAATTTTGATACCCAAGGAAATGATTATTAGCGAACAGCATGTGACCAATAAAAAATAATAAATATAAACACATGAAAAAGTATACATTTACAGAAAAAATTGATACCCGTTCGGGATTTGGAGCAGGATTAGCGGAGCTAGGAAGAACCAATGAAAACGTTGTTGCACTTTGTGCGGATTTGGTTGGCTCACTTAAAATGGGTGAGTTTATTAAAGATAATCCAGAAAGGTTTTTTCAAATTGGTATTGCAGAAGCCAATATGATGGGTATAGCTGCTGGAATGACCATTGGTGGAAAAATACCATTTACCGGTACTTTTGCAAATTTTTCTACAGCAAGGGTATATGACCAAATTAGACAATCTATTGCGTATTCTAGTAAAAATGTGAAAATTTGTGCTTCTCATGCAGGTTTAACATTAGGTGAAGATGGGGCTACCCACCAAACCCTAGAAGATATTGGTATGATGAAAATGCTACCTGGTATGGTAGTAATCAACCCATGTGATTATAATCAAACAAAGGCAGCCACTATAGCTATTGCGGCTTATGAAGGTCCGGTTTATTTGCGTTTTGGTCGACCAGCTGTTCCTGTATTCACACCTAAAGATCAAAATTTCGAAATAGGAAAAGCAATACAATTAACTGAAGGTACTGATGTAACCATCGTTGCAACAGGCCATTTGGTTTGGGAAGCTTTACAAGCATCAGAGCAATTAGATGCTATGGGGATAAGTGCTGAAGTAATTAATATCCACACCATTAAACCTTTAGATGAAGCTGCTATTTTAGCATCTGTAGCTAAAACTAATTGTATAGTTACTGCCGAAGAACATAATATATTAGGAGGCCTAGGTGAAAGTGTAGCAAGAATACTAGCTTTAAACAACCCGGTAGCCCAAGAATTTGTAGCGGTAAATGACACCTTTGGTGAATCAGGTACTCCTGCACAATTGATGGAAAAGTATAAACTGAATGATAAAGCAATTATTACAGCAGTTGAAAAAGTAATAAAAAGAAAATAAATTGTATTTTTATAACATATAATTATTAATATTTAAGACTATGAAAAAATTTCTTTTTATTTTAATTTTATTTGGAACCTTTCATGTAAGCCAAGCGCAATTTTTTAATTTTGGAATCAAAGGTGGTATCAATTATAATTCTAATGGAGATTTGAGCCTAATCAACAATTTAGCTGACGTTATTCCGCTTAGTTCTAATGAAGAAACAGGTTATCATTTTGGTTTTTTTACTGAAATTAAACTGCCTTTATGGTTATATCTCAGACCAGAATTAATTTATACACATACTGAAAGTAGTTACTCAATTGGTGGTAATAAAGCCAGATTGGTAAAAGATTTAATTGAAGCACCTATTCTAGTTGGGTTTAGAGTTTTTAAAATAGGTAGGTTCTTTTTCGGACCCTCATTTCAATATGCTATCAATACCGATTTAAAGAGCAATTCTTTTGAAAATTTAAAAAAGACAAGTTCTGATGATTTTACTGTAGCAGGGCAAGTAGGGTTAGGCCTAAATTTTGGCAAGCTAGGAGCCGATATTCGTTGGGAAGCAGGTTTGTCAGATTCTGCAGCCTTGTTTCAAGGAAATTTTCCAAACGAAACCCCACGCGCACTAGTTGATACCAGCCAACAGCAATTTATTCTGAGTTTTTATTACAAGTTCAAATAATTGAATAAAAATTTCAAACTCCCAATTGGGAGTTTTTTTTACAAATAAAAGACAATTTATATTTTGTCATCCATCATAAGAAAATGTATTTTTGAAGCTGATTATTTTCAGTTCGTATTATTAAAAGAATGCATAAATTTCCATGAGAAAATATATTTTAACAATCGTTTTAATTGGCATAGGTTTAGCCCTTCTAATATATAGTTATACCAAAAATAACCAACCTAAATATAGCGAAACTTTATTTTCTAATGAAGCTAAAAAGTTCGAAAAAAATTTTACCGATTTTATTCAAGGCGTTGAAGAAGATTTGATATCTATTAAATCTAACCTTAACGATACTAATAAAATTAAGGATACAACATATTCCAAAAATTACTTTTTAGGTTTTATGGAAAACAATCCTTATGTATTATCTACAATATTAATTCGAGATGCATATAAAATAGGTATACGAAGAGATAAAAAGAGCTTTATCTACGCAATTGATAGTACCCGTCAATTTGAAATGGTAAGATGGCAACGTTTTGTAGATAAAAAAGTGATTAGTAGTTGGCAAGAAAGCTTTGATCAATCTATTGATAGAACAATTTTACTACAGCGCTTCAAAAATAAAAAAAACCAGATACAATGGATTTTCAAAACAAATGAAGTTCTAAAAGAGGGCAATAATCAGGAGTATTTTTATGCTGGTTTTTCTTATCCTTCTGGTGATGAAAGTGTGGTTTTATTATTAGAATTCTCTAATAAAACCTTACTAGAACATTTTAAATTAAAAACAAAATACCAACAGGTTAATTTATTAATTGAATCTGGGCAAAATAAAATAGTGAACCTGGCATTGGGAAATAAGAATTCTGATAGTTTACAAATAGCAACTTTAAATCATTTTAAAAAATTCGATCAAAAAGAATCAGGTATTTTTAGTTTTTCTTATAAAGACCTTGTATACTGGAATTCTTATAAATATTTCCCGTCAAAAACCGGTATTATATATTACCTTTTAACGATACCAAATACAGAAATATTAGAAAGTGAAGCTAAAAATTATTCAAAGTGGGCATTTTGGCTTGCTATAATGTTTATCATTGGTGGACTGATTTCAATTATTATAAAAAAAAGATTTTTCTATATCCCAAATAAAATATTAATTCTACCTGTAAAAGAAATATTAGTTAAAGATGAGGATAGATATTTAGAATTTAAGTCATCTGCAAGGTGGGATTATCGTCAAGAAAAAACCAATCCTGAACTTGAAAAAATTATTCTAAAAACACTTGCTGCATTTGGTAATACGGATGGTGGAATATTATTAATTGGCGTAGATGACGATAAAAATATAATTGGTTTAGAAAATGATTTTAACACCTTAAAAAAATCTACTGCCGATTATTATGAAATTCATTTAAGAAATTTATTTCACAATGCCATGGGAGTTAAATATGTTACCAAATATGTTAGAATGCAATTTGAAAATTGTGAGAATAAAAAGATTGTTTGTAAAATAAAAATTTTGGCAACTAATGAACCCATCTATTTAAAGTTTAAGAATAAAAATGGTCAAATCGAAGAAAAATTCTTTGTGAGAAGTGGGAACTCTTCTCAAGAAATAAAATCAATAGCTGAAATTAACGACTATATCAATACGCGATTTGAAAAATAGTATATTTTATTTTTCAAATCTTAGCCACTTACATAACTGTAAATGAAATTTAAAATAATCATACTATTGCTCGGTTATACAGGCTACCTTTTTGGACAAGAAAATATTATCCATAAAGATTCGGTCAACAAGCAGGTTGAAAATTTATTTATTGAAAATTATGGTAATCAATTAAACATAAAAATTGACCTCAGTAATGATATTGAAAATTACAATATCAACTATGAAGGCAAAAAAGCTATTTTGGCACCTAATTTAAATATCCGTTACGCAATTGATTTCAACTACAAATTTGCCTCCGTTAGTATTGGTGTTAGAGCGCCTAATTCAAAAGATGAAACCAATAAAAAAGGAGATTCCTATATCTTTAGATTAAAAGCCAAATTATTATTTAATAAATGGTTTCATCAATATGAATATAAATATATAAGAGGTTACTATATTAAAAATAGTAATAATTTCTTTGAAGATGAAATACAAAACTTTATACAATTTCCACGGCTTAGAACCTATGTGTTTTCGGGGTCAACAGCGTATAAATTTAATGATAAGTTCTCTTTAAAAGCAATTTCTTCTCAAACGGAGATACAAATTAAAAGCGCTGGAAGTTTTATACCTAGTATTGATTATTGGTTCTATAAAATTAATGGTGCTAATAAAGTTATTGATCCGTCTGGTGAATTAATTGAAAGAGATACTTATGATAGTTATAAAGGTTTTGCTACCCTTGTAAATTTAGGCTATTATTACACCTTTGTGTATAAAAAAACTTGGTATATTAATGCTTATGCTGGTCCAGGAATTGGAATAGATTTTTACCAAATAAACACCCAAACCCCAGATAGTAATTTCAATCGTAATTATAATAGTTTTATAACATCTCTACAAAGTGGTATCGCTATGGGATATAGTTCAAAAATATATTATTTTGGAGCAGCCTACAATAATAAAATTACAAGTCAGAATGAGTATAAAGTTGATTTTCAATTCAATACGTCTAGAAATATTTTCCATCTATTCATAGGGTATCGATTTAAAGCACCGAAACCTGTAAAAGGAACTATTGAATATATTGAAAAAAAGGTTCCGCTACTTGAAAAGGAAAAAAATTAAGTTTACCAAATAAAAGAAATTCTTTTACAAATTATTTAACCAAGTAATTTTAAATAAAAAAGTATCTTTGCAATTCCTAAAAAATAAAGAAAAATGAATAACGGATTATACGCAAAAATTAAAACATCAAAAGGAGATATTCTTTTAAATTTAGAATTTGAAAAAACTCCAGGTACAGTTGGTAATTTCGTGGCTTTGGCAGAAGGCAACCTAGAAAACTCCGTAAAACCACAAGGAACCAAATATTATGATGGTCTTAAATTTCATCGAGTTATAGAAAATTTTATGGTACAAGGTGGCTGTCCACAAGGAACAGGTACAGGAAACCCTGGTTATAGTTTTGAAGATGAATTTCATACCGATTTAAAACACGATAAACCAGGAATTTTATCTATGGCAAATTCTGGTCCGGCAACTAATGGTAGTCAATTTTTTATAACGCATATTGAAACACCATGGTTGGATAATAAACATACTATATTTGGAAATGTAGTAGAAGGACAAGATATAGTTGATGCGATTACACAAGATGACATTTTAGAAAGTGTAGAGATAATTAAAATTGGTGAAGCTGCCGAAAAATTCAATGCTGTTGAAGCATTTAGAACTTTTGAAGGAGCAAGAGATAAAAATTTAGCAGAAGCTAAGAAAAAAATGGATGCTGAATTAGATAAGATTGCTGTAGGATTTAAAAAAACAGATTCTGGTTTACGTTATCAAATAATTCAAAAAGGATCGGGTAAAAAAGCTGAAAAAGGCAATCAAGTTTCGGTACACTATAAAGGACAATTGGTAGATGGTACCGTATTTGACTCTTCTTATCAAAGAAAACAACCAATTGATTTTCAGGTTGGTACAGAGCAAGTAATTAAAGGATGGGATGAAGGCTTACAGTTATTACAAGTAGGTGATAAAGCCAGGTTCGTAATTCCTTCAGATCTAGGCTACGGAAGTCAAGGCGCCGGTGGTGTTATTCCACCTGATGCTACTTTGATATTTGATGTAGAGCTCATGAACGCCAAATAAGGTTAATTATAATGGAAAGACTACTTATTTAAGTAGTCTTTTTTTATATTTGATATGAATATTTATTTATCAATTTTACTCTTAAGGTTTTATTATGAAAATTTTATTAAGCATTTTACTAATCACGTTTTTATCTTTGCATTCGTTATTTTCTCAAAATAACGATAATCAACACCCTATTTTAAAAGATAAATTGACCGGAAGTATTGGTGTTTATGTTCCTTCAAAAAAAGTGTCTTTTGGCGTCGATGGATCGTCACCCAATGATAACATAGATTTTAGTAATTCTTTCAATTTAAATAATAATGAAGTAACGCCTTTCTTTAATTTTGCATGGCGATTTTCAGAAAAATGGAAACTTGGCGTTGAATATTTTGGAATCAAGAACGCAAATAAACTCGAATTAGAAGAGGATATTGTTTTTGATAATATTACCTTTAAAAAAGGATCAAACATTCGTGGTGGTTATGGTATAAATATGTATAGAGTTTTTGTGGGGAGATCTTTTTCTAGAGGGTTAAAACATGAATTTGGTGCGGGCCTAGGGATTCATGCACTAAACACAAATGCCTTTATAGAGGGCGATGTACTAAGCACAGAAGGAGATGTTAGTTTTGAAAGAAGAGCAGTTAGTGCATTAATACCACTACCCAATATAGGAATTTGGTATTACTATGCACCAACTAAAAAATTAGCACTTGTTGCAAGACTGGATTGGTTTGGGGTTACCATTGGTGAATATTCGGGTGGTTTATGGAATGTTGCACCAGGTATTAAATACCAATTATTTAAAAATGTTGGAATTGGTGTTGATTACCGGTATTTTCTCTTAAGAGCAAATGTGAACAAAACAGATTGGAAAGGTGAATTTAATATGACTTTTCAAGGACCGGTGTTTGCGATCAATGTGAATTTTTAAAGGGTATTTATTAACCCTGATGGCAATGTACAAGTTTCATTGGCTAAAAATAATGGCATTTATGCCTGGCATTGTGATCACCACTTTGCCCATATCAATAATTTAATGATTCAAAAATACAGGATTTGAATTTAAATTAATTTAGTTTTTCCATTTAATATTACAACCAATACTAGGCCTTTGATGGGTAGAAATTTTAACTCCGTCTAGTACATTTTGTAAAGTCATTCTTAAATCTTTACCCGTTACCGGAATTTGATTACCAGGTCTTGAATCATCAATTTGTCCACGATAAACCAATTCCAAATCATTGTTAAAAACATAAGTATCCGGAGTACAGGCAGCGGCATAGGCCTTAGCTATATCTTGTGACTCGTCATATAAATACGGAAAGGGGTATTTTAATGCTAAAGCATACTTTTTCATTAAAACAGGAGCGTCTTGAGGATAATTAATCACATCATTTGATGAAACTGCTATAAATGAAACATCGTGTTCTTTAAAATTATTCGCAATTTTAACCAATTCTTGATTGACATGAATTACAAACGGACAATGATTACAAATAAAAAATATTACAGTAGCTTTTTTACCTCTTAATTCCTGTAAACTTTGATATTGATCGTTAACCGTATTCAGTAATAAAAAATTTGCAGCCTTGGTACCTAAAGGTAGCATATTTGAAGGTGTTTGAGACATATGAATTTATTTATCTATTTTTATAAATGCGTTTAATAAATTATACCATTCAAAATTAATCATTTTATAATCAAAGCAAGCATCTCTTTTGAAGACTTTCAAAAGGTAGATATTCGGATTGGAACAATTATAGATGTCCAAGATTTTCCTAAAGCTAAAATTCCTGCCTATCAGGTAAAAATTGACTTTGGTGCAATTGAAATAAAAAAAACTAGTGCGCAAATCACAAAATTGTATACTAAAAATCTATTGCTAAATAAACAAGTTCTAGCTATTGTAAATTTTAAACCAAAACAAATTGCCAATTTCATGAGTGAATGTCTTATTTTAGGTATACAAAATGCTAAGGATGTTGTACTTTTACAAGCACATAACATTGCAAAACGGTATAAAAATATCATGACACTTAGCCCATTTTATTAGTAAGACTCTAAAAATTTAATTTCATTTTTTTAGTTAGTCGAACTAATCCCGCTTCTTGTACTGAACTTGTTTCAGTATCTAGCGGGATGTTGGTTAATACCTAGACCCTTGGGTCGATTCCTATTATTAGGTCCAGGGCTTGCCCTGGGGTTTAACACCTTTTATTTTGGCTAATTTTTTATTAAAATATCCATGAAATTAAAATTACAACAACTGGCAGAGATTCTTTCTGGCGAGTTATTTTTTGACGATTTATTAAAAAGTATTTATGCAACAGATGGTTCGGTATATCGAATTCTTCCAACAGCAGTTGCATACCCAATAAATGATCAGGATATTAAAGAACTGATTCAATTTGCAAAAAATGAAAAAATTACTTTAATACCACGAACTGCAGGAACTTCTTTAGCAGGGCAAGTGGTTGGTAATGGTATTATAGTAGATGTTTCTAAACATTTTACAAAAATTCTGGCTTTCGACGAAAAAAATAAAACCGTTACCGTACAACCGGGTGTTATTCGCGATGAACTAAATATATTTTTAAAGCCCTTTGGTCTCTTTTTTGGTCCAGATACCTCAACGAGTAATCGATGTATGATTGGTGGTATGGTAGGCAATAATTCATCAGGGTCTACTTCAATTAAGTACGGTGTAACTCGTGATAAAGTTTTAGAAATAAAGACTATTTTATCAGATGGTTCAGATGCGGCATTTACTGCATTGCATAAATCTGAATTTATTCAAAAAACCAATGGTAGTAGTTTAGAAAATAATATTTACAAAACGCTTTTTACTGAACTGTCAAAACCCGAAGTTAGGGAAGAAATAGAAAAAGAATTCCCAAAAAAAAATATCCATAGAAGAAATAATGGCTATGCTGTTGATGCATTGTTAGATACAGAAGTATTTAGCCAGAGTAATGAAAAAATCAATTTGGGAAAATTACTTTGTGGCAGTGAAGGAACTCTAGCTTTTACAACCCAAATCACACTTAAGGTTGATGATTTACCTCCTGCACAAAGCATTATGATTGCCTCTCATTTCACCTCTATAGACCAAAGCATGAAGGCCGTTGTTGTTGCTATGAAGCACAATTTGTACATGGCAGAGTTAATGGATAAAACCATTTTAGATTGTACAAAAAATAACAGAGAGCAAATCAAAAACAGGTTCTTTGTCCAAGGCGATCCAAAAGCTATTTTAATGTTGGTAGTTTCGAGCGATTCCATGGAGGAAACGCAAAAATTAGCCAACGATTTAATTGAAGATCTAAAACAAAATAATTTTGGGTATACACATGAAAAATTAATTGGTAACGATATTCAAAAAGCGATTAATTTACGAAAAGCCGGACTCGGATTATTAGGTAATATTGTTGGTGATAATAAGGCAGTTGCATGTATTGAAGATACGGCAGTCGCATTGAATGACCTGCCAAATTATATAGCCGAGTTTAGTGAAATGATGAAAAAATACGATCAAAATGCAGTTTATTATGCCCATGCAGGTGCTGGGGAATTGCATTTACGTCCTATTTTAAATTTAAAAAAAGAAAAAGATTTTCAGGCATTTAGAACCATTACTACTGATGTTGCCGCTTTGGTAAAAAAATATGGTGGATCTCTAAGCGGTGAACATGGTGATGGTATTGTTAGGTCTGAATTTATTCCTATGATTTTAGGGAATAAAAACTACGAATTACTTCGAAAAATTAAATACAGTTTTGATCCTTATAATATTTTCAACAAAGGTAAAATTATAGATCCCATGCCAATGGATAGTGCATTGCGGTATGAAGTAGATAGAATAGAACCTGAAATTGAAACCATAACAGATTTTTCTGATTCTGAAGGTATTTTAAAAGCTGCAGAAAAATGTAATGGGTCTGGAGACTGTAGAAAAACTGTTTCTGCTGGTGGTACTATGTGCCCAAGTTATAGAGCAACAAAAAATGAAAAAGATACCACACGAGCCAGAGCTAATGCTTTAAGAGAATTTTTAACCCAAAGTGAAAAAACCAATAAATTTGACCATGAAGCCTTATATCAAGTTTTTGACCTCTGTTTAAGTTGTAAAGCTTGCGCTAGTGAATGCCCTAGTAATGTAGATGTTGCAGCTTTAAAGGCCGAATTTTTATACCAGTATCAAAAAGAAAACGGAATATCTTTTAGAACTAAAATGTTTGCTGAAAATGTAAAATGGAACAAATTAGGTAGTATAACTCCTTGGTTGACCAATACTTTGTTAAATACACAACTTTCAAAAAAAGTTATGGGTATTGCGCCGCAAAGAAGTATTCCAAAATTAGCTAAGAAAACAGTTACAAAATGGTATAAAAGCAACAAATCAAGATTTGACAAACTATATTACTCCCATGGTCAAGTACATCTCTTTATAGACGAGTTCACCAATTATTATGATGCCAATGTTGGTATTGATGCGATTGAAGTTTTATCAAAATTAGGTTATCAGGTTATAATAACCGATCATATGGAAAGTGGTAGAAGCTTTATTTCTAAGGGTTTATTAGATCAAGCGAAAAATATTGTCAATTTTAATGTAGATCATTTTAGGAGTTTGATAAGCGAAGAAACACCATTGGTTGGCATAGAACCCTCAGCAATTCTATCTTTTAGAGATGAATATATTCGTTTGGCAGATGACAAATTTGCAGCTAAAAGAATATCAAAAAATACTTTTACCATAGAAGAGTTTTTTGAAAAAGAAATTAATAAAGGTAATATCACAGCAAAGCATTTTAATAACGCTAACAAAACATTAAAAATTCATGGCCATTGTCATCAAAAATCACTTTCCAACATGAATGCCTCTTTTAGTATGCTTAATCTGCCTGTGAATTTTAAAGTAACTTTAATAAATTCTGGATGCTGCGGTATGGCTGGTTCTTTTGGATATGAAAAAGAACATTATGAGCTTAGCATGCAAGTTGGAGAAGACACTTTGTTTCCAAAAATTAGAAATACTGATATGGAGGTAAACATAATTGCTTCGGGAACAAGTTGTAGGCATCAAATACTTGATGGAACAAAAAGAAAATCACAACATCCGATAAGTATTTTAAGGAAAGTCATGAAATAAATTTTGCAGAAAAGTTGAAATAGATTAAATTTGACGATTCTTATTTTTATTCACTAAATATCAGGTATTTAAAAATAAAAAGAGAATGATTAGTGTTGTGAAAATATTTAATAAAAAAAAATAGATTAAATAACCAGAAAATTAATTAACAAACGATATGAGTATGAAAATTTTAAAATTAATTTTTACTATTTCTTTATTTTTACTTTTTACTAATATTATATATAGTCAAACGGAACAAGATCAAAAACCAAAACCTTCTTTAAACAATGGTACTATTGAGAGTCAGTTTGATTATTTATATAGAAAATCGAGTTCCTATCAAGAATATAAAGTTGTAAAAAAAACTTTTTTTGTTAAGATTAAAGGCAATGTTTTAGATTCCTTAAAAAACTTAAAAAAAGAACTAGCAAACACAAAAATAGTTGTTGTATCACAAGGTGATGAAATCAACAATTTGAAAAATGATTTGAAAACAACCAATGATAACTTAACAAATGTTACTAAAGAAAAAGACAATATCAAATTTATTGGAATTCCTTTAACAAAAGCATCTTATAATAGTATTTTATGGTCTGTTATTGCAATTCTTATTGTGTTGCTGTTGTTTTTCGTTTATAAATTCAACGCAAGTAACTCCATTACCAAACAATCCAATGAATTACTAACAGAAACTGAAGAGGATTTTGAATCTTATAAAGCTGTTGCCTTAGAAAGAGAACAAAAGGTGAGACGTGAATTACAAGACGAATTGAACAAACAAAAATACAATACTAAAAAAGGTAAAAAAGAATAATACTAGTTTAAAACTAATAAAAAAACCCATGTTTCAAAAACATGGGTTTTTTGTTTTCATGAATGTCTTGTCCTGAAATAGGTTAATTAATTACATTAACGATATTTATTGATGAAGATTTTTTAAATTGACGATGCATTTCAATTATTCTTTATACATTTATATATTAAAAAACACAAACTTATGATAAATAAAACATTAGTATTAGCTATTTTTCTTATCGGATTTATAGTTACAGCACAAAAAAAATTACCCAAGAACAAATCTCTAATCAAAAATTCTGTTGCAAATCACAAAGCAGACCTTATTGCAATTAGTGATGAAATATGGGCGAATGCCGAAACCGCCTTTGAAGAAAACAAATCTTCTAAGTTATTAGCAGATTATGCTGAAAAGAACGGCTTTAAAGTAGAACGAGGTGTTGCAGGAATGCCAACAGCTTTTGTTGCCACCTATGGATCTGGTAAACCAGTAATTGGTGTTTTAGGAGAATTTGATGCCCTTCCGGGAATATCACAAAAGGCAATACCAACCAAAGAAGCGCTTAAAGAAGGAGGAGCAGGTCACGGATGTGGTCATAACCTATTTGGTACAGGTAGTTTAGGTGCGGCAATTGCTATAAAGGAATTGATGGAACAAGGAAAAATTAAAGGAACAATTAAATTTTTTGGAACCCCAAGTGAAGAAAAATATTTTGGTAAAATATGGATGGTTAGAGCAGGGTTATGGGATGATGTTGATGTAAACATAAGTTGGCATCCATCGGCTGAAATTAAAGCCGATGCCCAAAGTTCTTTGGCTTTAGTCGATTTTAAAGTCGAGTTTTTTGGTCAGGCTGCGCATGCATCAGCAGACCCATGGAATGGTAGAAGCGCATCAGATGCTTTAGAGTTATATACTACGGGAATTAATTATTACAGAGAACATGTAAAACCCACTGTAAGAATGCACTATCACATCCAAGATGGAGGTCAGGTTGTAAATGTAGTACCTGATTATGCCCGATTATGGGTGCGTGTTAGAGACACAAAACGTTCTGGAATGTTACCAGTTTATGAACGTGTTAAAGAAATGGCTGAGGGTGCTGCCATCATGGCTGATGTAGATTTTAAAATATCTTTAATTTCTGGAATTTATGAAGTACTTGTTAATAGAACCGGCGAAGAAGTAATGCAAAAAAACTTAGAACTACTTGGACCTATAAACTATACCGATGAAGAAATTGCCTTTGGAAAAAAAATACAAGAATCTACAGGTAAAGAACAAGTTGGGATGGATAGTAAAATCAGACCATTGAAAGCGACTAAAGAAAACCCTGGTGGCGGATCTACAGATGTGGGTGACGTTAGCTGGAATGTAGCCAACATAAATTTAGGAGTAACAACTGCTCCAAAAGACACACCTTGGCATTCATGGGCTGTTGTAGCTTGCGGTGGCATGTCCATTGGTCATAAAGGGATGCTTTATGCTTCTAATGCTATGGCGATGACGATGCTCGATCTTTTTGAAGATGCAAAATTGGTTAAAAACATAAAAGAAGAATATATTAAACGTAAAGGTGATGAAGTATATAAAGCTATTATTCCTGAAGGACCTCCACCAATTCCAAACAATTAATTTTATACGAAGGATAAAAGTAAGATTATCTATCTCTGCAATAACATTAGTCGTATTAGGTATTGTAATGATCTATATTGGTGGGTTTTATGCTGCAAAAATTATAATGCCGCCCATCATTACTGGTATAGGTTTTTTTATTATTGCTTGGAGTTTAAATGCTTTAAAAAAATAATGGTTTATGTTCCTCTAAATAAATTAAGGCATTGGTACCTTCGTTAAAAAGTAAATCCAAAATACTCAAGTTTGAAATGTACCCGTGTTTATCATTAAAAACTTGGGTATATTTTTTTAAGTTATAAACCTGCTTGCCTTTAGCAATAGCTAAGCCTCTTAAATCATTTTCTTCCTCCAATTCTATTTGGTATATTTTGGTTTTTTTTATCGAAATATCTAATGCTAAGCATTCATTTATTACAGCGATAGAATCAAAATTCAAGTCTAGTAAATATTTGTTCTTTTTTTGAATTACAGAAATTATATCATCTTTATAGAACTCGTAAAAAGGGGAAGAGCTATATGCCGCATCCAATGTTTTAATGTGTAGTTTTTGCCAAGAAACACTTTGATCTATTTGAATGTCTTTTGTTCTATTTTTCCCTAAACTCTTGGTATGTATAATTGGAACATTCAACCTTTGTTTACCATTGGCTCCACAAACATAATACCTGTTTCTATAGGTTTGCTTTTGAAAATTATCTTCTACCTCAAATACAACATGCTTTGTATTTGCCAGAGCAACATATTGTATTATGGGGGCAAATAATGTAGGTTGTAAAAACAAAGCTAAATGGTTAATATGTTGATTTGTTATTTGCATATTTTTAAATCAACAAATACTATGCATTTTTCTTCTTTCTGTAAACACTAAACCCGTAAAGTAAGGCAATCACTCCTAAAAAAGGGTAGAAAAATGATATCGGTTTACCACTACCTCCAACGGTTGTAAACATCCTTTCCCATCTTATTTTACTCAAACCTTTTCCATTAGTATTCCAGCTCATCCAAATAAATACAGGTTTTCCAACAACATGATCAAAGGGTACAAAACCCCAATAACGTGAATCTTCAGAGTTATGACGGTTATCTCCCATCATCCAATAATAGTCTTGTTTAAACGTATAACTAATTACGGGGTCTGAAGTCCCATTTAAATATATTTGTCCATCTACAATCTTTAATGTGTTTTTTTCATATTCAACTATTATCTGTTTATAAAATGGTAAAGTTTTTAAATTTAGAGCTACCGTTTTACCTGCTTCAGGAATATAAATAGGGCCAAAATTATCTTTATTCCAATTTAAAGATTTTACATTTGGAAAAACAATTTCTCCTTCTCCTTTCGAACTTATATTTCTGGTAAGACTATTAACAGTTGGATTGTTCTTTAAAAGCTTTGCATCATCACTTGCTAAATTCAAAATGTAATTACCATCTTGTAATCGCCCTCCTTCTCTTACATGGTATCTATTTTGCAAACTATTAACACTTAGTTGTTTGCCGCCAGTATTTGCAGTATAGTAAAACTGGAGTTTGGCCCTGTCTGGTAAAACATTTTTCTTACCATTGATATAAACATAACCATCAATTATTTCCAAAGAGTCACCAGCTATTCCCACACATCTTTTTACATAGTTCGATTTTTTATCAATTGGTTTTCTAATACGACGTGTTGTTTTTTTAAAAAATTGCTCTACAGTATCTACAGGCCAACTAAAAACAACAATATCGTTTTGTTTAATTATTTGCAATGCTGGCAACCTTAAATATGGTAATTGTGGAAATTTTAAATACGATTTTATTTTTAATAATGGCAATGTATCATGCACCATAGGTGCTGCAACAGTAGTCATTGGTATTCGGGCACCATAATGAAATTTACTAACAAACAAAAAGTCGCCAATTAATAATGATTTCTCCAATGATGATGTTGGTATGGTATAAGGTTGCATAAAGTAAGTATGCACCAAGGTTGCCGCAATAATAGCAAAAGCTATAGAACTAACCCATTCACCAGCGGTTGTTCTTGGTTTTAGGCTTCTGTTATCAATATATTTAACATCCACCATATAATTTACATAGAAAATATATAGCCCAAGAGTTCCAATAACCAAAGCGGTATCTGCATTAGAGTTTCTACCAAAACTTCGTATGGTTTCTACCCAAAGAATCGGAAACATTAGTAAGTTAATTATTGGTATAAACAATAATACAACCCACCATTTAGGTCTATTAATAATTTGCATTAAAACAATTGCATTATAAAACGGTATGGCAGCTTCCCATGCCTTTCTCCCTGCCTTAACATATAGTTTCCAGGTGCCTAAAAAATGAATTATTTGAATTCCTATAAAAAAAAGAAGCCATTGATTTAAAGTCATAATATTATTTTCGTTTGTTTAATTTATTCCCTAATTTAGTCAAGAAACTAGTTGTTTTGTTACTTGAAAAATTAATTTTAACATTTAATTAATCTATATTTAGTACATCCTTCATACTAAAAACCCCTTTTTTATCGACCAGCCATTCTGCTGCAATAACCGCACCAAGAGCAAAACCTTCTCTATTAAAGGCAGTGTGCTTTATTTCAATAGCATCTACAACAGATTTATATTGAACACTGTGTGTACCAGGAACCTCTCCTTCTCTTTTTACATGAATCAATAAATCATCATTAGAAGCATCCTCTATTTTCCAACTGTTTTTATCTGAATTTTCAATAATTTCTTCTGCTAAAGAAATTGCAGTTCCACTTGGAGCATCTAATTTATGAATATGATGGGTTTCTTCCATTTCAATGTCATAGCCATCTATATTTTTCATCATTTTAGCTAAATATTTATTCAAATTAAAAAATAAATTTACACCAACGCTAAAATTAGATGCATAAATAAAACTACCCTTTTTTTGTTTACAAATATGCACTACATCATTATATCTAGACAGCCACCCAGTTGTACCCGATACAACCGGAACACCATTATCAATACAGTTTATCAAATTATTGTATGCTGCAGAAGGATCACTAAAATCAATTGCAATATCGGCAATACGAATATCAAATACAGTTTTATCGATATCAATTTTCAAAACAATATCATGCCCTCTACTTATAGCAATTTTTTCGATTGTTTGTCCCATTCTACCATATCCTAATAATGCAATTTTCATGTGTCTAAATTTTAATTATTGTAGGTGATACTTCGGCTTCGCTCAGCACAGGCTGGCTATGCTGTTCGCTATTAGTCATTCCCTTGTGTTTCAAAATTCGGAAAGCTCGTTTCATAAGTTATAAATTTAAAAATCAAATTTTAGGTTAAATCCTGCTATCGTCTTATTATCGATCGGGTTAATATATAGGATTGGTTTAAAAGATAAATTAGTATTAAAAGCCTTATCATCTAAATGTGCATCTACATTGGCCTCAATAATATTTAATGCATACAATCCAATAGTAAGAAATAACGATAGATCTCTATTTTTCTTTAATATTTTTTGAGCTCGAATTAACCCTTCATCGCTTATATTTGGGTTTCCATCTTCACCATTAAACTCATCTGGCCTTCCCGATATTCTTAATTTGTATGCTGTTTGGTATCTTTCATATTCATTTCGATTATCCAAATAAAAATACATACTTGTACCTATTGCGCCATAAACTAATGGAATTTTCCAATATTTTTTATTGTATGCCTGACCAAGCCCTGGTAATACTGCAGAATAAAAAGCAGCCCTTGCAGGTGAAAGTGGATCAATTTTTTCATAAGAAATATATTTCGTAGAATCTTTAGGTTTTATTATATCCTCATACTTTTCTTGTGCAAAACTTAAATTCCAACAAAAAAAATAAATAAAAACACTATAGATCAGTTTTTGCAACATTTATTCTAATAATTTTTTTATACGAATAAAATCTTCTTCAGAATGAAACGGAATAATTATTTTCCCTTTCTCTCTACTTGAAATTTTAATGTCTACTTTATGTCCAAAAAATGAACTTATATCTTTAATTCCCTCATTTATAAAACGAGGAATTTCTTTTGGTTTTGGTGTCTTACTATGTAAGGATTTTCCTTCACGAACATTTTTAACAAGTTGCTCGGTTTGACGAACAGACAATTTATCTTTTAATATTTTTTGATAAATTTGTAATTGCAAATCTAATTCATAAACATTAATCAATGCCCTACCATGACCCATGCTTAAAAAACCATCACGAATACCCGTCTGAATAATAGGGTCTAATTTTAACAATCTTAAAAAATTAGTAACCGTCGATCTGTTTTTCCCAACTCTAATGCTCAATTCTTCTTGAGTTAATTTAATTTCATTAATTAATTGTTGGTAAGAAACTGCTATTTCAATGGGGTCTAAATCTTTTCTTTGGATATTTTCAACCAATGCCATTTCTAGCATTTCCTGATCATTGGCTATACGTATATAAGATGGTATAGATTTTAGATCAATGAGTTTTGATGCCCTAAAACGACGTTCACCCGATACCAACTGAAATTTATTTCCAGTTAATTTACGAACCGTAATTGGCTGGATAACACCTAGTTCTCTAATTGAATTTGCCAGTTCTCGCAAGGACTCCTGATTAAAATTTGTACGAGGTTGAAACGGATTTACTTCAATTGCACTAAGCTCTATATCAATAATATTTCCAACAACTTTATCGGCATTTTTGTCTTGAATAGAATTGATATCTTCTTTTGCATCGTTTAACAATGCAGACAAACCTCTACCTAAGGCTTGCTTTTTTGTTGCTTTAGCCATTTGAATTGTTTTTTATTATTTCATTTGCTAAATTAATATAATTAATTGCTCCTTTACTTGTTGCATCATAAGCAATGATACTTTCTCCAAAACTTGGCGCTTCACCCAAACGAATATTACGTTGAATTATAGTTTTAAATACCATATTATGAAAGTGTTTTTTCACCTCTGCTACAACTTGATTAGACAAACGCAATCGGGAATCATACATGGTTAACAATAACCCTTCAATATCCAAATCTGGATTGTGTATTTTTTGAATACTTTTTATGGTATTTAATAGTTTTCCTAAACCTTCTAACGCATAATATTCACATTGAATAGGAATAATAACCGAATCTGCTCCTGTTAAAGCGTTCACCGTTATCAAACCTAAAGAAGGAGCGCAATCAATAACAATATAGTCATATAAATCTTTGACATCTTGCAAAGCGCTTTTCAACATATACTCTCTTTGTTCTTTATCAACCAGTTCTATCTCTATAGCAACCAAGTCTATATGAGCCGGAACGATATCAACATTAGGAGAATTTGTTTTAACAATAGCATCTTGAATAGAAATTGCATGTTCCAAAACCTGATAGGTTCCGTTTACTACAGCTTCTACATCAATACCCAACCCCGATGTCGCGTTTGCTTGAGGGTCAGCATCAATTAATAATACTTTTTGCTCAAGTACTCCTAACGATGCCGCTAAATTTACTGAAGTTGTGGTTTTACCTACACCACCTTTTTGATTAGCAACTGCTATTATCTTTCCCATTAAGTAATTGAATTTTTAATGTTGTAAAAATACGATTATTTACGAGCTTTTAAAATGAAGTTTTCAACAATGATTAACAAAAAACTACCGCGGAAAATATTTTTTTTACGGTAGTTTATATTAAATAGTGTCTCTGGTCGGAGATAGATCAAAAAGAAATGGTTTATAAAGTATAATTAAAATGCAATCCAAATAGGATTCATTACTATTTGTTTCAAAAAAATATAAATGTTAACATTTAAATATAAAATTTCTTATTTACTTTTCTTACTTCTTATCATCATTTCTAGCATATCCCACATTTCTTGAGGTATTTTTTCCAACATATTAAATTGGCCTGCACCTTGCAACCATTCACCTCCATCAATAGTTATAACTTCACCATTGATATAAGAAGAGAAATCAGACATTAAATAAGCTGCTAAATTTGCTAGTTCTTGATGTTCACCAAGCCTTCTTAATGGGATTTTCTTTTTCATATCAAATTCATCCTTCAACTCACCTGGCAACAACCTGTCCCAAGCTCCTTTTGTAGGAAATGGTCCTGGTGCAATCGCATTAAAGCGCATACCATATTTAGCCCATTCAACAGCAAGTGATCTTGTTAATGCCAATACGCCTGCTTTCGCTGTCGCGGAAGGCACCACGTAAGCTGAACCAGTCCACGCATAAGTAGTTACAATATTTAAAACTGTAGCTTTCTTTTGTTTTATATCTATCCAATGCTTACCAAAAGCTAGGGTACAGTTTTTTGTTCCTTTTAATACAATATCTATAATAGTATCAAAAGCATTTGCAGATAACCTTTCTGTTGGACTTATAAAATTTCCAGCTGCATTGTTTAACAATCCATCTACTTTTCCAAATTCTTTTAAAGTTGTTGCCAACATGGCTTCCACTTGATCATAATGACGAACGTCACATTGCACAGCCAGTACTTTACCTCCCGTTTTCTCTTCTAATTCCTTAGCGGTTTTTTCTAATCTATCTAAATTTCTTGAGCTAATAACAACTTTAGCTCCAAGCTCTAAAAAGTAAGTTGTCATTGCCTTACCAAGGCCACTTCCGCCCCCAGTTACTACAATTACGTTACCTTCTAAAGATCCTTCTTTTAACATAGGTTTATTAAATTGCGTCATGTTTAATTTGTTTTGTGTAAAAATACATTTTAAATTGTTAAAAAGTAAATGAAATTGTTAAGTTTTTTTCACAATCAGGCTTGCCAGAACTAAAACTCTTTGTATATTTGCCGGACTTTTAAAGAAAAATAGGTACACCCAATTATAAAGATATTTAGAAATGAAAAGAACATTCCAACCATCAAAAAGAAAGAGAAAAAACAAACACGGATTTAGAGAGAGAATGTCTAGTGTAAATGGTAGAAAAATATTAGCTCGAAGAAGAGCGAAAGGAAGGCATAAGGTTTCTGTATCTTCTGAACCAAATCACAAAAAATAATATGGTGTTAGATATAAAATATATTAAGGTGTTACTTTTATTAGTAACACCTTTTTTTATATCTAAATTTCAACAATTATAAAATAAATAATAAATAGCTATCATACAATTTGTTAACTTTACTTTTTTTAAAACATTTATAGAATGCCAAAAAATACATCATTAAAATCGATTTTAATAATTGGTTCTGGACCAATTGTAATTGGACAAGCATGTGAGTTTGATTATGCTGGTACACAAGCAATACGCTCTTTACGTGAAGAAGGAATTGAAGTGATATTAATCAATTCAAATCCTGCTACAATAATGACAGATCCGCAAACTGCTGATCATGTGTATTTGAAGCCGCTTACAACTAAATCTATAATCGAAATTTTAAAAAAACACGATAACATTGATGCCGTTTTACCTACTATGGGAGGTCAAACAGCACTTAATTTATGCATTGAAGCTCAAGATAAAGGTATTTGGGAAGATTTTAATGTTAAGTTGATAGGTGTTGATGTTGAAGCAATTAAGATTACAGAAGATAGAGAGTTATTTAGAAAATTGATGATTAATATTGGAATTCCAATGGCTCCTCAGGCAACCGCAACTTCATTTTTAAAAGGAAAAGAAATTGCTCAAAAATTTGGTTTTCCATTAGTGATTAGATCTTCATTTACTTTAGGAGGTGCAGGAGCGGGAATTGTTTACAATAAAGAAGATTTTGACGAAATGTTAAGTCGTGGTTTAGAAATTTCACCAATTCATGAGGTGATGATAGATAAAGCGCTGTTGGGCTGGAAAGAGTATGAATTAGAGTTGCTGCGTGATAAAAACAACAACGTTGTTATTATTTGTACCATTGAAAATATGGATCCGATGGGTATTCATACTGGTGATTCTATTACTGTAGCCCCTGCAATGACTTTGAGTGATACTACTTTTCAGAAAATGCGTGATATGGCAATTCATATGATGCGTTCGATAGGAGATTTTGCGGGAGGATGTAATGTGCAGTTTGCAATTTCTCCAGACGATAAAGAAGATATTATTGCAATTGAAATCAACCCAAGGGTTTCACGTTCATCAGCATTAGCCTCAAAAGCAACGGGGTATCCTATTGCCAAAGTGGCGGCTAAATTAGCATTAGGTTATCATTTAGATGAATTGAGTAACCAAATTACAAAAACAACCTCTGCTTTATTTGAGCCAACCTTAGATTATGTAATTGTAAAAATTCCTCGGTGGAACTTTGATAAGTTTGAAGGTTCTGATAGAACTTTAGGAATACAAATGAAATCTGTTGGAGAAGTAATGGGTATTGGGCGTTCGTTTCAAGAAGCATTGCATAAAGCAACCCAATCACTCGAAATAAAACGCAACGGTATTGGAGCTGACGGAAAAGGTGAAACAGATTATGATTCGATTGTAGAAAAATTAAAATTTGCAAGTTGGGATCGAGTTTTTGTGATTTATGACGCCATTCAAATGGGAATTTCATTGCGTACCATTCATGATATTACCCGTATCGATTTGTGGTTCTTAAAACAATATGAAGAGTTATATGTACTAGAAAATCAAATAGCAACTTTTACTTTAGACACACTTCCAAAAGATTTATTATTGGAAGCAAAGAAAAAAGGATATGGCGATCGACAAATTGCTCATACGCTAAAATGTTTAGAGAGTGAGGTTTACAATAAACGTCAAGCATTAAATATTAACAGAGTTTATAAATTAGTAGACACTTGTGCTGCAGAATTTGACGCACAAACACCGTATTACTATTCAACTTTTGAAAGTAACATGATTGTTGATGGAAAAGAATATGCTGATAATGAAAGTGTTGTTACCAATAAAAAGAAAATTGTGGTACTGGGTTCTGGTCCAAATAGAATTGGGCAAGGAATTGAGTTTGATTATTGTTGCGTTCACGGAGTTTTAGCAGCGCGCGAAGCAGGCTATGAAACTATTATGATTAATTGTAATCCTGAAACGGTTTCAACAGATTTCGATATTTCAGATAAATTATATTTTGAGCCTGTTTTTTGGGAACATATTTATGCTATCATTCAGCATGAAAAACCTGAAGGAGTTATCGTACAATTAGGAGGCCAAACCGCTTTAAAGTTAGCAGAGAAATTAGATAAATACGGAATTAAGATTATTGGAACAAGTTTTGAAGCCCTAGATTTAGCAGAAGATAGAGGTCGCTTTTCTGAATTACTAACAGATTTAAAAATTCCTTTTCCAGAATTTGGAACTGCAACCACAGCAGAAGAGGCACTTGCAATTGCTGATAATTTACACTTCCCAATTTTAGTAAGGCCTTCTTACGTACTGGGAGGTCAAGGGATGAAAATTGTAATTAATAAAGAAGAATTAGAAAAAACCGTAGTTGACTTACATAGAAAAATGCCTGGAAATGTTTTGTTACTAGACCATTATTTAGATGGAGCAATAGAAGCAGAAGCAGATGCTATTTGTGATGCAGATGGCAATGTGCATATCATAGGAATTATGGAACATATTGAACCATGTGGTGTTCATTCTGGTGATTCAAATGCAACCCTACCTCCATTTAATTTGGGAGAATTTGTGATGCAACAAATAAAAGATCATACGCATAAAATCGCGATTGCTTTAAAAACAGTAGGTTTAATTAACATTCAATTTGCTGTAAAAGATGATATGGTATATATTATCGAAGCCAACCCAAGAGCGTCGAGAACAGTACCTTTTATTGCCAAAGCTTACAAAGAGCCATATGTAAATTACGCTACAAAAGTGATGTTGGGCGTAAATAAGGTAACGGACTTTGATTTTAAGCCAAGACTAGAAGGTTATGCAATAAAACAACCTGTGTTCTCATTTGATAAATTCCCTAATGTGGATAAAAATTTAGGTCCAGAAATGAAATCAACAGGAGAAAGTATCTTGTTTATTGACAGTTTAAAAGACGATCAATTTTACGAGCTTTATTCAAGAAGAAAAATGTACTTGAGTAAGTAAAAGTAAAATCTTTAAAAAAACATTTTAAAATGCTTCATTTTTATTGAAATTTTCAAGTGAAATTATGGAGGAATTAGATTTAAAATCGCATTGGAATAATGCTTATGACAAAACTAAAACAAAAAATTTAGGTTGGTTTGAAGAAACTTGTGCACCATCAATAGATTTAATTAATTCTTGTCATTTAAATAAAAAATCATGTATTTTAAATGTTGGAGCTGGAACAACATTATTAATTGATGAATTAATTGCGTTGCAATACACCAATTTAATTGCCAATGATATCAGCAATATTGCACTCGATAAAATAAAAAAGAGATTGGGTTCTAATAAAAAACATGTTAAATTTATAATTGACAATCTGTTAAAGCCAAGTTCTTTAAATCTTATTAACCCCGTTGATCTTTGGCATGATAGAGCCGTTCTACATTTTTTTACAGATAAAGAAGATCAGAAAGCATATTTTAATTTATTAAAAACAAAAGTGAAACTAGGTGGATATGTTATCATTGCAACTTTTAATTTAGAAGGAGCAATACAATGTAGTGGCTTACCTGTACAGCGCTATAACAAAGCAATGATATCTAAAAGATTAGGTAAAAACTTTAATTTAATAAAGTGCTTTGATTATACTTTTTATAATCCATCTGGCGATTCCCGAGAATATATTTATACTTTATTTAAGAGAAATTCAATGTAAATAGATTTCTTTAAGCATGTTTTGAATCCTTTGCTAAACTTAAAACATAACAAGAACCTGTAAGCCCCAAATAGTTCTATTGCTGTAAAAATCATAATCAATAGGAGCAATAGTAGAATAGGTTTGTATTTTATGCTTTGTTTTATACCCAAAACTATCTAGCACTTGATTGAATGGATCCATAACAAATAAAGAAGTAGCACCTAAAAATCTTGAATTCAATACCTTCCTTTCATTTCTTATAATATTACCTTTCCATCTAAAAAATTGTTCTCCTAAAATAGATCCTAATACAGGAGTTACGATAAGGTCTTGAATGGACGGAATTTCAGCGAAAGCTTCTACACCGTACTCCCACATAAATGTTGACATAAGTGCCGAATATACAAATGACTCCCAAATTTTATAGCCACTACCCCTTGCACTCATATAGTATACTCCACCTGCCCAAGGGTGCATGATGTAATTTAAAAAAAAATCATCTTTATCCCAAACAGGTCCCGCTTTAACATTGTCTTTCCATTTATTAAATAAACCATAATCGAGTATTTCTTCTTTATCCCAATTTGTAAAACTCTCGGGCAAAACCCATAAAACCCCAAAAGAAACAAGCGCTGTTCCAGCAAACAAACCCGCATTATACAATAATCTTTTAGGGTCTTTAACCGGATCATAAACCAAATATTTTTGGTCGTAATATTTAAAATATTCTGTAGTTTGAAAAGAATTAGAGAGTCTATTCTCAAATATTATTGTCTGTTTTTTTACATTGTCATTTCCAAATTGCAAGGGTTTGGTTGAATGAAAAATAGTGATTGTTGCCACAGAATCTCTTTGTGCAATAACTGTTTGTACACCAATTAAAAACAACAAAATAAAAAAAAAGTTAAAGTAATTTATTTTTATTTTCATAAGGGTCGAAGATAACAAAAAATTAATAGTCATAATGCAATAAAAAAAAATTATTGCGGTATTATTAGGTATTTTAAGTCTTAACTTTTTAACTTAAAAAAAAACTCATTGAATAAATACATTAAACGGATATTGCCTTATAAACCCTATTTTAAATTTAAATAAAACTTATATTTGCCCAAATAAAAGAAATCTCAATCGTTCTAAATTAAGCAATACTCAAATACTAAAAATGAACTATATCTTATTTGATGGAAGTACACGAAATAATTTACTTCCTTTAACTTATACAAAGCCAGTAGCAGATCTTAGAATAGGCATTTTAACTATTCGAGAAAAATGGGAAAAATGGTTAAACACTACCACCACAACTATTACTGAAGCTTATTTAGAAGAAAAGTATCCCATGGTTGAAATGGAAGAAAATATTCTTATTAACGCCTCTTTTTTACCAACAGAAAAACTAGTGAAAAAGGTTGAAAACTTACAAAAGAATCAAGTGATTGTACAAGGCGATGAAATCATTGCTTTTTTTACTACAAATACTCAGGAAGAAATTGATTTTGATACGTTTAAGGCTATTCATTTTGAACACAATCTTATTCAACTCAATCACAATTGGGATATTTTTATGAATAATGGAGAGGCTATAAAAGAAGATTTTAAACTTATTACTGCGGGTAGAAAATCTGCTTCAATTCCGAAATCGGTACATTGCATTAATAAAGATCAAATATTTTTAGAAGCGCATGTTGAAATTGAAGTTGCTGTATTAAACGCTTCAAAAGGACCAATTTACATTGGAAAAAATGCTCAAGTTATGGAAGGTAGTATGATTAGAGGCCCCTTTGCTATGGGAGCGCATTCGGTTGTTAAAATGGGCACCAAAGTTTACAGCAATACCACTTTGGGTCCTAAATGCAAAATAGGTGGCGAAGTTAATAATGCAATCTTGTCAGGATACTGTAGTAAAGGCCATGAAGGATATTTAGGCAATGCTGTAATTGGTGAATGGTGTAATATTGGAGCTGACACCAATAATTCTAATCTTAAAAATAATTATGCTGAAGTAAAAATGTGGGAATATAATAAAGATACGTTTGTAAAAACAAGCTTACAATTTTGTGGTTTAATTATGGGAGATCACTCCAAATGTGGAATTAATACCATGTTCAATACAGGAACTGTTGTTGGTGTAAGTGCTAATATTTACGGAAGCAATTTTCCTAGAAATTTTATCCCTTCGTTTTCTTGGGGAGGAGCAGCAGGGTTTAAAACATATAATTTAGATAAGGCAAAAGAAACTGCTAAATTAGTTATGGCTCGTAAAAACGAAGAATTTACAAATCAAGATCAAAAAATTTTGGAACATGTTTTTGAATTATCTAAAAAATATAGAAATTAATCTGATATTTAGCTGATTAACAAATTTATGGTAAAAGGAATAATTTTATTATTGACAATTTTATTTTCCAATTTTATAATCGGACAAGAAAAATCATCCGAATCAGTTAAAATTTTTGATGAAAGGAAATATGATAGTATTGTAAAATCATTAAATTATAAAGGCGGAGATAAAATAACCGTTTACACGCAATTCAAAATAAATGAAAATGGTGAAATTGTTGATATTTCAGCACGTGGGCCTCATAAAATATTTGAAGAAAAAGCAATAGGTTTAGTAAAAGACTTACCAAAAATGGAACCAGAGAAATTAAAGGGAAAACCTATTGGAACAAAATTTACATTACCTATCACTCTGGTTATTGAAACTAAAAAAGAAAGAATAAAAAGACATAAAAAAGAAGAGAGAGAAAGGACTAAAATGGAAAAATCACGGTGAAAGTAACTAACTACAAAAAACAGTTATAATTTTAAATGGTATGCCCCATCATAAAATATAGACCCATAAAACAACAAGTTTGCGTATAAAAAAAGCATCCCAAAATGCCAAACGCGCCATATTCAAATCAATATCATTCCCATAATAATGGAAATTATAAATTCATTTTTTTTCTTTTTAATAATTAATGTGGTGTACTCACCATCCATTGTATTCCAAACTGATCTATTAGCATACCAAATTTACCACCCCAAAATACTTTTTCTAATGGCATAATTGTTTTTCCATAGCTTCTTTACAATTACCAATGAAGGTTAAAAAGGAATTTATACCACATTAACCTTAAAATAACGCATAAAATCATTTCTTTTATACAATATTTTCGATGAAATATGTAGTCTGGCTTTTAGTATAAGAATAGTAGCCGATTTAGGAAGTAGGATTTTTCAATTTTCTACTAAACTTAATACGAACTACAATGTTCATATTTACTACGGCTTTGGCTATAATTTTTTATACAGCACGTTTCACTTATTTATACTAAAGTTATTGTTTTTTCTTTTTTTGAATTGATAATTAACTCCAAACAACAGGATAGTGTTCAATTTTTCTAGTTGATTAACAGTTTGGTTATTATAAAACAGCCTATGATTAAGATTAATCCTCAAATTTTCGCTAAATAGAAAATTTAATTTTACGTTGTTTTGCAAACCCCATGAACTAGTTAAGTTTGAAGAGTGATAGCTTCAATGAACAATTGTGAAAGGCTGTTTTCAACATGTGCATCAATGTCTCCTATCACCCAATTTTCAGGTGCGAACATAAAAATATGTTCTTTACCTTTTTCGTCAATGGTGTAACTTTTAAGGAGTCCACTTATAACAAAGTAAGTATTTACAGATAGTTCTCCTTGTCTTTGGATGATTACTCCCTTTCTAACCGAAATTTTTCTAACTCCTTTCTTGAATTCATTTACTATTTTTGAGCTAAGTTCTCCTGATGCATTGAGTATATCAATTGAAGTTTTCATTGTTTTTTATTTTTTAACAGGGTACAAATTATATCAATAATTGATGTTTATAGTTTCTGTGTTTTGGGATATTTTAAAATGTACTACAACTAAGGCTATGCTGAAATATTTTGCCTTAATCTTGTAGAAAATAATTCAATTTTATTTTGCGGCACTCAAAAGTTAAATTGGTATTTAATTCCATAATATTTGATTTTAAAATTGTTAGTCCTTAAATTTAAGGATTAATTAATAACTAAAACAAAATATGCAAAACCTAGTAGTTTTAACAGGAGCAGGTATGAGTGCTGAAAGCGGACTCAAAACATTTAGAGATGCCGATGGTTTATGGGAAGGCCATGATGTTATGGAAGTAGCGTCTCCTGAAGGTTGGCATAAAAATAAAGAACTTGTATTGGATTTTTACAACCAACGACGCAGGCAATTATTACAGGTAAGCCCTAATAAAGCACATAAAAAACTGGTTGATCTAGAAAACAAATATCATGTTTCAATTATCACCCAAAACGTTGATGATTTACATGAAAGAGCAGGAAGCAAAAATGTTTTACACATACATGGTGAATTATTAAAAGTAAGGAGTATTACAAATGAACATTTAATTTACAGCTGGAAAAAAGATTTACTTGATGGTGACACTTGTGAAATGGGTACACAACTAAGGCCTGCTATTGTTTGGTTTGGAGAGGCTGTACCCATGCTTGAAAAGGCAATTGAAATTACAAAAACAGCTGATATATTGATAATTATTGGCACCTCTATGCAGGTTTATCCAGCTGCTAGTCTAATACATTATATCAAACCTAATACGCCAATTTATTTTATAGACCCCAAACCAAGTATTGAACAAAGCAGTTATTCAAATCTCATTATTATTTCTGAAAAAGCGAGCATAGGAGTTGATCAATTACTAAAGTTATTATTTTGATATTTTGTTAGTTAAACCTATTCTAACCAGTGTTTAAAATCTTTTACTTTTTCTCTACTAACTATAATGTCAAATTCATTGAAATGGTTCAATTTAATTTGAAGTCTGCTATTTGTATAAGAAATAATATCCTTTATGGCTTCAATATTGATATAGAATTTACGATTAACTCGAAAGAATTTTAAAGGATCTAGTTGATTTTCTAATTGTTCTAAAGAGTAATCCATCAAATAATTTTTATTTTCGATGGAATACAAATAAGATGCTTTGTTTTCGCTGTAAAAACATTCAATATCATTCGTGTTAACCATTCGTATATGCTGCCCTATTTTAATTGTAAAACGTTTTTTATAATTTTTATCAAGTGGATTTACAAGTAATTTTTTTATCTGATTTAAGTCAAAATGTAAATCTTCTCTATCATTTTTAGTGTTTTTAAATTTATTAATGGCATTATTTAACTCATCATCATCAATAGGTTTTAATAAATAATCAATACTATTTAATTTAAAAGCCTTTAAAGCATACTCATCATACGCCGTTGTAAAAATAATAGCGCTTTTAACTTCTACTTTTTCAAAAATTTCAAAGGATAAACCGTCTGAGAGTTGAATATCTAACAATATTAAATCTGGGTGATTATTGTTTTGAAACCAAGTAATAGACTCGGCTACCGAATGTAACATTGCCTCAGCCTCAATATTAATTTCGGTTAACATTCTTCTTAATCTTCTTGCTGATGGTTTTTCATCTTCAATAATAATTACCTTTATCATAATGATTGATTAATTTTACTATTCAAATTTATCTTTATCCATAAACTCTTTTACCTTTCGGTCTTCCCAATCTTTAGAAAAAACAATATTTCTTCCAAAAACGCCTATCCAATGAAAAAATAAACCAATTCCCCAAAAAAATGGTGTTGTGAAATGACCATATTCAAATAAACTCTCATTGGCATCTAAATTTTTATAAATCATAGCTAGTATAAATATATTAACCGCTAAATACCAAAATAAATGCCAGTAAAAACCCTTAATCTCCTTTACTTTTTTTTGTGCTTTTATATAGCGTTCTTCTTCTAAATAATTATTATTCATAATGCTTGTTTTTAATTGTTATCATTTTTCATAAACTCTCTAATCTTACGTTCTTCCCAATTTGAAATAGAACTATACACGTAGATTCCTTGAAATACAATACCAATACCCCAACCAAACATTGGCCACCAAAACCATTGATAGTGCCAATTTGTTTGATAGTTTATAAAAGCTAAAAACGGAATTGTAACTAAATATGCTATCAAACTACTATAAAACCCTTTTAACTCATCTACTCGCTTACTTGCTCGATGATATTTATTACTTTCTTGTATATTATCTGTTTTCATAAATATGGATATTAAAGATTAGTATCATTTTTCATAAACTCACGTATTTTACGTTCTTCCCAATCAGACCCGTAACCAAAAACTACAAAAGCCTGAATTACAACTCCTATTCCCCAACCAAACATTGGATAAAAAAACCATTTATGCCCCCAACCTGTTCGGTAATTAATAAAAATTAAAAATGGGATAACAACACAGTATGCTACTACATTGCCATAAAACCCTTTTAATTCTTCTACTCGTTTTTTGGCTCTAATATATTTGTTATTATCGTTTATATAATCTGTTTTCATTGTCGTAATTTTTTTGGTTAATAAAGGTAGTTTTACCTTAAAAATATTATTGTTATTTGTTATGATAACCGTTTTATCAGTAATTAAACCATAGCGTTGGTTAATGTTTTTTAATCCAACTTTGGTGCTTTTTTCAAGAGAAGCCTTGGGGTTGATATTATTTTCTATGGATAGGAATCTATTTTCCTCATAAATTTTAATTTCTAAAGGATCTTTAGAAGTTATCACATTATGTTTCACTGCATTTTCAAGTAATAATTGTAAGGAAAGAGGTGCGATTTTTAGCTCTTGACTACTTACTTTTTCAGGAATATTAAAATTAATTCCATCTTCAAAACGCATTTTTAGCAATTCCATATACGATTTTGCAAACTTTAATTCTTCTTCTAAAGGAATTAAATCTTTATCTTTTTGTTCTAAAACATAGCGATAAACTTTTGATAATTTGGTTGTAAATTTTTCTGCTTGACGCGGATTTTCATCAATCAACGAGGTTAATACATTTAAACTATTAAATAAAAAATGTGGGTCTAATTGACTTTTAAGAGATTCAAATTTTGCAGATTCGGTTTTAGCAACAATTTGAGACTCTTCAACCTTTTTTTGCTGGTACTTATTATAAAAATATATAAAATGAAAAATGATTACCAATGTTAATGAAATCCATAAACCGAATTGATAATTTTTAATGTTTTCATTCGCAATAAATTCATTAAATGTTTTACTATTCATGGTCATTTCAGTAAACATTCGTAAAAAGAATAAACAAGCCATTGAAATTATTACAGAGCCTGTAATCCCAATAACAATGCGTTTAACTCTTTCGTTTTCTTCCCATTTTCTATTTCCTAAATAGGTGAAAAATGACATAACCGAAAACCCAATTACAAACGAATACAGTTGATAAAAACTGAAGTTTAATATAAAATCGTTGAAACTTTCAAAATTAAAATCATTGTACAAATAGTTTCCAATAATGAATATAATTGTTCCAATTATAAATGCAATCAATATTTTTTTACTTAAATTTTTCATTTATATTATCTAATAATTATAACTTAATCTCAAAAGTAAGGTCTTTATTTGTTAATTCAAATTTAGCATCGTCAAATTGGGGTGGACCATAACTCATTACATTATTTGAAACGCCATAATCTTCTATTGGCATGCCATTTGTTTGAAAATCCATTTTACCATTGTTATTCGAATCATGAAAACAAGTAACGGCGTATGTACCTGGGTTTAGTTGACTAAAAGTTACGTTTACTTTACCATTTTTAATTTCGGCTAAAGCCACTTTCAAAACTTTTTTATTATTGAAATTGTTTTTAGAATCATATAAAGCAAAATATACTTTTCCATTATCGGAAGTAACATTATTGATTATAACATTAATTTGATAATTTGATTCTTTATCAGATTTGGTATCTAAAGTTTTTGATGTTTGAGCAAAACCTACTATGCTTATAAAATACATTAATAGTACTACAATAATTTTTAACATGATATTTTATTTAAGGATTAATATTTAATTATAGGTCAAAACTCAGTTAAAATAGTCACTTCAAAAATTTTATAATACTGAATTGTTACAAATAGTAGATGAATTGTAATAAACTACTTCAAAAAAGAAAATATTTATATCTTTATAATTAATAAAGAGTGTAACTATTTATTAATTTTTACTACTAATAAATAAATCAACTACTAAGTGACCAAGGAACTTGAAAAAAAATTTGCTAGTGAATTAGAAACTAATCAAGGCATTATTCACAAAGTTTGTAGATCATATACAAATAACGAAACTGCCCATAAAGATTTATTTCAAGAAATTACCATTCAACTTTGGAAAGCCTATCCTAAATTTAGAGGAGATTCAAAATTTAGTACCTGGATGTATCGTGTTGCATTTAACACTGCTATATCACTATATCGTAAATCAAAGAGAAGTATTGAAACAACTCAGATTTTTGATAATTTAAAAGAATTAGAATTTCAAGATTATGATGATACAAAAGACAAACAACTACAGCTTTTATACAATGCTATTTATAGTTTAAATGATATTGAAAAAGCTTTAGCCTTATTGTACCTAGAAGATAAAAGTTATAAAGAAATATCTATAACACTAGGTATTAGCGAGGTAAATGCTAGAGTGAAAATGAATCGAACAAAAACGAAATTAAAGAACATTTTAAATCCATAAATATGGACCAATTAGAAGAGTTAAAAGATATTTGGAAAAATCAAAGTGAATCGACTATAAAATTCACTGAAAGTGACATTTATAAAATGGTTCACAAGAAATCTTCATCTATAGTAAAGTGGATTTTGGTTATAAGTTTATTAGAATTTTTATTGCCTAATCTATTTATATTATTTACTGATTTTGAACAATCAAAAGAAGTTTATGTAAAATATGGCTTAGAAAATATTATGTTTTTTTATACCATAATTCATATTGTAATTATTTTAGGTTTTATTTATACTTTTTATAAAAATTATAAAAATATAAATGTTGAAAGTAGCATTAAAAACCTTTTACACAATATTTTAAAAACAAGAAAAACTGTTAAGTATTATATCTATTATAATTTAATTATGGCAGCGGTTATAGGTTTACATGTTTTTTATATTGTTTTTAATTCTGAAATTTTTATTGACAAGTTACCTGAAAATACAAATATGATGACCGTATGGCTCATTGCCATTATAATATTCTCTATCGTATTGATTTTATTTTGGGTTTTTTATAGAGTTATATATGGTTTGTTATTAAAAAAATTAAATGATAATTACACGGAACTACTTAATAATGAATAAGATGAAATTTATTGACACCAACTATCTCCAAGGTAGAACCTCGAGCCTGCCTGACAGTAGCCAAGAAATTATTTTTGATTAAATGAGATCTATATTTCCTTTCCCCTCTCTAATTATTAGAATTTCGTCGGTGGTTAAATCAACAACAGTAGATGCTAAATTATCGCCATAACCTCCATCTATAACTAGATCTACCTTGTCTTGCCATTTTTCATAAATTAATTCTGGATCTGTTGTATATTCAATAACATCATCCTCATCATAAATTGATGTAGAAATTATAGGGTTACCTAACACTTTTACAATTTGTCTAACAATATTATTATCTGGAATTCTTATTCCAACGGTTTTTTTCTTTTTGAATACCTTAGGTAAATTATTGTTTCCATTTAAAATAAATGTAAATGCTCCTGGTAATGCTCTTTTCAATATCTTATAAGTAGGGGTGTCAATTTGCTTTACATATTGTGATAAATTACTTAGATCGTTACAAATAAATGAAAAATTAGCTTTCTCTAATTTAATACCTTTAATTCTAGCAATTTTTTCAAGTGCTTTGTTGTTTGAAATATCACAACCTAATCCATATACAGTATCTGTTGGGTATATAATCAAACCGCCTTTTTTTAATATATTAACTGCTTTATCAATGTCTTTATCATTGGGGTTTTCATTATATATTTTAATAAGTTGCGACATAAAATTTATTTTAATCAAATTTACAAACTACAAAAAGAATATTTGAGCGTACTAAAACAAAAATAGCTGTATAATTTCAATAATCATACAGCCAATTCTTTAATTAATACAATATTTTTTAACCCTCTACCAATCTAAATCCTTCTCCATGAATATTGATGATTTCTACTTTTTCATCGGGTTTTAAATATTTACGCAATTTAGCAATATAAACATCCATACTTCTTGATGTAAAATAATTATCGTCTCTCCAAATTTTTGTTAATGCCATTTCTCGAGGCAATAAGTCATTTTTATAAATTGCTAAAAGCTTGAGTAATTTATTTTCTTTAGGGGATAATTTTCTTGGTTCACCACCTTGAAAAGACAGTTGACGTAGCTTAGAATTTAAATGAAAACCTCCAATTTCAAATTCAAATTGATTATCCTCTGCCGAACTATCGGCTTCTTTTCTTTGTAAAATAGCTTTCAGTTTTAAAAGCAATACTTCCGAATCAAAAGGTTTGTTCAAGTAGTCATCTGCTCCAACTTGATATCCTCTTAAAACATCTTCTTTCATAGACTTTGCGGTAAGAAAAATTAAAGGTATATCACTATTAACGGATCTAATGTCTTTTGCTAATGAAAAACCATCTTTTTTTGGCATCATAACGTCTAAAATACAAATGTCAAAATCGTCATTTTTAAATGATATTAGACCATCTAAGCCATCCTTAGCATGTGTAACGTCATAATCATTTAACATTAAATAATCTTTTAAAACAGTTCCGAAATTTGGATCATCTTCTACCAACAATATTTTTTTATTTGCCATGATAATTAATTTAAATTAAAGGGATTTTTATAATAAAAGCACTTCCTTTGCCTTTCTCACTTTCTACATATACAGAACCTTGATGTTTTTCTACTATGCTTTTTACGTAAGAAAGACCTAAGCCGTGGCCTTTTACATTGTGAATATTTCCTGTTTGTTCTCGATAAAATTTATCAAATACTTTTCTTTGCACCATTTTTGACATTCCAATACCACGATCTTGTATTTTTAGGGTAATGTTATTTCCAACATTTTCTGTACAAATATCAATTTTTGGTTCGTTTTCAGAATATTTAATTGCATTATCCAAAATATTGGTTATCACATTAGTAAAGTGAAAATCACTAACCAGTATTTCGCTTAATTTTGCATTAAAATTTTTATTAACATAACCTTTTTTATCTTCAATTATTAAATCAACATGTACCAATGCATCCTCAATAATATCATGTAAATCCAATACTTCCCTACTTAGGTCTAATTGATTTTTTTCCAATTTTGAAATTCTCAATACATTTTCAACTTGTGCATGCATTCTTTTATTTTCTTGACGGATCATTTCAGCATATCTTAAAACCTTTTCTTGATCAACAATAACCTTTGGGTTTTTAATAGAGTCAATTGCCAAATTAATTGTTGCAATAGGGGTTTTAAATTCATGTGTCATATTATTAATAAAATCTGTTTTTATTTCAGATATTTGTTTTTGCCGTATTAATTGATATAAAGAGCTACCGAAAGCGATAATTATAATTAAAATAAATAGTGCTGATAGCAACAATATTTTAGATATTGTCGCTAAAATATATCTCTTTTTTTCTGGAAAACTTACATAAAGATCAAAATCACTATTCCCGTCACCATCAATAAACAATGGTACTTTATATGTATAATCTTTCTTTTCTTTAAACTTCTCAGACTTAACTTTAGTTATTAAATCCCCATTAAAAACTCCATATTCAAATTGGGTTTCAATATTTCTAGCTCTTAATTCATTGTCTAAATTCAATCTTATTTCATTATTACTAACTCTGTTGTAAATTGGAGTTCTAGTAACGATATTTTTAAATAAGTTTTCTAATTCGAGCTTATCATATCTATCTAATCTTTCAACTTTAACAACGCGATCATTTGGTGATAGTTCTTCAAAATCTTTGGACTCAAATTCTATTTTCTTAATTTGTGTCTCTTCTCTACCAAAAAACGTCTTAAAACTAACTGTAGTTGTATCAAATGGTGAAATTTGAGTTTTAAAATTATTTTCAACTATACTTTGACGAAAGGTAAATATTTCGTTGTTAATTGTATCGGTTTGCTGAAAGAAGAAATCCTTAACATTTCTTTCTTTAGAATCTTGTATACTATCCAATAAAGGAGAATATTTTTTTACATTATCTTTAAATTCTCTATCCTTAATATTTTCAGAAACTTCTGATAAAGCAAACTTAACACTTGTTGTAAACTGCTGTTCTCGCATTTCAATTGTTGAACGTATCCAAAAAATTTGGACGGTAATTATACCAATTAAGGCAAAACCCATCAAAACAATTAAAAATACAAAAATTCTTTTCTTCATTGCAACAAATTTAGAATTTCTTTGGCATATTTCTATTCTTTTAACAAGTGTTAACTATTGTAGCGATTAATTTAACATTTATTTAAGAATTAACCAATTTATTGATAGTTTATTTTTTAGATAATTCTAGATGAATTCTTGATACTTCCTTACTGCTTTCCTTAATATCAGTATTATCAATGGTATACTTGGATCTTTCTATCTTATAAGTATCCTCCAACTGATTATTCATTCTTTCACGCACCATTTTTTCTGATACATTATCTCTTTTTATTACTCTTTTTATTTTGTCTAATTCAGGCGCAATTACCGTTATTATTTCATCAAAATTATTTTGATTTTTACTTTCAAAAATAATGGCATTTTCTTGAATCACATAGAATGAATCTTGTCTTCGCACCCAATCATTAAAATTTTTATCAACTTCAGGATGCACTATTTCATTTAACTTTTGTAATTTTTCTTTATCCTTAAAAACTACATCAGCAATGAAAGATCTATTAATTTTATCCTCAACAAAGGCCTTTTTCCCAAACAGTGTAATCAATTTTGACTTGATCAAAACAGAGGTGTTCATAAGCTTTTTCGCTTCAATATCCGCATAATAAACTGGAATATGCAATGCTTCAAACATTTTTGCAATGGTAGTTTTACCGCTTCCAATACCACCTGTTAATCCAATTATTTTCATTTACTTTTTAATTAAGAATTCTATCTTATATGGAACTACCTTTACATCAAATAAAATTTCTGGTTTCTCAATAATCTTTGGTATTAGGTAATCCAAATTATTCTTTTCCGTTTGTTTATAATCTACATGAACTACAAAGCTGTTTTCTGAAATTTTATTATAATCTTTTAATGCTACCTGATAGACTACCTTAACCTCTTTTGGGTAGGTACTAATAATATAATTTTTAGGTAAATTAATTACCTTAAAAGGTAAAGTGAATGATCCTTCTGTAATTTTCTCAACTTCACCTATTATAGATATTTGATCGGTTGAAAACGAGATCAAATCATTTGGGTATTTTAGATTGATCTTTTTATCAAATGAATCGGAGATATCTATTAATTCAATTGGTTCTGTATAAATTTCATTTATGGAATCAATTACTTTGGTAGGGCCTGATATGGTTATGTATTTTGGCTCGATACGATAATTTTTTATCAAATTAAATCCCGGCTTAAACTCGAGATTAACCTCACTTATAATTTTTACTTTTTTAGATTTTTTAACGCCTAGATCAAAATATAAAGTGTCTGGATTTATTTTTAAAACATCAGTTTCAGCAGACAACTGTGCTTGTAAATTATTGATATTAACCTTAGTAACACTAAAATATTCAGATCCTTTTTTTCGCTTAATCTCTGTCAAACTATAATTTAAGGTTTTCTTATTAAACCCATACTTAATCAATTTAAACCCAATCGTATTAATAGTTAATTCAATGGTGCTATTAGGTGTGTTCTGTAATAATTTATTTTTAGGAATATCTATATAAACCAAATCAAACTCAACTTTAGATATATAATTTTTAGAAAGCTTAATCAAGGTCCAGAATAAAAATGACATTAACAAAAACAACAAAAAAACATGTAGTTTTTTATTGTTTTTGAAAGAATCCATTTTACTTACAGAAGTTTTAGTTTGCATATTAATCTATTTTTCTAAGAAATATAAAAGTAAATAAAAAGAGGCTATCTAAAAAAAAAATAGATAGCCTCTTTAAAAAAATATATGGTGAAATTATTTTTTGACTTCTTTTGGTAAATATTTTTTACTCAACTCCATAGAAATGGCAGTTCTTTCAAATTTAATTTTACCAGCACCCGTTTCTATAACACAGGTGTTATCACTATCAATTAAATCAATAATTTTACCATGAATACCACTTGTTGTTATAACTTTCGATCCTTTTTTAATAGATGACTGAAATTTTTTCTCATTTTTTTGACGCTTCATTTGCGGTCTAATCATGAATAGATATAAAACCAAAAACATCAACGGAATTAAAATGTAATTTCCAATTCCCCCACCACTTGCCTGTAAAAATATTACTTGATACATAATTATAAAGTATTAACTATTTGATTTAAGATTTGGATTAGGAATAACTTGGGCTTTAATTTTTAAAATTTCTTTGCCATTTTCTGTATTGGTAATTAAAACAATCTGCTTTTGTTGTAAATTAGGTTTCTTATAAGAATTAAATTTAACTTTAATTTCACCCGTTTCACCTGGCATAATAGGTTGTTTTGGCCATTCAGGAACAGTACAACCACAGGTCCCTTTGGCAGAAGTAATAATTAATTCTGATTTACCTGTATTTGTAAACTTAAATACTGTTTCAACAATATCACCTTCATTAATAATGCCAAAATCATGTTCGGTTTTATCAAACTTTAATTTTGAACCACCCAATTTAATTTCACTATCTCTTTCTTTGGCAATTTGTAAGTTTTCCTTATTTATTTTTTTGGATGCATTTTCATTACAAGAAACAAAAAACAAACTCAAACTTAAAATTGACACTGTAAAAAAATTTTTCATCTTTAAATATTTAAATATTTTCACAAAAATAGAATTTTTTACAACAATCCTCTACCTATTTTCTGTAAACGTTCAGTTTTATTAAAATCTTTTAAAAGTTTGTCTAAAACACCATTAATAAAGTAACTACTTTTAGCCGTTGAGTAATCTTTTGCTATTTCAATATACTCATTAATCGTTACTTTGGTTGGTATTGATGGGAAATACAAAAACTCAGTTAAAGCCATTTTAATTAGAATTAAATCTATTTCAGCAATTCTATCTGTATCCCAATTAGGAGTTTTTGCATCAATCTCATCGGTAAACTCATGGTGATGCAGTATGGTTTTTCTAAATAGGTCTATTAAAAACTCTTGATCGTCTTCTTTTACATCCAAACCTTTTAAAGAAAATATTTTACCCGTTTTAAATTGCTTAATTGATTTTAATATAGAAGTATTCACTATAGGTAAATCATCTACCCATCCCAAATTAATACTTTCGTAATAATCAATTAGCTTTTCATTTGGAGCAATTATTTCTTTAAAGACAACACTTACAAACTCTTTATCTTCCTTTAAAGATGAATTATTTATACTTATATAATTTTTATAAGCTTCACTTTTTTGAATTAAGTCCCAAATAACACGTACATACTCTTTGTCCTCTTTCCAGTTATCCAGTTTTTTCTTGTTTAAATAACTGTTTATTTCATCACTATTTTCAATAGCGCGAATTAGTTCATTATTAATAAATTTAGAATTTGGGTTCTTTTCTTCAGCAGTAGCTAAAAAATTTTTCTTTTTAATTTCAAGATGTTCAAATGCCAAATTTTTGACATCAACGAATAATCTCAATTGTAAAACGTAAAGATCAATTGCCTTTTGAACACTATATAACAAATATTTTTCTTCTTTGGTCAAATCATCATTTTTTGACTGAAAAATTCCATACACAGTTTGCATCACCTTAATTCGAATATGTCTTCTATTTACCATAATTTGAAAGATCGTAAGTTTTAATCCTTATTAAAATAAAATGCAAAAATAATATTTTTTTTTGAATCACAGCTTCGACCAATAGAAATATATCGCTAAAAAGATATGCAAAAAATTATAAAAAAAACCAATTTATTTATTATGTATCTTCGCAAACACAATAAATTGCAACGATTTAAATGAAGGCATTACAATACTTAAACAAATTTTTTTATAAATATAGGTATCGATTAATTCTAGGTATTTTAATTACCGTAGTGGCAAAAATATTTGTGCTTCAAATTCCACAATTAATTCGTGAATCTTTGAATATTGTTGAAGATTATAAAAATAATAAAATTAGTGATCTGGCACTTGTCAAATCGCAATTAATAGTTAATATTTTATATATTATTGGAGCTGCGTTAATTTCAGGTTTTTTCACTTTTTTAATGAGGCAAACACTTATTGTTATGTCAAGATTAATTGAGTTTGATCTAAAAAATGAAATTTTTCACCAATATGAACAACTGTCCTTAAATTTTTATAAAAAAAATAGGACCGGTGATCTTATGAATCGGATTAGCGAAGACGTTGGAAAAGTGCGGATGTATTTTGGCCCTGCAATTATGTACACCATGAATATGCTCGTATTATTTGTTGTTGCCATTACAAAAATGATGAGTATAGATGCCAAACTAACCATGTATACTTTACTTCCATTACCAGTTTTATCTATTGCAATTTATTTGTTGAGTAAAATTATCAATCAAAGAAGTACTGTTGTTCAACAATATTTATCGAAATTAACAACATTTTCACAAGAAATATTTTCGGGAGTAAATGTTGTAAAAGCTTATGGTATTGAAAAACAAACATCTCACGATTTTGATAATTTGGCCGCAACGAGTAAAAACAAAAACATTTCTCTTTTTAAAGCCCAAGCATTATTTTTTCCGTTAATGATTTTATTAATTGGAATGAGTAATATATTGGTGATTTATATTGGAGGTATGCAGTATATTGATGGAGAAATTGAGAATATTGGTATTATTGCCGAATTTATTATTTATGTTAATATGCTAACTTGGCCAGTTGCCGTTGTTGGCTGGGTAACATCCATTGTACAACAAGCAGAAGTTTCACAGGGTAGAATCAATGAATTTTTAGAAGAAATACCTGCTATTCAAAATACTCAAAAAACTGAGTCAACTATTCAAGGTTCAATTACTTTTAAAAATGTTTATTTTACTTATGAAGACACCAATATAACTGCCCTAAAAAATGTGAGTTTTAAAATAAATCAAGGTGATACTTTGGCAATTTTAGGTAAAACAGGGTCTGGTAAATCAACCCTAGCAAGTCTTATTGCGAGATTGTATGATGTTGAAAATGGTGAGATTTTAATTGATAATATACCTGTGAAAAATATTCATTTGAAATCATTGAGGGAAAGTATTGGATTTGTACCACAAGATGCCTTTTTATTTTCTGATACGATCAAAAACAATATCAAAATAGGTAATGAGGATGCAAGTGATTTAGATATAATGAATTCCGCGAAAGCTGCATACATACACCATAATATAGATGAATTTAGCAAAAAATACGAAACCTTAGTTGGCGAAAGAGGCGTAACACTTTCAGGTGGACAAAAACAAAGAGTATCCATTGCTAGAGCTTTAATTTCAAATCCTAAAATATTAATATTCGATGATTGCCTTTCTGCAGTTGATACAGAAACTGAAGAGGTAATTTTAAACAACTTGAAAATTGCTTCCAAAGGCAAAACATCAATAATAATTAGTCATAGAACTTCTTCAGTTAAAAACGCAAATTATATTATTGTTCTAAATGAAGGGAAAATTATACAAACTGGTACTCATGATCAATTATTATTAGAATCTGGTTACTACCAAGATATTTACAATCAACAACTTGAAGAAAAGTTAACAAGTAATGAATAACTCGATTCAATTGAATTAAAAAAATTGTTGCATACGTTATTTAATTTTATAGATTTGTCTAAATAAATCAATAATAAAAAATTATAATTAATATGAACGACAAAGGGTTTGTAGAACAAGAAGAGATTTTTTCTCAGGTTTTAAGAGCTGGTAGAAGAACCTATTTTTTTGATGTAAGAGAAACAAAAGCAGGTGATTATTATTTAACTATTACAGAGAGTAAAAAATTTACTCATGACGATGGTTCATTTCATTATAAAAAACATAAAATTTATTTATACAAAGAAGATTTTAGTGAATTTAGTGAGATTTTAAATAAAGCTACTGACTTTATTGTTAATGAAAAAGGTCAGGAAGTAATTAGTGATCGCCATCAAAAAGATTATCACAAACCAAGTGAAATCGAAAGCAATGGAAGTGAAACCGATAATAGTGAAACCAACAGTAGTGAAACCACCAATACCTCTGCCAAAAACTTTACTGATTTAAGCTTTGAAGATATTTAAAAAATAAAAAACCACTCAAAAATTTGAGTGGTTTTTTATATTTATGAAAGTAGGCTATCTATCATTTTTGAATGATACTAATTTGAACATCTAATGTTGCATAAAATGGTTTATTTTACGACTTCAAACATTTAAATTGAATTAGAGAACAATCCTTTATTCAATAAATTCAATACTGATATTTTATCCGACGTTTTCACCAAAAACGAAAGATTATATTTACTTCCGCCATAAGATATCATTCTTATTGGAATGTCTTTTATGCAATTAAAAATTGATGAGGTAACACCTTTGGCGTTTTGAGCCAAATCACCGGCAATACAAATAATACTCAAATCAGAATCAATCTCTATATTACCAAATCCGTTTAATTCTTGTACAATTTTATTTAACTTTCTGGTATTATCTATGGTTAATGAAACTGCAACCTCAGAGGTTGTGATCATATCAATTGAAGTTTCATTTTGTTCAAAAACTTCAAATATTTTTTTTAAAAAACCATAGGCCATTAACATACGGTATGATTTTATTTTAATTGCTGTGATATTATCTTTAGCAGCAATAGCTCTGATTTTCAATATTTTAGCTTTATTATGAATTAAAGTACCTTTTGCTTCAGGTTTGAAGGTATTTTTAACCAAAACAGGAATATTTTTTTCTTTTGCAGGAATTATACTTTGTGGATGTAAAATTTTTGCACCAAAATAAGCCAGTTCAGCTGCTTCATCAAAAGAAATTTCTTCGATTGAAAAAGTTTTATCTACATATCTCGGATCATTATTGTGCATACCATCGATATCCGTCCAAATTTGAATTTGATCAACCTCAAGTGCCGAACCAATCAAAGATGCGGTATAATCACTTCCACCTCTTTTTAAATTATCTATTTTATTAACATGATTTTTGCAAATAAACCCTTGTGTAATAAATGTTTTTGTATTAGAATGTATGCGTAATATTTTATTTAACTTTTTTTGAATTACATCTATTTGAGGCTCACCCATATTATCAATACTCATAAAATCTATCGCTGAAATAAGGTCTGATTTAACATGCAATTCATTCAATAATAATTGAAACAACTGTGTTGAAACCATTTCGCCTTGAGCCAAAATTATTTTTTCATCATTTTCAGTAAATGATATGCTTAAAAGGTTTCGTAACAATTGATCATGGGTACGAATCATTGCTATAGAAATGGTTATATTTTCATCGTGATGATATAAATTTTGAGCCACATTTATATATTTCTCAAGTAATTGATCCATTTCTAATTTTGCCTCATTTACATTCTTTAAAAAAAGTAGGTTTGCAATTTTTTGTAAAACATTGGTAACACCAGACATGGCCGATAATACCACAATTTTAGAGCCATTAGTGCCATTAACTATATTGGCAACCTTATGCATATTTTCTACCGATCCAACCGATGTACCTCCAAATTTTAAGACAATCATAATGTAAATTTTAAGCAAATATTTGTTATTTATTTGAATTCAATAAATTTTTTAAATATATTTACATATTATAACAAATTGTTTAATTTGCAACAATGAAAACTATTCAAGAAACCGTAGAGACAATAATTAAACGAACTCCGTTTATAGAAGAGGCAATGCAAGAAAAACTCATCAATGTATCGTCATTGGCGAGAGTAATTCAACCTGAAGTAGAGCAACTCTTAAACAAAAAAGTGAAGCCGGGTGCGATTATGATGTCTATAAATCGCATATCACCTGTTAACATATTAAGGATTCGGAAAAACATCAAATCTTTTTCGTTAAAATTAGGTGATTTTATTGTTCGATCAGATCTATTTGACTACACATTTAAAAACTCAAATACTTTACACAAACAAATATCTTTGATCTTTGCAAAAATTGGTGTTAACAGAGAGTCATTTTTTACTGTTTCTCAGGGTATTTTTGAGACTAATATAGTGATCAGTTCAAACTTAAAAGAAGAGGTAGAAAAATATTTTTCTAGTGAACAGTTAATCAATTCTATGTCGCAATTGGCTTCAATTACCATAAAATTACCGAAAACTAATATCGAACAATCCGGAATTTATTACTTCATTCTAAAACAATTAGCATGGTCTAACATTCCAGTTCAAGAAATAATTTCAACAACACATGAAATTACTTTAGTTGTTAAAGAAAGTGATATCAATAAAGCTTTTTCTATTTTAATCGATTTGAAAAGACCATAGCATATTTAGCGTAATCTTTGATTATATTTTTGTTGAAAAAATTTAAAGTACATAAATAATTTATAATTCACTTCAATACCATAATCTATATTGGGTTGATAATCAATTATTTGCTCGTATAAATTAGGATTGTATAATGCGGGTTGAATCACTCTATTATTCCATTCAATAACATTTAAATAGTTTCTATAAGCAAGTGTAGTATTTGGATAGAACCAGATTGGTCTTTGTGTTAGTAACCAGGAATCAAAACCAATCTCAATAATTAATATCTCATATTCTAGTTCTTCATTTACAATTTTAATAGTGTCATTTACCGAATCGGTTGGAACAATACCACTCACTTTAGTAGTCTTTTGAGAAGAATTACAACTATATAAAATAAAAATTGTCAAAAAAGAAATTATAATATATTTCATAATGATGGTCTTAAACTTATATAAATCTCAAAATTAATGCCAAGTATATTTTAAAATATTTCTTTTATAGCATTTGGTAATAAATGTACACTATCAGAAGCAATAAAAGTTTCCATCGTATAATTATTCCTAATCGCTATATCGGCTGTTTTACCATGCAAATAAACACCTAAAATACTAGCATTTAATGCATTGTAATTCTGCGCCATTAAGCCAGTTATCATACCCGTTAAAACATCACCACTTCCTGCTGTTGCTAGTGCCGGATTACCAGTTGTATTAAAATATATCTTATTTTGATATGCTATTGCAGAATTTGCTCCTTTTAAAACAACAACTATTTGATGCTTTTTTGAAAACTTTAGTAATAAATCGAGCTTTTCATAATCATTATTCCATGATCCAACCAATCTTTCAAACTCTTTTGGGTGTGGTGTCAATACCGAATTTTTTGGTATCAATTCTAATAATCCTTTTTGTTTTGATAAAATATTCAATGCATCCGCATCAATTACCAAAGGAATAGAATTTCTTTTTAAAAAATTTTCAAAACCATTTATAGTCTTTATATGAGTTCCTAAACCAACTCCTATTCCAATAACATTAGGATTTGTTTTATAATTAAAATACTGTAAATATTTTTCGTCATCAACCTCAACCATCACTTCTGGATTTGAAGTTTGTAAAATGTTATATCCACATTTAGGAATGTATGAAGTTACCAAACCACTTCCTATTTTTAGGGCAGCCTTTGAAGCTAAAACTACGGCTCCTATTTTACCAAAACTACCACCTATTATTAAACTATGGCCAAAAGTTCCCTTATGAGAATATTTTTTTCTTGGTCTGTGTATAGTTTTAATTTGTTCTAAACTAATTGTTGCATATACAGATTCTAAAGAATCAATAAAATTTATATCTAGGCATATATCCAACAAAGTCCAATCACCAATATAGCACTTATTTTCAGACAAATAAAAAGCTAATTTTGGATTTTGAAAAGTTAATGTATGATTTGCTCGAATTACAGATTCGGGGTAGGTTACTGTTTTTTCTACAAATAGTCCCGATGGAATATCTACAGCAATTACAAAAGATTTTGAACTATTTATAGCTTGTATAGTTTTTTTAACAAAACCGGAAGGTGGTCTTGATAATCCTATGCCAAAAATAGCATCAATAACGATGGCATTTTTTATAATAAGAGGAAATTTACTGGAATCAATTAGTGCAATGGGACAGTGATCAATATCTACTAACCTTTTGAAGTTAATATTAAAATCATTGCTTTTTTTATCATTGAATTTTACTATATATGTTTTAACATTAAAATTAGCTTGTATTAATTTTCTAGCGATAACCAAGCCATCCCCTCCGTTATTTCCAACACCACAAAAAATATAAATAGGTTGCTTGTTTTTTTTTAAATATGTCAACAGCCAATCAACACATTGCATTGCAGCATCTTCCATCAAATCAATAGAACGGATGGGTCTATTTTTAATAGTTGCCTGATCGGCCTGATACATTTGATTTGATGAAAGAATTTTCATGCTTTAAATTTCTGATTAAAGTTAAACAGAATATAAAGTATCTCAAAAAAAAATCGCCTATTTTTGACCAAGGCACTAAGTATTAGAAAACATTATTAATTTTAGCTCTTATATTCTCCCATATCAGCGTATTTATCCATTCTTTGTTGTACTAATTTTTTTACAGATAATTTACTCAATTCTGCATAGGCTTTTTTTATAGCCGTTTCAACAGATTTATAAGTTTTTTCTCGATTGGTATGTGCTCCACCCAAAGGTTCCTTTATTATTCCATCAATAAGTTTTAACTTACTCATGTCTTTTGCTGTTAATTTCAATGATTCAGCTGCATCTTCTTTATGTTCCCAACTACGCCATAAAATAGACGAACAAGATTCTGGCGATATAACAGTATACCATGTATTCTCTAACATAAACACTCGATCTCCTACCCCAATTCCAACCGCCCCACCTGATGCGCCTTCTCCAATAATAATGGTTATAATTGGTGTTTTTAACTTGGTCATTTCATAAATATTTCTTGCAATGGCCTCGCCCTGCCCTCTTTCTTCGGCTTCCAAACCTGGATAAGCACCTGGTGTATCTATCAAGGTAATAACAGGTACCTCAAACTTTTCAGCCATTTTCATTAAACGCAAAGCTTTTCTATATCCTTCAGGATTAGACATACCAAAATTTCTGTATTGTCTTGTTTTTGTATTATATCCCTTTTGCTGACCAATAAACATATATGATTGGTCTCCAATTTTACCTAAGCCTCCAACCATGGCTTTATCATCTTTAACAGTTCTATCACCATGTAACTCCATAAAAGTTCCTTTAGTCAAAGCTCTAATAAAATCTAAAGTATAAGGGCGAGAAGGGTGTCTTGATAGTTGAACTCTTTGCCAAGCCGTTAAATTTTTAAAGATATCTTTTCGAGTAGACACAAGCTTAGTTTCAATCTGCTCGCAGGTTTTAGTAACATCTACATCACTTTCTTCACCTATCAACTTACATTTACTCAGTTGATCTTCTAACTCCTTTATGGGTAATTCAAAATCTAAATATTCCATTATTTATGATTTATTTTTGTAAACCAAATAATATTGATTTGGTTTTTTAATTTTAGGTTAAGTGTACAAATATATAAACTTTGACCAATAAATGTTATTAACTTTTTAATCTTAATTTAAATTTTTTGTTTTTCAAAAATGCATTTATCAAAACACTCGAAAAAATAATTAATGCCCCCAAATAAAATTGCCAGCTCATTTTCTCTCTATCTCCAAATATAATTATGGCTAAAATAATTCCATAAACAGGTTCTAAGTTATTGGTTAAAACAATAGTAAACGGACTCATTTTATTTAACAAATTAGTTGCAACAACGAATGGGTATGCAGTACATACTGTGGCTAAAATAATTATAAAAACCCAATCTAAATTGGATAGAATAAAAAACTCAAAATTAATTACACCTTTATACACCAAAACAAAAGACATAAATAAAAATGCAAAAAACAATTCGTAAAAAGCAATTTTACTAGCCTTATAATTTTTAACCAATTTACTGTTATACAATGAAAAAACTGCAATTAAAAAAGCTGAAATCAATGCGGTTACAATTCCTTTGGTGTAGACATTTTCAACTTTAAAAATAATTACAAATCCTATAACTGCTAAAATTGCCAATATAAATTCATGTAAAACAATTTTCTTATCACCAAAAAAAGGTTTGAGTAGTACTACAAAAAAAGCACTAGACGACATGGTTATTAAGGTTGTAGATATAGTTGATATTTTTATAGCATGAAAAAAAGTAGACCAATGAACAGCAATAATCACTCCTCCAATACTAAATTTTATCAAGTCACCTAAATTCTCGTGTAAGGATATTTTCTTTATTTTAAAATAAATAAATATCGTTATTACTCCAATCAACACACGATACCACACAAGTGACAATGCATCTATACTAATAAGAGCCGCTAGTATAGCTGTAAACCCCCAAATAAAAACTATTAGATGAAGGTGAAGTTGATTTTTTAATTTATCTCTTAGCATTGAAATATAATCCAATTGATAAAGCTCCAAATAAAATATTAGGAATCCAAACCATTATAAAAGGTGAAGACTCTGCAGTTGAGCCCAAAACTTCTGAAACTTTCATAAAAAATACATATAAAAACATCAAGGTTAGTCCTGCAGCAAGATTTACACCTATACCTCCTCTTCTTTTTTTAGAAGCCAGTGTAACTGCAATTAAAGTTAAAATGAATGAGGAAACGGGCAAACTCGTGCGTTTGTATAATTCAACTTTATAATTGTTTAAGTTTTTAACCCCTCTATCTTCTGACTGCTTAATATGATCATGTAAATTAATGGATGACATCGCCTTAGCCAAATAATCAACATATAATAAATCTTTTGGTTGAAAATTAAAAACAGTATCTAAATAAGAACCTGAAACAATACTATCATTTCTCGCTAAAATATACCTCTTTTTATAATTGCTTATCTTAAAAGTACTATCTTTTTCTTTCCATTTTATGGTTTGACCAATCAATTTATATTTTAATTGATTTCCATCAAAATGCTCAAAAGTAAAATTATAACCATTATTTGATCTAAAATTATAATTACCAAAATATACATAATCATTTTCACTCAATTGTAAGCTTACCTTACTCACTGAATTTTTAGTCTTTTTTTTAGATGCATTACGCAAATATTTTTCATTAAAATCTTCAAAAATTTTATTTGTGTTAGGTACAATAAAATGATTCGCATATAAAGAAAATAGGGCAATTAATATTGCTCCCATAAAATAGGGGCGTAAAAATCTATTAAAAGAAACCCCAGAACTTTGAATGGCAATTACTTCCGAATTACTTGATAATTTAGAAGTAAACATAATTACAGAAATAAACAAAGCCAATGGCATAAAGGTATTACCGTAGTTAACAATGAAACTACCATAATAATCTTTAACAATTTCACCTAAAGTGAGGTTTTCAGCTTTTAAAAACTTACCAACCTTTTCTGATACATCGATAGCAATTGCAATGGGAATCAATATCAATAATGTAAAGAAAAATGAAGTGAAATATTTTTTTAATATGTATTTATCAAGAATTTTCAAACCGGTGAAATGCCTTTTACAATTAAATATTTTTACAACCTATTGTCCATTTGTTTTACCATCTTGTTTTTCCATTCGGTAAAATCTCCTGCTAATATATGCTTTCTAGCTTCACGAACCAACCAAAGGTAAAACCCAAGATTGTGAATTGTTGCAATTTGTTTTCCTAAATATTCCTTTGCAGCAAATAAGTGTCGTAAATAGGCCTTTGAATAATAGGTGTCTACAGTGGTAATACCCATTGCATCAATAGCTGAAAAATCATCTTCCCACTTTTTATTTTTTATATTAATCGATCCATAAGCAGTAAATAGCATACCATTACGCGCATTTCTAGTGGGCATAACACAGTCAAACATATCAATACCTAAGGCAATATTTTCTAAAATATTGATAGGAGTTCCTACCCCCATTAAATACCTTGGTTTATCTTTTGGCAATATATCTGTAACTATCTCCGTCATTGCATACATTTCATCTGCTGGTTCACCAACCGACAAGCCACCAATTGCATTACCTTCTGCCCCTACACTAGCAATATACTCAGCCGATTGTTTACGCAAATCTTTATAAGTACTTCCTTGGACTATTGGAAAAAAAGTTTGTTTATAACCGTATTTTTCAGGGTTTTTATCTAACCATTGTATACATCTTTCTAACCAACGATGGGTCATATGCATAGAACGTTTGGCATAATTATAATCACAAGGATACGGTGTACATTCATCAAAGGCCATAAAAATATCAGCACCAATAATTCTTTGAATTTCCATAGAAAATTCTGGAGAAAAAAAATGTGATGATCCATCAATATGCGATTTAAAATTCACCCCTTCTTCTTTTATCTTTCTACTATCGGATAATGAATAGACTTGATAACCTCCTGAATCTGTTAATAATGGTCGATCCCAGTTCATAAATTTATGCAATCCTCCTGCCTTTTCTAAAATTTTAGTTTGAGGTCTAAGATATAAGTGGTAAGTATTTCCAAGAATAATATCTGCATTGATATCTTCCTTTAATTCAGTTTGGTGCACTCCTTTTACAGAAGCAACAGTTCCCACTGGCATGAAAATCGGTGTTTGAATTTTACCGTGATCTGTTGTTATTTCCCCTGCTCTTGCAGAACTTTTTTGGTCTAAACCTTTTATATCAAAAATCATATACTTTTATATTATTACCTTAAATCCGTAAGAGTATTTCTACTGCAAAGCCTAACTGCCTGTCATTGTTGACAATGCTCAAAAAAACTTACTCACCATATCTAGTGATATGCCTGCGTTACTTTTTTATGTGCTAGACCAACACTAACAGACATTTAGACTTTTCGCTACGAAAACCCTTTCGGATTTAAGGTATTAGATAAAATAATAGTATTTCCACTTTCGTGGGAATCACATTTTAAACATTAAATCTAAAATTCATCATATCACCATCTTGTACAATATATTCTTTTCCTTCAACACCTAATTTTCCTGCCTCACGTACTTTTGCTTCACTACCGTATTCAATAAAATCATTATATTTAATAACCTCTGCACGTATAAAACCTTTTTCAAAATCGGTATGAATAACACCAGCCGCTTGGGGTGCTGAATCTCCAATGTGTATAGTCCAGGCTCTAACTTCTTTAACACCAGCAGTAAAATAGGTTTGTAAGTTTAATAAATTATAGGCTGCACGAATAAGTTTAGATGCTCCTGGTTCGTCTAGCCCTAAATCCTCCAAAAACATTTGACGTTCTTCATATTCTTCTAATTCTACAATATCTGCCTCTGTACCTACAGCCAGTATAATAATTTCAGCATTTTCATTTTCAATAGAATTTTTTACCGCATCAACATATTTGTTTCCTTTTACTGCAGATGCTTCGTCAACATTACAAACATATAAAACTGGCTTATCAGTTAACAACTGTAAAGGGCTTATAAATTCATCTCTTTCTTTATCTGTAAGTTCAATTGCTCTTACGGAAATCGCGCTTTCTAGACTATCTTTTACCTTTGTTAGAACGCTTAATTCTTTTAAGGCTTGCTTATCTCCCGTTCTTGATGCTTTTTTAACCTTTTCTAATTTCTTTTCTACAGTTTCAAGATCTTTTAATTGCAACTCAAAATCAATAGTCTCTTTATCTCTTATCGGGTCAATTGTAGTATCAACATGTATAATGTTATCATTATCAAAACAGCGCAATACGTGAATAATAGCATCGGTTTCACGAATATTCCCTAAAAATTTATTTCCCAGTCCCTCACCTTTACTAGCACCTTTTACTAGACCAGCAATATCTACAATTTCAACTGTAGCAGGCATTACTCGTTCAGGATTTACAAGTTCTTCTAATTTTTCTAATCTTGAATCGGGCACATTTACTATACCTATATTTGGTTCAATGGTACAAAACGGAAAGTTTGCCGATTGTGCCTTGGCATTTGACAAACAATTGAACAATGTTGATTTTCCAACATTTGGTAATCCTACAATTCCAGCTTTCATTTATTTCATTTTTAAAAGAGTGCAAATATAGTTGATTATTATTGTATCTAATCTATGATTTTTTACATAAAAAAAGACTGTTTTATCTAACAGTCTTTTAATTCTAATTATGTTCTTGTAAATCTTATAGCAGCATACCTGCAGCAACTGTTTCATTGGTTCCTTCATCAATTAATATAAAACTACCCGTTTTACGATTTCTTGCGTATTTATCTTTCATTATCGGTGAAGTAGTTCTAATTTTTACCTTACAAATATCATTCATACCAATTTCTATATCAGAGTCATCTCTTTTTAAAGTATCAATATTTACTTTGTACTCTACCTCTCTTATCATTGCCATAGGTTCATTGGTTGTGTGTTTTAAAATATATTTAGCTCTTGGTCTTGCCGGATCATTATGAAACCAGCAAATCATTGCCGATAAATCTTGTGTTTTTTCAGGTAAATTATTCTTTTTAACAATCATATCTCCCCTACTTAGATCAATATCATCTTCTAAAGTAATTGCCACGCTCATACCTTCAAAAGCTTCTTTAATATAATTATCATATTTATTAATGCTTTTAATTTTAGAGCTAAATCCAGATGGCAATAAATTAACCTCATCACCTACCCTAAAAATACCTCCTGCAATGGTTCCTGCATAACCACGATAATCTCTATGTTCTTTGTCTTGGGGTCTTAAAACGGTTTGCACCGGAAAACGTGCATCTACCATATTATTGTCACTAACAATATAAATTGTTTCTAAAGTATGTAGCAAAGGAGCATCTTGATACCAAGCCATATTCTTAGATCTGTTTACTACATTATCTCCCAATAAAGCACTTATCGGTATATATCGAACATCCTTAAAGCTCATTTTAGAAGATATTTCTTCATATTGATGTACAATATCATTAAAAACTTCTTCTTTGTAATCAACCAGGTCCATTTTATTTACACAAACTATAACATGTGATATTTGTAATAAAGACGCAATAAACGAATGTCTTTTGGTTTGCTCAATAACACCTTTTCTCGCATCAATTAAAACTATTGCAACATTTGCAGTAGATGCACCTGTTACCATATTTCGAGTATATTGTATATGTCCTGGCGTATCAGCAATTATAAATTTTCGTTTTGGCGTAGTAAAATATCTGTAGGCAACATCAATAGTAATACCTTGTTCTCTTTCATCTTTTAAGCCGTCTGTAAATAAAGCCAAATCAACTGTTTCTAATCCTTTGCGCTTACTTGTTTTTTCAACAGCAGCAATTTGATCTTCAAAAATAGATTTTGAATCATATAATAATCTTCCTATCAAAGTACTTTTACCATCATCAACACTACCTGCTGTAGTAAAACGTAAAAGTTGGTTGTTATTTATGCTCATTTTATTTTGTTTAGTAAATTATCAATTATTAAAAGTGTCCTGAAATAAATTCAGAATTAAAAATACCCCATTCTCTTTCTATCTTCCATAGATGATTCAGATCGTTTGTCATCCGATCTATTTCCACGTTCTGTCTCTCTCATTGCCGATACTTCTTCCACAATCTTCTCTAAGGTATCTGCTTCACTTTCAATTCCACCGGTAATTGTAATATCGCCTAATGTTCGAAAACGAATTTTTTTATTTTCTACCTTATCGTTCTCCTGTATAATTAAATACTCTGAAACAGGAATCCAACTTCCATTTCTAAAAACAACATCTCTATTATGAGCAAAATACAAAGATGGAATAGCAATATTTTCTCTTTGAATATAGTTCCATACATCCATTTCTGTCCAGTTACTTATCGGAAAAGCTCTAAAATGTTCACCATGGTGCATTTTCCCATTAAACAAGTTCCATAATTCGGGGCGTTGATTTTTTGGTGACCATTGTCCAAAATCATCTCTATGGGAGAAAAACCTTTCTTTTGCTCTTGCCTTTTCTTCATCACGACGACCTCCACCAATTGCGCAATCAATTTGATTACTTTCAATAGCATCTAATAAAGTAGTAATTTGAAGCTCATTACGAGTTGCATTTTTACCTCTTTCTTCAACTACCCTTTTATTGTCGATCGCTTCTTGCACAGAGCCTACAATCAATTGAGCACCAAGTTCTTTTATCAAATCATCTCTAAACTGAATTGTTTCAGGAAAATTATGCCCAGTATCAATATGCATAAGAGGAAAAGGAATCTTTGCGGGATAAAATGCTTTATTTGCTAAATGCGCCAATACTATAGAGTCTTTACCTCCAGAAAATAATATTACTGGATTTTGAAACTGTGCGTACACTTCTCGCAATACATAGACGGCCTCAGATTCTAATTCATCTAAATAATTTAAAAAATACTTATTCATTCTTTAATTTTAATTGGATTACTTTATATATTTTTTCGACAGCTTCTACTACTGTCATGTTATCTGTAACAAGTTCAACATCAGGATTTATCGGCGCTTCATAAGGAGCATTAACGCCCGTGAAATCTTTTATTTCACCAGCTCTAGCCTTTTTGTACAAGCCCTTTACATCTCTTTTTTCACATTCTTCAATAGAAGTATTTATAAAAATTTCGACAAAGTTATCAATTCCTACAATATTTACTATACTTTCCCTATCTTTTTTATAGGGTGATACAAAAGCTGCCAAAACTATAAGTCCGGCATCAATCATTAAATTGGCTATTTCGGCTATTCTTCTAATATTTTCAGTGCGATCATTCGGGCTAAAATTTAAATCGTTATTTATCCCTTTACGTATATTATCACCATCTAAGGCATATGTTTTATAACCCGATTGGTGTAATTTATGCTCTAGCGCATTTGCTATGGTAGACTTGCCAGAACCAGATAAACCCGTAAACCAAATTAAAAAAGAATTTTGTTTATTTAATTTTTTTCTATCTTTTTTAGAAACAATATAATCGTGTTTTATTATATTTTTATCCATACTATTAATTTTTTCTTTGGTCTAAACCGTAGTTTAATCTAATCCAAACTCTTTCATGGAAGTAATAAAATACCATTTTGGTAATTATTTCTGCAAATCCTATTTTCAACCCTGTTAATGGGTTGCCTGTAATAAACCATGCTATAATAATTGTATCTAAAGAACCTATGGATCGCCAAGTAAAAGCTTTTGCCAAATGACGTTTTCTGCTTTCTAAGATTTTACCATCTTTTGTTATATTAACTTTAAACCACACTCTTTCATGTACAAAGTATAAAACCATTTTGGTGACAAGTTCAGTTAGTCCAATTTTTAATCCAAAAATTGGGCTTCCTGTAATTATCCATGATAAAATTATTGTATCTGTCGTTGCAACAATTCTCCAGGTTATGGTTTTTGCTAAGTGTCGTTTATATGATTTATCTTTCAACATTTTGAAACCGAAAACCATGGATTCAATAAATTTTCCTTATTATAAAGTAAAGGTTTATTTGTATCATTAGAAATAACCTTTAACCCTACAGCTTCACATATTGCTTGACCAGCAGCAGTATCCCATTCCATGGTCGGAGCAAATCTTGGATATACATCTGCTTTGCCTTCTGCAACCAAGCAAAATTTTAAAGAACTTCCTTTGGAAACAATTTCTACCTCATCAAAGTCATCTTTCATCGAATCCACAAAATCCTGAGTAGCCTCACTCATATGAGATCTACTTCCCACAACTTTAAGCATTTTTTTATTCAACTTATTTGGCTTAATATTATTTAAGCTCAAATCCAAATCATCAACATTTATTTCATGCTTGATTAAAACAACCTTAGAAGCATTTTTTTTATTAACATCTGCAAAATATAATTCTTTAGTATCGGGTACATAAATCACACCCAATTGTGGTATTCCATTTTTAACCAAAGCAATATTTACGGTAAATTCACCATTGCGTTTAACAAATTCTTTTGTCCCGTCAAGCGGATCTACAATCCAACAAGTTTCCCAATCTTTTCTTTCAGAGAAATCTAATTGTTTATTCTCTTCACTTATAATTGGAAACTCAGTATTTATCAAATAAGAATTAATAATATCATTACATTTTTTATCTGCCAAAGTAAGCGGAGAGTTATCTTCTTTATATTCAACTCCAAGATCTTCTTTTTGATATATTTTCATGATCTCAGCACCACCATCAACAGCTGCTTTGATCGCTATTTTTAAATTTAGATTCATTTTTTATTTAGTTCTAAATATTTATCTACAAAAACTTGTATTCCTTCCTCAATAGTAGTAGAAGGTTTAAAGTTAATATATTCAAATAAGCTTTGTACGTCAGCATAAGTGGAAGGTACATCACCAGGTTGTATTTCTTTATATACAATTTTTCCTTTTTTACCCAATGCTTTTTCAACAGCATGCACATAATCCATTAAAGCCACCGGACTATTATTACCAATATTAAAAATTTGATAAGGTGCTGAACTTACAGCAGGGTTTGGATGTTTTGGATCATATTTTGGATTGTTCGGTTTTGGCGGTAGCGGAATTAACCTTTTGACGCTTTCAACAATATCTAAAACATAAGTAAAATCTCTACTCATTTCACCAAAATTAAACACCTCAAATTCTTTATCTTCTACAATGGCTTTGGTAAATATATGCAAGGCCATATCAGGTCTACCCCAAGGGCCATAAACGGTGAAAAATCGCAATCCTGTACAAGGGATATCAAATAATTGCGCATAAGAATGCCCCATCATTTCATTGGCTTTTTTACTTGCAGCATACATGGCCAATGGATGATCGGTATGATCGCTAGTTTTAAAAGGAATATTTTGGTTTAATCCATAAACAGAACTGGATGAAGCAAATACCAAATGTTTAACCGGAAATGCTCTACATGCTTCTAAAATATTTAAAAAACCTGTTATGTTACTATCCACATACGAGTGTGGGTTAATTAAAGAATAACGCACTCCTGCTTGAGCAGCTAAATTAACCACATAATCAAATCGATATTTCTCGAATAGATCTTTAATTTTATCTTTGTCTGTCAGATCTAATTTAACAAAAGTAATATCTCCTTCAATTTCTTTATTGTATTGAATATCAGATGTATCGATATTCATATCTTTTAACCTCGCTAATTTTAAATTCGGGTCGTAATAATTATTAATATTATCTAATCCAACAACTTTATAACCTTCTTTAATTAATAATTTTGACAAATGATGCCCAATAAATCCAGCGGCACCGGTAACTAATACTGTATATTTTTTTTCAGTCATAAGTAATTATATTTGAATTTATCTGGTGATTAAAAATTATAATCTACTATCAATAATATCTTTGCTAAGAATTGATTTTACATCAAATTTTACATGTGTACCATTAACAAATTGATCTAAATCTAATTTTAAAAATTCTTTATGAGAAACAGCTAAAATTATAGCGTCATAATTATTCTTTAGATTTTCCTTGGCAGATGTAATATCAATATTGTATTCATGTTTAACTTCTTCGGCGGAAGCCCAAGGGTCGTAAACATCAACATTTACAGAATAAGATTTCAATTCTTTAATAATATCTATTGCACGTGTATTTCTAATATCCGGACAATCTTCTTTAAAGGTGATACCCAAAACAAGTATATTCGAATTGTTCACGGCAATTCCTTTTCTAATCATCAATTTTATAGTTTCTTGCGCCACATAAGGCCCCATACTATCATTTAATCTTCTTCCTGATAAAATAATTTCAGGGTTATAACCTAATTCCATTGCTTTATGTGCCAAATAATACGGGTCAACACCTATACAATGACCTCCAACCAATCCTGGTCTGAAAGGTAAAAAATTCCATTTGGTTCCTGCTGCTTCTAAAACATCATTGGTATCGATATTCATCAAACGAAATATTTTAGACAATTCATTTACAAAAGCAATATTAACATCTCGTTGCGCATTTTCAATAACTTTAGCGGCTTCTGCAACTTTAATGGTTGCAGCTTTATATGTACCCGCAACAATTATCGATTTATAAACTTCATCAACATAATCTGCTATCTCTGGTGTTGACCCAGAGGTGATCTTTAAAATTTTTGTTACGGTATGTTCTTTATCTCCTGGGTTTATTCTTTCAGGGGAATAGCCTAAATAAAAATCTTTATTAAACTTTAGTCCAGAAAATTTTTCTAAAATTGGCATACATTCATCTTCAGTTGCCCCAGGGAAGACTGTAGATTCATAAACAACCACATCGTCACTTTTTAGTATTTTACCTACACTTTCACTTGCTTTATAAAGTGGTGTCAAATCTGGTCGGTTATTTTTATCTACCGGAGTTGGAACTGTCACCACATAAAAATTGGCATCTTTAATTTCTTCTAATTTACATGTTAGCCATAAACCTCTCTTATTTTTTTGTAATGATTCTAATGCATCTACATTTACTGATTTTAGTTCATCAGATGAGGTTTCTAAGGTATGATCCTTATTATTTTTTAATGCATCAACTCGAGTTTGATTTATGTCAAAACCAACTACCTGATATTTTTTTGCAAACTCAACAGCCAGAGGTAAACCCACATAGCCTAAGCCAATAATTGCAATTTTTGTATTCTTCATAATTTCTTCTTATAAGCATGGCAAATTTAACCAAAAATAGTTTTTAAAATAAATTTTAAATCTCCTATCAATGACCAATTTGTAATATATTTTTTATTAATTCTAACTTTTTCTTTCCAAATAACCTCATCATTATATTTTAGAGGGTTCTTTTGCAAATCGAGTAACTCTTCTTCGTCTTTAAATTGTAATGTAGCAGGACCAGTAATCCCAGGTTTTACAGTAAGAATAATTCGATCTTCACCTTGTAATTCATCTGCATAACCCTTTACATCGGGTCTAGGACCAACAAAGCTCATGCTGCCCAATAAAACATTAAATAATTGTGGTAATTCATCTAATTTGAACTTTCTTAAATATTTTCCAAAAACAGTAACTCTAGAATTATTTTTTATATAAATAAATAAGCCATCATCATCTCCTTGCATAGTTCTAATCTTAAACATTACAAACAATTTCGCATGTTGCCCAACACGATATTGGGTATATAAACCAAATTTCTTTGTGGATATTGTGGCTAAAGCGATTAATAGTAAAATGGGAAAGAAAAAAATCAATGACCCAATTAATGCAAGTAAAAGATCAAACACTCTTTTCAACACACGTTGTTCCCTATTTAAACCTTTTACATTTTTCAAAAATTTATTATTTATTAGAAACGCTTTAAGATGCGTTGCATCAGAGAGATTTTTTCATCTTGGTGGTAACCATTGCCATACTTACCGTAACCATAGCCGTATCCATAACCATATCCATAACCTGCTCCATATTTGTTTTTTACTTCAAAATCATTCAAAACATAACTAATATTCTTTACCTCATTATTTTCATATTTAACATCAATCATTTTAGGCATTCCTCTTTGTGTATAATTTTGTCTAATCATATAGATTATAGCATCAGAATATATAAATAATTCTAATGCGTCAGCAACCAATCCAACAGGAGGTGTATCAACAATTATGTATTCATATTTTCCCTTAAGTTTTTCAAACAACTCATTTGCATAGTCACTTATAAGTAATTCAGAAGGATTTGGAGGAACAGGGCCCGAAGTAATTATATCTAAATTATCAATTCCCGAAAAAGTTGTAACCTCCTCTAATGATTTTTCACCTATTAAATAATTTACAACACCAATAGTATTATCAGCTTCAAAATCGGCATGCATTTTTGGTTTACGCAAATCCAAACCAACTAGAACTGTTTTTTTACCGCTTAAAGCAAAAACAGTTGCCATATTCTCAGCACATAGTGTTTTCCCCTCACCACTTACCGAAGATGTAATTACAATAGTTTTTGAAGCACTTTTATTATTGAATAAAAATTGTATGTTTGATCGCAGTGCCCTAAATGATTCTGCTATAGTAGAATTTGGTTTTCTATGAACCACCAACCTATCTTTATCGTGTCTGTTTTTTCCAATAACCCCTAAAACCGGTATTTTATAAGATTTTTCTATCTCTTCAACCGTTTGTATTTTATTGTTTAAAGTTTCTTTAGTAAGCACATATAACATAGGCAATATGGTACCTAACATTAAAGCTATTAAATAATTAAATGGTTGTTTCGGACTTATTGGCATTTGTCCAACATCTTTTGCTATATCCAATATTTTTATATCTGAAACATTGGCAGCAATTGCAGTACCCGCCTCATAACTTTTTTGTTTTAAATAATTATAATTGGCTTCCGTAATATTGTATTTTCTTTGAAAATTAAGTAGTTTTTGCTCTTTAGGGGAAAGCCTATTTAGCTTAGAGTTAATCTTTGTTAACCTTGTGTGAACACTATTTAAATTATTTTTTAAAATACTTTTTAAAGACCCTATTTGTTCTAATAAAATTTGACGCTCTAATTTTATTTCATCATTAATTCTAATCAATGGTGGGTAGGATGGGTTAACTCTTTTTTCTAAACCCTCTCTTGTTTTAGAAAGAACAATTATATTATTTACACTTGTTATTATATTTGGATCTTCAATATTAACAATTGCAGGAGCCTGTATATAATCACTTTTCAGGGTATTATTGTTCAATAAATAATTTTCTAAATTAATCAAATATGAAATTCTATTTTGAAAAGATTGCGCCTCTCCGTCTAATAACGTCACTTCGTTCAACAAAGAACTTCCCTCAGCAGACAAATCATAAATATTATTTCTTTGCTTAAAATCTCCCAAATCAGATTCAATATTCTTCAAACTATTCGCCTCAACATCAAATAAGGTATCGATATATTTTTGGGTTTTTAATGCATATTTTATTTTTTGTCTTCTTTGATCTTCATCTAAAACTTCAACCGTGGTATTAATAAAATCAACAATTCTTTTTTTATTGGTACCGTTTATACTCAATTCAATTATTGAAGTTCCTTTTTTCGTTGTAGCAACTTCTATTTTTTGATACTTTTTTACTGTACTATCAAAGCCATTAAACCTTATAAAATATGTTTTATCTGCTAAATCAAATAAAGGGCTTTGGTTTAGAATTTTAAACGAAAAAAAAGGAGTTTCTATTGTTGATTCTACAACAAAAACTTGTGAAAAAATAAGATCATTTGGCATAAATGATTTACTGTCATTGGTGTAGTAATTAATCAATCTATTTTCTTCATCATCAAATTCGACTGAAATTCTAACCTCATCATTATTCAAAAACTCTAATTTTATATCGTTGCCTTTTAAATGGTATTTTAAGGAGTCTAAAACAATAATAAATGGAACTTTTCCATAAACATTTTCTTTTCTAAATCTTCCATCAATTAAATAATCAATATTATAATTTAATCTTTTTACTACTTTTTCATTATGTGATCTAGATTTTAATATGGTAATTATCGTTTCAACCTTATCACTTGGTCCTCCCCAGTTAAATGCAATATTAGTACTCGAAGAAAAAAGTGGGTTTTGTTCATCACTAACTGTGATTACACTTTTTAAATTAAATATTCTTTTAGATGTAGTGTTTACTATTTTGGCTATAATCAATGCAAATACAATAACTATTAAAAATAATTTCCAATAGCTTATTATTTTAAAAAAGTACTCTTTTATATCAAACGTTTGAAGTTCAATATCAAATTTATTATTCTCTTTCATTTAAACTTTATAATGCATTTATTAATAAAATTGTTGTTGTTACTAATGATAAAACAGCGATCAATGATGTTATGGTTTGCATACCACTAGTACCCGTACCCCAAGATTTTTGTTTTAACGGCTCTATATAAATAATATCATTGGATTGAATATAAAAATGGTCTGAATCAAAACTATTGATATCGAGCATGTTTATATCAAATCTTTTGGTTCCGTCAATATTCTTTCTAAAGATGGAAACTCTTTCCCTGTTTCCGGTAATGGTTATATCACCAGCAGTAGCTAGAGCTTCTATTAAGTTTACCTGATTTAAATATAAAACTTTTGCCCCAGTACTTTTAACTTCACCCAAAACGGTAAATCTTATACCGGCAAGTTTAACAATTATAAAAACATCATCTGGGTTCTTAAAAAATATTTCAAACTTTTTTTCTATTTTTTCACGAACCTCAGTAGTTGTGTAACCTAAAACATTAATCTCACCAATATAGGGCAATCTAATATTACCGTGTCTATCAATACTGTAAGCGGTAAAGTAAAGACTTTCTGCAGTATACTGTATATTCGGATTTACATTATTACTTGCTGTAGTTTTAAATAATGCAACTAATTTTTCATCTGCTGATTTAATTTGAATATCAATCATATCATTAACCTGCAACTTATATGGTGCATTTTGTAATTTTTTCAAAGATTGATTTTCTAACTTTTCTCCTTGAAAATACACTAAATCTCTATTGGGTATGCAGGATGTAGATAAAACAACAAGTACTAAAATAGTTAGCAATTTTTTCATATTTGGTTTTTTGACTGAAAGGCAAATATAATTTTTAAATTGTTCACAACCATAATTTTTCTTCCTATTTTCGCAAATAAAATAGTAGTCTTGATAACTAAAATACGATCCTATATTAATTTCCTTTTAAAATCTACCAATCAGCATGGTATACACTCACCTTTTGTTTATGAATTTATAACGAAATGCCTTTATAAAAAGGACCTCATTGAACATGAAAAAATCAAGTTATTAAAGCATTATAAAATAGCATTGGTTAAAAATGATAATATCATTTCTATAACAGATTTTGGTGCTGGTTCTAAGCATTTTAATAGCAATAATCGTAAAATTTCTACAATTGCAAAACGAGCGGGAATATCTAATAAAAGAGGCTTGTTATTATTTAAAATAACGCAATATTTTAACACAGAAAAAATACTTGAAATTGGCACTTCATTAGGTATTGCAACAGCATGTTTTTCAGCAGCCAACCCAAATGCCAAAATCACCACCCTAGAAGGATGTTTAGAAACTGCTAAAATTGCTGAAAAACAATTCGAAACTTTTGGACTTAAAAACATTCATTTAGAAGTGGGGAATTTTAGTAAAACCTTAAATGTTGCCCTGCATAATAAAAAATATGATTTAATTTATTTTGACGGAAATCACAAAAAAGAGGCCACTATTAATTATTTTAAACAATGTTTAACTGCAATAAACAATGAAACTGTTTTTATTTTTGACGATATACATTGGAGTAATGGAATGGAGGAAGCCTGGTTTTATATTAAAAATCATAAAATGGTAACAATTAGTATAGATACTTACCAATGGGGGTTCGTGTTTTTTAGAAAAGAACAAGCTAAAGAACACTTTACCATAAGGGTATAACAACACTGGGGGTAATTTTAAATTATGAATGTTGAATTATGAATTAAATATTTGAATGCCTTTGCGTTGTTATTCTGAATCGTTATGGTATAAATAGATATAAATCAGTCATATACCAAAAATATAACGAACTACTTTATATAGTAACTATAATCACTTGAATAATTTTTTACTAATTATTCTCAATTACTTTTGTCTTTTTACTTTTTACTTTTTACTTTTGGATTATGAAAATATACACCAAAACTGGCGATAAAGGAGAAACTTCTCTTTTTGGAGGTACAAAAGTTAAAAAATACGATTTAAGAATAGAAGCTTATGGCACTGTTGATGAATTAAACTCTTATATTGGTTTAATAAGAGACCAAAAAATTGACAAAGAATCATACAGTGCATTGATTGAAATTCAAAATAATTTATTCACACTTGGTGCCATGTTAGCAACACCTCCTGCTAAAGAAAAGTTAAAAAGTGGGAAGGACAGATTGCGAATACCAAAAATAGAGGATACTGAAATTCATTTTTTGGAAGCTGAAATTGATTGTATGAACAAATCCCTACAAGCAATGAAGAGTTTTATTTTACCCGGGGGCAATACGCTGGTGTCATTCTGTCATATTGCTAGGTGCGTTTGTAGACGAGCTGAAAGAATAGCTGTAGAACTCAATGAAAATGAAACGATTAATAGTAATTTGTTAATTTATTTGAACAGATTGTCTGATTATTTATTTGTGTTGGCACGAAAATTGACTTTTGATAATAAGTTAAAGGAAATACCTTGGAACCCAAAAAAATAACAATTTTTTATTAAAAAATTTACGCTTAAACACAGTTAAAAAATACGTTCTTTAATCTAATTAAAAATTATAACTAAAAAGCTTGCTTTTTTGCTCAAAAAAATTACTTTTGCAATTCAATTAAAATTACGTTTCAATTATGTATTGGACATTAGAATTAGCATCGTACTTAAGTGATGCACCTTGGCCGGCAACAAAAGATGAACTTATTGATTATGCAATAAGAACAGGAGCACCTTTAGAAGTTGTCGAAAATTTGCAAGCCCTAGAAGACGAAGGCGAAAGTTATGAAATTATTCAAGAGATTTGGCCAGATTATCCTACAGATGAGGATTTTCTCTGGAATGAAGATGAATATTAAAATTTAAAAGTCTCCAAAGGGACTTTTTTTTTTACATGAAAATATAATTTACTTTCTAAATTTCATTTTTTTGGTTATTATACAACTTTAATCTCTCGTTATGCGAGAATAATATTAAAAAATATGAATTTTCTTAATTCAGTAATAAAAGCCTTTGTAGGCGATAAAAAGAAAAAAGACTTAAAATTATTACAACCAATAGTTGATAAAGTGCGATCATTTGATGATGCTATAGCGGCTCTTAATATGGATCAACTTCGCGAAAAAACAAACTCTTTTAAAAATATTATCAAGGAGGCTACCAAGCCATTTCAAGATAAAATAGATACATTAAATGAAGAGATTGAAAATGCTAATATTGATCGCAAAGAAGAAATCTATAAAGAAATTGATCAATTAAAAGATGATGCATATGAAGCATCTGAAATTACTTTAAATGAGATTCAACCAGAAGCATTTGCTGTAATTAAAGAAACTGCTAAACGGTTTACAAACAACAGTACTTTAAAAGTTAAGGCAACTTCATTTGACCGTGAACTTTCTGTAAACGATTATGTAAACTTAGATGGTGACTATGCTGTATGGAATAGTTCATGGGATGCCGCCGGAATGCCAATTACTTGGAATATGGTGCATTATGATGTACAATTAATAGGTGGTTCCGTATTGCACCAAGGAAATATTGCTGAGATGATGACTGGTGAAGGTAAAACCCTTGTTGCTACCTTACCTATTTACCTTAATGCCTTGACGGGAAATGGTGTACATGTAGTTACTGTAAATGATTATTTAGCAAAACGTGATGCCAAATGGATGGGACCTATTTTTGAATTTCATGGTTTATCTATTGATTGTGTTGACAATCACCAACCCAATTCAGATGGGCGTAGAAAAGCTTATTTGGCTGATATTACTTATGGTACTAATAATGAATTTGGATTTGATTATCTAAGAGACAATATGGCGCATTCACCAAAAGATTTGGTGCAACGTCCACACAATTACTCCATTGTTGATGAAGTCGATTCTGTATTGGTTGATGATGCGCGTACACCTTTAATCATATCAGGTGCAATTCCTCAAGGTGACCGTCATGAATTTAATGAACTAAGACCTAAAGTTGACGAAATTGTTAAACTTCAAAATAAATATTTAATAGGAATTCTTGCCGAATCAAAAAAAATGATTGCGGAAGGTAATACCAAAGAAGGTGGCTTCCTTTTATTTAGAGTATTTAGAGGTATTCCAAAAAATAAAGCTTTAATTAAATTTTTAAGTCAGGAAGGAATCAAGCAGTTATTACAAAAAACTGAGAATTTCCATATGCAGGATAATAATCGTGAAATGCCTAAGATTGATGAAGCCTTGTATTATGTGATTGATGAAAAAAATAACTCTATTGATCTTACAGATAAAGGAATAGCACATCTTTCTGGCGATAATACCGATGGGCACTTCTTTGTTTTACCAGATATGGGATTGGCAGTTGGAGAAATTGAAAATAAAGATATTTCTACTGAAGAAAAGGCAAAAGAAAAGGAAGAACTATATCGTGACTTTAGTATAAAAAGTGAACGTATTCATACCTTAAATCAATTATTAAAAGCATATTCTTTATTCGAAAAAGATGTTGAATATGTAATTATGGATGAACAAATTAAGATTGTTGATGAACAAACAGGTCGTGTTATGGATGGCCGAAGATATTCTGATGGTTTACATCAAGCCATTGAAGCAAAAGAAAATGTAAAAATTGAAGCTGCAACACAAACTTTTGCTACAATTACACTACAAAATTATTTTAGAATGTACCGCAAACTTTCGGGTATGACAGGTACGGCTATTACAGAAGCTGGTGAGTTTTGGGAAATTTACAAATTAGATGTAGTTGAAATACCAACCAACGTGCCATTGATTCGTGATGATCGTGAAGATTTAATTTACAAAACTAAACGTGAAAAATACAATGCTGTTATTGATGAAATTGGAAATTTAGTAAATAATAAACGACCTGTTTTGGTAGGTACAACTTCCGTTGAAATATCTGAATTGCTATCTAAAATGTTGTCTATCAGAAAAATACCTCATAACGTATTGAATGCCAAGTTACATAAAAAAGAAGCCGATATTGTTGCTTCTGCAGGAAACCCTGGTGTTGTCACCATTGCAACAAACATGGCTGGTCGTGGTACAGATATTAAATTATCAGAAGAAGTAAAAGGAGCAGGTGGTTTGGCAATTATTGGTACAGAACGTCATGATTCACGAAGAGTTGATAGACAATTACGTGGTAGAGCTGGGCGCCAAGGTGATCCGGGTTCTTCACAATTTTATGTTTCTTTAGAAGATAATTTAATGCGCTTATTCGGTTCGGAAAGAATTGCAAAAATGATGGATAAAATGGGACTTAAAGAAGGTGAAGTTATTCAGCATTCTATGATCTCCAAATCTATTGAAAGGGCTCAGAAAAAAGTAGAAGAAAACAACTTTGGAATTCGTAAGCGATTGTTGGAGTATGATGATATTATGAATGCGCAGCGTGAGGTAATTTACAAACGTCGTAAACATGCATTGTATGGTAAACGTTTGCAAGTTGATATTGTTAATATGATTTACGACACCTGCGACGCTATCGTATTAGATAATAAAGTAAATAGTGATTATTCAAATTTTGAATTTGAATTGATCCGATTCTCATCAACAACATCACCATTTACAGAAGAAGAATTTAATTCTAAAGATGAAAGAGAATTGGTAGATGCCTTGTTTGAAACTGTCTATAAACATTATCAAAATAGAATTGAAAGAAATGCTATTGCTGCGTATCCAGTAATAAAAGATGTTTATGAAAAACAAGGAGATAGATACGAGCGAATTGTTGTGCCATTTACTGATGGTGTAAAAACTTTACAGGTTACTACCAATTTAAAAGATGCCTACGAAACTAAAGGAAAACAATTGGTTGATGATTTCGAAAAAAATATTTCATTAGCAATAATTGACGATACCTGGAAAGATCATTTACGAAAAATGGATGATTTAAAACAGTCTGTTCAAAACGCGACATATGAACAAAAAGATCCTTTATTGATCTATAAATTTGAAGCTTTTGAACTGTTTAAATCCATGCTTGACAAAGTCAATAAAGAAGTTTTATCTTTCTTGTTCAAAGGTGAATTACCAAGTCAAAATCCACAACAAGTTTCTCAGGCAAGAGAGCAGAAACGAGAAAATGTACAGTTGAGTAAAGCTGAATTTAATAGTCCAACACATGACAAAAACATCAATCAAACGCAAGAACAGCATGTAACAGAAACTATTGTAAGAACAGAGCGAAAAATTGGCAGAAACGAAAAGGTTACAATTAAAAGCATTACCACTGGAGAAAGCAAAACTTTAAAATTCAAACAGGCTATTCCCCTAATTGATAAAGGGCAATGGGTTTTAATTGACGATTAATTTTTTAATTGAAAAACAAAAAAAGAGGATTGGTTTAAATTACCAATCCTCTTTTTTATGTCAAAATATTAAATTTTTACTTAAATAAATTTTAGATAATTGTCTTTATTTTCAAAGTATAAAACTTCACCATTACCATCCGGTTTTAAGACAATATAAGCTTTTGCCTTATCTACTTCAACACCTGATAATGGATCTGTAGCATAACGAAATTCTCTGATATTATGTAGTTTATCTACACATCCTTCACAACAACCATAATAAGTTTTACCATCTACTTCAACAGGAATTTGTTCTTTTCCGAAATAGCTATTATTTACATAGCAAACATAACTAGATTTAAGTTTAGCATCTTTATCCGGTGCTGAAACTATTGTATTAGATGATTCTTTAACGATACTTTCTTTTTCTGCAATTTGATTATTATCATTACTATTGCTCTGACTATTACAACTTACACTAATTATAAGTATTAAAATAGCGATTCCTAAAAATGAGATTTTTGATTTCATATGTTTATTATTTATTGTTTTTTAACGGTCACATGCTGCTCGTTATCAATCATTTCCTTTAGTGATAAGCTTTTTAACATGCTCGTTTCATAATAAAATTATTTATATATAATTTGTGCCTGTCAAAGAAAAAGGGGTCTGTATACAATTTAGATTATATTACCAAACTCCCTATCCCCTGAATAGGGAGTTCCCTTTTTCTAAAAACAGGTCTTTATTTTTTATTTATTCATTTAAATTGAGTTTTGTCAATTTTTCTAACACTTAGATTCTAATTGAACTTGTACTTAATTGTACATTTTAAATTGGTTTTACTTCTTAGATATTCTATAAATACTATATGAAATAATTTACGTAAAATATTTATCAAAGTTTATTCTTGAACCCTAATAACTAATGAATTAATGACTAGTATAATTATTGAGTTATTAATAATGTGTTGCTTAGTTACAAAGCATAAACTACTCTGTCGACAAATTGACGGTCAAAATCAAATAAGGAAAGTTTCGTTAATTACTTGAAGATCTTTAGATATCAAAGGTGAATCATAATTTAAAAAAGGAATTATGTTTTCTTCAAGACCTTCAAATAAATTTATGTATGCGTATAAAAATATTACTGTATCTGAATAATTATTAATAGTAGTTTTCTTTAGTTCATTATCTGCCACTTTAATGATAATATCTGTTGAACAACATTTATTATTGCTAACAAGATTACAGTTTGTTGGTGACAACTCGGTTTCCATAGTGCATGATTCTTCCATCATGTTATTCATACAATGGTGTATATTCATGCTAAATGACATCGTTGATAAAAAAACGATGCTTGCTAAAAAAATTGATGCAATATTTTTTAAATACAATTTCATCTAAAACGTATGAATAAACAAAATTACTCTTATTACATCAATAAAAGAGTGACTTATATCATACCCGATAAGGTTGATTTAAATGTAATACATTAATAAAATAGTGATTTAAAGTCAGTTACACTCGAGTACTTAGATTATGTAGCTTATTGATAATCATGTATTTAATTCATAATTCATAATTTGAGCTATTGTACCTGTATGATATTTATGAAAGAGTTTTCTTAGAATGAAAAAATATAATTATTCTTTCAATGGTTCTGCTATTTCATTAAAAATGGATTCAAAACTTATGTCAAAACTTTTTAATACGTGCATATTAGCACTTGTTCTGTTTATAAATCCGTCATTTCTTAAGATATAATCTTCAAGTGAACCAGAACGAGAATTTTGTCGCATACCGTTATAATAATAATTCTCAACAAAATTGGGAAAAATAATATTTCTAATGGTAACCCTAAAATAATCACGGTATACATCTATGGCAATAAACACTCTGTAACTACTTTGTGCATATGGAGGTAAATTATAAGCTATTAATTTAAAATTATCTGTGATTGTATCATCAATAAAATCTAATATCCTTAATTTTGCAGTAAAGGGATTGCTTTTTAAGTATTGATCTAGCTCATTCACATCACTTAAGTAATATGATTTTTGCCAAACCAATTTATTCTTTATTACAGAAAAATTACCTACAGAATCCGAATTAACCAACTGGGCATAACTTGAAAAAGTAAATAGAACGAACAATAATGCTATTTTTAATTGATTCATAAAATTTAATCTATTCATTATGCATAAAACGTTTTTTTGCCAATAAATTTTTTTCAGTTTCTATATGTTCTTCATCTGGTAAACAGCAATCTACTGGGCAAACTGCTGCACATTGTGGCTCATCATGGAAACCTTTACATTCTGTACATTTATCAGCAATAATATAATAAACTTCATCATTTATTGGCTCCTGATCCTCATCTGCATTAAAACGCTTTCCATTGGGCAACATTATATCACCCGTCAATACAGTTCCGTCAGAAAACTTCCATTCTTCTGCAGCTTCATATATTGCATTATTAGGACATTCGGGTTCACAAGCACCACAATTAATACATTCATCCGTTATTAGTATTGCCATGATTTTTTAGCTAAATTTGCATGCAAATATAATGCTTCCTTATTAAAAAATCTATAAACATGACTATTGAAAAAAGAATTGAAGCTTTTGTAAAACTAGGTGATTTTTTAGGTCAGTTTCAATTGAAAAAAATTGAAAAAAAAGATAATATTCTGTTAAACGATCTATTTTTTGAACCGTTTCATATGCAAATAAAAAGAGCGCAAGAAAGTAATGCCTGGTTTACTGTAGAAAATGTAATTTATTCTTTTTCAAGTTGGAGCAAAATATTGACCCATAAAAATCTTAATAAATGGGTGTCTACTTACAATTTAAATAATACCAAAACAAAAAGTATTGGTGTTATAATGGCTGGTAATATTCCTTTGGTTGGGTTTCATGATTTTTTAACCGTTTTAATTTCTGGTAATCAAATAATGGTAAAACAATCGTCTACAGATAAATATTTATTGCCTCTTATTGCAAAGTATTTAGAGCATATTGAACCTCTATTTAAAGGAAGAATAACTTTTACTGAAGAAAAATTAAGCGACTTTGATGCCATTATTGCAACAGGAAGTAACAATACAGCTCGATATTTTGATTATTATTTTGGTAAATACCCAAACATTATTCGTCAAAATAGAAATTCAATTGCAGTTTTAACAGGAAAAGAATCCGAAAATGAACTAGAGAAATTAGGAGAAGATATCTTTCGATATTTTGGTTTAGGCTGTAGAAGTGTTGCTAAAATATTTGTTCCTAAAAATTATGATTTCGATCAATTATTTAAAGCTATATACTCTTATAAAGATCTTATCAACTATATAAAATATCAAAATAATTACGATTATAACAAAGCCGTATATTTAATGAGTCAGTTTAAACTTCTTGAAAATGGTTTTCTAATGTTAAAAGAAGACAACAGTTATTCTTCACCAATCGCTTCTTTATTTTATGAATATTATGAAAATGAAGACCAATTAAAACAACAATTAAACATAGAAAAAGAATCCATCCAATGCATTGTTGGAAATCTTAATATTTCAAATATTGTCTCATTTGGTGAAACTCAACAACCGCAACTTTGGGATTATGCAGACGGCATCGACACTTTAGAATTTTTACAAAATTTATAAAAAAAAGGTGTTGAAAATTGCAACACCTTTACTTTTTGTCCTTGTCAATATTTATTCAAAAGAAGTGTTTAATTTGATATAATCCAACAGCTCTTTTTTAACTTCTTGCTCTTTAAATTTACCTCCAAATTCAGATGTAACTGTACTACTCGTAATATCTTTAATACCTCTCGAATTCACACATAAATGTTTTGCATCAATAATACATGCCACATCATCAGTACCCAAAGCCTCTTGTAAAGCCTTAACTATTTGCATGGTCAACCTTTCTTGTACTTGAGGTCTTTTGGCATAATAATCAACAATTCTGTTCATTTTTGACAAGCCAATAACCTTACCTTTAGATATATAAGCAACATGAGCACGCCCAACTATTGGTAATAAATGATGTTCACAGGTAGAGTAAACTGTAATATTTTTTTCAACCAACATTTCACCATATTTATAATTATTATCAAAAGTTGATAGTTTGGGTTTGTTATTTGGATTTAATCCACCAAAAATTTCATTTACAAACATATGTGCAACTCTTGAAGGTGTACCTTTTAAACTATCATCGTTTAAGTCCATTCCAAGCGTGTGTAAAATATTTGAAAAATCTTTTTGTATAGATTTTATTTTATCTTCATCTGATATTGAAAACGCATCATCACGCAAAGGAGTTTGTGCAGAATTTGAAATATGATTATCACCCATTTCTTCAATCAATTCGTTTATTTTTCCATTATTTCCTTCAAACATTAGTCCTGTAATTTAATTTGCAAAAATACAACATTGTAATTAATAATTAATATTATTTTGACATTAGTCGAATTAGTTCATCCAGATTACATATAAATTGTTCATCATTATTTCTATTCTTTACAACAAATTTTTCACCTTCCATTTTTGAAACTACAAAACTAATATCTCGGTTGGAAACATATTTCCATTGCTTTTTTTGCTGCTTATTAGATAAACCTAGATCTGGGTACATTTCACATTTTATATCGTTTTCACGAAGTGCTTTTATAGCTTTGAAGAAGCTTAAGCTTTCAATTTTATCAAAATTTAAAAATATGATTTGTGGTTTTGACAGTTCTGCTTTTTCAAACAAGTTCAATGCATCTAAAACCAGGTAAATTCTATCTAAACCAAAAGAGATACCTATACCACTAATATCTTTTAAACCGAAAACTCCCGTTAAGTCATCATACCTTCCTCCACCTCCAATAGAACCCATTTTAACTTTGTTGGTTTGTACTTCTATTATGGCACCGGTATAATAATTTAAGCCTCTTGCTAAGGTAACATCAATTTCTAAAGCAGCACTTTGTAAACTTAGTTTATCAATATTATCAATAACAAATTGTAATTCTTCAACACCTTGCATTCCCTCTTCAGAACTTGACAACATTTTTGTTAACTGCTCTAATTTGTCATTATTTGATCCTGTAAAATCGAAAAGTGGTTGTATTTTTTCAATTGCCTCTTTACTTATACCTTTAGATAGCATTTCATTGCTTACACCCTCTACCCCTATTTTATCTAATTTATCTAAAGCAATAGTAAAATCGATCAATTTATCTTTAGCCCCAATAATTTCAGCAATACCAGATAATATTTTTCTGTTATTCAATTTGATCACCACCTCTGTTAAACCCAATTTAGTAAAAACAGCATCGTACAATTGAACAAATTCTACTTCTTGCCATAAGCTTTTACTTCCAACCACATCGGCATCACATTGGTAAAACTCTCTAAACCTACCTTTTTGTGGTCTATCTGCCCTCCAAACTGGTTGCATTTGATAGCGTTTAAACGGAAATGTTATCTCATTTTGATGTTGTACAACATACCTCGCAAAAGGTACTGTTAAGTCGTATCGCAGTGCTTTTTCGGAGATTTTTGATATTATCTTAGTAGAATTTTTTTCCTTCCATAAATCATTATCTACTTTTTTTAAATAATCACCAGAGTTTAATATCTTAAAAATCAATCGGTCGCCTTCCTCTCCATATTTTCCCATCAAGGTACTTGAATTTTCAAAAGAAGGTGTTTCAATAGGCTGAAAACCAAAAGTTTCAAAAGTTTGTTTGATCGTAGTAAAAATATAATTTCTTTTGGCTATTTCAATAGGAGAAAAATCTCTTGTTCCTTTGGGAATACTTGGTTTCATTAATTTATGTTCTTTAAAATAAAAAATTATTTACTAATAGATGCAAATATCCGAAAATAATTCTTTAAGCCTAAGCTTTAAAATTAAATTTTAAAGCTTAGGTCATAAAAAAAAAGGATTCAAATTATTAACATTTAAATCCTTTTTTATCATTTATCCAAAAGCCTCTTAACGCTTCTTTCCCTTTTTTTGTTTTTCTTGTTGAACTTGTGCTTGTTTCATTGCAGAATCTAAACGCTCTCGAAAAGCACTTTTTTTCTTAGCTGGTTTCTTTTTATTTTCCTGAATTTGGGCATGAATCTTATCTTCATCTATTATATAGTGCTTGATTATCAACATAATAACTATGGTAAGTAGATTAGAAATAAAATAGTACAAACTCAAACTACTTGCAAAACTATTAAAGAAAAATAACATCATTAATGGTGAAAAATACATCATCATTTTCATCATCTTTTGCATATCAGGCATACCTTCTTGAGCTGGTTGTTGCATATTCATTTGCTGACTTTGCGTCATTTGCATATAAAAGAATATAGCAATTGAAGCCAAAATTGGAAACAAACTTACGTGATCACCATAAAACGGAATTTTAAACGGCAATTGTAATACTTCATCATAAGCCGATAAATCATCTGCCCATAAAAATCCTTTATGTCTAATATCAATATTGGCAGGAAAAAACCTAAACAAGGCAAAAAACACTGGCATTTGTATCAAGGCAGGTATACATCCAGAAAGTGGGTTTACACCGGCTTTTCTCTGTAAAGCCATAGTTTCTTGCTGACGTTTCATGGCATTTTCTTTACCTTTTAGTTTGTTATTTATCTCTTCCATTTCAGGTCGTAAAACCTTCATTTTGGCGCTTGATAAATACGATTTATAAACTACGGGAGACATAATTATTCTTACCACCAAGGTCAATAGAATGATTACAATCCCAAAATTCCCAATAAATGAACTTAAAAAACTAAATACAGGTATAAATGCAAATTTATTAATCCACCTAAATATTCCCCAACCCAAACTAACAATTCTATCTAATTGTTTACCTTCATACTTGATTAAAATGTTATAATCTACAGGTCCATAATACATATTCATATTATAGCTCAGTTCCCCATTTTTCGTTTGCAGGGGTATTGATGCTAAATATTGTTTGGTAAATACCGTATCAATATCCTCATCTTGAACCAAATTTCTCAATGCCAATTTCGCTTTATCAAAAGGTTCGTCAGATAATAATATCGATGTAAAAAACTGTTGTTTAAAAGCTACCCAGTTTAGTTTTTCTACATCTTCTTCATCACCATCACCCATCGGACTCATATCTTCAAACTCCTTATCATGCAAATAACGTAAATCAGTATACTGGTTTTCGTACTTTATACTTTTTTCAGTTCTAAAACTTTTTAAACTCCAGTTAAGAATAATATTTTGAGATGTGTTTATAGCCGAATTCATACCTTGTGAACGAATGGCAAAATCTAACATGTAATCATTAGGTTTCAATTCGTAACGGTATTCCAAATATTTATCTGCCGAAACTTTAAGTTTCATCGATAAAACCTGATTGTCTCCAATTCTAGTTAGTGTCGGTTCAAAATATAAATTTTTTGTTTGTAAATTTCTGTTGTCATTTGTTGCAAAAGAAATATTAAAAGAGGCATTTTTATCCTTTACCAAATATAAAGGCATCTTATTAAAAGTAGAATATTCCTTTAACAGAACTTCTGTAACCTGCCCTCCTAAATTGGATATTTTTATTCTAACTAAATCATTTTCAATTATTGTTTCATTTGCTTTCGCGGAAGGTAAGCCTGCACTATAAGCAAAAGCACCCAACATATTATGCATTTGTACATTAATCAAAGAATCGGTGGTATTAGAAACTGCAACATCATTATTATCAATAATTTTATCACGCTGGTTTGAAATTTGATGTGATTTTTGAATAGAATCTTGAACTTGCTCTGTTTTTTGCTTTGCAATTTCTTCTGGCGTTGGTTGGTTGGTATAAAAATAGTAAAGCATAATTGCACCAAGCAATACAAATCCTATTAAGGAATTAAGATCAAATTTTTTTTCTTCCATTTTGATTTTTTTATCTATCTGAAAAATAAGTGTTTTTCAATTTTTGAAATGTTCGGCAAATGTAGTAAAAACGACTAAATTAATATTTAAAATTGCACATTAAATATCATTATAATCAATTACAACTATAAAAGGTATGGTAAATTTAATTGAAAATCGATAATTGCGAGTTATCAGAATTATCTAAACTGATCTTATTTGCAAATAATTCCACATCAGCCTTTTTAAAATTTTCTGCAGAATCACCTAACAACCATTGTCTTTCACTTTCTTTACTGAGTATTATGGGCATTCTTTTTTTTGAATTATGAATTTGTTCCATAATCCCTAGCGCTTTGGTAGTAACTATGGTATAAGTTTTTTTATACGAATTGGTACTTTTATCATATCGAGAATTCCACAAACCTCCAAATGAAAAAAGTGCACTGTTTGCTATACCTATTTCGTATTTTTGTTTCGCACTTCCTCTTTCGTTTAACCATTGCCATTCATAAAATCCGTTTGCAATAATTAAACATCGGTTATTTAAGTTATTTTTAAAAGATAGTTTTTGAGAAATCGTATCAATTCTGGCATTTAATGTGTATTTTTTAATACTTTCATCTTTTACCCAATCCGGAATTAATCCCCAATAGCCATGTTGAATGATATTGCTTTGTAAATTTATAATTATTGGTGTTTTGGGATAAGTAAAAGCATTTATCTCTTTATTCGTACTATACAAATTTAAATCATCAAATATCGCATTAAAACGAGTTTCAATTTCTGATGCCTTTTTTGTTAATTTAGTACTGTAACACATCTTTGCGGCATTTTTAAACTTAATCAATAGTATTAGATAAAAGATATAGAACGCTTCACTTATAGAATAAAGTTCTTATTTCAACTACTACACAGGCAATAATTCAAATTATTAAAAACGATCAATATCCATTTAGTTTTGTTCCAATTTTTCTTTAAAAACAAACATCAATATTATCGGTATAGCTAAAATCATCACCATCATTCTATTTTTATCCAAAACCTGTGGATACAAAATTATAGTCAATAAAAACCCACCAATAGCACCTCCTAAATGTGCACTATGACCAATATTTCCCCACTGTTTTTTCATACCAAACATAGAGTACAACAAATAACCAACACCAAAAATATAAGCAGGTATTGGAATAGGGATAAAAAACATATACAAATTCATACCCGGATTCAACATTATAGCTGCATATAGCACACCCATTACAGCTCCTGAAGCACCAACGGCGCTGTAATATGGGTCTTTTTTATGAAATGTCACGGCAAACAAACTACCAGCCAATAACGACCCAAAATATATTACAGTAAATTTAAGTATTCCAACATAATTCAACACAGCGTCTGCAAAAAAATACAAGGTCAACATATTAAAAAATAAATGAGATTGATCTACATGTAAAAACCCAGAAGTTAACATTCTTACTTTTTCACCTTTTGCAATTGGTCCTATTTGAAATTTAAATCTTTCAAAAAAAGAGCGATCTTGAAATCCTTTTAAGGATACCAAAACATTCGCAATTATTATTAACAATACAGCTTTATTCATTCTTTAATTCTTTATACCCAATGGTATTTTTATAGTTGATATATTTTACGAAAGTATTCAATTATGTGCAGACTAATCCGTTCGAATTTAATTTTTTCTATGTAGTAATAGCAACACTTTGTTGAATTATGAATTATAAATGTTGCATTTTGAATTAATTTTTTGAATACCAATGCGTTTCCACACTCAATCATTTCGATATAACTAACTCTAAATCAGTTTTATGTAAAAATATAACGAAATAATAAACAAACACCAAAATGCGTTATTAATTGATTTCTTATATCAATTTAACACATATCTAAAATTCAAACCAAATCCATTCCAATGAAAAATAGTTGATTCTAAAACAATAATAGAAGGTCTATAATCTAAGCTTAAAGTTAATGGTGACCCTGTAAACTGGTAAGCAATTCCAACTTCGGTGGCAGCACCCAACTCATAATCACTTTTAAATAGTGTTGTGATACCGATACCTAAATAATAATGAAAGTTAGGTAAACCTTGAATTGGTTTATAAATAAAATCATAAATCACGTCAATACCAACACCATTACCAAAAATAATATTACCATGTATTCTTCCTTCTTTTAAAGGGTATACAGCATCTATAGCAACATTATTACCTGCCATTTCACCCAGTCGAATACCAATTTCTTGGGCTATCAAAAAATTAAAAAAAGGACATAATATTAATATAAAAAGTAACTTTTTCATGTGTTTATATTTATTATTTTTTATTGGTCACATGCTGTTCGCTAATAATCATTTTCTTGGGTATCAAAATTTTAGATGCTCGTTTCATGCTTAATAATTTGTCCTCTAATGTATAAAATAATTGGTTAATTTTAATCGAATATTATATCTCCCGGAATAATACCGGTAGTTACAGTTTCTAATAATGTTCCTGATGTTAAATCGTAATTTTTTAAAGTTCCTTCACTAGTAAAATCTTTGGCATCTGTAGCAAATAATTCACCATCATGCGCTTGCATTGCATAATAAAAACCATCCAATCCATTTATACTTTCATTTGGCAGTGTTGTATCATTGGCATTCATTGCATATACCTTGCCATTTAGACTGTAATACAAGGTGTTATCATCATTTATTAATAAGTCAGGGTGTTCAGTTAATGCAAATTCAAATGAAGTAATCTCTAAATTACTCATCTTAATTTTATATAAAACTCCGTTAGTTTCATCACTTGCCCAACTAGGTTTACCACCACATAAAACCCATATATTATCATTGTCATCGTCTACAATAGCATTTGGTACATAACCAACAGTAATAGTTTTAACAATGGTATTACTATTTGTATCGATAACAACAACTTTATTATTTTGACTCCAACCACCTTCGAGGGTTACAAATAACAAATCATCTTCAAGAACCATGTTCTCTGGTCCTTCACCAACGGCTATTGTATTTATAACAGTGTTTGTTTGCAAGTCAATTACAGTAATAAAATCATCATCAGGATTTGAAGGGTCTCCCCAGTTACTTACATAACCAATATTGTCATCTATAACCATATATCTAGGGTTATTAATATCTTGCCCTTCAATAATAGCGATTTTTTGCATAGTAAATCTATTTGCTACAATAATTTTATGTGAATTATTTACAACCACATAGGCATTTTCATCAGATAAAGCCATAGAATTCACAATATTACCTAAATTTTCATTATTTACCGATCTATATATATTTTGATAAACTACACCATCATCCCCAACAAAAGTAATGGAACCACTACCATTTTGAAAAGGTCCTTCATTGGTAATAAAATAACCTTTTTCATAATCTCCCTTTGGTAAATCGGGTTCATTATTGTCATCCGAACAAGCGTTTAAAAACACCAACGCTAATAATAATACTGCTAATTTTAAAGTTTTCATTTTAGTTTTAAATTTTTAAATTGATATTAAGTGTGTAATTTCTGTTTGGCATAGGCCGATATGCAACGGATTGATAATTCTTATCAAACAAATTGTTTATTCTAAATGCCAATTGCATTTTATTTTTAAAAAAACTTCTGTTCAAATCTAAATTTGAAAGGCTATAGGCATTTAACGATTCGGTATTACTTGTAGTAGTGAATACTTTGCCGGTATACTGTAAATAATAATTAAAATTCCATTTACCATAAACATAGCTCAATATGCTATTTGCCTTATGAAAAGGAACATATATAAGCTGTTTACTTATCGATGCATCTTCTGAAAATGTATAATCATATTGTATTTTTAATTTTATCTTATGCTTATCTAATTTCTTTTCTGCTGTAAGCAAAAACTCTAAACCATAATTATTTACATTTTGTATGTTTTGTGGTTGCCAAAAAGTACCATTAACAGGTTTCCATTGGATTAAATTTTTACTATTTATATAATAGGACGTAATTTGAAATTTTAAAAAACTAGGGTTGTATACCAAACCTATTTCTGCTGATTTACTTTCTTCAGATTTCAATTCTGGATTCCCTCCTGGTTCCCAATACAAATCATTAAATGTTGGTGTTCTATAATTTGTTGAAAATGCCGATTTTAAAATCAATTGTGTATTAATATCGTATTTTAAATCTATGGCATAAATAAACGGTATCTCAAAAACTGAAGAATTTGCTTTTCGGATGCTTAAATTATAATTCCATTTTGTAAAAGGTTGGTGGTGGAATAACAGATACGTGTTAAAAGTGTTCTGCTCATGTTCGGGAATACTGGTTCCACTACCCTGCTCTTTTTTAAATTCCAATCCGGCATTAATTAAAATAGTTTTGTTTAAATAATATGTGAAGTCATATTTTGAAATTAAATTAAAACTTTTCCCATCAGAAAATTTACTTTCATCTTTATCAAAAAAATAGGTAAATTCTTCAGTTAAATAAGCTAACTTTAAAGAAGAAGAAAATCTATTTGCCAAATATTTCCAGTCTAACAAATTACGAGAATTGAAATTTAAGAGTTTCGCATTGCTTGCTGAAGTAATGGTTCTAGATGTATTCCTGTCATTGTCAATAAAAGAATTATAATAGGTCAATGTATTCTTATCATTGAATTTATAAGCAAAAACACCATTTATATTATAATTTTTAAACTGACCATTTTTATTGCTCAAAGAATTGTTCAAATAAGGGTAATCATTTTCAGATGTCGCTCCGCCTAAACCAAGTTTAATAAAAATATTATCATTACTAATTAATCCATACAATTGTGAGCTATAACTTTGATAAGACCCTAAACCTAATTGTAAATTCGCTTCTTTTTTGTCACGAAAAATAACTTTATCTCTTAAATTAATGGCACCACCAACAGCCCCACTCCCTAGTAATACACTTGCACCACCTTTTCTAATTTCAACCTCATCAAAACTATTGGCTGTTAATGTATTAAAATCTGTCTGACCATTTAATGAAGAATTAATAGCTATACCATTCCAATAAACACCAGTTTGAGATGCATTCGTTCCACGTAAGGCAATAGATGATACCATGCCGTTACCATTTTGTTTAAAATATAAATTGGCATGCTCTTGCAATAAATTTCCTAGGCTTTGGTTATTACTTTTTAAAATACTATCCGATATTACTTCTACCGTATAGCCAGAATTTAAAATTGGTGAAAAACTACCCTTTAAGACAATTTCTTCCAAAGGATTGATACTATCTTTTTGCGAAAAAGAAATCGCAGATACCAACAATAAAATAAGTGTAAGTTTTTTAGCCATAATACCATCGTTTTTCTTCCGAAAACTTTGATTATAATATTTAACTTGGCAGGTTTCCTGGCTTGCGTCTTGTTGTTTGTCTTCCCATTTGCTCTAGCAAAAAGTGACTTAAAGATTAACAACAAGCATTATGACTAGCATAACTTAGCTTACAGTTGCGGAGACAGCTCTCGATTATGTACCTTAAAGTACACGAGATTCCCTTTTATTTATCACGTCAATTACGTGACCAAATTCTGAAGCGAAATTAGTCTAATTATTGATTGAAAAAAATAATAGGAGTCATTATTTTAAAAAATCGTAAACTTGCTAAAATTTAATAGCCATCTAAAATCATGCTATCCAACTCGCAATTTAAATTACGATCTAAACTTAAAACAGGTGTATTTACGCTATGTATAATTCTTTTAATTTCATGCAAAAACAATCTAAAAAAGGATGTGATTACAGAGGGAAATATAAATTTTAAATCGTCAATAAAATACGCGAAAGGCTTTGATATTCAGGTTTTTGATACATACACGAAATTAATAATCAAATCGCCTTACCCAGGTGCAAAAATAAAGCAGGAGTTTATTTTATTAAAGTCTAATGATCAAATCAAAACAAAAAATCAAAACCACATTACTATTCCATTAAAAAAAATTATTGCTACTTCAACAACACACATACCGATGCTTGAATTAATAGGGGCAGAAAACTCATTGATTGGTTTTCCTAATACGGATTATATTACTTCACCAAAAACAAGTGTGTTAATTAAAAATGGCAAGATCCAAGACATTGGAAATGAACAATCTGTTAACACCGAAATACTGTTAACTTTACAGCCAGATGCCGTAATTGCATTTTCAATGGGCAATACTACCAAAATGTACAATACCATTAATAAAAATGGTATTCCGGTAATTTATAATAGCGATTGGTTAGAAGAAACACCACTTGGCAGAGCCGAATGGATTAAATTTTTTGGTGCCCTATATGATAAAAATAACTTGGCGGATAGCATTTTTGAGGAAATTGAAACCAAGTACTTAAAAGCCAAGCAAATTGCTAAAAAGTCGAAATATATACCAACTATATTAACTGGTGTTTTATATAAAGATAAATGGAATTTGCCTGCTGGCGAAAGCTTTACTGCACAACTATATAAAGATGCCAATACCAATTATTTATGGAAAAATTCAAAAGGTCAGGGTAGTTTGGTTTTAAGTTTTGAAGCCGTATTAGAAAAAGCGCAAAATGCAGATTTTTGGATAGGGTCGGGATATTATACAAATCGTAAAGAATTAGCAGATACCAACGCACATTATACAGAGTTTAAAGCCTATAAAAACAAACAAATTTATACTTTTTCAAAAAAAAAGGGAATAAATGGCGGTGTTATTTATTTTGAATTGGCTGCGATACAACCACATATAGTTTTACAGGATTTGATTAAAGTTACACATCCAGATCTATTACCTAATTATAAACCTTATTTTTTGGAAAAGTTAGATGAAAATTGATGACAATGGTATAATGATAAATTTAAAAGTAAGGTAGCAGGTAGTAGATTTTAGATTTTAGGTAAAATAAATTGAAACAAATAAACCACCAACAACGAAAAACAAACAACTAACAAAAGCATTATTAAACAATTAACCACATATCGAGTTGCTTTTATCATGCTTTTTTTAGCATTGATTATAACTGCCATTATAAATATAAGTTTTGGCTCGGTAAGTATTCCTTTTAAAGACATTTTTACGAGCATCTTTAATCAGGAAACTACTCAAGAATCATGGAATTATATCATTTTAGATTACAGGGTTCCAAAAGCAATTACTGCAATACTTGTGGGTTCAGGATTGGCAATAAGTGGCTTATTAATGCAAACATTATTTAGAAATCCTCTTGCTGGTCCATATGTTTTAGGAATAAGTTCAGGTGCAAGTTTGGGTGTTGCTATTTTAATATTAGGAACTTCAATTTTAGGTGGGAGCTTTATGGTATTTGCATACTCCAATATTCTACTCAGCATCTTTGCAAGCCTTGGTTCTTTTTTGGTTCTTTTTGCAGTTATGATTGTAGCGAAGAAAGTTAAAAACACCATGACAATTTTAATTATAGGATTGATGTTTAGTAGTTTAACAGCCGCTACCATTAGTGTTTTGGCTTACTTTAGTAGTGCAGAAAATTTACAACAATATTTATTTTGGAGTTTTGGTAGTTTAGGTAATTTATCTTGGAACGAAATTAGCATTTTTACAATTATCTACATATGCAGTATTCTTCTAATTTTACCTACCATAAAACCATTAAACAGCCTATTGTTGGGTGAAAACTATGCCAAAAGTTTAGGAATTAATTTTAATAGAACTCGAAATTTAATTTTAATTGCAACGAGTTTGTTTACTGGTGTAATTACTGCTTTTTCGGGACCAATTGCTTTTATAGGGTTGGCAACACCACATATTACTAAATTAATTTTTACAACCTCAAATCATAAAGTTTTAATTCCGGCTGTAGCCATATTGGGTGCAATAATCATGTTGATTAGTGATACTATAGCCCAATTACCAAACAGTGAATTTACTTTACCAATCAATGCCATTACTTCTCTGTTTGGCGCACCGGTTGTAATTTGGTTATTATTAAGAAAAAAGAAAATGAATTTATAAATTTGAAAGTAGAAAAAAACATACTCGTAACCGAAAATTTAAGTATAGGATATAAATCTAAAAAGGAGGAAAGTATTATCGCAACAAACTTAAATTTAAACCTTTCTAAAGGAAAATTGGTTTGTTTGTTAGGCAAAAATGGTATTGGAAAATCTACTTTATTAAGAACATTGACCCAAGTGCAACCAAAATTATCTGGAATTATAAAGATAAACAATGTAGATCTTGAGCAAATAGATATAAATACTTTAGCTAAAAATATCAGTTTGGTTTTAACCGAGAAAATTCCGCCAAATAATCTAACCGTATATGAATTAATTGCTTTAGGCAGACAACCATATACCAATTGGATAGGTACATTAACAAAAGAGGATATCCATCAAATTAATTTGGCGATAGAACAAACCCATTTGCAAAAATTAATAAATAAAAGATGTGATGAATTAAGTGATGGGCAATTACAAAGAGTTATGATATGTAGAGCTTTAGCTCAGAATACCGATATTATAATTTTAGATGAACCCACTGCACATTTAGATATTCAGCACAAAATAGAGACCTTTATTTTATTAAAATACTTGGCAGAAAAATTGAATAAAACTATATTAATTTCAACACACGAAATTCAATTGGCTATTCAAATGGCAAATACTCTTTGGTTAATGACCGATACCGAATTGATTTCAGGTGCACCTGATTATTTAATTGAAAACGATAAAATCAATCAAATTTTTGATAGTAATACCATTCATTTCGACAAAAAAAGTAAACAATTTAAAATAATAAAAATTAAATGAATGCCCAAAAAGTGAATATTAAAAACTAGAAATTCGAAATCTTTCACTAACAAAACTATTCATTTTTATATTCTTTTATTTGCTCCATAATAAATTGCTACTTTTGAAGTCGATAAAATATAAAAAACATCAATGAAAAATATTATTATTCTAGCCATATCTGTCTTGTTAATATCATGTGGTTCAAATAAACAATTAAGTTTAAATGACGATTCTGTAAAAAATAAATATGCTGCAGAAATTAAGGCCAAAGATATTAAAGAACATCTTTATATTCTTGCTTCAGATATTTTAGAAGGAAGAAGAACCGGGGAAAAAGGTCAAAAAATGGCCGCCAACTATATCACTGCATTTTACAAGAACTTAGGGTTAAAAGCACCCGAAGGGCATGATAATTATTTGCAAGAAATACCCAAAGCATTTTTTAATGGCAAGTCAAATGCAGATTCTGAAAATGTAGTTGCCTATATCAGCGGAAGCGAAAAACCAGATGAAATTATTGTAATATCTGCACATTACGATCATTTAGGTATGGATGGAGAAGAAGTTTTTAACGGTGCCGATGACGACGCATCAGGTACTTCTGCGGTTTTAGAAATTGCCCAAGCCTTTCAAAAAGCAAAAAAAGACGGCTATGGACCAAAAAGATCTATTTTATTTTTAAATCTGACGGGAGAAGAAGAAGGGTTATATGGGTCTAAATACTATACATCGCACCCATTATTCCCTTTAGAAAATACGGTCGTTAATTTAAATATTGATATGGTTGGGCGAGTTGATAAAAAACATGAAGATAAACCTAATTATATATACCTAATTGGTGCTGATAAATTGAGTAGTGAATTGCATAAATTATCAGAACAAACCAATAAAAAATACAGCCAATTAAAATTAGACTATACCTTTAATGATGAAAATGATCCTAATAGATTTTATTATAGATCAGATCATTATAATTTTGCAAAAAACAATATTCCGGTAATTTTTTATTTTAATGGTGTTCATGAAGACTACCATAAAACTACAGATACTGCAGATAAAATAAATTATGAAATATTGGCGAAAAGAGCCCAATTGGTATTTTATACTGCCTGGGAAATAGCCAACAGAGAAAATAGATTGGTTGTTGACAAAAAATAATACCTTATAATTTGTACGTTATAATCGACATAGAAACCACTGGTGGTAAATACAATGAAGAAGGAATTACAGAAATTGCTATACATAAATTTGATGGTAACGATGTAATTGATTCTTTTATTAGCTTGGTAAATCCTGAAAAGGAAATTCAACCCTTTGTTGTTAATCTAACAGGTATCAACAATAAAATGCTTAGAAATGCACCTAAATTTCATGAAGTTGCCAAACGAATAATTGAAATAACTAACGATTGTACTTTGGTTGCTCATAATGCAAGTTTTGATTATCGCATACTTCGCTCAGAATTCAGGAGGTTGGGCTACCCATTTGAAATGCCAACTTTGTGTACGGTTGAATTGAGTAAAAAGTTAATTCCGGATCTTGAATCGTATAGCTTAGGGAAATTATGTCGAACTATTGGAATTCCGGTAACCGATAGACATAGAGCCAATGGTGATGCTTTGGCTACGGTTAAATTACTAGAAATTTTATTACAAAAAGATACCGAAAAAACAATCATAAAAAGCACAATAAAATCGGGTAACCAAAGAGATTTATCTAAAAAATTACTCACATTACTTGATGAATTACCAACAAAAACTGGTGTTTTTTATTTTCATAGATACTCTGGAGATATCATGTATATTGGTCAAGGAAAGAATATTAAAAAAATTGTTAATCAGGTTTTTTTACGCAGTTCAAAAAAAGCGAGATCTTTACAAAAGGAATTGGTGTCGGTTACCTTTGACGTAACTGGAAGCGAATTGGTTGCTCTTTTAAAATATCAAGAAGAATTAAAAACGCATAAACCTAAATACAACAAGGCTCAAAAAACTAAAATACAATATACCAATTTTAGTAACCCGAATATGATACTTATTGATAAAGGCAGGGATTTATTAGAAAAATCGGTTATACTTATAGAAGAAAATTGTTACAAAGGGTATGCATTTACCAATTTAGGATACCAAATAAGTAATTTAGAGATTTTGAAAAAATTGATAACATCATCAATAACCACAGATATTCAAAATGATATTATTATAAAATATTTAAAGCATAATTCTGTAGAAAAAATAATTAGATATTAAAAATCAACCTGTTTTAAAATGAGCAAAGTGCAGTTAATTAAATTTTTTATTAATCAAATTATAAAAACTCAAAATAGTTTAATAACTTTAGAAAAACTAATATCCATTGACTAACACATCTAAAAACAAAAACTGGCAAGATAAAATCCACCAAGTAATATACGAAGCAGATACAAAACCTGGTAAATTTTTTGATATTATATTGTTATGGGCAATATTGGCGAGTATTGCTTTGGTTATGTTAGAGAGCATCGCTGAACTTGATGCCAAATACCATTCTTTTTTTAACATTTCAGAATGGGTGATTACTGTATTTTTTACCATTGAATATATACTTAGAATAATAAGTGTAAGGCAACCTAAAAAATATATCTTTAGTTTTTATGGTGTTATTGATTTGTTATCTACTATTCCAAAATACTTATCGTTAGTATTTGGAGGTGCTCATGCTTTGGTAGCATTAAGGGCATTGCGGTTACTAAGGGTATTTAGAATATTAAAATTAGTACGGTTTGTTGGAGCTACAAACAATTTAAGAAAAGCTTTAAAGGAAAGTAAGTATAAAATTTCTGTTTTTATCTCAGCAGTGTTGGTTATTTGTATAATAATAGGAACTGTTATGTATTTAATTGAAGGTGACAAAAGTGGTTTTACAAGTATTCCAAAAGGGATTTATTGGGCCATAGTAACCTTAACCACTGTTGGTTATGGAGATATTGCACCACAAACAGGACTAGGACAATTTATTGCCAGTATGGTGATGATTTTGGGTTATGGTGTCATTGCAATTCCAACAGGAATTATTACGGCAGAAATTGTAAAACAAAAGGTAAGCACGAATACACAAGCTTGTCCGAATTGCTCTACGGAAAGGCATAATGATGATGCTACTTTTTGTTATAAATGCGGTGAGAAAATTTAAAATAGATTAATACCTAATAATTTTTTTATTTAAAACAATACCCGTTTCTAATTGTACCTGTACAATGATTAAAGTTCCTTTTTTAATACTGCTATTCTCTAAATAAAAACTTTTGCTATTGGGTGTTTCCTGAATCAATAACCTGCCAAAAATATCATACAAAAATATTCTTGAAACTTTTTCATTTGTGTCAATTTTAAATCTATTTTCTTGATTAACAACAGATAAACTTTTAGCATGCTCTATATCGTTTTCTTTTGATGCCATATTCTCGAATTGCAATGTAAACCTGGTTGTATTTTTACCCGCCTCAGATACATTAAAATGATAATCAGATAATTTTAAATCATGAACTTTATGCAATACATGGTCTTTTAAATAAATATCGATATTATCATTCTTTATTAAGCCTTCCATTTTTTTGATAGAAATAACAAAAGCATCGGGCTTAGCAATATAGAAGCCCAAGATTATTTGATCACTTTGTTTCAATTCTGATCTACCTTGAATTGCTAACTCTCTTTCACCCAAAACAGAAAAGAATTTTGAATTCAATTCGGTACTAGCTCTTGTGCCATCATAATTAGGCTCATAACCATTGGTGGCATTTGGTGTAAAAGCGATTAAAGATTGACTAAATGCACCCTTTTCATTGGTAAAATTCAACCAAATTTTATTTTCATTAATCGCAACCTCATTATTTATAATCTTACTTTTATTTTTAGTTGATTTATAAAACTGTGTATTCTCATCAACAGTATTTAAAACTCTCATATCGTTATTAAAAGTAATCGCACCATTGTCATTTACTTCCATAAAAAAACCTTGACCCGCAGCGATATATCCATTTGGTATCTCTCCACCCGAACCTGCAGCAACACCTCCAGATAAATTAAATGAAGCATAATCATTGGTATCATAATTTTTATCGTCTGGGCCAATATTACTGCCATCACCTAATTTAGTATTATGGGTCCAAAAATATAAAGTACCACTCATATTAATATTGGAATTTATCAATACGCTTGCATCAATAGCAGATGGATATGGGTTACCAATTAAATTCCAATCATCATCGGTATTCAAGCTATTTCCACTTAAAGATACCGGAACTGTAATATATCCATTATTAGGTATACCTTTAAATGAAATGGTTTGCATTGATTCTGATCCATCTGATAAAGCAGCGTACCCTTTACCCTCAATTATATTATCTGTAGCGTTTGCTAATTGCCAATCATCACCATTATCATCAAAATCATCTGGAGAACCTGATGTTTGTGGATACCCATTACCCGAATATAAATCTAAATAATTGGCTGTGTTAAAGGTATATACAGTTGAAATTCCTAAATTAGAAATATTGATTCCCGTTACCGGAGAAGACCAATAAGTATAATCGTATGCATTTGTTAAAACCGCTGAATTTCTTATATACTCAAAACTATTATTATCAACCAAGTCAATATTTGCATCATTATTCAACATGACAAACGAGCCTCCATCTTCTATTTTTATTTTATTATTACTTGAGCTTGTTTTAAGGTTACCCGAAACCTCCACATTTGCACCATTTAACACGTTTAAACTACCATTACCTTCAATTATTAAATTTAAAGCATTTAATGTAGTACCAGAATTTACAGTAAATTGGTCTCTTAAAATTGCATCATACGATGAATCCGGGCTACCAGATAATGGATTTCCTAAAATATCTTCCCACCTATTATTATCCCAAACAAATACATTATTATCTAAATTGCTTTTTGCGAAAACTACATCATCTATATAAAATTTATTTCTACGACCATTAGCATAGAAATCAACGCCACCTAAAAACTGATTATTACTTAAAAATGAACTATTGTAAATTTCTGTAGATCCTGAATTTGAAATAAGCATAATTTTTATAGTATCGTTATCTAAATCAATAGTATGCTGTAGTTCAAACCATTCTCTCCAAGGATAATTAAAATTAACTATTGAACCTCCCCTATCGTCTCGAATTTCACCTCTTCCTCTACCATTAAAATAAACTTGAATAGCCCAATTACCAACACCATTTATTGGTGTAAATTCTTGAAAATTATAGTAAGCCTTATTTCTTCTTTTAGGAATATACATTTGCCATGATAAATTCCAAATACCAGTTGATTTGTTTTGTAAATTTAAAACGACATCTTGAGGTACAGATCCTAAATTAGATTTCCCAATAAACATGGCTTGTTTACCAGAATTAGCAAAATGAACAGATTCACCATTATTTGGAAAATCGGTATTACTAACAATACCATCTTCATCTACTATATAACCAGTTCCAGCTGTTGGGTTTTCTGACCAAGTAATCCAATTTAATGACTGAGAACTAAGTCTTTGTGAGTAATTATACCTTTCAAAATCATCGGTATATTGGGCACATAATTCTATAGTATATATAGAAATGAATAATGGGAGAATTATTCTTAACATATAATTTAGTTTATTTTTTATTTCAAAATATCTATGAAAAAACGAACTAGTCTGCTAAATATTATATGCTACCCATTTGTTTTGGTATACTCAAAATAATAATTGAATTGTATTTTGAACAAAACCTTCAAATAAATCCTTTTTCTTTTGCAATTAAAATCAAATCTCGATCCTCTCTACCGGTAATATCAAAAATTTCTTTTAAGTGCTCTTTTCTTTTGTGAAGACCTCTTAATGACATCATTAAAATATTTGGTAATTCGGTCATTTTTGTACCAATAGATAATTCAAAAAGCAGATGCCTATCAATTTTATCTAATGAAAAATCATTAGAAACTTGCCTTCTAAGCGACATTAAAACCGATTTACTATAATATGGTGGACTGCTGATTACAGTTTTAATAGCGGTTACCAACTCCTGCGGTGTAATATCATTTTTAATTAAAAAACCATCTGGATTTACACTTTTCAAAATACTATTTACCCTGAAATTATCATTAAAAGTAGTGGAAACAATAATTTTTGAATCTGGCAACAATTCATTTATTAAAATACCCAAATCCTCACCAGATAAAATTTTTCCGTCAGATGATGGAGGTAATCTCATATCTAAAAATATAATATCTATCCCTTCTTTTTTTGAAGCTATATTTATTTTTTGAACGGCATTATCACAATTATCAACAATATCAATACTAAAAGTATAATTTTCGTCTGTTGTGCTAATATGTTTAAAAGCACTTTCATATGCATTAGAGATCAAAGGGTGATCATCAATAATTAATACGGTATAATTTGTAATCATAACTTATTTGTTTTAAACAGGAATAATAAATATCAAATTAGTTCCCTCATTTATAACAGTATTTATAAAAAATTCTCCCTTAATCTTATGTATTCTCGACTCCATGTTTTTCAATCCAATTCCACTTCTAATTTTCTTTTTATCAAAACCAATGCCATTATCTTTAATAGTTAATTTTAGTTTCTCTTCATTCAAATTAAATTCTAAATGAACCATTTTTGCATTCGCATATTTATTGATGTTTTGTATTGCTTCCTGAATGATTCTATAACAATTAATTTTAATATTTTCGTTGATATTTTTCCAATTTATATTTTCATCAAATAAAACAGCATATTGAAATTCTCCTATTTCACTTTGGTTTTTTATTAGATCTTCCACCAAATCAATAAAACTAATCTCTGATGAAAACATATCATTTTTTAACTCATGAGATATGGTTCTAATTTCTTTTTCAATGGTTTGTAATTCGTCTATCAAAGCATTGTGTTTTGTAATGGTTTCCGAATCGCCTTTAACATCTAAAAAGCCCAAACCCAATCGAGTACCAAAAAGCTTACCCAATACACCGTCATGTAAATCTTCCGAAATTCTATGCCGTTCATTTAATCGTCCCTCTTCTAACTTAGACTGCTGTTTAATCACAAGCTCATAGATTTCTTCTTTGGCTTTTTGTTGTTCCTTTTCAAATTCTAAAGCCGTATTTTTTGCATGTTGCACCTTAATAAAATAAAGTAAAAAGATAATAAGCACCACTACCACACTAATGGCAACAATCATTATTCTCTGTTCTGACAGTTTTTCGGTCTCTTCTTTATATACATCTGTTTCAAAACGTATTCTGGTAAATTTACCTCTTAATTTTCTTTCTTCTACTTGTAAACTATCGCTTAAAGTTACGTATTGTTCCAAATACCTACTTGAACCATCCTTGTCAATTTTAGAAAGTAATAACAAAGACTTTAATACATCTCTATTATTATTTAATTGCATAGCCAATTTATTAGATTCCTTAGCATTGTTAACTGCAGTTATGGTATCTCCCCTTGCTGCATAAAATTCTGCCAAATGCAATTTACTAACTATTCTACCTGGTATATTTCCTAAACTATCTTTAATGGTTAACGCATTTTTAAAGTTTAATAATACATCTATTGTATCTCCGCTTAGAAAGTTAGTGTAAGCAATATTGTCAATGATTCTAGCGTAATGCCATACATTATTGTGTTTAAGATCTTTATTTATTAATACCTTTTGAAAATACTCAATAGCTTTTTTATAGTCACCTTTTTTTTGATAAACCAAACCGATATCATTTAAACTGCCTTCAATATAAATTTGATTATTTTTGATATTTTCTATATATGTTAAAGCTTTTTTATGATAAAACAAGGCTTTTTCGTATTCTTCAAGATCTCTAAAAACAGATCCTAACAGCTTATAACTCCTGTATAAATTAAGGTTTCTATCTAATTTATTAAATTTTTGAATGGCTTTAAAAGTAGAAATTTCACTTCCTGTATAATCTTTAATCTGTGACTGAATAAAACCCATATTATACATCATCTTAGCAGCATAATACTCATTATTAACACTCTCGTAATTTTTATAGGCCTGAAAATAGTTATAAAAAGTAAGGTCCATTTTTTCATTATCAGAATAAAGGATAGCATCATTCCAATAGGTTTCCGCCAATGCTAAGGTGTCTTTAATTTGTAAAGATAAATCTTGTGCTTCTTTATTTATCTTTTTATAAAAGATGGTATCCTTAAAATTATATAATTGAAATGCAATTTTCAATAAATTACTATTCTTAATAGAATCATTCTTTTGACTCTTATTATCAACATAGGCCTTGTATAAAAATTCTATTCTCTTTTTTAGTTTTAGCTTATTATTTTTGGCATTTTGAAGGCAAACTGTTGTACTATCTACCAAAATATCATGTACTGTAACCTTATCGTTCGTATTTGTTTTACAACTAATGTGTGCTACCAAAACAGTTAAGCCTAGAACGACATACAAGGTATATACACTTAAATAAGTTAAAGAGATTTTCAATAGTTTTTAAATTTAAAACAAATATAAATGGTAGTAAAACCATCAAAACAAATAACCCTATGCTACTAATTAAAATATCAAAAACACGTTGATACACTAAATACAATGGTTTATTATTGTACTTACTAAACGGAAATTGTTTATATAACTCCGCATCTGTAAAACTCACAAATACTTTTCCTGTTAACTCTTCGTACACTTCTGAATAATCTTTAATATTGTAGCCTAAATTAAAAAGGGTAAGTAAGCTATTATATAGTTCTGATGATGAAAATTTTGAATTTTCCGTTACTACTATTTCGTGTATTCCTTCTTCTTGTACTACTTTTAATAAGTTACTTTCAAAAAGTTCTTTTAAATCTGTTTTAGGGTTTCCAGATTTCGTAGTACTTAAATAGTATTTTATTTTATAATTGCCATCTGCTTTTGTTAGTCCGTCTGCTATTTCGGTTATCCTATTTCCGTCTGCTATTACAATTACCGATTTTTTAAATTTTGGAGAATGTATTAACCCAATGTACAATAACCTACCTATAGCCATTGCAAGTATAATGGTGATGTAAAAATATAACATTTGCAATCTACTTTCTGGTAATGCTGGAGTTATAAAAGGTGTTAAAATGTAAAACAAAAATAC
>JAKITQ010000002.1 GCA_021647985.1 Flavobacteriaceae bacterium | reverse complement strand
AAAAGCTGGAACAATTATAATACGCTTCCTTTATTTATAACAGTAACATGTGAATATTCTAGGTTTGATAATCCTATTCGACCTACAGCCGGTGAATTTACTTTTTTAAATAAAAATGGTGGAGCCACGAATATGATCTCTACAACTAGAGAGATTTTTTTAAGCGTAGGCCAATCCTTTAATACCAAGCTTATTGAAAATCTTTTCGATTTTCAAAATAAAGATTATTCGATTGCAGAAGCGACGATGTATACCAAACATGATTTTAGAACCATCCAACGATTTTTTGTATACAATTTTGGTGATCCAGCCATGAAACTTTCTCAACCCAAACCCAACATTTTAATAACCAAAATGAATGACAAAGATGTTTTGCAAGCTAAAGACACACTCAAAGCCTTGTCACTCACCAAAATAGAAGGGATTGTTACCGACTTAAATAATAATATTTTAACCGATTATAATGGCACTTTAACCGCTACTATCTATGACAAGGCTTTAAATAAAACAACATTGGACAATGATAATTTTGGTAAAAAAATGGAATTCACGTCTATTGAAAGTAAAATTTTTAGAGGGAGAGCTTCTATTGAAAATGGTAAATTTAATTTTGAATTTATCGTTCCAAAAGATATAAGAATTGCTTTTGGAAAAGCGAAAATTAGCTTTTATGCCGAAGACAATTTCACAGATAGATCGGGTTCAAATTTTGAAATAACCATTGGAGGAATAAATACCAATGCGCCTTCGGATACTGAAGGGCCAATTATTAAATTATTTATGAATGATGAGTCTTTTATTGATGGAGGGAATACAAATGAATCGCCCATATTACTTGCACTTCTAGAAGATGAATCAGGTATTAACACCTCAATTACAGCTGTTGATCATGACATTATAGCCATTTTAGATAACGATAATGCCAACCCAATAGTCTTAAATGATTATTATGAAACTGAGCTAAATAATTTTAAAAAGGGAACAGTAAAATTCCCTTTGAGAAACTTAAAGCCCGGATTACATACTTTAAATTTTAAATCTTGGGATACATACAATAATCCGTCAGAATCTACGTTGAGTTTTATTGTAGTAAATGATAGTGACTTAATTTTAAGTAATGTATTGAATTACCCGAATCCGTTTGTAAATTACACTGAATTTTGGTTCAATCACAACAAACCAAATGAAACTTTAGAAGTGCAGGTTCAAATATTTACGGTTTCAGGTAAACTTATTAAAACCCTTAATCAATCTGTCCAATCAGGTGGACTTCTTTCAAGAGAAATTTCTTGGAACGGTCTAGATGATTTTGGCAATAAAATTGGTAAGGGTGTTTATGTATACAAACTTCAGGTAAAATCATTATTATCTAATGCAAAAGCGGAAAAATTTGAAAAATTAGTTATTCTGCAATAACTAAAGGTTTAACCCCAACAAATAAGACAATGAAAAAATTAAGTCTAGTTATCATTACACTAATAATAGGATTTGGAAGTGCTTTTGCACAAGACGATTTAAACCCTATTACTACAGCTGCTCCTTTTTTATTAATTGCTCCTGATGCAAGAGGTGGAGGTATGGGAGATATGGGTGTAGCAACTTCACCCGATGCAAACTCACAATTTTACAATGCGGCACAAAATGCCTTTGCAAGTTCTGAATGGCAAATTGCAATAAACTATACTCCTTGGTTGAGAAATTTAACCAATGATGTGAGTTTAACAAGTGCCTTGGTTACAAACCGTATCAATGAGAAAAGTGCTTGGAGTGCTGGTATAACTTATTTTTCACTTGGCACTATTGATCTTACAGATGATATAGGACAACCAATAGGCACAGAAAATCCAAATGAATTTGCTGTATCAGGTGCCTATTCAATGAAATTAAGTGAAAATTTTTCTATGGCTGTTGGCCTAAGATATATTAATTCAAACTTATCCATAAGAATTAATCAATCAGACTTTATTCAAACAGTAAATACCTTTGCTGTAGATTTATCAGGTTATTACCAAGGTAATGAACAAAATTACGGTGATTTTAATGGTAAATGGCGCGGTGGATTTAATATCTCAAATATGGGCCCTAAAGTTGAATTGGTTGTAGGGGCTGAAGAAAGTTTTATCCCAACTAACTTAAAACTTGGCGGTGGATTTGATTTTATATTAGACAATGTAAATACCATAACGGCAAATGTTGAATTTAGCAAATTATTAGTTCCAACGCCAAGTATTTCTATAGGAGGTGATGGTGAACCTCCATATAGGCAAGCGGATGTTGGTTTTTTACAAGGTATGTTTCAGTCATTTTATGATGCACCTAGAGGCTTTGAAGAAGAGCTAGAAGAAGTTACCTGGGGTGTAAGTACAGAGTATATGTACAACCAAGTTTTTGCATTAAGAGCGGGTTACTTTCATGAAAGTCCTAACAAAGGAAATAGGCAATTTTTTACAATGGGTGCCGGATTTAGATTTAGAAGTAGTACTTTAGATTTATCTTATTTAATCAATGCATCAGATGTTAACAATCCGTTAGAAAGTACCTTACGTTTTTCGTTATCCATTAACTTAGGTGATGTATATGACTATTTTTAAACCAAATGACAGAACTTAAAATCACTTCAAAGTTTACAATTTTTCATACCAATACTGAGCTTACAAAACAAGACCAAGAATTGCTAAACAAAGCAATTGAAGCCCGAGACAAAGCTTATGCACCATACTCTAATTTTTGTGTTGGTGTTTCCATATTATTAGAAAATGGCAAAATTGTTTTAGGTAACAATCAAGAAAATGCCGCGTATCCTTCAGGTATGTGCGCGGAAAGAGTTGCTATTTGGACCGCAGCTGCACAATGGCCTAAAACAAAGGTTTTAAAAATATTTATTTCTGCGAATTCTTCAAAAAAGATTGTGGATAAACCGGTTTCTCCTTGTGGGGCCTGCCGACAATCCTTATCGGAATATGAATTAAACCAAGGTTCAAATATTACTATTTATTTTACAGGTGAAACAGGTAATATTATCCAATCAGACTCTATTAAAGATTTACTTCCACTAACTTTTGATAATACTTTATTATAAATATGAAACCCGATATAATCAATCGTGAAGATCTACATCTTATTGTTAGTGAATTTTACATCAAACTACTTAATAATGAGGATCTAATTCATTTTTTTGAAAAATTTAAAAATACAAATACTTTAAAAAAACATATAAATACTTTGGTAGATTTTTGGGATAATATCTTATTTTACTCTGGAACATATAATAAGAATGCGATGCAGCCTCATGTGCAATTACATCAAAAAAAACCATTTTCTAAAAAGCATTTTGACCTTTGGCTAAAACTCTTTAATCAATCTGTTGATGAAAATTTTAAGGGCAACAATGCCCATACCATTAAAACAAGAGCGCTTTCTATAGCAACAATAATGAAAATAAAAACACTAAATTCATAAGCTTCAATCTAAAATATAATCTATATTTGCTCTTTCTTATTTACATTAGAAATTTTATAAAAATTATAATTATAATTGGTGAAATTACATTAAAACGGGTTTATTATTATTAATACCGAACTTTATATCACTATTTTTGGAAAACATTAATTATGAGATCAATAATTACAGGAACGGGAAGTTATATACCTAAAATAATTAAAAAAAATTCTGATTTTTTAAATGAAGAATTTTACTCAGAGAAAAAAGAAACAATTCCGTCTTCTAACGAAATTATCATTGAAAAATTTAGAGCAATCACTGGTATTGAAGAACGTCGTTACTTAGAACCCGAGCTTAACAACAGTAATATGGGTGCAATTGCCGCTCAAAAAGCTATTGATGACGCCAAAGTTAATCCAGAAGAAATTGATCAAATAATTTACGCACATAATTATGGTGATATTCGCCATAACGATACCCAATCAGATTGCTTACCCAGTTTGGCTGCCAGAGTAAAACACTTTTTAAAAATTAAAAATCCAGATTGTGTTGCTTATGATATAATTTACGGATGCCCAGGATGGGTGCAAGGTGTTATTCAAGCCGATAATTATATTCAAGCCGGTATTGCAAAAAAGTGTTTAATTATTGCAGGTGAAACGCTTTCAAGGGTTGTAGACCCACACGATAGAGATTCTATGATTTATGCAGATGGTGCTGGAGCTTGTATACTTGAAAAAAGCGAAAATAATACAAAAGGAATTATCAGTTTTGCATCGCAATCTTTTACTTTTGATGAAGCCAATTATTTGTTCTTTGGCGAATCTAATAAAACCATTCCGAATATCAACACAAGATATATTAAGATGTACGGGCGTAAAATTTACGAATTTGCTTTAAACAATGTTCCTAACGCCATGAAACAGGCTTTAGACAAAAGTGGAATTCCTATTGACCAAATAAACAAAATATTGATTCATCAAGCCAATGAAAAAATGGATGAAGCCATAATCAAACGCTTTTATCGTTTGTGCAAAACCAATGTTCCTAAAGATATTATGCCTATGAGTATTAAAAATCTTGGTAACAGCTCGGTTGCAACTGTACCTACATTATTAGATCTTATATTAAAAAACAATTTAGAAGGTCATCAAATAAATGAGGGCGATACTATTATTTTAGCTTCTGTTGGAGCTGGTATGCATATCAATGCTATTGTTTACCAATATTAAGGGCACCTCTATTAATTCATTCACGTCAAAATTTTCATAGCTTTTCATAGACAATATAAATTTTTGAAACACTACCGAGATAATGTAATAAAATTTAGGGCAGTATATGGAAAGCTATGGAAACCCTTTAGGGAACAAAGATAACAAACAATCTGCTTCGGCAATTTTTTATTGAAATAGCTAAGGCTATTCCATAAAAAATATGTCTCGCACCTCATTTATTCTCTTTGTTTTTTGAAAGAAATGAATTAATAGAGGTGCCCTTAACCTTACCATTCCCCAAAAGGGAAATAACTTAAATCTTTAAAATTCCAGGAGTTAACTCTTTAGCAATTTCGTTTTTAAGGAATAACCTTGCGGTTAATTTTCCTTTTAATGATATATTTTCTCCATTTACCTCAAGCCAACTACCTTCACGAAGGCCTAAAACAGGAATGTTATTAAAAGTAAGAAATTCTTTTATACGTGTTTCTCTAGTCTCACCTTTGTGCTTTGAATTAGGGTCTGGATCTAAATAATGTGGGTTTAAATTAAAAGGTATCAAGCCCAAAGTTTCAAAACTTGGTGGATACACTATAGGCATATCATTGGTTGTTTTCATATTTACACCGGTAATATTGCTTCCAGCGCTCGTACCTAAATACAAGGTGTCACTTTCAACTGCTTTTTTTATTACAGGCATTAATCTGTTTTGATGTAAGGCATTTACCAAAACAAAAGTATTGCCACCACCAGTGAAAATTGCTTTGCTACTTTGTACCGCTTTTATAGGGTCTCCAAATTCATGAATGCCTTTTACTGAAATTCCAATTTTACGAAAAGCGCTATCTGCAATTTTTGTATAATCCTCATGAGAAATACCACCTGGCCTGGCATAAGGTATAAATAGAATTTCATCTACTCCTTTAAAAAATAAAGCTAAATCTGTTAAAATATACTCTAAATATGCACTACCAAATATTGTAGAAGTACTTGCAATAAGCATTTTTTTCATCTGAATTTCTTTTTACAAAATTAATCAAACTATCTCTTTAACAAAAGTTTATCACTCTTTTAATAAGTTTTAAGGTTATAGAATTGTTTCTTTGAATAATGAATCCACTTTACTCCATCCTTTTATTATTTCTAACCCTAAACATATCTGCTCAAAAGAGGCAAGTTATATTACACGGAATAATTAGTAATGATTCTATTCCGCTTGAAAACATTAATGTTTTTAATAAAACAACCCAAAAAGGTACTGTAACTAATCAAAATGGAGTCTTTAAAATTATTGTAAAATTAAACGATACACTTAGTTTTTCAAATATGCAACACAAAACAAAATGGGTGATCATCAAAAATAAGCATTTACTAACTAAAAGTCTTGAAATTAAATTACTTCCAAAAACTAATAACTTACCCGAAGTTGTTGTACAAAATATGGCAATTAAACTTGGCTTACCAAATGCCAGTAAAAAACCTTTAAATAAGTTAGAAAGAAATTTAAACTATTATAGCCAAGAACCTGTTCCAATTGTAATATTGGCAATGTTAATAGGACAAAGTGGAGGTATTGATGATCTTTATAATATAATTTCAGGCAATAGAAAAAAAGATAGAAAATTAAAATCAATGTTGGATAAGGATCAAAAAGATGAAATAAATCAAAATTATATACTTGAAATTAGAGATCATTTTAAAGATGTTTTTTTTATAAACACATTAAAGATTGAGCAAGAAAATATCAACGCATTTATCAACTATTGCATACCTGAAAATATTATTTTTTTGTTCAACAAAAAACGATATCTTGATATGGTAGATGTTTTTTTATCCGAAAGTAAGTCATTTAAAAATCGCTAATGAAATACGCCTGCATCATACTATTCTTTACATGTTTGCATTTATCTGCACAAGATATAAGATATAACATTTTGGGTAATGTACACAATGACACCACAAACGTAGAAAACGTACATGTTATTAATCAAACATCCAGAAAAGGGGTAATAACAAATAAATATGGTAATTTTAAAATTGAAGTAAAGGTTAATGACATCTTAAAATTTACTAATATCCAATTCAATAATAAAATAATATTTATTAACAAAAAACATCTTTCAAATAATTTTATATCTATTAATATATTTCAAAAAACCAATATATTAAATGAAATTGTAATTCAATATCCACAAAACATGGCAAAATCCTTAAGCTTACCAAATGCAGATAAAAAGCCGCTCAATAAATTGGAAAGAAATCTAAATGCTTATAGTCAAAAAAGCACTCCCATGGTATTTTTAGATGCGTTATTACTGAGCCCTATTCTTAATGGTATCCCATTTATTACCCTAAAAGGAGGTGGTATAGATGATATATACAATATTATTTCGGGTAACCGAAAAAGAGATAGAAAATTAAAATCATTGTTGGATAAGGATAAAAGAGATGAAATAAATCAAAATTATATACTTGAGATTAGAGATCATTATAATGATGTTTTTTTTATAAACACATTAAAGATTGAGCAAGAAAATATCAACGCATTTATCAACTATTGCATACCTGAAAATATTATTTTTTTGTTCAACAAAAAACGATATCTTGACATGGTAGATATTTTTATAAATGAAAGTAAATCATTTAAAAACGATTGATGAAACAGTTCTATTTTTTAATATTTTTTGTTGCTACATTTCAAATGTATTCTCAAAATGAACGCATTCTTTTACACGGAATAATATTTAGCGATTCTTTAACCATTGACAATGTAAATGTTGTAAACAAATCTACATACAAAGGTACTGTAAGTAATAAAGTTGGAAAATTCCAAATTTTTGTTAGAGAAAATGATGAACTTCAATTTTCTAATATTCAATACAAAACAAAACAAATTACAATAAATAAAATCCACATTCAAAAAAAAGTAATAGAAATTAATTTGGCTCAAAAAACTAATGAGCTAGAAGAGGTTGTTGTTCAAAATATGGCAAAAAAATTAGGCTTACCTAATGCCGATAAAATACCTTTAAAGCCAACAGAAAGAAAAATTAATTTTTATAATAAAGGAGGCATGGTAAACCAGTTATATGGGTTGATATCGGGTGACATGAAAAAGTTAAAAGTATTACAAAAACGTTTGGACGAAGATAGTATATTGCTAGACAACAAAGTAAATGTGCAAATAATAAGAAATCATTTTACAGATGATTTCTTTATAAACACTTTACAAGTTTCTAAAGAGCATATTGATGGTTTAATCTTTTTTAGTATCCCAAAAGGTATAGTGTTTATTTTTGAAAAAGAACGTTATTTAGAAGTAGTTGATTTATTAATTCAAAATAAAGAAGCTTACTTAAGCAGTATTAAATAATACAACTAATCGTGCTTTTACTTTATATACTCTAATCCCCTATTTTCCAAATATATTTACTTGCCAAAGTTTTATAGGGGTGCCACTGTGCTGCAATTTCATTAAGTTTTAATTTTAGTTCTTTTTTTTCTAAATCAATTTTATACAATCTTTTCATACCATTTTGAATTCCCAAATCATCTACCGGAAATACATTTGGCCGATCCATTGGAAACATCAATATCATTTGCACTGTCCACTTCCCTACTCCTTTAATTTGGGTCAAATACTCAATAATTTCATTATCCGTTTTTACATTTAAATAATCAAAAGTAATATCATTTTGCAAAGAGAATTCAGCTACATTTTTTATATAGTTTGCTTTGTTGTTTGACAATCCAATACCACGTAAAATTTCATGTTCTGTAACTAAAAGTTGATCTGATTTTGGATACCTATCAACAAATAGGTCGATTAATCGATTAAAAATAATGCGAGCCACTTTCGTGGATAATTGTTGTGAAACTATAGACTGTATTAATGAAAAATAAATGTCGATATCGTATTCGGGTTTTATCTCTTCGCTATATTGACCTATAGCTCGGTAAAGTATTTTATCTTTCTTAAGATATTGTATAATGTCAGCATAACTTTTCACAGTTTTAAAATTTTACTATTAGGTATAAAGTTACAACACTTCGTGTAATGTTGAATTATATATTTGAGTATCAATAAGTTAATACACCTAAACACTGCGAAACAACTAACTGTAAATCAATGTCATACCAAAATATAACATACAATTAAAGTTAAAAGATATCTTGAAAAGATATTTTATTCTTTATATGATCCAAGTTTAACTTTTTTTTAGATTTCTATTCTATAGCTTATATTACTTTTGCATTCAAACTACGAAATTTAATACCCTAATTTAAAATGAGATTCAATAAAAAATTATTATTATTTTTAATTATTCCTTTATTTGCTTTTTCTGTACATAAATACTACATCTCTTTAACTAAAATTGACTTTAAAGCAAGTAAAAAATCGGTTCAAATTACCATGCGATTTTTTATTGACGATATTGAAAACACACTGCAAAGTAGATATAATATCCCTTTTGAATTGGCTACCAAACAAGAAAATAAAAAATCAGATTTTTATCTAGAAAAATATATAAAGCAAAGATTTAAAATTCATATCAATGGAGAAGAAAAATTGAGTAATTATTTAGGAAAAGAATATGAAAATGATGTGGTATATTTTTATTTAGAAATAAATGGAATCGAACAAATAAACCAATTTCAAGTTCAAAATAATATGCTTATGGAAACATTTGAAGATCAGGAAAATTACATCAAACTAGACATCAACAACCTTAAAAAAACATTTATATTAATCAAAGCTAATGATAAAGAAATGTTAAAATTTTAACTAGCCCTAACTTTTATATTATTTATATTATTTTCGAAAATTCAATTTAAACAACAACATTCAAAATGAAAAAAATTACATTTTTATTTAGTTTTTTATTAATTTCTTTAGCATCAATTGCCCAAGAAAACAATAAAGAAGTGAAAGAAGGAGGTCATTATAACATTAGTAAGTTCAAACAATTAAAACAAGAACTTGCCACACCAAATTCTTACCGAACAGCATCTGGTGCTCCTGGTCATGAATACTACCAACAACAGGCCGATTACAAAATGGATATCATTCTAGATGATAAAAATCAAAAACTTTACGGTGAAGAAACTGTTACTTATTACAACAACTCACCAGATGATCTTGAATACCTATGGGTGCAATTAGATCAAAATATTAGAGCGGCAGATGCAATTACCAATGATGTGAAAGCAGGTGGGCCAAACGTATTTTATAACCCTAAAAAATTTACAGAAACATTTTTAGGAAAACCTTTTGATGGTGGGTTTAAACTAGATTATGTAAAAGATCTCCATGGTAAGGATTTATCCCACACCATTAATAATACCATGATGCGTATTGATTTACCCCATGTTTTAAAATCGGGTGAGAAAACATCATTTAAAATAAAATGGTGGTATAATATTCCTAATCACACCACTGACAGATCTCGATCTGGATTCGAACATTTTGAAAAAGATGGTAACAACACCTATGTAATTGCCCAATTTTTTCCAAGAATGGCAGTATATAATGATGTTGAAGGGTGGCAAAATTTACAATTTCTAGGACGTGGAGAATTTGCTTTGGTTTTTGGAGATTATGAAGTAAATATTACAACACCTGCTGATCATATTTTAGATGGAACCGGAGTTATAACCAACCGAAAAGATATGCTAACATCCAAGCAATGGAAAAGATACGAACAAGCGAAAAAATCATTTGACAAACCAGTTATTATTGTAACGCAAGAAGAAGCTGAAAAAAATGAAAAAGATTTTTCTAAAAAAACAAAAACTTGGAAATTGAAAGCGAAAAATGTTCGTGATTTTGCTTTTGCAAGTTCTCGTAAATATATTTTAGACGCACAAGCTGTAAAAATAGGTGACAGATCTGTTATGGCAATCTCAATGTATCCTAAAGAAGGTAATCCTCTTTGGGAAGAATATTCAACTAAAGCGGTTATTGCTACTTTAGAAACGTATTCAAAACACCTTTTTGATTATCCTTACCATAAAGCTATTTCTGTTCATGCCAAACAACAAGGAATGGAATATCCTATGATTTGTTGGAATTTTGGAAGACCAAAAGAAGACGGAACCTATTCGCTAAGAACAAGAAATGGTATGATTGGAGTTATTATTCATGAAGTTGGACATAATTGGTTTCCAATGATTATTAATTCTGACGAACGCCAATGGGGATGGATGGATGAAGGATTAAATACCTTTACCCAAATGTTGGCAGAACAACATTTAGAGCCTGGATTTCCTTCAAGAGCTTATCCTAAAAATGTGGTAAGATATATGAGTGGGAACCAAAGTAGAATTGCTCCAATAATGACCCAACACGATAATGTTTTTCAAAGCGGACCTAATGCATATTCAAAACCAGCCGCTGGATTATACATGTTACGAGAAGTTATTCTTGGTCACGACCTTTTTGATAAGGCATTTGCAACCTATGCCAATAGATGGAAATTTAAACATCCAACTCCAGCAGATTTCTTTAGAACTATGGAAGATGCATCAGGTACTGACCTAGACTGGTTTTGGAGAGGTTGGTTTTACACTACAGAATATAACGATATAGGAGTTAAAGATGTTAAAAAATATGTTGTTACTGATAAGCCTACTGAAAGAGCTAAAAAAATGGCAAAAGCCTACGGTATGGAGGTAGAAGATTTTGGAGAAAATTTGTTTTTAATTAATACGGAGAGTGATGAATACCAAGCTGATATGTCTAAAGTAAAAAATCCGGTAAATGATATTGCTTTTTTAAGTGAATACTTGGCTGATAATTATTCTACAGAAGAACGCAAAACATTAAAAGACACCAAATATTTTTACGAAATTATATTTGAAAAGCCAGGAGGTTTGGTAATGCCCATTTTGGTAGAATATGTCTTTACAGATGGAAGCAGAGAAAACAAATACTATCCTGCTGAAGTATGGAGATTTAATGATAAAGAAATTAAAAAGGTTTTTGCTTCAGATAAAGAAATCAAAGAAATCAATATTGATCCTAATCAAATAACCGCCGATGTAGACACAAGCAATAATAGCTGGCCTAAGAAAGAAGAAGACTCTCAATTTGATAAATTTAAAAAGAATAACACTACTCACTAATAATTTAACAATAAATCAAAAACATTTAACATTTGTAAACACAATTAATTTTAATTATAAAAAAAAACGATTATGATAAAAAATATTTCAAAAATAATAAGTCTGGTTTTAATACTGTTTTCATTTACAATTCAAGCACAAAATGAGTATAAAGCAAATACATCTAATTCTAAAATAAACTGGAAAGGGTTTAAACCTACAGGAGAGCATTACGGAACAATCATGATTTCCGATGGCCATTTTAAAGTTAATAACAATCAAATTACTGGAGGGGAGTTTAATATAAATATGAACAGTATTGTTAATCTAGATATGCCTGCCGATAATGAATACAATGCCAAATTGGTTAAACACCTTAAAAGTGATGATTTTTTTGGTGTTGAAAAACATCCTATAGCGAATTTTAAAATAACAGAAGTTGAAGTAAAAGGCGATCAAACTTTAATAAAGGGTAATTTGACTATCAAAGAAATTACAAATCCTGTTTCGTTTTTAACAAGTGTTAATATTACAAATAACAAATTAACTTTTAAAAGCGATAATTTCAAAATTGATCGCTCAAAATGGAATATCAAATACAAATCAAAATCATTTTTTGAAAATTTGGCCGATAAATTTATCTATGACGATATGGAAATATCAATAGAAGTTGAAGCTAATAAATAAGTTGATATCAAATAGAATATAAGAGTCCAATTTATAATAAATTGGACTCTTTTTATTTTATACACAATGTCAATCTCTACAGATTAGTTGTGCATGATTAAAACCATCAACCCAATACTAGATTTTCTAAAAGTAAATCTGCTATGTCTTCAACCTATTTTTTAAATCGTCTTCTCATATGTTAACAGCCAAAGTGTGTTTTACTTCATTCATAATAAACGTACTGTGCGCACTGCTTATATGATCTAAAGTGGTGAGTTTATCATTCAAAAAATTATGATATGCATCCATATTTTTCACAACTACTTTTAAAAAATAATCATAATCACCACTAATATTATAACACTCCAATACCTCATTAAATTTAATTACTTCTCTTTCAAATTTTTTAACATAAGTGTTTTTATGCTGCACTAATTTTATTTGACAGAAAACAACAAATGATTTTTCTATTTTTTCTTTATTAATTAAAGCTATGTATTTTTCAATAACTCCATTTCTTTCTAATTTTTTGATTCTTTCATATACCGCTGTTGCGGAAAGATTTAAGTACACAGACAATGCTTTGGTAGTCATTTTACTATCTTTTTGTAAAAAATAAAGTAATTTTTTATCAATTTTATCAAATATCATAAGGTAAATTTTCTAATTATATTAATCTCATTGGTCAAATTATGAATAATTAACTAAATTTTCTAATTATAGTAATTATTTTTTCTGTTTTAACCAATTTATATTGATTATTACTCTATATAAATATAATTTTGCCTTGTAATATTACAATTTTTAAATATTCAATTATGAATTTCAAACCAGCAGATAAAATACAAGACTTACAATATTTTGGAGAGTATGGAGGAGTAAACCCTTCTATTTCCGATTCATCTACTTATACGTTTTTAGCCGCAAAATCAATGATGGATACTTTTGAAGGTAATTTAGAAGGCTGTTATTTATATTCTCGCCATTCTAGTCCAACCAACCTATATCTAGGTCAGGCCCTTGCCGCTATGGAAGGAACTGAGTCGGCAAACGTTACCGCATCAGGTATGGGAGCAATTACCCCAACCTTAATGCAAATTTGCAATGCGGGAGATCATATTGTTTCTTCAAGAACTATTTATGGTGGTACTTATGCCTTTTTAAAGAATTTTGCCCCAAAATTTGGAATTTCAAGTGCGTTTGTTGATATCACATCATTAGAAAAAGTTGAAGCTGCTATCCTTAAAACCACCAAAGTAATATACTGTGAAAGTGTGAGTAATCCACTTTTAGAAATTGCTGATATTAATGGCTTAGCAAGATTGGCAAAAAAATACGACTTAAAATTGGTGATAGACAATACTTTTTCACCACTTCAAATATCACCTGCAAAATTAGGCGCTGATGTAGTTATTCACAGTTTAACAAAATTTATAAACGGGTCAAGTGACACTGTTGGTGGTGTTATTTGCGGCACCAATGAATTTATTGATAGTTTACGTAATGTAAACGATGGAGCTAGTATGTTATTGGGTCCTGTTATGGATAGCTTAAGGGCTTCAAGTGTTTTAAAAAATATTAGAACACTGCATATTCGTATGAAAAAACACAGCGAAAATGCCATGTACCTTGCTAAAAAATTTGAATTAGATGGATTAAAAATAATTTATCCCGGTTTAAAAAGTCACCCACAACATAAATTATTCACAAGTTTCTTTAACAAAGAGTTTGGTTATGGCGGTATGCTATCCTTCGATGCTGGTTCATTGGGAAAAGCAGATGAACTAATGGAATTAATGCAAAAACGCAACCTTGGTTATTTGGCGGTTAGTTTAGGTTTTTATAAGACTTTATTCAATGCACCAGGTACGGCAACATCTTCTGAAATTCCGGCAGACGAACAAAAAGAGATGGGTTTAACAGATGGATTGATCCGTTTTTCAATAGGTCTTGATAACGACATAGAACGCACCTATCAAGAAATGAAAGCTTGTATGCAAGAGACCGGAGTTTTAAAATATCAATTATAAAATTCTGATGCAATGATAAATAAACTATCTAGTCGTAAACAGATGAAGTATTAAATATATTTTTTAATATAAACAATCTGATTTTCCGATCCAAGGGTCGGTGAGCCAACCTGCTGTTATAGAGGTTAAACCGGATCTTCACGTCCGTCTAATCCGCCAGAGGCTGAGAAGGAGGTTCAAACCAAATGTGCTTTTTTAAATGCCTGTGGATTCATTCCTATTATTTTTTTGAATATCCTATTGAAATAAGACAAGCTTCCAAAACCACATGAATAACAGGTTTCAGTTACATTTTTATCCATTAGCAAAAGTTTTTTAGCTTTTTCTATTCTATAATGGTTGACAAAAGTAGTAAATGTAAGTTTGGTCATTTTTTTAAAATACCTACAAAATGAAGCATCTGACAAATGAACCAGCCCCCCTATTTGATTGACACTAATTTTTTCTTGATAATGGGAGTCAATAAATTGATAAATGGTCTTTAAACGTAGGTGATCTTTAAGCGTATATTGATTTTTAACAGGCTGATCGTGCAATAGTTCCTTATCATTAGATTTCATCAAGTCATTTAATATTCTGAGCAATTCTAAAAATTGATCAAAATTAGATAGATTTGGTAAATTAAAAAGACGCTCTGCCATAAGGTTTTTTGTTCGTTCCCCAAAGGCAATTCCATGTTGAGAAAATTTTAAAATTTCACTTATATTTTCAAATTCTGGAGTTCTTATGTGTTCTTTTTCAAGAAAATCCGGACGAATATGGATGACAATTTTTTCGTAATCCCCTTTTAGACCATAATCAAAATTAAGATGTGGAATAAAAGATCCTATCAAAACTAGGTCACTGTTTTTAAATCGAGATAAATGACTCCCAACATGCCTGTTATTATCTGCACCTTTTATAAATACCAATTCAAATTCCGGATGAAAATGCCAGAAAAATAAATCACTCATTTTAGGGTTTAGAGAAACGGAAAAGGAACTTCCTGCTGGTGGTGCAATTTCTTCTAATTTAGATTTCATAAATCTAAATTACACAAAATATACATTATGCAATTATATAATTCATTTTTATGTTAAAATAGTTCAATTAATTGTTGAAATTGAGGTAGCATACATGCATCAGTGCCTTTAATTTTGTAAATATAATTTATCAACCTTTTAAATATTAATTTATGAGAACAGCTTATGACAATTCATTGAAAAAGGAAAGCCCCAATAAAAATCATAAAAAAATTCCAGGCAATCCATCAACTGCAACTAGCAGTGAGTTGAAATTCAATGACCGCTCCAATAATAAGCCTTTAAAAGTACTATCTGAAGAGGATTGGAAATTCTGGAAGCATGAAGGTTATATTGTTATCAAGAATGCTATTTCAAAAAAACAAGCTGAGGAAACCGCCAATTTTTTATGGGAGTTTGAGGAAAAAGATCAGAATGACCCCTCAACCTGGTACAGTGAAGCTAGGGCGGAAATTGAAATGAAAGAATTGGCAGGAACTGGTATGGTTGAGGTTTACAATAACCAAATCTTATGGAATAACCGTCAAATGCAAAAAGTGTATGACGCATTTGTGGATGTATGGGGAACAGAAAAATTATGGGTTACCATCGATCGTGCAAATTTAAATTTTCCTATTAGGCCAGGATATGAATATAAGGGTTTCATTCATTGGGATTATGATCCCGAAACAAAACCACAAAATGTACAGGGAGTACTCGCTTTAGCTGACCAAAATGACAAAGACATGGGAGGTTTCCAATGTATACCGGCTCTCTATCGAAATTATGATACCTGGAAACTCAGTCAACCTAAAGATAGAAATAGATTCAATCCTGATATTTCTGAATTTCAAGATCAAATCGTAAAAGTAAAATTGAATGCAGGTGATTTATTAATTTTTAATTGCACCCAACCTCATGGTATTCGACCAAATCTATCGAAGGATAAAGTGAGAATTGCTCAATATATTTCTATGATGCCTAGTGAAGAAGAAAATTCTGAATTAGTCGATTGGAGAATTAATTCATGGAAAAACAGGATTCCTCCAAGTGGTTATGCTTTTCCTGGAGACCCTAGAAATTTAGAACAGCTAAAATATCCTAAAGCGGAATTAAATGAATTGGGTAAAAAATTATTAGGTCTAAATCAATGGTAAGTAGTAAGTGGATATATAAGGTATAATTCATCATTTATCCTTTGCTTGATAAATCATAAAATCCAACACCTTATGGTTCCTTTATTTAATTCTAATTGGTTTTAATTTATCAATCCTTGATTCGCATTAATAAATCAAATACAAGGTTTTATTATATTTTAATTGAATTTTTCGGGATTTTCAACTACATGATACCTAGGATCATCAATAGCATCAATAATTACTTCATGAAATTTACCATTGCTTTTATACAACAATTGCTTACACTCTTCACTCAAATGCTTTAAGGAAATTCTTTTACCAACCTTTTGATATTTTTCAACAATGTTAAGTACCGCTTCAATTGCCGAATGATCACTAACTCTCGATTCAATAAAATCAACCTCTATTTGATCTGGGTCATTTTTTATATCAAATTTATCATTAAAAGTGCTTATCGAACCAAAAAATAATGGCCCCCAAATTTCGTAAACTTTGGTCCCATCTTTTTTAACATGTTTTCTTGCTCTAATCCTAACCGCATTTTCCCAAGAAAACACCAATGCACTAACAATAACTCCGGCGAAGACCGCAATAGCCAAATCAAAGATTACTGTTAATGAAGACACCAAAATCAATACAAATACATCTGTTTTTGGTATTTTATTCAGTATTCTAAAACTACTCCAAGCAAAGGTTCCAATAACCACCATAAACATCACACCAACCAATGCTGCAATAGGAACTTGCTCTATATAACTTGATGCAAAAACAATAAATGCCAACAACATCAAAGCCGCCACAATACCAGATAAACGTGTTCTACCACCAGATTTTATATTGATGATGGACTGCCCAATCATGGCACATCCACCCATACCACCAAATAAACCTGTAATAATATTGGCGCCTCCTTGAGCAACGCATTCTCTGTTTCCATTACCCCTAGATTCAGTTAAATCATCAATTAAGTTCAATGTCATTAACGATTCTATCAAACCTATAGCTGCTAGTATAAAGGCGTAAGGAAATATAAACTTAATCGTTTCCCATGTAAATGGGATTTTACTAAAAGTTTCTAAATGTAGAATAGGTAATCCACCTTTTAATCCTTCTCCTCCACCGTCTCTAATAAAAGATCCAACAGTAGCTACATCAAATTTTAAAAATATGGCGAGTAAAGAAACTGTTACTATGGCAATTAATGCCTCAGGTAATTTTTTTGTTAATTTTAATTTTGGCAATCCCCACATCATCAACATAGTTAATGCAACCAAACCAGTCATTAAATACAACTGTGTGCCCTGTAACCATACTTTTTCTCCTTCTATGTTTTTTTTAAACATGCCCAATTGCGATAAGAAAATAACAATGGCAAGACCATTTACAAATCCCATCATTACAGGATGAGGTATCAATCGAACAAATTTTCCCAGCTTTAAAACTCCGGCTAAAATTTGAATAGCACCCATTAAAATAACTGTTGCAAAAAGGTAATAAAGACCAAGGTTTTCACTTGGGTCTCCCATATCATTTCCTCTTGCAACCAAACTCACCATTACTACGGCTAAGGCTCCCGTTGCTCCGGAGATCATACCAGGTCTACCTCCAAATATAGCTGTTATTAATCCAACCATAAAGGCAGCATACAATCCAACCAAGGGGTCAACTCCTGCAACAAAAGCAAAGGCTACTGCTTCTGGTACCAAAGCTAATGCAACCGTTATTCCAGATAAAATATCGTTTTTTGCGTTTGGTAATCTTTTTGTAATAAATTCAGTCATAGTTAGCTGTATTGATTTTTTTTAGAAGTCGGCAAAAATACGATTAAATATTTGATTTGAAAATTTGGTTTTTTAAATTATACACTATGTAGTATCAAAAATTTAAAAAAGATGAAAAAGCGACAAAAATAAATGGTTTTAATTATGACTTATTTCAGACCCGGCACTAATTAATAAGATAATATTTTGGTAGGTGTTTTGCAGTGCTTTTTGTACTTGTTTATTGTTTTTCCATACGACTTCTGAAATGCCTTCTTCAATTTGGGGAATGAATCTATTTTCATTACTTGTCATTGCATACCAATGTGATATTTTTAAAATCTCTTTTCCCTTTTCACTATAAATATGGTAAGTTGACAAAATAAAATTATTTAAAGCAACCTTTTCTAAACCACATTCTTCCTGAACTTCGCGTAAGGCAGCTGCCTCAGTATTTTCTTTATTTTCAATTTTCCCCTTTGGCAAATCCCATTTACCATTTCTAAGAATAAAAAGAATATCATTATTTTTATTCTTAATCACACCACCAGCCGCTTCAATTACATTGAAATTATTTTTAAATGTTTGCCACATTAATTCTAAATCAGGATGATATATAGTAATTTGAAATATTTTTTCATCAAGATCCCTAAGTAAGTCCTTAAAATTTACTTTATTAAAATAATAAAAGCTTTTATTACCTTTATTTTTTAAGCTATCTGTTAAAGTAATTGAAGATTCATTCTTAAATATTGTATACATTTGCAAAATGATTTTCGACAAAAATACGGCAAAAAAAACAGCTGAATTACTTTTAACAATTAAAGCAATAAAGCTACAACCGGAAGACCCTTTTACATGGGCCTCAGGTTGGTCATCACCTATATATTGTGACAATAGAGTTACCTTATCCTATGTTTCCATTAGAAATTATATTCGTGAAAACTTAACAAAAATAATTCTTGAAAAACACGGTAAACCCGATGTTATTGCAGGTGTAGCTACTGGTGCTATTGCTATAGGCGTATTGGTTGCTCAAGAATTAGGGGTGCCATTTATTTATGTTAGACCGGAGCCCAAGAAACACGGACGAAAAAATCAAATTGAAGGTTTTTTAGATAACGGTCAAAATATAGTAGTTGTTGAGGACTTAATAAGCACAGGTAAAAGTAGTTTAAATGCTGTACTTGCATTAAAAGCAGAAAATGCCAACGTAAAAGGTATGGTAGCAATATTTAATTACGGGTTTGACATTGCCAACGAAAATTTTAAAGAGGCAAATATTGAATTGACAACGCTAAGTAATTATGAAAATTTATTAGAACAAGCCTTAGACACGAATTATATTAGCGACAAACAGCTTAAAACACTAAAAAAATGGCGTAAAAACCCAAGTAAATGGAAACTTAAATCTATAAAAAAATGAATTTAGAAAGTCCTAAAGTTACTGTACAAAAATCTAGTGAAGAAATATTTCAATATCTCTCTAAAGTTGAAAATTTTGAATATATAATGCCCGAAAATATTGATAAATTTGAAGCAAAAGATGACGCCTTTATATTTGCTTTAAAAGGCATGCCTGAAATTAAATTAAAATTACAAGAACAATTGGCACCAAATAAAATTGTTTTAGGTTCAACAAGTGATAAATTTCCATTTACCTTAACTGCCAATATAGAAGATAACACAACTAACTCTAGTGATGTTCAATTACTTTTTGATGGTAGTTTTAATCCAATGGTAGCTATGATGGTTAAAAAACCTCTTCAAAAATTTATTGATACTTTAATAAATAACATAGGCTCAAAATAAATAGAATATTTTCATAAAAAAACTTCATCAAATGATGGAGTTTTTTTATAAGAAAGTTATTTCTTTAAAATTATACTCTTTTACACCCGTATTTTCAGTTTCTACTTTTAACTTTCCTTGATTTGAAACACCTAAAATAATACCTATAAATTTAGCCTTATTTTTATCTTCAAACATTTGTGTTTCGTTTTTTTTAAATAAAATTGATTCATAATTTTTTTGCAATTGTTCAAATTCTTTATTTTTCAGAAAATTAATTTGCTCTTTAACATAATTAACAACGTCAACCAAAATTGAATTTCTATCGAGTTTTTGATTTAATATTTGAGTCATCGAAACCGCCTTTGGCAAGGCTGCAGAAAATCTTTTTTGATTTATATTAAGTCCAATACCCACTACGGATTGATAAATTTTATTACCTGATAATGAATTCTCAATTAAGATTCCGGCTAACTTTTTGTTTCCTGCCATAATGTCGTTAGGCCATTTTACCTTTAATTGAGCTATATCAAACTTTTTTAAAGCATGAATCAAGCCTAAAGAAATTGCACAATTCAGATAAAAATGATGCTTAATTTGAAAATTAGAATGCTTTATTAACATACTAAATATTAGGTTTTTACTCCTTTCTGACTCCCAGTAAGTTGCCACTTGCCCTCTACCCCTTGTTTGATACTCAGTAGTAACAACAGTCCAATTACTTGTCCCTTCTTCTTTAGCTAAAAGTTTCAAAAAAGTGTTTGTAGAATTTATGGCATCAAGTTTGACAAGTTTCATAATATAATTGCAAATTTCAAACATCAAAATTGATAAAAATGTGATACATTTGCAAGAAATTTTTTATTAAATTAATGGCTAAAAAAACAGCAAATTTAGATCACTTAATAACTGAGGTAATTAAAGGGATTGAAGATGTAAAAGGGGAAAATATAACCATACTCGATTTAAGAGAAATTGAGAATACGGTATGCGACTACTTTATTATTTGTGATGGAAACTCTAATACCCAAGTAAGTGCAATTTCGGGTTCCATTCAAAAAAAGGTGAGCAAAGCATTGAAGGATAAGCCTTGGCATGTTGAAGGAGAGAGTAATGCAGAATGGATTTTACTTGATTATGTAAATATTGTTGTTCATGTTTTTCAAAGTCAGGTAAGAGAATTTTACAATATTGAAGGGCTATGGGGAGATGCCAAAATCACAAACATTCAAAATGCTTATTAAACAATAGTTTTATAACTTAGTTAATGAATTAATTTATTACTTAACAAGATAAACTATTGATAACTAAAATCTTGTTTTAAACTATTTAGCTTTTTATAACAATATATTTTTATGAAAAAAGAAACAAATAAAAAGAATAACGACAATAATAACAATCCGTTAAAGCAGTTTAACTTTAAATTTAATTTTTATTGGGTATATGGTATTATTTTCGCATTAATCATAGGATTTCAACTATTTAACAGTACTGAACTTACTAGTAACAAATTATCTCAAAATGAGTTTACAACCATTTTGAATGAAAATGACATTGATAATATTGTAATTATAAATGCTGATTACGCTCAAATTACCATAAAAAACGAATTTTTAAGTAAAGAGAAATACAAAAAGAAACAAACCAATTCTTTTTTAAATCAAAACTCTGCTGTTTTTATTTATGATTTTGGTGATTTACAAAATTTTGAGAACTCATTAGAAAAATCTAAAAAAGAATATACGCTTGATTTAGATTGGAAAAATGATTCACGTACCAGCTTTTTAGATTCATTTTTAGTTTGGCTACCATTTATTTTTATTATTGGTCTTTGGATATTTTTTATGCGACGTATGTCTGGCGGTGCTGGTGGTGGTGCCGGTGGTCAAATATTTAATATTGGTAAATCAAAAGCAAAAATATTTGATCAAAATACAAAAGTAAAAACTTCATTTAAAGATGTTGCTGGTTTAGAAGGTGCTAAAGAAGAGATTCAAGAAATTGTTGATTTCTTAAAAAACCCTGATAAATACACAGCTTTAGGAGGTAAAATTCCAAAAGGCGCTTTATTGGTTGGGCCTCCAGGAACAGGTAAAACTTTGTTGGCTAAGGCTGTTGCTGGCGAAGCTGCAGTTCCTTTCTTTTCGTTATCAGGATCTGATTTTGTTGAAATGTTTGTAGGTGTTGGAGCTTCTAGAGTTCGTGATTTATTTAAACAAGCTGCTGTAAAATCGCCTTCCATTATATTTATTGATGAAATTGATGCCATAGGAAGAGCCAGAGGCAAAAACAGTATGACTGGTGGTAATGACGAAAGAGAAAATACCTTAAACCAATTATTAACGGAAATGGATGGTTTTGGCACCAATACCAATGTCATTGTAATTGCAGCAACAAATAGAGCCGATGTTTTAGATAAAGCTTTAATGCGTGCTGGTAGATTTGATCGACAAATTTATGTTGATTTACCAGATAAAAATGAACGTAAAGAAATTTTTGAAGTGCATATCAAACCATTAAAATTATCTAAAGACGTTGATTTAGAGTTTTTATCAAAACAAACGCCAGGTTTTTCTGGAGCTGACATAGCCAATGTTTGTAATGAATCTGCATTAATCGCTGCGCGTAAAAGTAAAAAAAGTGTACATCACATAGATTTCTTAGATGCGGTTGACAGAATTATTGGTGGTTTAGAAAAGAAAAATAAAATTATAACTCCAAAAGAGAGAAAAACCATAGCCTATCATGAAGCTGGTCACGCTACCGTAAGTTGGATGTTAGAACATGCCGCTCCATTAGTAAAAGTTACTATCGTACCAAGAGGTAAATCTTTAGGAGCCGCCTGGTATTTACCCGAAGAAAGGCAAATAGTTGAAACAGACCAAATGTTAGATGAAATATGTGCTACTTTAGGTGGAAGAGCTGCCGAAAAGGTAATGTTCAATAAAATTTCGACTGGAGCACTTAATGATCTAGAGAAAGTAACTCGTCAAGCTCGGGCCATTGTAAGTATTTACGGTTTAAATGACAAAATTGGAAACCTAACATATTATGACTCAAGTGGCCAAGGAGAATATAATTTCACAAAACCTTATAGCGAAAGAACCGCTCAAATAATAGATGAGGAAATTTCAAAAATTATAGAAACCCAATACCAAAGAGCAATAAACCTTCTTAGAAAGCACAAAGATGATTTAATTAAATTAGCAGAAGTACTTATTGAGAAAGAAGTAATCTTTGAAGATAATTTAAAAACCATATTTGGAGAAAGGCCTTTTAAGAAAGAAAAAACAGTAGAAGAATTAAAAAATGAGGCTATAAAAAAGATGGAAAACGACAGTAAAATTTCTAAAGAAATTTTAGAATAATCAAAGCGTTTTTGTATTTTTGACTTAATAGTTTTTTATTATGAAATTTTTTAATCGGTTTTTAAAATTAATAAAGAAACCTTCTCCAGAAGAAGAAAATATTTCGGACTCTGAGAATGATAGTTCTATAGATGAAAATTTTGTTCAGAAATTTATTCACAAGGGGGGTAAATTTTTATATTGTTCTGATGTTAAAGAAACTGAAACAAATTTAATTCAAATACTTCAAGAAAATAAATGGAATAATGTAATTAGCTTTGAAGAAGAGTTGAACAATTTATTAAAAAAAATAAAAAGTGCAAAAACCGATAAAATTATTAACGGTTTGCCTTTTATTACAAGTTGTGAATCCTTAATATCTCATGACGGAAGTATCATGTTTTCAAGTAAACAATTAAAAGATAAAAAACTAAAAGACCTCCCAAATAGCTTTATTGTTTTAGCCAAAACGAGTCAAATTGCAAAAGATACACGCGAAGGTATTTCTGGCATTAGAAATAGAGCTAAAAAAAATTCACCTACCATTATAAGCTCCATTAAAGATTTTACTATAAATAAAGCGGAAACAGATTTTATGACCTATGGCAATACAAATACTAAAACCCTATATTTGCTTTTGTTAGAAGACCTTTAAATAAATGAATAACTTTACCAAACGAATAATTTTCGGATTTTTATATTTAGTTTTAATCGTTCTATCTACACTTTTAGGACCCGTTTACTTTTATAGTTTATTCTTCATTATTTTAATTTTTTCTCTTTATGAATTTATAAAAATCATTGGATTAAAAAGTGTATACCCATACATTTTGGCAATAACCTCATTTTCTTTAGCAGTTATTTCTAACAATAATTTAATACTCATCGAAGATGAAATGTCAAAAAAAATAGCAATTGTACTATTTATTGTCATTTTATATTTTACACTCATTACTGCTTTAATTTCTTCAAGAAGAATTGCTATACAATACTTGGGTCGTATTTTTTTATCACTCATTTACGTCATCATACCATTTTCTTTATTGGTCAAAATTCCTTATTTGAATTTTGAACATACATTTAATACCTCAATAATTTTGGGTATTTTTATTCTAATTTGGAGCAATGATGTATTTGCTTTTCTTATCGGAAAAAATTTCGGAAAACATAAGCTTATTGAAAGAATTTCTCCTAATAAAACTATTGAAGGGTTTTTAGGAGGATTTTTATTTACTTTTATTGCCGGTTTTATTGTTTCTAAATTTTACTTGAGTATCCAACCTGTACAATGGTTCACCATTGCCATACTGGTAAGCGTATTTGGTGTTTTAGGTGATTTAATAGAATCTATGTTTAAAAGACAAGCCCACTTGAAAGACAGTAGTAATTTTATCCCTGGGCATGGTGGTTTTTTAGATAGATTAGATAGTATTATCTTTGCAGTACCATTTATTTATATTTATTTATTCTTAACTACATAATGTTTCACAAAGAAGGTTTTAAAATCATATTAATCTCAGCTTTAATTTTAGTTGTTTCTATTTTTTTCATTGAAAAATTTGTAACCGTTTATTGGTTGCAAAAATTATTAATGATTACATTGTTGGTGTTTTTTATTCTAATCTTACAATTTTTCAGAAACCCCAAAAGAAATACTAGTCTTAATACCAATCATATTATCGCTCCTGCGGATGGCAAAGTAGTTGTTATCGAAGAAGTTTTTGAAAAAGAATACTTTAAAGATAAAAGAAAACAAATTTCAATTTTCATGTCACCCTTAAATGTACATGTAACTAGATATCCAATTGGAGGTAAAATAAAATTCAGCAAATACCACCCAGGTAAGTTTTTGGTTGCTTGGCATCCAAAATCTTCTGAAGAAAATGAAAGAACCACCATTGTTGTTGCAAACAATGATGTAGGAGAAATACTATACCGTCAGGTTGCTGGAGCTGTTGCCAGAAGAATAGTTAATTATGCAAAACCAGGCCAAAATGTTATACAAGGTACAGATGCCGGGTTTATCAAATTTGGCTCTCGAATAGATATTTTTGTACCTTTGGATATGGAGATTAATGTTAATCTTAACCAAAAAACCAAAGGTGGAGAAACTATAATTGCAAAAAATTAATGACCGAATTAGATAAAAAATTTAACAAAGCATTTGAAATAGCATCAGCTATGACCAAAAAATTACCACCTGATGTTATGTTAAAATTTTACGCCTATTACAAACATGCCACCAACGACAATTCTATGGTAGTACCTTCCGGTAACAATATTGTTAGAAATGCATTTAAACTAAATGCCTACTTTCAACTTAATAACATAACTGCAAATGAGGCCAAACAAAACTATATTGATTTGGTAGAAGAATTTACAAATCATAAAATCAATTAAAACTATAAAAATCAAAACATATGAAAAACATTATTTATCTATCTATACTTACTATTTTACTATTTACAGTTTCGTGTAAAAAAGAAAAGCAAAGTACTCCAGAGAAAAATACAGCAATTAAAAATTACATTATTGATACAAAAAATTCAGTAGTTAACTGGACGGCCTATAAAACCACTGAAAAAATTCCTGTAAAAGGTGTTTTTAAAGAGGTTATAATTACAAATAAAAAACCTGCAGAAAAACCTGCCGACCTATTAGATGGATTAGAATTTGAAATACCAGTAAGTAGTATTTTTAGCAATGATAGTATTCGTGATTATAAATTGGTGAATTACTTTTTTGGAATAATGAAAAACACCTTAAAACTTAAGGGCACAATAAATGCAGGTACTAATGGTAAAGGAATTATCAACATAACAATGAATGGTTTAAGTGAAAATATGCCGTTTACCTATGAAATTCAAGGACAAAATATTGACATAAAATCAGTGATGAACCTTGACAACTGGCAAGCTCAAGCTGCTATTGAGGCTTTAAATAGTGTATGTAATGAAAAACACAAAGCTGCCGATGGTATTAGTAAAACCTGGAATGATGTAGCCTTAGATATTAAATTAAAAACCATTACAAAATAATTTATTCATGAGGTTTTCTAAAACTTCATGAAAATTATCCTTTCAAACTTTTTAAGCTCTGATCTAACATAGTAATTTTAGCTATTGTATCAGCCTCTTTTTTTCGTTCCATTGTAATAACTTGCTCTGGTGCATTATTTACAAAGCGTTCATTGCTCAATTTCTTCTGAACAGCATTTAAAAAACCTTTGGCGTATTTTAATTCGTTTTCTAATTTTTCAATTTCTTCCTCTATATTTATATTATCACCAATTGGAATAAAATATTCATTAGAATTAACCCTAAAAGATAAGGCTCCTTCTTGCTTTTCATTGACATAACTTAATTTAGAAATATTTCCTAATTTCTTAATAATAACATCAAAATCTGAATTTGATTTCTCATTATTGATCACAAAAAGCGCTAATGCATCTTTGTTCGCAATATTTTTTTCTTTGCGTATTGTTCTAATTCCGGATACCACTCCCGTGGTAAACTCAAATGCATCAACCAGTTTATCTTCCACCTCCTCAAGCACTGGCCAAGGCGAAATGATCAATGCCTCTTCTTTTGATCTTTCACCTAATAACTGCCAAATTTCTTCTGTAATAAAAGGCATAAATGGGTGTAGTATTTTTACTATTTTTTCAAAATTTATTTTGGTTTGCTCAAAAGTTTCTACATCAATAGGCTTTTGATAAGCAGGTTTTACCATTTCTAAATACCAAGAAGAAAAATCATCCCAAATAAATTTATAAGTGGTCATTAATGCTTCTGAAATTCTGTAGCCTTCATATGATTTTTCAAGATCTTTTAACACTTTATCCAATTTAGCATCAAACCATTTTATAGCTTGTTTCGCATACAGTGGTTGCTCTATTTTATCTGAAACCTCCCATCCTTTTACCAATCGAAAAGCATTCCATATTTTACTAGTAAAATTTCTACCTTGTTCACACAGTTCTTCTTCAAAAGGCAAATCATTTCCAGCAGGTGACGTTAACAACATCCCTACCCTAACACCATCAGCGCCGTATTTTTCCATCAAGGCAATTGGGTCTGGAGAATTACCTAGTGATTTACTCATTTTTCTACCTAGTTTATCGCGTACTATACCAGTTAGATAAACATTCTCAAAAGGTTTTTCTCCTCTATACTCATACCCTGCAACAATCATTCTGGCTACCCAAAAGAATAAAATTTCAGGAGCGGTAACCAAATCCCGAGTTGGATAATAGTAATTAATTTCTTCGTTTTCCGGATTGCGAATACCATCAAAAACTGATATTGGCCACAACCACGATGAGAACCAAGTATCTAAGGCATCTTCATCTTGTCTTAAGTCTGATACACTAACGATTTTACCTGTTTTTTCTTTGACCAAAATTACCGCTTCTTCAACGGTTTTAGCTACCACAAAATCTTCATGTGTATCTCCATAATAAAATGCGGGTATTCTATGACCCCACCATAACTGACGAGAAATATTCCAGTCACGAACATTTTCCATCCAGTGGCGATAGGTATTTTTAAATTTTTGTGGTACAAGATTTACATCATCTTCCATAACTGCCTTTAAAGCCGGTTCAGCTAAATCTTTCATTTTTAAAAACCATTGTATTGAAACTTTAGGTTCAATAATAGCACCTGTTCTTTCGGATGTACCTACTTTATTTTGATAATCTTCAACTTTTACAAAATTTCCTAAAGCTTCTAATTCAACAATAATTTCTTTTCTAACTACAAATCTATCTTTACCTTGATAATGTAAGCCATGCGCATTTAAAGTTGCGTCATCATTAAAAATATCAATAACTTCTAATTTATGTTTGTCACCAATAATTTTATCATTTGGATCATGGGCAGGAGTTATTTTTAAACAACCTGTTCCAAATTCAGTATCTACATATTCGTCTTCAATAATTTCTATTGCTCTATTTGCAATAGGAACAATTGCTTTTTTGCCTCTTAAATGTTTAAATCTTTCATCATTTGGATTGATACAAATAGCAGTATCTCCCAAAATTGTTTCTGGTCGTGTAGTGGCGATAGTTATAAAATCGTCAGACCCTTCAATAGCATAACGCAAATAATATAATTTACCTTTCTTTTCAACATGAATTACCTCTTCATCAGATACTGTTGTTTTTGCCTCAGGGTCCCAGTTTACCATTCTATATCCTCGATAAATCAATCCTTTATTGTACAAATCAATAAAAACGTTGGTCACAGATTCTGACATATCTTCATCCATAGTAAACTTGGTACGATTCCAGTCACATGAAGCTCCTAGTTTTTTTAATTGTTCTAGTATAATTCCTCCATGCTTATGCGTCCAATCCCAAGCATGTTTTAAAAATTCTTCTCTAGTTAAGTCTGATTTTGATATTCCTTCTTCTTTTAACTTTGCCACAACTTTCGCCTCAGTAGCAATTGATGCATGATCTGTACCGGGTACCCAACAAGCATTATAGCCCAACATTCTAGCTCGCCTAATTAACACATCTTGAATGGTATTATTCAACATATGACCCATATGTAGAACACCTGTAACATTTGGAGGAGGTATTACAATAGTGTACGACTCTCTTTGATCTGGGCTTGAATAAAAATATTTATTCTTCATCCAATAGTCGTACCATTTCTTTTCAACTGCTATGGCATTATATTTTGTAGGAATAGTCATCTGTTAAATTTTTGTGAAATCGTGTGCGAAATTACAATTTTAAGCAATAATTTAACCTCTTTTTAGTTACTATTTTAATTTAAAAAGTATTAATTTTACAACAAAATATAGATTATGAAAAATATATTATTAGTTTTATTTGTTGGCGCTTTATCGCTAAACATAAATGCGCAAACCAAAGAAGAAATTAAAAAAGATTATACTGGACCAATATTTCAATTTGAAAATGATGTAATTGACTATGGTGAAATTGCTCAAAATTCAGATGGCAATCGTATTTTTAAATTTAAAAATGTTGGTAAATCACCTATTATTATTAGTCAAGTAAAAGGTAGCTGTGGCTGTACGGTACCAACCAAACCTGAAGAACCTATTATGCCTGGTAAGACCGGTGAAATAAAAGTAAAATATGAAACCAACCGTATTGGTCCGTTTTCAAAAACTGTAACCATCACTTCCAATGCTTTTGAATCAAAAAAAGTTTTAAGAATTAAAGGAAGGGTTTTAGAAACTAAAAATGACGAATTACAGAAAAAGAAGAGTATAGTATCGGAAAATTAATTTTCTTATTTACATGAACACAAAGCCCTTAAACAGGGCTTTTTTTATAACATATCTTTTAAATAAAATTCAAATTTAAGGTGTAATCCATTTCTATTTACTAATAGTCTTATCTTTTTATTTTCCTTACCTGATAAAATTAAAACTATTTCCTGCATTTCTTTATCATAAGCCAAACTACTATTTATTTCTAAAATAACATCACCCACCATTAACCCGGCAAGTTTTGCTGGAGACCCATCTCTAATATTAGATATTTCATAACTGGGCTTATATGCCAAACCATAACTGGAAATCATTTTTGTAATAATATTAGATCCATCATCATTGATCTTATAATTTGTGAAATTAGGAATTCGTTCTTTTACCAACATATCACCGCCATATATAATTTCAATGCCACTTTTATTATATAAAAATGGCGCCTTATAATATTTCAAATTCTTCTTTAATGTTATTTTTTTATTTGGATAATCAAATATTACATGAAAACGTTTTAGCATTTCTGCCCCTAGTGTACCATTTCTTGTCTGATTATTGCGAACCGTTAAAATTGATATTGAATCTGGGTACGAAACTGAAGCATTTTCAAAAACAAAACTACCTATACGAAGTTTATTTACTTTACTTCTTTTACCGTAAATATCACCGTTTAACCCTTTGCCTAAATAATCTCTAAAATATTTTTTAGACACGATAATTTTAGGGTGCGTGTCTTCAAAAAGCCATAAAGCATCTCCTCCACCCGAATCAATTAAGAGATTTGCTTTGTGCTCTTGGCCTAGGTAATTTTCAACATAAACATCTATAAATGGTTTGTTATTAAAAAAAGACAAAGGAAAAGATTCGCATTTTTTACAACCTTTATTCACATAAGTTTCTGGATTATAAAATGTTAATTTCTTTTTGGAATAATCAATTTTTACAATAAAATCTTTAAATAGATCACCTCCAATAATACCATTGATATCCATACCCATTTTTGCCGATAAATCAAACATACTGTCCATAATTAAATAAACCCTATGATTAAAATTTACAATCCCTTTAATTCGCATTGTATTTTTATTTGATTTTAAAGCATTGATGGACTTACCTTCACCAAGGCCTCTTAGCTTAATATTTTCAATATGATTTAATTTTAAAGAATCCGAAAATTTTAAATTGAATAAAAGAGTTTTTGTTATACCAGTATCTAATAAAAATGACAACTCCTTTCCGTTCACTTCACCAGTAATAACAATTAAATTATTTACTAAAGTAAAAGGAATACTTACGCTTTCTTTATTGGTATCCACAATTCGAAACTTACCTTGCGTAATACCTAAAAAAGAAAATAAAAGAAAAAATAAAAATAGATAAATTCTAAGAATTCTCATATCAAACAACTTTAAATCAAAATACTGCAAATAATAGAGAATTAATAATTTTTAAGAAAACTTTAGCTTATATCTAATCAATTTAGTCATTAAATTTCTTGCAAAATTTACAAAAAAGTAATGCTTATTACTTCTTATTTAACATTTCGTTGATTTTTAGCAAAGTAAATGGAATCATTTCTTTAGCTATCACAAACCCAATATAAATACCCCTAGTTTTTTTATTTGCCAGTAAAAAAGTGCTAAGCAAATTTTCAGCCGTTTTTATTATATTTTCTTTAGTAAAGGAGTCTAAAGGGCTTTTAATAATATCTTTTAAAGAATTCCCATCAAGGAACGATGATGAAATTTTAAAAACAGGATTGTTAGAAAAGCTATGCTCTTGCTTGCGAATCTCAGATTTTAAAAATTCCTTTGCAACTAGTAAATCTTCATAGGTTCTAATTTGTGTAGATACTTCGATAGCCATAAGTTAATAATCTTTATCCTTTAATTCTTCTTCGGTAACAAAAACCGCACTAACAATTTGATTTTTTACTAAAGTATCTATTTTCTTTTTAAAAAATACGATATAAACAATTAATATGAATAGATAAATTGCTCCTACCGATGCAAACCCAACGACGTAACTACCTAATAATGAAGACATCCAAAAGGATAAAGAAATACTTAGCATAATAAGTATAAACATACTAATGAATAATAGAATTAAAGAACCAATCATTTTTACAGCCAAATTTGATAGTATTCCTACCAATTCAAATTTGACAAGCTGCACTCTATTTTCGATGTGTTTTTTTAAAGTATCAAACATAAACAATACATCTTAATTGTTTTCGGTATTGACTTCCACTTCTTCGGCTTCTTTTTTAAGCGAATTCATTTTTTCTACCAATTCCTTTTCTAAATCTTTTACTTTTGAAGACACATGGGCATATTTTTCTTTTACAGAATCTTTTACATCAGAAAATTTTGATTTAAAATCATTGATGGTATCACTATCTAAATTACTTATTTTTTCAGAAAGATCATTAAATTTAGTCTCTAAATCACTTTTTAAATCACTTGCTTTATCCGCAATTTTTTCACGTGTTTCCTTACCTGAGGCTGGTGCCATCATCAAACCTGCCACAGCACCTGCTGCTGCACCAAATATTAGGCCTATTAAAAATTTTGAATCACTCGACATATCTTTTCAATTTAAGGGTTTTATTTATTTCAAAAATAAAGATAATATTTTTTATATAGTCCTCAAAATAAAGACAGTCAAATTATGGTATAATAATTAAATTTCGCAATTTTGCACTAATATTTAACACTGTAAATCGTCATGCCAAAAATATCACAAAAAGGGGTTCACATGCCCGAATCTCCAATAAGAAAATTAGTCCCTTTTGCAGAAAGTGCTAAAAAAAGAGGAATTAAAATCTATCCTTTAAACATTGGCCAACCCGATATAGAAACACCCCAAATAGCTTTAGATGCTGTTAAAAACAACAATCTAAAAGTACTTGAATATGCAAGAAGCGAAGGGTCTGAAACCTATCGCGAAAAATTAGCCGCATATTATAAAAAAAATGATATTCATGTTTCTGCAAACGATATCATTGTTACAACTGGTGGTTCTGAAGCGCTGTCATTTACCTTAGGAAGCATTACTGACCCGGGAGATGAAGTTATTATTCCTGAACCATTTTATGCCAACTACAGTGGATTTTCAACTGCAAATAACACAAAGGTAATACCTATTGTATCTACCATTGATGATGGATTTGCACTACCAAAAATAGAAGAATTTGAAAAATTAATTACTCCAAAAACCAAAGCCATTTTAATTTGTAATCCAGGAAATCCAACTGGGTATTTATATGCCAAAGAAGAAATTCAAAAATTAAAAGAACTGGTTTTAAAACACGATTTGTTTTTAATAGCCGATGAAGTTTATCGTGAATTTGTATACGATGGAGAGGTACACAACTCGGTAATGAGTTTAGATGGCTTGGATCAACATGCCATAATGATCGATTCCGTTTCGAAACGATATAGTATGTGTGGTGCAAGAATTGGCTGTGTTGTTTCAAAAAACAAAGTATTTATTCAAACCATATTAAAATTTGCTCAGGCTCGATTGAGTTCACCAACCTATGCTTTATTGGCAAGTGAAGCCGCTTTAGAAACTCCCCAAAGTTATTTTGACGAAGTAATTGAAGAATATGTGGAGCGACGTGATATATTAATAAATGAACTTAATAAAATTCCCAATTTAAAAGTTTCTACACCAAAAGGAGCTTTTTATTGTATTGCAGAAATACCAGTAGCTGATGCCGATGATTTTGCACAGTGGATGTTAGAAAAATTTGCAGATAAAAAAGAAACCATTATGGTTGCTCCAGCAAGTGGTTTTTATTCAACTCCAGGCTCTGGTAAAAATCAAATTCGCATTGCCTATGTTTTGAACAAAGAAAGTTTGATTCGTTCGGTTGAATTGCTTAAACTTGCATTAGAGCAATACAACAGTTAATGTTTCAAAACAAAATATCATTAAAGCCCTACAACACTTTCGGTATAAATGTGTATGCCGATAGTTTTGTTTCAATAAGCGCTCTTCCCAAACTAAAAAAAATAATTTCTAAAAATAAAAATGTTTTTATCCTTAGCGGAGGAAGCAATATTTTATTCACTAAAAATATTGCGCAACCTGTTGTACATATAAATCTTAAAGGAAAAGACATTTTAAAAAATTCTAATAAAACAGACTTCGTTTTCGTAAAGGCACAGGCTGGTGAGAATTGGCATGAGTTTGTACTCTGGTGTATTGATAACAATTTTGGTGGATTGGAAAATTTATCGCTAATTCCTGGCAATGTAGGCACATCACCAATGCAAAACATTGGTGCTTATGGTGTTGAGGTTAAAGATTGTTTTTATGAACTGGAGGCCTTAGAAATTGAAACAGGTAAAATAAAGACTTTTAAAAAAGACGAATGTAAATTTGGTTATAGGGATTCTGTTTTTAAAAATATTTATAAAGGAAAGTATATTATTATCAATGTTACTTTCCAATTATCGACAAGCAAACACCAACACAATACTTCCTATGGTGCTATTCAAAAAGCGTTGGATGACAAGCAAATTGAAAAGCCAACGATAAAAGATATTTCTAATGTGGTTATTGCAATTCGCCAAAGTAAATTACCCGATCCAAAAAAAATTGGCAATAGTGGTAGTTTTTTTAAAAATCCTGTAATTCCTATTTTACAATTTAATAAATTGAAAAAAGAATATTCAAATATACCCCACTACCCTATTTCTGACAAACTGGTTAAAGTCCCTGCCGGCTGGCTGGTAGAACAATGTGGTTTTAAAGGGAAGCGATTTGGTGATGCTGGAGTACATAAAAATCAAGCTTTGGTCTTGGTTAATTATGGCAATGCTACTGGTGAAGAAATTTTTAATCTGGCACAAAAAATATTAAAATCTGTAAACAATAAGTTTGGTATTGATTTGGAGATTGAAGTTAATGTGTTATAACAACACTTTGTGTAATTATGAATTACGAATGTTGAATTATGAATTGAATTCGTGAATATAAGTTAGTTAGCGCATCTAAGCGAAATAACTTATCTATCTGAAAATAAACACTATGCAAAAATATAACGGACTATTATAATAAAATATCCAACTAATCAGTCTATTATTCAACGCTCCAATTAACCACAATGACCGCAAAAGTTTTTAAAAACCTTGTAGGTATAGATAAATTACTCAAAAGTGTATTTTATACTTTTCAAACCGAAATTTCAAACAGATTGGTTACTAAAATACATTTAATTAATTTCCTAACATTTATCATAAAATACTTCGAGTAAAATTTCTTAACTTTAGGGGTGTAATCCTTTAAAGCTCTTTTCATGAAAATATACGACGAAAAACACATCAAAAACATCGCTCTTGTTGGATCTCATAACAGCGGCAAGACTACGCTTGCCGAAACCATGCTTTTTGAAGCCGGCTTATTAAACCGAAGAGGTTCCGTAGAAGATAAAAATACTGTAGCCGACTACCATCCTATTGAACAAGAAAGAGAATCCTCCATTTTCGCAACACCACTTCACACAGAATGGCGTAATTACAAGATCAACATTATTGACACACCTGGCTTAGATGATTTTATTGGTGAAATTGCTTCGACCATGCGTGTGGCAGATTCTCTTGTTACCGTTATAAACGCACAACAGGGTGTTGAAGTTGGTACAGAAATAATTTGGGAATATATCAATCGATTTAGCCGGCCTACACTTTTTGTAATCAATCAAATTGACCACCCACAAGCTAATTTCGAGCAAAGTTATCAAGGTATTGTTGAACTTGTTGGCAATAATGCTGTTAAAATACAATATCCAATTAAAATTGATGGTGCACAATGTATCGTTGACGTTTTAAAAATGAAGGTTTATAAGTTTAAACCTGAAGGAGGAAAACCTGAAAAATTAGAAATTCCTGATGATCAAAAAGAAATGGCTGATTATTTACACAATGAATTGGTAGAAAAATCCGCTGAAAATGATGAAGAACTTATGGAACTTTATTTTGATAAAGGAACCCTAAATGAAGATGAAATGCGCTTAGGAATAAAAAAAGGAATGATAAACCATGAATTATTTCCTGTTTTTTGTGTTTCTGCTTTAAATGACATGGGCAGTGGAAGATTAATGGGATTTATTGATAATGTTGCTCCGGCGGCAGCCGACTTAAAACCAGAACAAAGTTTAGAAGGCAATGAAATTATTTGCAAAGTAAATGAACCAACTTCAATTTTTATATTTAAAACATTTCATGAGCCAAATTTAGGGCAAATTACATTTTTTAAAGTTAAATCAGGTAAAGTAAAACAAAATGACAGGTTGGTAAATTCTAGAAATGGCGAGGTAGAAAGTTTAAATCAGCTATTTATTATGGATGGTAAAAAACGCCATGCTGTTGACAAACTTTACGCAGGTGATATTGGCGCAACTTTAAAACTAAAATACACAGAAACCAATGACACTTTGCACGCTGAAGGACATGAAATAACAATTAAACCAATTATTTTTCCAGAAGCAAGAATTAGAAAATCGGTTAGTGCCGTGAATAAAAAGGATGAGGAAAAATTAAATGAAGTACTTAAAAAAATTCATAGTCAGGACCCTACAGTTGTGATAAAATACTCCACCGAGTTAAAACAATTGATTTTATCCTGCCAAGGTGAATTACATTTAGCAACGGTAGATTGGGCCCTAAAAAATATTTACGGTATCGATGCGGCTTTTGTAAAACCAAAAATAGCTTATAGAGAAACGATACAACGACCCTCATCTAAAAGTTACAAACACAAAAAACAATCGGGTGGTGCTGGTCAGTTTGGAGAAGTTCATCTAAAAATTGAACCCTGGTATGACGGCATTGATGATCCGGAAGGGTTTAATATAAGAGGTAAAGAAGAAATTGAGCTGAAATGGGGAGGTAAATTAATTTACTATAACTGTATCACAGGAGGTGTAATTGACACCCGATATTTACCAGCTGTTATGAAAGGAATTTTGGAAGTAATGGAAGAGGGCCCATTAACGGGTTCATATGCAAGAGATATTCGAGTTATGGTTTACGATGGTAAAATGCATTCTGTAGACTCCAATGATATTTCCTTTAAAATAGCTGGTGCTCACGCATTTAAAGCAGCTTTTTTAGCTGCAAAACCAAAATTAATGGAACCCGTTCACGAACTTGAAGTAAGAGTACCTGAAGAACTAATGGGTAATGTTATGACAGATCTTCAATCAAGAAGATCCATTATCATGGGAATGGACAGCGATGGTAAACACCAAATTATTAAAGCAAGAGTTCCATTGGCAGAAATGTATAAGTATTCTACAAGCTTGCGTTCTCAAACTCAAGGAAGAGCAACATTTAAAACAAAATTTTCATCCTTTGAACCAGTACCTCGAAATATTCAAAAAGAATTGGTTAAAGAATAGTATAAAATTTTAATAAAAGTTGGTGGTTGCTAATAGAGCAACCACCAACTCACTTTTGGCTAAGAGGTTTCTATTGCAAATCATTTATTATTCATGTAAGTTTGTTTTATAAAATAATGTTATGAAAATATTCTATTCAGAGAGTTTTGTTGATTACAGTAGTTACACCTTTAATTATGCGAAGTATTGTATCAAAGAAAATCAGTCAGAAATTCCTGAAATATATAACAAAGGTTTTTTACCCTATTCTAATAATGTTCACTTACAACATGCGACTTACTATTTTGCGAGAAGTCTAAGAATTAATATTAAAAACTTTAAAGAATCTTCAGAAAACAGAAGAGTAAACAAAAAAATAGCTGAATTAAATCCTTCTTTTAAATTAACTCCCATTACCAATTTTGATATTTCGAATAAGGACTTTTTATCATTTTGTTTAGATTATGGCAAAAATAGATTTAGTGAAGGGTTAAATGCCGAACGATTAAACTATATATTAAAATCGGAAAGTATTAGTCATATTTTTGAGTTTGAAATTCAAAACAAAAATGTAGGATATGTTATTTCCATTATTGAAAAAGGTACTTTACATTATTGGTTTTCATTTTTTGATATGTCATACCAATCATTTTCATTAGGAAAATTTATGATGTTTAGTGTAATTAAATGGGCTTCTGAAAACAATTTTAATTTTGTTTACTTAGGTACATGTTATGGCGAAAAATCTTTATACAAGGTTCGAGATTTTAAAGGCTTGGACTTTTTTGATGGCAATCAATGGAATAGTGATATAAAATTACTAAAAATAAAATGTAAGTCGGATAGTGAATTTACTATGGATGATTTCAAACAAGACACTGATGTGTTTTTAGAAAGGTTAACAAAATAAACCCTAGAAACACCTGTGTTTTAAGCTTATTTTAACGTTGATTTATACAATAAAAACATAAATAATAAGTGAATTTATTTTTAAATGAATTAACTTTGCAGTATATATTAATATCATTTTTATATGATGAAACGAGCATACCAAATTTTGACACACATGGGTATGACTAATAGGGAACAACATGTGTCACCCGTAAAAAATTAAAATTTAGACACATGAAACGAGCATACCAAATTTTGACACAATTGGGTATGACTAATAGCGAACAACATGTGTCACCTGTTAAAAATTAAAATTTAGACACATGAAACTACTCTTATTAAGCATCGTTCTCTTAGGTTTAGGTTTTGCCGGAATTGCAATAAAAATTTGGGCAAAAAAAGATGGTGTATTTGATGGAACCTGTTCTGGTAAAAATGTAAAAATGAAAGAAAAAAATATCACTTGTGGTTGTGGAAAACAAGAAACTTGTTCTACTAATTTGGACAATATGGAAGCCAAAACAGTATCTTAAAACAAGATGTTAATTTTTATTTCATTTTGTTTTGTAATTATTATCCAAACATTTTTTTATTTATTTCTTTTCGGAAAATTTTCTTTTTCAAAAACAAAGAAAAGAGAATGTCAACTCCTCCCAGTATCTATTATTATTTGCGCTAAAAACGAAGCGGAAAATTTAAAACAACACCTACCGGCTATTGCGGCTCAAAACTACAGCAATTTTGAATTGGTATTGGTAAATGACGCTTCTTCTGATGATTCTTTAAGTGTTATGCAAGCATTTAAATCGAGTTATAGTTCAGATAAACTTTCCGTTCAGATAATATCTATCGCTGATAAAAAGAATAAAGGAAAAAAAAATGCTTTAAGTCTAGGTATAGCAGCAGCCACAAATGAATATTTAATTTTAACCGATGCAGATTGCCAACCAAATAGTAACAATTGGGTGAATGAAATAACATCTTATTTTTCTGATACCAAAGAGATTGTTTTAGGATATGGCGCTTACCAAAAAAATAAAAATTCATTTCTCAACAAATTGATTCGATTTGAAACCTTACTTACTGCGATTCAATATTTTTCGTTTGCAAAAATTGGACATACCTATATGGGAGTGGGCAGAAACATGGCTTATAAAAAGAGTGTGTATAAAAAAGTAAATGGGTTTAATAATCATACCCATATTAGTTCTGGTGATGACGACCTGTTTATTATGGAAGTCTCTACCAAACAAAATACAGTTATCTGCTTTACAAACAAAAGTTTTACTATTTCTAAACCAGAAACAAGTTTTAAAAAGTGGATTCATCAAAAAAGCCGACATATTACTACGGCAAATCACTATAAAAACTTTCATAAAATATTACTGGGTTTATTTTATTTATCGCAATTATTATTTTGGCTTTTAGCTGTATTATTGATAATCTTTAACATCAACCCTGCCCTATCTATCCTATTAATTCTTTTTAGATTTATTGTTTGGTATCTTATTATAGGTAAATCAGCAAGACTGCTTCACGAAAAAGATTTGGTGATTTTCGCACCATTATTTGAAATTTCTATTATATTTATACAATTATACATTTATATTAAAAATATTATTAGCCCACCTAACCAATGGTGATTTCTAAATGAGTGAAAAAGTAGACATTGCTTTATTAATTATTCAAGCCAAAAAAGGCAATCAAAAGGCTTTTCATTTACTTTTAAATACATATTGGAAAGATGTATATCACTTTCAATTTAATAAATGCCAAAATGAAGATGAATCTGAAGATATTACCATCAAAACTTTTGCAAAAGCCTTTGATAAAATAGCTACATTCGATGAGAATTATCAATTTAAAACATGGCTTTTTACTATTTCTAGCAATATTAATATTGATCATTTAAGGAAGAAAAAAACAGAAACTATATCTATCACTAAACACCACCCTGAAATTCATAAAATTGTTGATGAAGATCCTTCCCCTGCAGACATATTGATACAAGAACAAAATCTCGCCCAATTAAAAGCCTTTATCAGACAGCTTAAACCTCATTATCAAGAAGTTATAAATTTGCGATATTTTCAAGAGTTGAGCTATAAAGAAATTGCAAAAAAACTAGATGAACCAATGAATAATATCAAAGTTAAGTTGCTTAGAGCCAAAAAATTACTTGCAGAGCTCATTACTAACAAATAATTTTAAATTTAAAATTATTTCCATAAAAATGAATGCCAATAAATTAAGTTTATTTAAATCATTAGGGCCAGGTTTACTGTTTGCCAGCGCTGCTATTGGAGTCTCTCATTTGGTACAATCAAAAAGAGCAATGGCAAAAAGTACTGAATTATTACTCAATCAAAAAAGCAAGTCATATTATGTTATATGGATCAGTATATTATCACTTGGTACGATAGTTATTTTAACGTTTTTCAATACTAGTATGATTACTTTTGTCAAAATTGCCACTATTTTATCTTTTTTAACGGCACCTTTCTACGCAATTTCTAATTTTATTTTGATAAGTGGCAAGCATACTCTAAAAAAACATCATCCGTCTAAACCCTTGAAAACTATAAGTTTTTTAGGTATAATATTCCTAATCGGATTTAGCATTTGGTATTTAATTACACTACTTTTAGTTGTGTAAAATAAAAATAATTATTCTATATTATTTATTTTCATATAATAAAAAAATAATACTATCTTTGTACCCTAAATTTATTATAAACAATGTTACAAGGTACAGTAAAATTCTTCAATGATTCCAAAGGTTTTGGATTCATAACTGAAGACGATTCAAACAAAGAACATTTCGTTCACATTTCTGGTTTAATTGATGAAATTAAAGAAGGAGACGCAGTTGAATTTGAATTAAAAGAAGGTAAAAAAGGACTAAACGCAGTAAATGTAAGAGCAATCTAATATTCAGCATTAACTTTTTTAAGAAACAAAACCTATCCTAACAGATAGGTTTTTTTTATGACTTTATTTAAAAAACAATTCTATTACAAATACATAATTAATATCATTCGTGTCCAGCAAAAAATATAAGACTGTTACGCTTTAAGAACAAATCAAATAGACTTAATTGTTAATCAATGATTTAAATTGTAATTGTTTTATATACTATTGTAAATTTGAAAAACAGAAAAGCAAGATAACTGTTTTCAAAAAACGCGCAATCAATTGCCATATATAAATTTAAGGAACCTCGCAAATTTTAATCGGACAACTTAACATGATAAATATCAGTTTCTACTAATCGAATATACTTTATATTTGTATGTTAAAATCAAAAATATTTTTAAGAATATATGTCTACAACATATACTTCTTATATTCAAAGATTACAATAATTAAATAATATTATAATGTCAAAAAAGCATTCATTTCACATTCCCGTAATGGGATTAGGATTCACAATTGACACGCCTTTAAAGGTTGCTCAATACGGAATGGACTCCGTTATTTCGATAGCGGATGACATTCTTATTGAAAAGATGAGAAAGGTATATTGTGAAAAATTTAAAATCCCATACAATGCCATTACGGATAAAATTGAGGATTTTAGAGCAAAAAGAATTACTTCTTATTTGAATTTGGTAAATACTCAAGTCCAAAAAAAATTCGAAGAAATTAAAAATGCAACTATCGAAAAGGGTAACGAGTTTAAGGAATATTTAAGTATGTTACCTGATAGTTTAAGCATTAAAAACGAATTGAAAGATTTAAATTTCAAAGAAATTAAAAATTGGGCAAAAGAAAATTTAAATATTGGTAGTATTGATGTAAACATCATGACCAAATTAGATAAAGAAAATTATAAAAATGGTGAAAAACTTCCACAAGAATATAACGACGCACATGCTGCCTTAAGAGGTTTTGCCAATAGTAGTTTAAGATCTTCTTTGATTTTATCAGCTGGAATGAATCCTAGACTTTATAGCTATATAGAACAATTTGATGATTTTTTCCCAAATAAAAACGGTAAAATAAATAAGAAAATTGTTTTAAAGGTAAGTGACTATCGTTCTGCTTTAATCCAAGGTAAATTTTTAGCAAAAAAAGGACTTTGGGTTTCAGAATACAGAATAGAATCTGGACTTAATTGCGGCGGACATGCTTTTGCTACAGAAGGATTTTTAATGGGACCCATTTTAGAAGAATTCAAACAAAATAAAAATGACCTTATACAATCGATTCATGAAATTCTTATTCCTGCTTTAAAGGCAAATGATCGAGTTATTCCTTCAGAGAATTTAGACTTAAAAATTACAGCACAGGGTGGTGTTGGAACCGATGAAGAACATCAATTTTTAATAGATCAATATGAGATTGATTCTGTGGGATGGGGTACACCATTCTTATTGGTACCAGAAGCAACCAGTGTTGATGCTATTACTATAGATAAATTGACCAAAGCAAAAGAAAATGATCTTTATTTAAGCGGAATCTCTCCTTTAGGCGTACCATTTAATAGCTTAAAAGGCAACACCAAGGATCTTGAAAAATTAGAAAAAATAAAAAATGGACGACCTGGTAGTTCTTGTCCGAAAGAGTTTCTTTCTTTGAATAAAGAATTTACAGAAAAAAGCATTTGTACTGCATCTCGTCAATATCAACGTAAAAAAATTAAAGAATTAGATAACGAAAACCTTTCCAAAGACAAGTACAAAACTCTTTTTGACAAAATTGTTGAAAAATCATGTATTTGTGTAGGTTTAGCAAATTCAGCCCTTCTTATAAATGATGTAAAAGTTAAAGAAGATATAAAAGGAGTTTCTGTTTGCCCTGGACCAAATATGGCTTACTTTTCTAAATTAATGAGTTTAAAAGAAATTACAGATCATATTTACGGAAGAGCAAATGTGATTTCTAGAATAGACAGACCAAATATGTTTATCAAAGAATTAAATTTATATCTAGATTATCTTAAAGGTAAAATTGAAGAAACGAGCACAGCAATTACTAAAAAACAAGAAAAATATTTATTGAATTTCTCTAACAATCTAAACGAAGGAATAAATTATTATCAAAAACTTTTTATAGAATTTAAAGACAAGTTTAAGGATACAAAATCAAGCATTCTTACAGAATTAGAAACAAGTAGAAATTCATTAAAAAACTTACATGTAGAAATTGAAAAACTAACCAATAATTTGGTTACAGCATAATCATTAAAAAGGCTTCCTAATTTTAGGAAGCCTTTTTAATGATTATCTACTCTAAAAGCTCTATTCAAATTCTGTGTTAAAAGGTTGAATATTTTGTGCATTTAATCTGTTCTACAATATAATTATCCTTTTAAACCTTACTAATTATCGCATTTGCAAATAAATATTTGATATGGATATCACTATTTAGATTTCAAAATGAAATACATTTATAATTATTACTCTAAAAATTAATAGTAATTTTGCAAAAAAATAGAAAATGCAAATTGACAAAAACAATCCTTGGCACAAAGTAAGTCTAGGCGAAAACTCGCCAGAAATAGTAAATGGAATTATTGAAATACCTAAAGGGAATCGTGCAAAATATGAATTAGATAAAGATAGTGGATTATTAAAATTAGACCGAGTATTGTACTCTTCCATTTTTTATCCAGCAAATTATGGTTTTATCCCAAAAACTTATTGTGATGATAATGACCCCCTTGATATATTGGTGCTTTCTCAAGTTACTATAGTGCCATTGTGTGTGGTTTCATCCAAAGTAATTGGCGTTATGAGAATGCTTGATGGTGGTGAACATGATGATAAGATTATTGCCGTAGCAGAAAATGATATGAGTGTAAATCACTTTAATGATATTTCAGAATTACCTCCCCATTTTATTAAAGAATTAAGAAGTTTTTTTGAAGATTATAAAAAATTAGAACATAAAACTGTTGAAGTAACACAGTTTCAAAGTGCCAAAATTGCGCAAGAAATAGTACAACAAAGTGTTGCAGATTACGAAAAGTTAATCAATAGCTAATCAATTCTTAAGATATGCATTTCCAATTGCACATTGTAAACAATTTTTTGGGTTACAATGTGCAGTTTTTAATTGTAAAAATGCCTGACTTTCCATAGCATTATTTATATACTTTTCATTTGGTTTATTTTTATTTAAAAGGCTTTCAAATTTAGTAATTATACTATTCTTTTCAGATGGGATCTCTTTAATTAAATTTAATATGCTTTCATCATCCTGTTTGCCAATATGTCTTTGGTAGATGAATTTTAAAGGAATAATAGTATTGATTAAGAGCAAATTAATAAATGAAATTGTTAATTTTTTAATTTTTTTTGAAGATTGAGAATTAAATGTATAGTGTTCTTCCCAATACGATGACGTCCTCAAATCAAATAATTTATAATAATCATTTAATTTATCAATGGTTATAATTTTTGAAAATAAATTTGGAACTTTAAAATACAACATGCCTAATTGGGCTAATCTTATCGTTGGGAAATTATTGGGTCGCAATCTAAAAAATTGAAATTGCCCCTTATTAACAGATTGCAAATCATATTTTACTTGTAGAAACTTATATTCACTTTGCAAATTTTTAAAATAGGTATCTTCTTTTTCTTCATTTAAAAAACCCGCCTGACCAAATAATAAGGCCTCTAGAACCAACAGTTTAGATCTCTCTTTTTTGATGATTTTATAATCAATAGATTGGGCTAAATTCAAAAAGGCGTTTCCATTTAATTTTAAACCAAAATTCTTTGTCAATAATTGAAACAAAACCGACTCCCAATCATTTGTCGATTTATCCAATAATTGTAATACCAACGCTGATTTTTGTTTTAATCTTTCAATATAAACAACCTCTATCCAGTTATCTAGTACAAATTTATCTACAGACCCTATAAAATTTTCACAGGGAATCCATTTTGATGTTTTTGAAAATAGCTTGTAATATTGCTTTATAATATTTTCTGATACAAATGATTTTAATTCTAAAGTAGTGATTTTATGATTATTCATATGGTATATGTCCATATCATACGACCAAACCACATGCAAAATCACGTTGTCATAGTTTTCATCTTGTTCATGGCCATGCAAATACCAATCCGAAGCTTTTACGTGTATTTCTATATTCCCCGCCCAGATTTGTTTACCTATTTTTATTTTAGCATTGAAAAAATCAGGACCTGCATTGAGGTTATGCTCTCCTGATTTATATATTTGAAGTAATTCATTAGATGTTGTATGCAATTTTTTTATCGCAAAAAACTGGTGTTTCCATAAATAATGTAGAAAATCTTCACGCACAAAAATCACTTTTTATATTGATGATAGATTTCTAAAGAAGTTAACAGCAATTATTTTATTCCATCAATTTATTTATATGTGCGTATTGTAATAATATAATGGTTTTTGCATCTTTAATTTCACCTATTTTAATCATGTGTAAAGCTTGTTTAAAGTCGACTTCCAATATCTCAATATCCTCATGTTCAACATCTAATCCACCTCCCACACTAATTTTCATGGAATCGTCATATTGGGCAATAAAAAAATGAACGATTTCGGTTACAGCGCCAGGTGACATATATGCTTCAAACACTTTCACAGCATTTTTAATACGATAGCCGGTTTCCTCTTCCGCTTCTTTAATAACACAGGCTATAGGTGCATCACCATCTAGTAATCCGGCACAAGATTCAATCATCATTCCTGTTTTGTTGCCATTCAAATAAGATGGCATACGAAACTGTTTCACCAAAATAACTGTTTTTTTTGACGCATTGTACAATAAAATTGTTGCTCCATTACCTCTGTCATAAGATTCTCGTGATTGATTTACCCAATTTCCATTACGCAACTTATAATCGAAATTAATCTTATTTAAAGTATACCAATCATCTGACAATACTTCTGTTGTAATATTCTTAATTTTTGAATTCATCAAAAGCAACTATCTTATTAATTTCTTGTATTTGATTCGTTTTGGTATTAAATCACCACCCAATCTTTTTTTCTTGTTTTCTTCATAATCAGAAAAACTGCCTTCAAAATAATAAACTTGTGATTCACCCTCAAAGGCTAAAATATGCGTACAAACTCTGTCTAAAAACCATCTATCATGAGAAATAATCACGGCGCAACCTGCAAAATTTTCTAGTCCTTCTTCCAAGGCTCTTAAAGTATTAATATCTAAATCATTGGTAGGCTCATCCAATAATAACACATTCCCTTCTTCACGTAAAGTCATTGCCAAATGCAATCGATTTCTTTCACCACCAGACAAGGCAGATATCTTTTTATTTTGTTCAGATCCACTAAAGTTAAACCTTCCTAAATAGGCTCGTGAATTTACTTGTTTTCCGCCCATTAAGATCATTTCTTGTTCATTAGAAAAATTTTGCCATATGGTTTTCTCTGGATCTATATTGGAATGGCTTTGGTCTACATAAGCTATTTTGGCAGTTTCACCAACATTAAATTCTCCCTTATCCGCATTTTCTTCACCCATAATCATTTTAAAAATAGTTGTTTTTCCAGCTCCATTGGGTCCAATAATACCAACGATACCATTTGGCGGTAATTTAAAATTTAAATCTTCATATAATAATTTGTCTCCAAATGCTTTGGAAACAGAAACGGCATCAATTACATTATTTCCTAATCTTGGACCATTTGGAATATAAATTTCCAATTTCTCTTCTTTTTGTTTTTGATCCTGACTCATTAATTTATCATAATTTGACAAACGTGCCTTTGATTTAGCATGACGCCCTTTTGGAGCCATTTTAACCCATTCTAATTCTCTTTGTAAAGTTTTTTGCCGTTTGGATGCAGTTTTTTCTTCTTTAGCCAATCTATCTGATTTTTGCTCTAACCAAGATGAATAATTTCCTTTCCATGGTATTCCTTCACCTCTGTCTAATTCTAATATCCAACCTGCAACATTATCTAAAAAATACCTATCATGAGTAACTGCAATAACGGTTCCTTTATACTGAGCTAAATGGTGTTCTAACCAATGTACAGATTCCGCATCTAAATGATTGGTTGGCTCATCTAATAAAAGCACATCTGGCTGTTGTAATAACAATCTACAAAGTGCAACTCTTCTTCTTTCACCTCCTGAAAGGTTTTTTATTGGTGTATTACCTTCAGGGGTTCTTAAGGCATCCATCGCAATTTCCAATTGTGTATCTAATTCCCAAGCGTTTAAAGCATCTATTTGATCTTGTAACAAGGCCTGTTTTGCCATTAATTTATCCATTTTATCTGCATCAGAATACACCTCTTCCAAACCAAACATATCATTGATCTTGTTGTATTCATCTAAAATTGCAACCGTTTCAGAAACACCTTCTTTCACTATGTCAATTACTGTTTTATTATCATCGAGTTGTGGTTCTTGAGACAAGTAGCCCACAGTATAATTTGGAGAAAAAACTACATCACCCTGGTAGTTATTATCAATACCAGCAATAATTTTTAACAAGGTAGATTTACCAGAACCATTTAAACCTAAGATTCCAATTTTTGCTCCATAAAAAAAACTTAAATAAATATTTTTTAATACCTGTTTGTTACTACTTTTATAAGTTTTACTTACTCCACTCATGGAGAAAATTACTTTTTTATCGTCTGACATATTTCGTGTTTTTTGAACCACAAATATACTAAGAAATACTTGTGTTTGGGATGAAAATAATTTGCAAAAAAAATCCTGCAGTTGCAGGATTCACTATTAATAATCTATTTGTTTTATATAAGAAAGCTTCCTTTTCCAAACATCTAAGTCCTTATTGTAATTGGCAATATTCTTATAAACATTTTTAACCAAAGGATTATCTTCTGAAGCATTTGAGATAAAGCTTATATTATTTTCTAACTGTTTAATCTCTCTAGTCAATTCATCAATCTTTCTTCTTACAAAAAGTTGTTCGTTATCCATTTTACGTACATCATTTTGTTCTACATATACGTCTACTGTATTCTGAAATTTTAAAAATGCAACTTCATCTTTATCTATATTTAATTTTTTATACGCTATTTCTAAAGCCTTATTAAATTTCGAATCAATGTGACGCAATTTAACTGGAACCACTCCAATATTTTTCCAATCTTTTATATATGCATTTAACAATTCAAGGCTTAAGTTTTCCTCTTGGTTTACTTGCTCTTTAAATTGATCTAAAAAATCTTTTTTCTTATTAAAAACATCTGTTTGCTCCTGATTTGCTCCATCTTGTTTCTCATGCAGTCTATCAAAATAATGATTACAGGCATCTTTAAACTGTTTCCAAATTCTATCTGAATCTTTTCTAGGAACATGTCCTATTTTTCTCCAATCCGCCTGAATTTTTTTATACACTTCTGTTGTATTATTCCAGTCATCGCTTTCTTTTAAACTTTCAGCCTGTTCAACAAGTTGCATTTTTTTTGTTAGGTTTTCAGATTGATCGTGTTTGATACTTTTATAAAAAATGTTTTTAGCTTTATTAAAGTTGCGCGTAGCTTCTTTAAATAATTGCCAAACTTCTTCATTTTTTGATTTCGGAACTCTTCCTACTTTAAAGAACTCATCTCGGTAAGCCTCCAATATCTTGATACGCTCTTGCCATAATTTATGTGACGTAATATCATCAATATTTATTGTTTTTATTTTTTCAATAACAGCTATTTTTAATGCGATATTATCAACCAGTTTGGCATCTAATTTATCTTGAAATTCATGCCGCTTATCATGTATTTTTTTTGTAGCCTCGCTAAATCTACCCCAAATATCTTCTCGGAAATCTCGAGCAACCGGGCCTACATCTTCTTTCCAAATTCTATGTAATATTTGTAATTCTTTAAAGGCATGATTTATGTCTTTATCTTCTGCAAGTGTTTCTGCTTTTTCTACTAATTTTATTTTTTCTTCTAAATTATGTTTGAAATCTAAATCTCTTAAATCATTATTTAAATGTAATAAATCATAAAAACGCTCAACATGATGGTGATATGTACGCCATACATCGTTATATTTTGTATGTGAAATTTGACCCGCTGACCTCCACTCATCCTGCAAAACTCTAAAGTTTTTATACATGGTAGATGCCTCGGCATTATCAATTAAATGTTTTAATTGCTCTATTAATGCCAATCTAATTTCTAAATTTTCTTTCTGACTATTTTCTATATCTCTATAGTATTGCTGACGTTTCTTTTTATAGTCATAAATAAGGTCATTAAATTTATTTTTTAATGGTAAAGTATAATGAAAATCTATTTCATTACCCCCTTCATTAATAAACACCTCTTTCTTTTCAGCTAAAAATATTTTGAATTTTTTTAAAAATTCTGACTTTAAAGATTCTATTTGAGACTTTATTTCTTGAACCGAAAATTGACTTAACAATTTTTGAATGGTATCAACCAATTCATCTAAAGTTAATTTATTATATGCAATAGTTGGTATTTCTTTTTTGACCTTCTCAACGGTAGTTGGTGTATCCTCTTTGATAATTTCTTGTTCTTCCTCAGCCTTCTTTTCAAGTTTATTTAAAGAATCTTTCTCAGTATCTAATACTTTTTCTTGCTTCTCAATACTTTCTTCTACTTCTTCTACTTTAGAAGTTTTTACTTTTTCCTCTGCCTCCTTATTATCTTCTATGTTTTCTTCTTTTACATTTTTTTCTGAATCGTTTTTAACGGCTTCTTCTGAAGATAATTTATCTATATTTTCGTCTAACATTATATAATGTTTAAAGTTCCTAAATACCTAATTATATTAAAAGTTTTGAAAGATACTAATAGCATACCAATTTTGCAAAACTATGTTTTAAATTAGATGCATTTATTTATATTTAGTTGCATCCTATTTTTAATTGATTAAGTGTTCCATATTTCCCATGATCTTTCAGCCTGTAGCTTTAACATGTCTTCTCCATTTTTAATCATTGCACCAAAATTTTTCCCTTTTTGTAAAAAAGAAGTAATCGCTGGGTTGTAAATTAAATCATATAATAAATGCTCTTGACTAAGTAAATGATACGGCAAATCAGGCAAGTTTTCCACTTTAGGAAATGTACCTAAGGGGGTGCAATTTATTATAAGCTTACATGTATTAATCAGGTTATTATCAATATCTTTATAAGCTATAGTTTGTTGATTTTGAGGATCTCTTGAAACAAAATTATAGGAAATTTGTAATTTATTTAAAACAAAGGCAACTGCTTTTGAGGCACCACCAGTACCTAATATCAAAGCGTTTTGCATATCATTCTTTAATAGTGGTTTTAGCGAATTTTCAAATCCATATACATCTGTATTAAATCCTTTTAATTTAAAATCGTCCAATATTTTAATGGTATTTACTGCACCTATCTTCTTTGCATCTACATCTACTTCATCTAAATATCTAAAAATTTCTTGCTTATAAGGAATTGTAACGTTAATTCCTTTCAAATTTTGAATATGATCATTTAATATTACCGGAAAATCATCAATAGTTGGTATATCAAAATTCAAATAAGAATGATTTCTTAAATTTAATTTTATGAATTTTTCAGTAAAATAGTTCTTAGAAAAAGAATAAGAAATATTTTTACCAAGCAGTCCAAATTTCACTTCTTCTATCATTTATTTTTATAAATTAGGAAACCCCAATTGTGTATGAAACACTAAATCGGGGTTTTGATTTATCTAAGTCAAAATTACAAAGAAAAATTAATTTTTTCGATAATTATCAATAGCGTTTCTTACACTTTTATATTTCATCAATAATTCCTCAGATTTAGTCTCACCTATTTGTAGCTCACTAGCTATCATTAAGGTGCCTCGTTTGACCAATTTACTATTGGTTAATTGCATATCAACCATTTTATTGCCAACAACTCTTCCTAATTTAATCATTAAAGAAGTTGTAATCATATTGAGCACTAATTTTTGTGCTGTACCAGATTTCATCCTAGTACTTCCTGTTACAAATTCAGAACCCACAACAACTTCAATAGGATGTTTCGCAACAGCAGCAACTTTTGAATTTAGGTTACAAGTTATACAACCTGTTAAGACACCATGTTTATTAGCTTCCTCTAATCCCCCAATTACATATGGAGTACCGCCTGAAGCTGCAATACCAACCAAAACATCATTTTTATTTATATCAAAAGCTTGTAAATCTTTCCATGCTTGTTCTTTATTGTCTTCAGCGTTTTCAATACCCTTTCTTAATGCCACATCGCCTCCTGCTATTAATCCAATTACCCAATCATCTGGCACTCCATAGGTAGGCGGACATTCAGATGCATCTAACACTCCTAATCTACCACTAGTACCCGCTCCAATATAAAAAAGCCTACCTCCCTTTTCAAATCTATCAACAAGATTGTTGACCAAACCTTCGATTTGCGGAATAGATTTTTCAACAGCTAAAGCAACTTTCTTATCTTCATTATTGATATTGATAAGCAATTCTTTCACGCTCATATGCTCTAAATTATCATAATAAGAAGATTGCTCTGTTGTTATATTTAATGACATATTTTAAATTCTTTTTTTTATAATTAGCAATCCTAAAATTGTAAACAGTCCATTTACTGCAATACTGATAAAACCAAAATCAAAATTAAACGCATTTTTTAAATAAACACTTAAAAAATAAGTTAAAATGGGTGAGATCAAACAAACCACTGGCACCCATTTATCTCTAATATGCATTGATGTAAACATACCGAACATAAAAAGACCTAATAAGGGACCATAAGTATATCCTGCTACATTAAAAATAATTGAAATTACATCACCACGACTGTTTGCAAATAACATGATAATGATAAACACAACCAATGAAAATCCAAACAAAACCTTATTCTTTATCCTCTTTTTTTCTGTACTAGATTTATGTTGAATATCTAAAAAATCATAGGTAAGTGATGTTGTTAATGCCGTCAAGGCGGAATCAACACTTGAAAACGAAGCCGCAATAATTCCCAATAAGAAACTAACACCGGCTATAAGTCCCAAATAATTTAAAGCAATATTTGGAAAAAGTGTATCTGTATCTAGATAAACTCCATTTTCACCAATTGGCAAGGTTATGTTTTTACTTTCTGCGTAGATATAGAACAAAATACCCAAGCCCAAAAACAAAAATTGAGTAATAGCCAATATCAAACTAAATGTTAAAGTGTTTTTTTGGGCATCCCATCTATTTTTACAAGTCAATGTTTTTTGCATCATGTTTTGATCTAGACCCATCATAGCTATGGCAATTAATATACCTGCTATAAACTGTTTGTAAAAATAATTACCATCTTTATGATCCCAATTAAAAACTTTAAAATATTTATAATTTATTACCTCATCAACCGATTCAACCAATGTCAAATTTAATGACTTTGTAATTGAAAAAATGGTAAGTATTGCCGCCGAAATTAAAAATAACGTTTGTAAAGCATCAGTCCAAACAATAGTTTTTATACCAGATTTGTTTGTGTACAACCAAACCAATAATAATATAATGATAACTGTAATGGAAAAAGGAATATTAAATTTATCAAAAAAAGCAAACTGCAATATCTTCGCTGCCAACAACAATCTCAATGCCGCTCCAAACGATTGAGATACTAAAAAAAACATGGATCCGGTTTTTCTTGTTTTTAACCCAAACCTTTCTTCTAAATAACCATAAATAGATACTAATTTCAATTTATAATATACAGGAATCAATACAAAGGTTATAAATAAATAACCAACAACATTGCCCAATATAAATTGAAAAAAATAAAAATAATTATTACCCACCATTCCTGGAACCGAAACAAAGGTAACACCAGATAGAGCTGCTCCAACCATACCAAAAGCCACTAAAAACCATGGTGACTCTCTATCTCCAGTAAAAAATGATTCATCGCTGGTATTTCTTGAAGTTAAATAAGAAATACCCATTATCAAACTAAAGTATATAACTAGTATGGAAAAGATTAGTAAAGTACTCAAATTTTATATGATTAAATTAATAGGCTATTAAACACTGCTAATGATCTCTCAATTCATTATTAAATCGTATAGTAGGAGTAGTTTCTCAAGCTACTCCCTTAAAACTATACTTACTCAAATAAAAATAAATGAAACAAACTATTTCGGTTAAACTAACAGTTTAAATTATACAATGCATCTGTCAATTATATTCTAATTATTATTAATAGCTTAAAACTGTTTAAATTTTAATTTTCTTAAAACTACACTTACTATATGTATTAAATTTAAATCAAGCTATAAAGGCAATTACACTACAAATATATAGCATTTTTTAATAAAAACGCAAAATAATGCATATAAAAACTGTTATTAATGCGGTATTTATCCTGTAATATTTAAATAAATAATATTTATTTTGTACACTGTTGTTTCTAAACTATCTACGCAATATAATTTTATGCACTAACCTGCAAATTATAAAGTAATTTACTTTATAATTACAAAACCTTCACACCTTTACTTATATAAGGACTAAGTTTGGGATCATCTGATGATAAATCGGTTACAATTTTATCTATTTCTATAAGATCGCAAACTGGATAACGTTGTAAAGTGTCTAATTTATCAGAAGTGAACAGCGCTATTACATTATCCGATGAAGCAATCATCACCCTTTTAACAAAAGAAACCTCATAACCAACTTCAGTCACACCTTCTTTTATATCAATACCACTAGTTCCTAAAAAGCACAAATCAGCCTTTATTTTTGAAAGAATCTTAACAACCCCTACACCTACTGATACCAACGCTTTTTTATGTAGTTTTCCACCAATTAAAAAAATTTCAACATTTATATGCTCAGTCAATTGCATGGCTATTGGTATGCTAAAAGTATAAATTGTTAATTTTAAATCATGAGGAATTAATCTTGCCAATTCTAAATTAGTGGTACCACCACTCATAATTATTGTTTGATCATTTTTCAACAATGAAATAGCCTTCTTTGCAACAAGAATTTTATTCTCTCTGTTAAATATTGAGCTTTCATTAAATTGATATAGTTTTTGGTGTGTAGCTAAAGCACCCCCATGCACTTTTAAAATTAAACCATTATGAGAAAGCTGATTTAAATCTCTACGTATAGTATCTTCTGAAACATTTAATTCTATAGCTAATTCATTTGATTTAACTTTGTTTTTTTCTCTAATTTTATCTAATATATAATTTTTACGTTCTTCTTTTAGCATTTTCAATTCTATTTAATTCAAATGTACTAAAAAAGAAAATATCGCAAATTAATGCGAAATTTTCTAATTTGTTAATACCATTTTTTAATTTTATATCCCCTAAATGCAAAAAACAGTATAACAACATAACATGGTATTAAAATCCAATACCCCTGATTGTGAGAAGTGGATTCTGCAATTGTATCTTCTATTCCCTCTGCTACATATCCTTCATGCAATTTATCAACTAAGGCACCATATAAATAAACCATTACGGCTCCACCTGAAATTGCCATGATAAGCAAAGCAGATGCTGTTTTTGTAAACTTACCTAGACCATTTAAAGCCAATGGCCAAATAGCTGGCCATACCAAAGCATTTGCAATTCCTAAAGAAGCAACCAATATTACTGAGGTAAATTCTGATATAAAATCAGATGTTGTTACAATTAATAAACTTATTATTATTCCAAATACAGCACTTATTTTCAATGCAGTTGTCTGACTAATAATTTTTGGAATTAAAAATACACCCAAGCCATAAGTACCTACCATTGCAAATAATGTATATGATGTAAACATTTTTGCTTCCTCAGCTGGCATCCCTAATGATAAACCATAGGCAATTATCGAATCTCCAGCAATTACCTCAACTCCTACATAAAAAAATAAGGCAATTACGCCTAATATTAAATGTGGAAACTGTAGTATGCTAGTTTTGGTAGTAAAACCTTCTTCTTCTCCTTCTATTTTTGTTTCAGCTTCAACATGAGGCAAAGGAGCTTTATTTATCATTATACCTAATAAAAATAAAACAATAGCCATAATTACATACGGCATAAAAACACTATCCGCCATGGTATCCAACAATTGATTTTTCTCATCAACTGAAATTGTTTTCAACTTTTCATTAACCTCATCTATACCCGTCAATAATAAAGCACCAAATATGATAGACCCCAACATTCCCGCAACTTTATTGGCAATTCCCATCATAGCAATTCGTTTGGCACCGCTCTCCATAGGCCCTAAAATTGTAACATACGGATTAGCTGCTGTTTGCAACAGTGTCATTCCTGTACCTTGAATAAAAATTGCAACCAAAAACAACCAATAGGTTCTTGCGCTTGCAGCAGGAATAAAAACCAATGCACCAATTGCCATAATTACCAAACCTAATGACATACCTTTTCTGTAACCTATTTTATTTAGCACTAAAGATGCTGGAATAGCCATCACTACAAAAGAAATATAAGATGCAGATGCTACCAAATAAGATTGTGCCGAGGTTAATTCATTTATGGTTTTCATAAAAGGAATTAAGGCTCCATTGATCCATGTTACAAATCCAAATATAAAAAATAGCATCCCAATTATAAGCAATGGGATGAGCTTAGATGATTTTTCCATTGTGTGTTTTTTTATTAATATTATTGCATCAAAGATGCATTATTTTTTGAATATAGTTTTAAAAGTAACCCATTTGTATAATTCTACATATTATTTTCTACATAGAACCACTAACCTTCGTTAAATAGCACCTTTTATAATTTTAATCTAAAAATATGGAAGATTTTAAAGCAAATCCTTTTTTTTAAATTTACTTAATTATTTTCTTTATACTCTTTTCGTAACAACTTTTTTTCTTTCTTTATACTATCTCTCTGTTTTTTAGTAAGTAATTTTTCTTTCTCTGTTTTCTTTAATCCAATTTTTTCTATAAATTCCTTACTATTATCAAAATCAAAGGTATAAGAAATACCCACGCCTTGGGTATAACCTTCTCCATCAACAACATCAAATTCTATTTCATTTTGTCTATTATAAACTTTAGCTTGAAATGTTTCGGCCTCATTTAAAGGTACAACTATCTCTACTTCTCCGATAACATTCGTGCTTGTATTTGAACCTACTGGCACACCTACTTTGCCATTCACGGTAACTTTTTCTCCAATTTTACCAGAGACTTCAAAACCTAATTGATCGTCGGTTATTACATCTTGAACACTATTTGTGGTTCCAATATCGTATGTAACTCCTAATTTAAAATTATCATTTTCACTTCCCAACATATTTGACATCAATTGGGATGCTTTTTGCGCTAAGGTTCCTGCTATTGCTGCATTACCGTCAAAATTTGATTTATCTTGATTGGTTCTTGAAAAGGATCCGGTTGCTAAAAGGGAAATGAACTGGGTCAACTTATCGTCTTCATTACGCAGCTTAAAATTCATTTCTGTAGAAACCAATGAACTAGCGTTAGGAATATTTATATCAAAGGACAGATCGGGATTAGACAATGAACCTGTAATTGTAGTTATCAAATCAACATCAATCTTTCTTGAACTTGCAATTTCATCCAATAAAATAGATGGATTAGCCTTTGTATGATTTACTGCAACAATATTTAAATCGGCATCAAAAGGGCTACCATTCCAAATTATAGTTCCTCCCTTAGTTACAATAAAATCTTTCTTTACAATATTTTTAAATTGATATTTACCATTATCTACAACCAAAACACCATACATTTCAAACTTTCCATTGGTGTCAATATTTAATTTTAAATTACCATTGGCACTACCCCTTAGCGTACTTCCAGATATTTTGTCAATAACAACCTCAGCAACAGCATCTTTTGTTACTTTTAAATCAAAGTTTATACTGAGCCCTTTTAATCGCTTAAATACAAAGTCTTTATTTTCATTCGTATTATTCTCATCAACAATAGGATTTTCAAAATGTATCAATTGTGATTGATATACGGTACTTACATCACTCAAGGGCATAATAAATACTGTTCCTTTATTTGTTTTACCAACAACATCAATTACCAATTCATCAGTATATCCTTTAAGCGTAGTTTTTCCCGCAATCAATCCCGTACCATAATATAACGCGTCCTCTGTTTCTTTTGTATTTAACACCAATAAATTATCAGTATTTAGTTTTAAATCTAATTTCCAATTCTTAAATTCTTTATGCTTAATAGTTCCTTCAATGAAACCTTTGGTTTTCATTATATCATCTTCAATAGTTATTTTTTGAAAATCAAATGTATGCTCATATAACTTAACCCTTGTTTCACCTAAAAAATTATAATTCACATTTAAATATGGCAATGCAATTCCTGCTTCTTTTAAAACTATTTCACCATCAATATTTGGATTTTTAATTAAACCCGTGATGGTTGCATTACCCGATGCAAATCCTCTAATTTTTGACAAAACATCTTTTCCCAAAGGGCTAAATGCATTAATTCTAAATTTATCAAATTTTACATCAGCCAAAATAGTTGGATTTGAACTGGTAAAATCAACATTTCCTTTGGTAAAAAAACTTATCAAATCTGAATTTTCTAATCTCGATTCAAAATTGTAGCTCTTTAAAGACTTATCTCCAGAAGCACTAAACATTAAATCACCATAATAATCATCATTAATACTAAAATAATTAACTCGAATATCTGCCAATGGTAGCGTTAAATTACCTACTCTTTTCAAATGTAGTGTACCATTAATTTTACCCCCAAGAACAATACTATCAACGGACGGAGTTATATCATATAAATTAACATTCTCAAGTTTTAAATCAATATGGGTGTTGTTCCCGCCGTCAACAAAGCCTGCTAAATCAATAAATTGCTGGTTATTTGAAACTATATTAATATTATCAATAGCGTAGGAATTAAATGATTTATCAAATACTAATTTATTTTGTTTGTTTTCATGAGGATTAATGTTCCAAGTGTTATTTTTAAATTTTATTTTAGATTTCTTAATCCCAAGAATGGATTGATTTTTATCATTAATGGTATGATAAAAACTCAGATTGAAATTTTCTTTAAGATCTTTCCCTCCTTTAAAATCAGTTCTTATAAACAAAGTATCGTTCAATACAATATTTACTAAATTAACGTCAGAAACATTATAATACTTTGAATCAATTTTATCTACACTTAATACGGTGTTAAAAATTGGATTTTTAACATCTAACTGCATTCGTATATCGTTAATTAACACATCATATGCTTCAATTTTTGGTGATTTAATCGATAATTTTAAATCCTTATTATCTGAATTTACTTCTCCCCGGATAATTGTATTGGCACCTAATTTAATTTCCGGAAAAAAAACATCTACAATTTTATTATAAATATTAAAATTGAAATTTAAAAATTGCCCAGGGGCTACTTCTCTTCTATTAAAATTATTATACAAGTTGCCAATAGAATTTTCAACTAACTTTCCTATTTCATTGAATTTAAAATTTCCCTTAATAAACCCATTTATAATATCCGTCGATACAATTTTTACCTCTCTTATAGAATCATTTCTTTCTGAGCTAATTAAAAAATCTTTAAATTTATAAATATCATTTTCATTGGTATAAGATGTATTTATAAAACTCAATTCACCTTCAATATTATCCAAATTACTTCCACGTAAATTAATATCAACCTCACCTTTTAAAATGGATATACTATCTCTGGTAAATAAATTTAATTTCTTAAAATCTACCGACACGATATTTGCATTGAAATTAAACCTATAATCCGATGTTGACAAATCGGCCAAACCCTTAAATTCTAATTTAATATTTTGATCGTCTACAATTAGTCTACCATTAAAATGTTTGTCTTTTAATACTCCGTTCACATAAATTCCGGTATAAGTATATCCTTTATATTGATGCTTGGTAACATTACCGTTTAAGTTGAGATTTAAACTTTCAATATCAAACCCTTTGCCTTCAACTTCTCCAACCAAAGATAATTCACCTATCAAGCTATCATTAACAAATTTTCCCAAATTGAAATCAATTAATTCAATTTTACCTTTATAAGTTGCGGCTTCCTTATTGTTATATTTTTTTAGTTCAATATCTATAATTGAGGCTCCAATGTCAGAGGTAGATTCTAATTTAGAAATTATTGAAGTTCTTGTTAAAGACACTTTTCCTTTGCTGGTAAAGTGTCCAATTTTCTTAAAAGAGGCAGGGATTTTATTACCCAATAATTTAGGGAATAAATTAATCATATGATCATAACTTGAACTAAGTTCCTTAATATCTGCATACATTTTAAATTTATTGGGATGCAATACATTCTTTAATATTACCTTGCCTTTAAGCGATGATTTTCTATCTGATTTTAAATCAATATCATGTAAATCAAGGTTATTAACAGTTCCCTTGGCATGGGCAGTAAAATGAATTCGATCATTTTTACCAAATTCACCATATAATTTCTTTAAATCCGGCAAAACAATATCTCCCTTTTTAATTCTAGCATCAATTTGAACGCTATCTGTAAAATAAACCAAATTGCCCATTTTATAATTAAAAGTAATATCGGCTTCCAGATTGGATTTCTCAGTTTTTAAAACGGTTTCTAAAAATTCCATCTTAGTGCTTGAAAAACTAAACTTGGTAGCAAAATCAATAATATTTATATTGTGATCTTCTATAGTTCTTAAATGGTGAATAGATGAACTTACATTACTACCGTTAATTTTAAAATCGTCAAAAAAGCCACTTATATGATGGTAAAAAACAATAGGGGTTTCCTTTTTATTTTCATCTATCAAATTAAATAAAACATCTTCCAATACCACGCTAGAAGAAGTCAATTGGAATGTTTTTGAATTGTTTGACGTTTTACTAACAAACTTATCTGTAAATACCATTAAATTATTCCTTTCTTCACCTTTATAGGTTTTCATAATAAATTTTCCATCTTCTATTTCAATTTCACCAAAGTTTAATTTGTTATCTAAAATATTTCTAAAATTCAAGATAGAGGCGTTCAAGCTACCAACAAATATTAAAGTATCTTGATGGTGATCTTCAATCAAAATATTTTTTATTTCAATATTTCTAAGGCTCGACAAATCAACTTTATCAATTAAAATAGAAGTATCATATATGGCATTAACTTTATTTGTAATGGTTTTAGCTAAACTTGTTTGAATTGAAGAATACGACAACAAAATACTCAAAACAACCATAATCAAAATGATTATTAAGAAAAACCTTATTGCTATTTTTTTAAGTCGGTTGATAATTATTATTTCTAAATTTGCAAGTCCAAAAGTAAATGTACAATTTTTGTACCTAAAATTTAACGATGCAAAAAAAATCTATTTATATTCTATCTATTGAATCATCTTGTGATGATACAAGTGCTGCAATATTACAAAATGATAAGGTCTTATCAAACGTTGTTGCCAACCAAAAAATTCATGCCGCATATGGTGGTGTTGTTCCTGAATTGGCTTCAAGAGCCCACCAAAAAAATATTATACCTGTTGTACAACAAGCCATTGAGTTGGCAGGAATTGACAAAAAAGATATAAATACCATTGCTTTTACACGAGGCCCAGGATTAATGGGGTCTTTATTGGTAGGCACTTCTTTTGCGAAATCTCTTTCTCTCGCCTTGAATATACCTTTGATTTCAGTAAATCATATGCAAGCACATGTTTTAGCTCACTTTATTAAGGAAATAGACTTAACTATACCTGAATTTCCATTTTTATGCCTCACCATCAGCGGTGGCCACACCCAAATTTTAAAAATAAAAAATTACAATACTTTTGAAATATTAGGAGAAACCATTGATGATGCAGTTGGGGAAGCTTTTGATAAATCGGCAAAATTACTTGGTCTTCCCTACCCAGGAGGACCATTAATTGATAAATACGCAAAATTAGGCAACAAATTAGCTTATACTTTTACAGAACCAAAAACTTCCAATATTTTAGATTTTAGCTTTAGTGGTTTAAAAACAGCTATTCTATACTTCTTACAAAGAGAACATAAAAAAGATGAGAATTTTATTTCAGATAATTTAAACGATATTTGTGCTTCTATACAGCATACTATTGTAAATATTTTAATGAAAAAAATAAAATTAGCAAGTAAAATTACTGGTATTAAAAATGTTGCGATAGCAGGAGGTGTTTCGGCAAATTCAGAAATAAGAAGTACCTTAAAAGAGCTTGGGGAATCTTTAGATTGGAAAACTTTTATTCCGAAATTTGAATACACCACTGACAATGCTGCTATGATAGGCATTGTAGGGTATTATAAATATTTAAATAAGGATTTCGATACAGAAAATATTTTGGCGAGCCCTCGATTAGATATCAACTCTTAAAACTAAAAAAATCGCTAAGAAAATAGCGATTTTTTTAGTTTTAAAAGTTTACGGTTTACATTAATGAAGCCGCTATTCTTTTGTAAATTCCTTTTTCTAATTTTTCTCTAATTGAAGAAAATGCAATAATAGTTTCTTTTACATCATTCAAATTATGTGCAGCTGTCGGTATTAATCTAAGCAGTATTAATCCTTTAGGAATTACTGGGTAAACTACTATCGAGCAAAATATTCCATGATTCTCTCTCAAATCATGAACCATTGCCATAGCTTCAGGTATATCGCCTTCTAAAAACACAGGCGTTACACAAGTATTTGTTTTACCAATATTAAATCCTTTCTCTTTTAAACCTGCTTGTAATGCATATACGTTTTCCCATAATTTACCTCGAAGTTCGGGCATGGTTCTAATCATATCCAATCTTTTCAAAGCCCCTTTAACCATCGCCATTGGTAAGGATTTCGCAAACATTTGCGAGCGCATATTATATTGTAAATATTTAATTACATCTTTATTTCCTGCAAAAAATGCTCCAAAACCCGCCATGGATTTAGCAAAAGTTGCAAAATAAACATCAATATCATCCTGAACTCCTTGTTCTTCACCTGCACCTGCCCCAGTTTTACCTAAAGTTCCAAAACCATGTGCGTCATCAACCAATATTCTAAAATTATATTCTTCTTTAAAAGCAATAATTTCTTTTAATTTACCTTGTTCACCACGCATACCAAATACACCCTCACTTACCACAAGAATACCTCCATGAGTTTCTTCGGCAATTTTTTTGGCTCTTTTTAAGTTTTTTTCAAAACTTTCCATATCATTATGCCTATAGGTAAATCTTTTACCCTGGTGTAATCTAACACCATCAATAATACAGGCATGTGAATCCATATCATAAACTATAACATCATTTTTAGTGACTAACGCGTCAATAGCAGATACCATACCTTGATACCCAAAGTTCACCAAATAAGCTGTTTCTTTATTTACAAAACTTGCACATTCTCTCTCTAATTGTTCATGAAATTCAGTATGCCCACTCATCATCCTTGCTCCCATAGGGTAAGCCATACCATGTTCAGCTGCAGCTGCAGCATCTACTTTTATAACCTCAGGATGATTTGCTAATCCCAAATAATCATTAATACTCCAAGTAATAACCTCTTTGCCATTAAATTTCATATGATTAGAAATTTCACCTTCTAACTTAGGAAAAACGTAATACCCTTCTGCCTGTTCAGCCCATTTGCCTAAAGGCCCTTTATCTTTAATTATCCTTTCAAATAAATCTTTCATACATATATTGTTTTATAAAGAAAAGCATAAAACCCCTTCTTTAATAAAAATTATTTACAAAAATATACATTTTTACATTGGCATTCAAAAACTCAGTAATTAGATTTCAACAAAATTCCTATAAAAAAAAGGCTGCATTCAAACCGCAACCTTAATTATTTATAAAAAATATTTTGTTTTATACATACTCAACTTCACCTTTAGCATGTTTTTGTGTATCAAAAAATCCTTGCTCTCGCATCCAGTCATCACTATATATTTTCTCCATATAACGAGATCCATGATCTGGTAATATCATCACAACAACACTGTCCTTATCAAAAAATCCTTTATCGGCATATTGTTTTGTTGCCTGTACTACTGCCCCACTTGTATAACCTGTAAAAAGTCCTTCGCTTACAGCCAATTCACGTGCCTTATGTGCAGCATCTTCATCCGATACTTTTTCAAAAACATCTATAACACTAAAATTAGTAGCTGTAGGAATTAAATTTTTACCCAAACCTTCAATTCTATATGGGTAAATTTCTTTGGTATCAAATTCTTCTGTCTCATGAAATTTTTTCAATATCGAACCAAATGCGTCAACACCTAAAACCTTAATATCTTTATTCTTTTCTTTCAAATACTTTCCAACACCCGAAATTGTTCCTCCAGTTCCACTTGCTGCTACAACGTGCGTTACTTTACCATTGGTTTGTTCCCAAATTTCAGGACCTGTAGATAAATAATGTGCTTCGGAGTTTAATTCATTAAAATACTGATTGATATAAACCGAATCAGCAGTTTCTGCATGAAGTCTTTTAGCTACTTCATAATACGACCGAGGATCATCTGCACTCACATTTGCCGGACAAACAAAAACCTTGGCTCCCATTGCTTTAAGCATGTTTATTTTACCAGTAGAAGCTTTTGAATTTACAGCCAACAAACAATCATAACCCTTTAATATACAAACCAATGCGATACTAAACCCTGTATTTCCTGAAGTTGTTTCAATTACTGTACTACCCTTTTTTAAAATCCCTTTACGTTCAGCCTCCTCTATTATATGAATAGCTATTCTATCTTTCATAGAATGACCCGGGTTAAAAGCTTCATATTTCACTAAAAATTGACCATCCAATTCTTTAGTTATATTATTTAATCTAATAAGAGGTGTTTCTCCAACTAAATCTAATATATTATTGGTAATCCCTTTATGTTTTTTCATAAAATTAATATGCTTTTATTATAAAAACCGGGCAAATTTAAGTATTTTTTTAATACAACAGCTTTAATAAATACACTTATATTATGTTTGGTAACATGAGTCACAATATTACAAAAAAATATTTTAATTTGCAATTCCTTCTAAATCAAATAGAAAAACATAGTCTCGGGCAACTTCTTTTAAAGCATCAAATCTACCCGAGGCACCACCATGGCCTGTTTCCATATTAGTATATAAATACAATTGATTTTTATCTGTTTTAAGTTCCCTTAATTTAGCCACCCATTTTGCAGGCTCAAAATATTGTACCTGTGAATCATGTAAACCTGTTGTTACCAACATGTTTGGGTAAGCTTTTTTGGTTACGTTATCATATGGTGAATAAGATTTCATATAAGTATACGAATCTTTATTTTTAGGATTACCCCATTCATCAAACTCACCTGTAGTTAAAGGTATACTTTCATCAAGCATCGTGGTAACCACATCAACAAAAGGAACAGCTGCAATTATACCATTAAATAATTCAGAATTCATATTTACTATTACTCCCATTAACAAACCTCCAGCTGAACCGCCTTCAGCATATAAGTGTTGGGCTGAAGTATAACTTTTATCGATCAAATATTTTGCAACATCAACAAAATCATTAAAAGTATTCTGCTTATTAAACATTTTACCATCATCATACCACTTTCTACCTAAGTACTCGCTTCCGCGGATATGCGCTGTTGCAAAAACAAATCCTCTATCTAACAAACTTAATCTAACTGAACTAAATCTATCTTCAATGGTATGTCCATACGAACCATAAGCATATAATAACAAAGGTGTATTTTTTCCAATTTTAGTATCTTTATGATAAACCAAAGAAATGGCAACTTTTTTACCATCTCTGGCAGAAGCCCAAATGCGCTCGCTTTTATAATTGGTTTTATCAAAATTACCTCCTAAAACTTCCTGTTCTTTTAGAATTTCTTTAGATTTATCATCCATATTAAAATCAATAACAGAACTTGGCGTGGTGTATGAACTGTAATTATATCTAATTTCATTGGTGTCAAATTCAGGATTATTATATACAGATGCCGAATAAGTTTCTTCATCAAAAGGCAAATAATAATCTACACTACCATCCCATTTTTTTATTCTAATTTTATTCAAGCCATTGTTCCTTTCTTCCAATACCAAATAATCTTTAAAAATAGAAATATCTTCTAAAAGGGTATCTTCTCTATGCGGAATAACATCTATCCAATTTTCTTTTTCGGTTTTATCCACCATTGTTTTCATCAATTTAAAATTCAATGCGCCATCTTTGTTGGTTAAAATGTAAAAAGAATCTTGATAATGAGCAATACTGTATTCTAAATCTCGCTCTCGTTTTTGAATTATTTTAAATGTATCATTGGGTTGATTCGCATTTATAAATTGATATTCCGCTGAAACTGTATTATAAGAACCAATAATAATATATGCATCTGATTTTGTTTTATAAACAAAGGTTCCAAAGGTATCATCCTTTTCTTCAAACACTAAAACATCTTCCGATACATTGGTACCCAACACATGTCTGTAAATTTTATCGCTTCGTAAAGTTTCTGGATCTTTTTTTGTATAAAAAACAGTTTTGTTATCACTAGCCCAAGCTGTACCCCCAGTGGTGTTTTTTATTACTTCGGGGTAAATTTTACCCGTTTTTAAGTTTTTAAATTGCAAATCGTATTGCCTTCTACTTATAGTATCTACTGCAAAGGCTGCTAGATTATTATTTTCACTAATATTAAGTCCAACCATGGCGTAATACTCATGCTCTTCTGCCATTATATTCACATCAAATATGATCTCCTCCTCGCCTTTTAAAGATCCTTTTTTACGAGTATATATGGGGTATTGTTTCCCTATTTCGTATCTAGTTATATAATAATAGCCATTTTTTTTATAAGGCACCGATGTATCATCTTCTTTAATTCTACCTTTCATTTCTTTGAAAAGATCTTCTTGAAATTTTTTGGTATGGGCAGTTAAAATATTGTAGTAATTATTCTCAGCATTCAAATAATCAATCACTTTAGGGTTTTCCTTTTGATTCAACCAATAATAATTATCTACTCGTATATCATTGTGTAAAATTAATTCTTTGGGAATTTTTTCAGCAATAGGTTTTTGCACTATTTCTTTTTTGATCATTTTTTAATTTTTACAAGAAGCTGCAAAAGTAAGTGTTAAAACAATTGCAATTAAATTTAATTTCTTCATTTTTACAGATTTTAATTCTACGGTTTTAGTAAATTTGTGATACTTATTTAAAAGGGTTGACAATTTACATCTTAATATTTAAATTTTGAATTATGTTTGGAGACATGCAAGGAATGATGGCAAAGCTTAAAGAAGCGCAAGCAAAAATTGAAGAAACAAAAATTCGTTTAAATACCATAATGGTAGATGGTGATTCAGGTAACGGTGCAGTAGTTGCAACAGTAACAGCAAATCGTGAAGTAAAAAACATTGCTATTGACGATAAGCTCCTAGAAGATAAAGAAGCCTTAGAAGATTATTTGATCATCGCTTTAAATAATGCTATAAAAAAAGCCAATGTCATAAACGAAGCTGAACTAGCTGCAGCCGCTAAAGATGGCATGCCAGATATTCCTGGGTTGGATATGTTTAAGTAATAAACTATCTGGATTCAATTCATATAGATCACCACGCTGCTCATACTTCGCTGCTCGTGAAGACGTATTTGGTATTTGGTATTTGGTATTAAATTTAACGAATTATCATACTACTTACTTCTTTCTACCTACTACTTTCTACTTTTTACCTTTTACCTTTTAACTTTTCAACTTTCTACTTTTCTACCTTCAACTTCATTCCCCTCCACCATAAACCTATAAATTAAATATTGGGCCAAAACATAGGTGGTCATTATGGCAACAGGATAAATATTTTGGGCTTCATGAAATTTATGCAAAGCGATTAAACTATCTGAGGCAACAAATAATATAGCTCCAACCATTAAAATAAGAGATGTTTTGCTTCTTTTAGTAACATAGTTTAAAGTTGCGACCAAGGCGAAAATTGCTATGGTAATACCATAAATAACTACGGGATAAAGCAATGCTCCTAAATTAGGTTTTAGCAAAGCAATCAAATACACAACGTAATTGGCATATAAAAAAGCATATAAATATTTTTGAAAATTTGTAGGCTTTTTCATTTGTTTTACAATGATGATAATAAAAAGGACTTGTGTAATTAAAAAAGAAGCAATTCCAAATATAAAAAGATTGTATTTATCCAATAAAAAAACATCCCCTAAAAATGAAAATGCCAAAGCCAATAAATACCAATTATTTTTCTTTGTAACAGTAAAATAATATAATGCCGTTAATGATAACATTATCATTGGCTTAAATATGGTTTGTATAATTGAAATAGAATAGGCAACTCCTATTATATCTAAAATAGAAACTATAAAAAAAAGTAGTAACAGTATTTTTGATATTTTCTTATTAGTAGATTTTTTAAGATCCATATTTTTATTTTATCCTATTTATATAATCATTTTCCGAAATAATAGCAACACCCAATTTATCTGCTTTTTCTTTTTTACTTGGTCCCATATTATCTCCCGCAATAATATAGCTGGTTTTTTTTGAAATAGAACTCGATACTTTACCTCCGTTATCTTCAATAGACTTTTTAAGTGCAACACGTGAAAATTCATAAAACACACCTGAAACAACAAAAACTAATCCATTTAATTTCTCAGTTTGATTTTGTAAAGTAGCTTCATCTAATGAGAATTTTAAACCATAAGTTTTCAATCGATTTACAATATCAATATTTATAGAGTTCTTAAAAAAATCTATGATACTCTGTGCAATTCTTTCACCAATCTCATCTACATGTACCAAATCCTCAAAGGAGGCACGTATCAAATTATCCATATTTTTATAATGTTTTGCTAGCTTTTTTGCTACAGTTTCCCCAACAAAACGAATACCTAAAGCAAATAAAACTTTTTCAAACGGAATTTCTTTGGAAGTCTCAATACCTTGAATCATGTTTTTTGCCGATTTTTCAGCCATTCGTTCTAAAGGAACAATTTGAGATTGCTGTAAATCATATAAATCTGCATAATTAGTTATTAATCCATTTTCATATAAAAGCGCTACCGTTTCAGCCCCCAAACCGTCAATATTCATTGCCTTTCGGCTGATGAAATGTTGTATTCGTCCTGTAATTTGCGTTGGGCAACCAAATTCATTCGGACAAAAATGCTTAGCATCACCCTCTTTTCTAACCAATTGGGTATTGCAAGTAGGGCATTGTGTAATATATTTGGTAGGTGTTGTTTGTTCTGGTCTTTTATCAAAATCTACTCCTATAATTTTTGGAATAATCTCCCCACCTTTTTCAACAAATACAGTATCGCCAATTCTAACATCAATTTTTTCAATTTGATCCGCATTGTGCAAAGATGCTCTTTTCACTATCGTTCCGGCCAGTGCAACCGGTTCTAAATTTGCAACAGGCGTTATGGCACCTGTTCTTCCAACTTGATAAGTTATTTCATTTAAAATAGTTGTAACTTGCTCAGATTTAAACTTATAAGCAAGCGCCCATCTTGGAGATTTTGCTGTATAGCCAAGTTCATCTTGATACGCTAATGCATTTACTTTTATCACAACACCATCTGTTTCATAAGGCAATTCATGGCGTTTGGTATCCCATAATTCTAAAAATTCAAATACTTGATTTATATTTTCACAAAGCTGTATGGTTTTCGGTACTTTAAATCCGGCTTTAGTTGCATCTTGCAAAGCTTCAAAATGGGTTTTAAAAGGTAAATCATCTGCAACCACTTGGTATAGTAAACAATCTAACGGTCTGTCGGCAACCTCAGCACTATCTTGTAATTTTAAACTACCACTAGCCGTATTTCTTGGATTTCTATAAGGGTCTTCTCCTGCTTCTAATCGCTCTTGATTCATTTTATTAAATCCGTCAAGCGGAAGCACGATTTCGCCTCTTATTTCAAAAGTTCTGTGAGAATTATTTTTTAATATTAATGGAATTGATTTAATCGTTTTTATATTGGCAGACACATCATCACCTTGAAAACCGTCACCTCTTGTTACTGCCTTTTCAAATTGACCATTTTTGTAATATAAATTTATAGATGCACCATCATATTTTAGTTCGCAAGTATATTCCAAATCAACATCTCCCAAATTTTTTTGAATTCTTTGTTCCCAGTCTAAAATATCTTCTTTTGAATAAGAATTATCCAAAGAATACATCCGATGTTTATGTTTTACCGTTTCAAAATTTTTAGTGATGCTCCCGCCTACTCTTTGGGTTGGAGAATTTGTATCAAAATATTTAGGATTCTTTTCTTCAAGGTCTTGAAGCTCTTTTAATTTTTTATCAAAATCAAAATCAGATATTGTAGCATTATCCAAAACATAGTAATTGTAATTATGCTTTCTTAGTTCACCTCTTAGTTCCTCGATTTTAATTTGAATATCTGACATCTAAAATTTATAAAGTTAGAAAGTTAAAAATAACCAAAATTTTAATTATCCATAAACTTATTGTGTTTTTATATCCTAAGCGGACACAAATTATTAGTTATGTAACTTAAGTTACTGAAAATAGAGACTTTACACTGATAAATATGATTTAAATCACATTTAAAATTGCATTTCCACCCTAACTTTGCTAATAAATAAAACCAATAATCATAAAATATTATGAAAAAATTATTGATACTTGGAGCCGGAACTGCCGGAACAATGATGCTAAATAAATTATATAACGAACTGGACAGAGATGAATGGGAAATTACTATTGTAGATCAATATAAAACTCATTATTACCAACCAGGGTTCTTATTTGTTCCTTTTGGAATTTATAATAAAAAAGGGGTAACAAAACCAAAACATGATTTTTTCCCTCCTGGAGCAAAAGTTATTTACAGTCCGATTGACAAAATTATTGGCGAAGAAAATAAAGTTTTATTAGAAAGTGGTAAAGAATTAAAATATGATTTTCTAATTATTGCTACCGGAACCCAAACTCGCCCTTCAGAAACTGAAGGTTTGCAAGGAAAATTATGGTACAAAGATATTTTTGATTTTTATACCATTGAAGGAGCGGTTGCTTTACACAAAAAATTAAAAAACTGGGAAGGTGGTAAATTGGTTATGTGTATACCTGAGTTACCTTACAAATGCCCGGTAGCTCCTATCGAATTTGTGTGTTTGGCAGAAGCCTATTTTGAAGAACGCGGTATGAGAGATAAGGTTGAAATTTCGTATGTAACCTTAATGTCGGGTGCTTTTACTAAACCAATTGCTTCTAAAGTTTTAGGTGATTTATTAGAAGAAAAAAATATTGATGTTGTACCAGATTTTTATTTGAGTCATGTAGATAACGAAAATAAAAAAATAGTTTCTTACGATGAGCAAGAGTTAGACTTTGATTTACTTGTCATTGTACCTGTCAATATGGGTACCGAAATGATTGCAAGAAGTGGTTTAGGTGATGATATGAATTATGTAAAAACCAACAAACACACTTTACAATCTGATGCTTTTGAAAATATTTTTGCAATAGGTGATGCAACAAACATCCCTACTTCTAAAGCAGGATCTGTAGCACATTTTTCAGGTGAAATTTTGTTTGAAAATATTTTATCTGCTATGGATGGCAGACCTTTAATGGCAAAATTTGACGGCCACGCCAATTGTTATATAGAAACAGGGCATGGTAAAGGTGCTCTTATCGACTTTAATTATGAAGTTGAACCATTACCAGGAACTTTTCCATTACCGGGAATTGGACCGTTTGATTTATTAAAAACCACAAAAATGAATCATTATGGTAAATTATTATTTAGATGGATCTATTGGCATATTTTACTAAAAGGAAAAGAATTACCTATGGAAGCAGATATGTCTATGGCAGGAAAAAAACGTGTATAATCTTAATAGAGATTTGTAATGGAAGAAAAAAATATACAATCGCAAATAGATGCACTCGATAAAAAATTGGATTTAATACTTGGCTATGTACAAGAACAAAAATTAAATGCCAATGTAGTTGAAGATTTGGTCAGCGATTTAAGCATCATAGGAAAAGATGCCTATGAAGCAACGGTTGAAGAACTTGATAAAAGAGGGCTTGAACTTGATTCGGCAGAAATAACAGATTTGGCTATTACCTTTTTAAGAAATATAGGTAATATCAAAAAAGTGATGAATATGCTTGAAATGGGAATGGACTTAGGAGAAGAAGTCGCTCCAATTGCCAATGAAGTAATTATTGACTTCACTAAAAAAATGCATGTTTTAGATCAAAGAGGGTATTTTGAGTTCTTTAAAGAAATAGGCCCAATTATGGACAATATTGTAACAGGTTTCTCTCCTAAAGATTTAAGAGAGTTGGCAGATAGTATTGTTTCTATATTAACTATGGTAAAAGATATGACGCAACCAGAAGTACTTGGCACTATGCAAAATGCAATAAAAGCATTCAATAGTATGGAAACAGAAAGTGTGCCTTCATATTCTATTTGGAGAGTCATGAAAGAAATGAATAGCCCAGAAATGAAAAAAGCACTTGGATACGGAATAACATTTATGAAAAATGTATCTAAAGATGTTATAGTAAAAAACGAAAAATAAAAATTAATTAAAAACAATAATATTATGTCAGAAAAAACAATCGCAGGTGTGCAAGTAAATGTATCAGAAGAAGGATATCTAGAAGATATGAACCAATGGAATGAAGATATTGCAAAAGAAATTGCAACTGAAATAGGTATAGAACTTACCGATAAACACTTTGAAGTATTAAATTATTTAAGAACAAAAACAGAAGCGGGTGAATCACTTTCTATTAGAAGTGTAGGTAAATCAGGTGTAACGGATGTTAAAGGATTGTATAAATTATTTCCCAAAGGGCCTTTGAAATTTTCATCTAAAATAGCAGGAATTCCAAAACCAACAAGTTGTATTTAATTTTTAAATAATAGAATATGAAATCAAAAGAAAAAAAACCATTAGAAAAGGTATGTTTTATATGTGCTAAAGGAAGTTTGGAAGATGTTTATGCAACTTTAGTCATGGCAAATGGCGCTGTGATGGAAGGTATAGAAACTCATGTATTCTTTACTTTTTTTGGTTTGGAAGGCATTACCAAAAAATCAATGAACAGATTACATACTGCAACTACTGGAAACCCTGCAATGCGGATGCCTGGTGGCCTCCCTTTTCCTACAATGCTTGGTGGTTTACCAGGTGTAGAATCGGCAGTGTCTAGTATGATGCGAAAAAAAATGGAAGATCTAGATATGCCTCCTGTAGATGAATTTTTAGAATTGATCACAGCCGGTGGTGGTGAAATCTATGCTTGTAAACTTGCTGTAGATATGTTTGATTTAACAGAAAAAGATTTAACTGACGAATTAAACTCTATTTTAACTATTGGAGAATTTTATGAACTTTGTGATGGAGATAGAACACAAATTATATTTACCTAATGCAATCTGATTTTTAAATGAAAAAAGGCTGTAATCATTAAAATTACAGCCTTTTTGTTTTTTTTTATTGAAATTCTAATACCAATTTATTAGCCCATAAATTCTAATTTCTATTTCTAGCATTTTTCCTCTCTTGTTTTTCCAACTTTCTTTGCGTTTTTTTCTCCTCTTTTCTCGCCTGTTCCTGTTCTGGAGTTAAATGCAAGTCAATTATTTGACCATTATAAATTAAGCTATCTTTAACAATTGTATTTGCATCAACGTTTTCTTCTTCGGCTCTTTGCATAGCGTATTTATTCAATTCTTCCTTGGTTACCCAACCTCCTCCTAAGGATTTATATAAATTTACATAAGCATTTAAAAGACGCTGGTAATTTTCTGAATAAGCCAAATTAGCATCAAATTCTACCCTTTGATTTTCAATTACTTCCAAATAACTGGTAACACCTTGATAATATCTTTCTCTGGATAAATAACTGGCATTACTTGCAGCTTTTAACATAAAATTATTGGCTTCTAATTCTTCTCTTAAAGTAGATAATGATATTAATGAATTATCAACTTCCAACAAGGCATTGAGCACCGTATTTTCATAATTCAATAGTGACTGTTTGGCTATTTCTCTTTCTATATCTACTCTCCTGGCATTCTTACCCCATTCAAATATTGGCCCGAGCAAACTTGCACCGGCACTCCATCCCAATCCATTGGAAAGCAAACTTGAAAGATCATTACTACCCACACCTAATAAACCAGTTAAACTTATCGAAGGAAATCTTTGCGCTTGCGCTATTCCAATTCTGGCATTTTGCGATCTATATAGTTGTTCTGATTGCAATATATCAGGTCTACGTTGCAATATTTCAGAAGGTATGCCCGTAGGGATAGAATCCGGTAATGCATATTCCCGTAAGGTTTTTAAGGTAACTATTGTATCCGGGTTTTTACCTAGTAAAATACTCAAATTATGTTCGGTAAAAGCAATAGATCTTTTAAATACAGGTATAGAAACTTGAGATATTGCCTTTTGAATTTGGGCTTGATTCACATCAATTATATTGGTATAACCTTCATCAAATCTTGCTTGAATAATTTGTAAAGTACTATCTCTAAGTGCCCAGGTATTTTCTGATATTAACAAACGAGCTTTAAAATCTAACAATTGAAAATAGTTAAATGCAACCTCACTAATCAAGGCAATTTCTAAGGCTCTTTTACCATAAAAGGAGGCTAAAAGATCTGCTTTAGCTGACTCAGTACTCCTTCTAAATTTACCCCAAAAATCAAGTTCCCAATTTACCGAACCCAACGCGCTATACGATTGAAAATTATTATCTAAGGGAATCCCTAACAGTTGATTACTAACACTCGCTCCTGCTTGTACACCGAATTTAGGTCCAAAATCTGCTTTATTAAAACTTACATTCGCCCTTGCCTGTTCAATTCGACTTGCTGCAATTAGCACATTTTTATTTTCACGTAATGCAGTTAATATCAAAGTATCAAGTACCGGGTCGTTAAAAATATCCCACCAGTTTAAATTAATAATACTATCCGTTTTATTATTTGAGTATCTAAATGATGCTGATGTATTGTTTTCCGGTTCATGAAAATTTGGTCCAACCGCACATGCCTGAACCAATAAAACAATCAACAATACTAAAATATATGTATTTATATTCTTTTTCATTATGATATTTTTGACGGTTCTGTTTGCGTTAATTTTTCTTGATCTCTTTTCTTTTCATATCCCGCTATTTTACCGATAAAAACAAAGAGCATTGGATATAAGAACACACCTAAAAAAGTAGCCAAAGACATACCTCCAAGCAAGGCCATTCCCATAACTTTTCTTGCCTCAGCACCTGAGCCGGATGCTACAACCAAGGGGAATACACCTAAAATAAATGAAAATGCCGTCATCAAAATAGGTCTAAACCTAGATTTTGCAGCTTTCATAGCAGCATCAAACAAACTAAGTCCTTTTTTAAATTCATCATTGGCAAATTCGACAATTAAAATGGCATTTTTTGCAGCCATACCAATTAGCATTACAAAAGAAACTTGGGCAAATATATTATTTTCGAAAGTTGGACTTATCAATCTACCCACCCAAAGTGCAAATAATGCTCCAAAAATTGCAAATGGCGTTCCCAATAAAATTGCAAATGGTAAAGACCAGCTTTCATATTGCGCCGCTAATATGAGAAAAACGAATACCAAAGAAAAAGTTAGAATCATAGCCAATGAACCTGATGCCTTTTCTTCCTGAAAAGACATGGCATTCCATGTATAGCCCATATCTTGAGGAAGTACTTGAGCGGCAACTTCCTTAAGTGCATTTCTTGCATCATCTGAAGTATATCCATCTGCTGGAGCTCCTGTAACCTCAACGGACCTATATAAATTAAATCGTGTGGTATAATCTGGCCCGGAAATAGGTTTTATTTTTGTTACGGTAGCCATTGGAACCATATTACCATCTTTATTTTTTATAAAGAATTTATTGATACCCGTTTCATCCACCCGGTATTCCGGTTCTGCCTGAATATATGTTTTATAAAGCCTACCAAATCTTGTAAAATCATTTACATAGGCACCTCCCATAAATGCCCCTATGGTGGTATAAAGATCATTTAAATTAATACCTAATTTAAGTGCTTTTTCTTTGTCTATGTCTAAAAATCGCTGAGGTACAGTTGCCTGAAAGGTAGTGAATGCTGATCCAATCTCGGGTCTTTCATTTGCTGCCTTAATAAATTTGATGGTATTCGAAGCCAAATATTCAGGTGTGTTACCCGCTCTGTCCTGAATCATAATACTATAACCGGATCCATTACCCAATCCTGGAATTGCAGGAGGTCCAAAAGCAAAAGCTTGTGCACCTTTAATACCAATAGCCAATTTTTTGTTTACAACAGCAATAACTTCTTTGGCAGTTTTATCTCTATCTGACCAATTATTCATGGAGACAAATAAAAACCCTGTATTAGATACCATTGCTCCTGATAGGATGCTATATCCAGTTGCGGTAGTCACAAACTCTACTTCAGGAATTTCTAATAATATTTGTTCTATTTCTTTGGTAACAACATCTGATCTTTGAATAGATGCTGCATTAGGTAACTGAACATTCACAAAGAAATACCCCATATCCTCTTCAGGGATAAAACCGCCTGGCACCAAACTGCCAAATATTCCAGCACCAACAGTCATCAACACAATAAAAATAACAGATCGTTTTAATTTTCTACTTACAATATTGGTAAAGCTCATATAGGAAGCTGTAGTTTTATCCATTCCTTTATTAAATTTTTTGAAAAACCAACCCAATGGACCTTTATAAGGTTTAGGTTCCTTTAATAATAAGGAACACAAAGCAGGACTTAATGTCAGAGCATTTAAAGAAGATACTAGTACTGATACTACGATGGTTATCGCAAATTGTTGATAAAGTAGTCCTGTAATTCCTGCCATACCAGCAACAGGTATAAACACTGCTACCAAAACTAAAGTAGTTGCTATTACCGGTGCTGTAACTTTATTCATGGCATCTATAGTTGCCTCTTTACTATTCATGCCATTAGCAATATTCACCTGAACAGCTTCCACTACTACAATGGCATCATCTACTACAATTCCAATTGCCAAAACTAAGCCCAATAAGGATAATACATTAATAGTAAAGCCAAGTGCAGGAAAAAACATAAATGCTCCTATTAAAGATACAGGAATTGCTAGTGTAGGAATTAATGTAGCTCTCCAATCTTGGATAAATATAAAAACTACTAATATTACCAAAATCAGTGCTATAATCAAGGTAACAACAATATCTTTAATTCCCGCATCAATTGCTTTTGTAGTGTCCATTGAAATTTCATAGCTAATACTTTCTGGAAATTCATTTGAAAGCAAGTTCATTTCATCCTTAATTGTTTGCGCAAGTTCTGTAGCATTCGATCCGGGAGCTTGATATAATGCTATAATGGCAGCGGTTTCTCCATTTAATCTAGCAATCATATTATAGCTTTCTACACCTAAGTTAATCGTTGCAACATCTCTTAATTTTATTTGAGAACCATCGCTTTGTGTTCTTACCACAATTTCACCAAAGGCCTCTTCTGAGTTAAACCTTTCTGGCAATCGTACTGTATATGTAAATTCTGTTCCAGCTGGTGCGGGTTCAGCCCCAAATTTCCCTCCAGGAACAATAATATTTTGTTCATTGATGGCGGCAATAATTTCTGGAACTGTTAAGCCTAATTGTGACAAACGATCTGGTTTTACCCAAATACGCATGGAGTAATCGGAGGCACCCAATACCTCAACGCTACCGATTCCTTTGGTCCTAGCCAACTTATCTTTTATGTTAATCAAAGCATAGTTCCCTAAGAAATCCTGATCATACCTACCATCTGATGTTAAAGTAACCAACATTAAAATATTGGGAAGCGATTTTTGCGTAGTAACTCCAAATTTTGTTACCGCAGCAGGTAATTTCGCTGATGCAGCCGAAACCTTATTTTGTGCCAAAACTGTATTCATATCCGGATTTGTACCTACATCAAAAGATATATCAATACTCATCGTTCCATCATTAGAATTGGTAGATTTCATGTAAATCATATTATCTACACCATTAATCTGTTGTTCTAGAGGTGTAGCAACAGATTCTTCAACACTTATCGCATTAGCCCCTGTGTAAGTTGCTTTTACCTGAACAATTGGCGGGGTAAGATTTGGATATTGCTCTATAGGTAAGCCAACCAATGAAACAGCTCCTACAATTACAATTATAATAGCAATAACAATAGCCACAATTGGGCGGTGTACAAAAAAGTTTCCTTTATTTTCAGCCATATCTAATTATTGATCTTTTTTTGACTTTTAAAAACTACAGTTGTTGGATTAACAACCAAACCAGAGCCTACTTTTTGTAATCCTTCTAAAACTACAGATTCTCCAACTTTTAAGCCTTCTGTAATTATTTGAAGGTCGCCAATTTTTTCCCCAATACTTACTTGCCTAGATTCTACCGTATTATCTTCTTTAATAACAAAAACAGAGTATTTACCTTGTAGCTCATTAATGGATCGCTGTGGGATCAATAGAGCATCTTTAACCACATCCATTTCTACCCTTATTTTGGCAAATAATCCAGGTCTTAATATCCTATCTGGATTTGGAAAATGAGCTTGTACCAGTAATGACCCCGTCTTTGGGTCAACATTTCTGTTTATGAAGTCTACCGTGCCCTTATAATTATATGTTTCACCATCTGATAAGATTAATTCAAGATTATAATTTCCTTTAATCTCATCTTTATCATCAAATTCTTTTCTTTCCTTTTTATCTTTGAATTTTCTACCTATAACTTTTTTTGCCAGCGTAAGATAAAGTGATTCTGTTAAAAAGAACTGAACCCGCATCGTATCAATTCTCGAAACTGTATTTAATATAACTGTACTTTGAGATTTTCCAACAAACTCACCTTCTCTGGCTTCTGTTTTACCAATAACTCCTTTAATTGGTGATCTAATTCGTGTATAGCTTAAGTTAATTTTTGCTAAATTTAAATTTGCTTCAGCTGCCTCAACTGAAGAAATAGATGCATCCCTTTTGGCCTGAGCCATATCTAATTCTCTCTGACTTACGGCGTCCATTTCGGCAAGTGGAATAACTCTTTTAAGGTCATTTTCACTTTGTACCAAAATCGTTCTTGCCTCGGCTACCATACTTTGCTGTGTTGCAACTTGTTCTTCAAACGGTTTAGAATCCATAGTATAAAGTAATTGACCTTTTTTTACGCGAGCACCTTCTTCAAATAATATTTTTTCTAAAAAGCCTTCTACACGAGCCTGAATGGGTATATCTTTTAAACCATACATCTGACCTACAAATTCTCTATAAACCGGAGTGTCTTTTTGTAAAACTTTGACCACTTTTATATCAGGTGGTGGTGGTGCTATTACTTTTTTATCTTTACAAGAAGGAAAAGTAAAAACAAGAATTAACAATATAATAGTATTTATTTTCATGTGTTTGGATTGATATGGTTATTTAGACAAGTGTAAAAATAAAAAAACTAAACGGAATGTTTAGCTTTTTTTATTTTAATTAATTTTATTATTTTAATAATAAGTATACCTCCTTACCTGCGAAATGTATCTTGCCAATCGGATAACCTGATGGCTATAGCCATATTCATTATCATACCAAATATACAAAATCGCATTTTTACCATCTTTCGATACTATCGTTGCATCGCTGTCATAAATGGATGGCTCAGATGTACCAATAATATCTGATGAAACCAATTCATTGCTCAATGAATATCTAATTTGTTCTACCAAATCGCCTTCTAATGCATACTTTTTCATGATGGCATTGATATCTTCTTTGGTTGTTTTCGAATGTAAATTCAAATTTAAAATCGCCAAAGAACCATTTGGTACTGGAACTCTAATGGCATTTGAAGTTAACTTTCCTACCAATTCTGGCAATGCTTTTGCAACAGCTTGTCCTGCACCTGTTTCGGTAATTACCATATTTAGTGCGGCTGCCCTGCCTCTTCTGTATTTTTTATGCATATTATCCACCAAATTTTGATCATTGGTATAAGCATGGATGGTTTCTAAATGTCCGTTTTTTACGCCCAACGTATCATTAACAGCCTTTAAAATAGGCGTAATAGCGTTCGTAGTACAAGACGCAGCTGAGAATATATCAACTTCAGCTGGGTTGTATTTTTTTTGATTCACACCATATACAATGTTCGGAACTCCATCTCCTGGTGCAGTTAACAACACTTTACCTACTCCTTTGGCTTTTAAATGGCGCCCTAAAGCTTCTTTATTTCTAAAAGCGCCTGTATTGTCAATGACCAAAGCATTTTCTATACCATATTGTGTATAATCAATTTCTTCTGGTTTATTGGCTGTGATTACATGAACTGTGATACCATTTATTATTAAGGCTTTTCTTTTAAAGTTAATTTTTACAGAACCCCTAAAGTCTCCATGAACAGAATCATTTCTTAACATGGCTGCCCGTTTTTCTAAAACAATTGGTGTTAATTCTCCTCTTATAACAATGGCTCTTAAACGCATTTGTTTTCCTTTACCCGTTTTCGACATTAATTCTCTAGCCAATAACCTTCCTATTCTACCAAAACCATAAAGTACCACATCTTTAGGTTTAAATCCATTTGATTTTTTTGCATCTTTTAATTTATGTGCAACAAATTCACCAAGATCTCCTTTATGAACCAGGTGATAGGTATATGCCAATTTACCAACATCTAATTTTGCCGGAGGTAAGTTTAAATCTCTTATACTTTTGGCGATTGCAACCATGTCAAAAATTGATATAGGTTTTTGAACAAATTCTTTGGCATACTCTGTTAAACTTAATATTTCACTTACATTTTTATCCAACAACTGATTTCTAAATAAGACCAACTCAATGTTGTTATCATACCACAGATCGCTAATTAACTTGATAAACTCTACTGCTGCTCTCCTTCTTTCTACCTGTAAATCAAGTTCTATTTCAAAATTTATAATCGAATTCATTTTTAACTATTTGATTTTAGAAATTTTATGGCAAAAATAATCGTTTTATTTTTAATAATTCATAAAAAAATGGAATCTAATTGTTAATTTCTTATATTTCATCTGTTTGTTATTTAGTATCATGTCTGATAAAAAATCTAAGACCGCTCCGCTTTAAGAATAAAGACTTGATTGAAACTATTACTCAAACAATAATTTTAATTGTAATTACTTTTTAATACATTTGTAAAATTGAAATACAGAAAAGCAAGGTAACTGTTTTCAAAAAACATGCGACCAATTGCTTTTTATACATTTTCATGATTCTCGTAAATGATAATCGGACAATAATGATTTAATATTAAAATAAATATATCTTTTAATTATGAATTATTCATTCAAATAATTCAACCTTTTGACATTTTAAAAATAATTGAATTAAATTAATTTTCTATGAATTCTAAAAATAATAGTGATTTTTCACGAAGATCTTTTGTAAAGACATCCTTTCTTGGTGCAGCAGGATTAACAATACTACCAAGTTTTAAAAACTTTAAATCAAATGATAATGTTAACTTAGGTTTTATTGGAGTTGGACGTCAAGCTATGAATTTGTTAGATGGTTTTATAAATATTGACGGAGTTAAAGTATTGGCTTCCGCGGATGTGTACGGCATTAAAAATGAAAGATTCAAACAAAGAGTTACCAATCATTATAAAAAAAACGGACAAAGTGCTGATGTTAAAACTTATGAAAAATATCAAGACCTATTAGCTAGAACTGATATTGATGCAGTAGTTATAGCGGTACCAGACCACTGGCATGCCTTAATTGCTATAGACGCTTTAAAAGCAGGAAAAGATGTTTATCTTGAAAAGCCTTTAACTTTTACAATTCAAGAAGGAAAAGTACTTAGACAAACTGTACGAAAATACAATCGTATTTTGGGTGTTGGAAGTCAACAAAGATCTGACCCAAACTTTCAACATGCCGTTAAATTAGTACAAGATGGTAAATTAGGAGATATTGAAAAAGTTTTTGTCCATGTTGGAGCCCCTCCAAAACCATACGATCTACCAAGAGAAATATTACCTATTGATTTAAATTGGGACCTATGGCTTGGTCCAAACCAATACGTTGATTATAACAAAAAATTAAACCCTCCTATTGGCATCAACCCTGACGTAAAAGAAAAATTCTGGGGAGGTTGGAGATGGTATAAAGAAATGGGAGGAGGCTTTACAACTGACTGGGGTGCTCATATGTTTGATATTGCTCAATGGGGATTAGGCATGGACAATAGTGGCCCTGTTGCTATAATTCCACCTGGTTTTGAAGATCATAAATATCTAACTTATAAATACAAAAATGGAATCATTATGACCGAAGAGGCTTTTGATGATGAAGGCACAAAAGGTGTGAAATTTCAAGGCAATAAGGGCTGGCTTGAAGTATCTCGAGGTAAATTCAAAAGTTCCAATAAATCTTTTGAGCCAAAATCCAATAAAGACAGTGGTCCATATGAAACAAAAGTGCCGCATCATTTAAACTTCATTGAAGCAATAAGAAAGAGAAAAGATCCCGTGGTTCCGGTAGAAATTGGACATCGATCATGTACAGTTTGTACACTAGGTAATATTGCATATGATTTAAAAAGACCCATAAAATGGAATCCTAAAACGGAAACATTTGTGGATGACCTACAAGCAGATTTATATATGCACAGAACTTATAGAAAAGGATACAAATTGCCTCATTTATAGAAATTTAACTATCTTATAAATAAAAAAACCATGCTTTTAGCATGGTTTTTTTATAAGCAATATGTTAGCTTAATTGCTTCTTAATCTCACATATCCCCGTTTACCTTTTTGGGTGACTAATTGTAAAACCACATATTCTTTATTTTGGTATTTCTTTAATAAGGTTTCAACTTCTGCTACAGTTTTAACTTTTTGATCTTCTATATCTATTATGATATCTCCACTTTCAATGCCATACAACTGCTCTAATCTTTTATTTTTTAGATTCACAATTTTAACTCCAAATTTAATACCAAATCTATTGGTGTCACTTTTTGAAATTGGTTTTAAGTCTCCAATATAATAATTAGAAAAATCAGACATACCGTATTTAAACTTACCAAATTGATTTTTTAATTTTACTGAAATCGTTTTTATATTTTCATTTCTCAACACAGAAATACGAACCATATCCCCAGGTCTTTTCGAACCTAAAAAACCTTGTAGATCAGAAAATTTAGTGATTTTTACATTGTCCATTTTGGTAATAATATCATTGGCCATTAAACCCGCTTCTTTTGCAGCACCATTTTCAATAACTCTGGTTATTATAACACCTTCTGTACTATTCACACCAAAGTCATTGGCCTTATTACTATCTAACTCTTCATAGTTAATACCTAAATACGCTCTTTGCACATTGCCAAATTCTAATAAATCGTCAATTACTTTTTTAGCAATATTAGATGGCACTGCAAATGAATAACCTATATATGATCCTGTTTGTGAAGATATTGCGGTATTTATACCTATTAATTCTCCTCTTACATTCACCAAAGCACCTCCACTGTTACCAGGGTTTACAGCCGCATCTGTTTGAATAAAAGATTCAATCCTATTATTATTATTTGATAAATTAATAGCTCTGGCTTTAGCACTAACAATTCCCGCAGTAACCGTTGATGTTAAATTGAATGGATTACCAACAGCTAAAACCCATTCACCAACTTTTAAATAATCAGAATTACCAAAAGGCAAGTATGGTAGATTACCTTTGTCAATTTTTAACAAAGCAATATCAGAACTTTCATCAACACCCACAATTTCGGCTTCATACGTTTCTTTATTATTCAATGTTATTTCAATTTTTCTCGCTCCTTTAATCACATGATTATTGGTTATGATATATCCATCTTTAGATATAATAACACCAGATCCTGTACCAACCACTCTCTGAGTTTCTGTATCAGAGTTACCATAAAAAAATTGGGATAAAGGGTTTGAATTTGATCGAGCTATTGAAACATTTTTAACGTGTACAACCGCATGTACAGTTTTATCAGCAATTACAGTAAAATCTGTATTTTCTGCAGCTGTAGCAATATTAGTATTATAATTTACTGGAATTGCTATGGGCATTTCACTATTTGAAACTATATTATTATCCGCTTTATCAAAAAACATCAAATAGCTTCCTAAGGTTAAGGCTCCTCCTAGCGCTGAAACCATTATTAAACTTAATATTTTTTTCATCTGTCTAAGTTTTAATTTTTTATAGGTGACACATGCTTTTCGCTATTAATCTTCCCCTTGTGTGTCAAAATTTGGTACGCTCGTTTCATAATTCAACTATTTTTTTTAATCTACACTCAAAATTAATTGATTATTTTCAATAAAATGGCACTTTAACTATACTTTAACAGCCATCAATTTATTTAATAATTCCTACCTTTGAACCATGAAAATTAATTTTTACAAATACCAAGGAACAGGTAATGATTTTGTTATTATAGACAATCGAGCATCTGTTTTCCCTAAAGAGAATACCCAACTAATAAATAAACTTTGCGATAGGAAATTTGGCATTGGTGCTGATGGGTTACTATTATTGGAGAACTCTGTAAGTTTTGATTTTAAAATGGTTTATTTCAATGCCAATGGTAAATTGGGTTCTATGTGCGGAAATGGCGGAAGGTGTATTGTAGCTTTTGCGAATAAATTAGGAGTAATAACATCAAATGCAAGATTTGAAGCTAACAATAAATTATATTTAGCCACCATTGAAAACAACATGGTCAGTTTAACCATGAATGATGTGTCTTTAATTGAAACCTATGAAAATCACATTTTTATCAATACAGGATCTCCCCACCATGTAATTTTTGAAAACGAAGTTGCCACTATAGACGTATTTCAAAAAGGTAAGGAAATTAGAAATGGAAGTCCATATTTTAAAGAAGGTACCAATGTGAATTTTGTTGAACAAATTAATCCAAATACTTTTAAGGTAAGAACTTATGAGCGGGGTGTTGAAGATGAAACTTTAAGTTGTGGAACCGGTGTTACCGCTGTAGCCATTGCAAGTCATAAGTCAAATAAATCAAATAGTAACAATATAAATTTGCAAACCTTAGGCGGTAATTTGGAAGTAAGCTTTGATTTTGACAATAATTGCTATAAGAATATCGTTTTAAAAGGCCCGGCAACTTTTGTATTTAAAGGACAAATTGCTAACTAAATGAGGTTATTACAAAATAACAAAGTAAAATTAAGAGCTCTTGAAAAAGAAGATTTAGAATTTCTATTTGAAATAGAGAATAATGAATCGTTTTGGGAAGTTAGTAGCACCTTGATGCCTTTTTCTAAAGACATTTTAAAACAATACCTATCTAATTCCCATCAAGATATATTTGAAGCGAAACAATTGAGACTGGTAATTATAGACAGCTCCAGCAATGAAAACATTGGCCTGATAGATCTTTTTGATTTTAACCCGCAACACCGTCGAGCTGGAATAGGCATATTAATTTTAAAGAAATTTCAAAATAATGGTTATGCAAGTAAAACATTGCAATTATTTATTAACTACGCTTTTAACACCTTAAATATGCATCAAATTTATGCCAATATTCCTACAGATAATGAGCCAAGTGCAAATCTGTTTAAAAAAATGAAATTCACATTAATTGGAACAAATAAAGATTGGATTTTTTCTAATGGAAAATTTAAAGATGTCAACCTATATCAATTGATTAAATCTTAACTAAAAATGAAAAAAATAATTGCTGTAATTTTAATTTCACTTCTTTTAATAAGTGCCATTATTGCTTATAATTTTTACGGTAAAGTATATCATAAAAATGTAAATGAGACTACTTTTATACTTATTCCAACAAATGCAAACCTTGAACTTGTTGCACAATTACTTTCTCCTTATTTGTCCAATCAAAAAAATTTTGTATGGGTAGCAAAAAAGAAAAACTATCATAATAAAATAAGGTCTGGTAAATTTAAAATTTTAAAAGGGATGAGTAATGATGATCTGGTAAATCATTTACGAGGTGGCAAAGCAGAAACCATACAATTAATATTTAACAATCAAGATACCTTTGAGAAACTGGCAGGGAGAATTGCTATTCAAATTGAAGCAGATTCTATTTCCGTTTTAAAAGCGATGCAAGACAAGAATTTTCTTAAAAAAAACAACTTTACAAATGCTACAGCTTTAGCAATGTACATTCCAAATTCTTATGATTTTTACTGGAATACTTCTGCAATTAAATTTAGAGACAAAATGCTTATTGAGTATCAACGCTTCTGGAATAAATCAAGAAAAGCAAAAGCAAGCAAACAAAATTTAACACCAATACAGGCAGTTACCCTTGCATCTATTGTTCAAAAGGAAACTGCATCGATTTCAGAGCGCCCTTTGGTGGCAGGGCTTTATTTAAACAGATTAAAAGATTTTTGGCCATTGCAGGCAGATCCAACAATAATTTATGCCATAAAACAAGAAAAGGGTCAGCATATTGAAATTAAAAGGGTGTTAAACAAAGATTTAACAATTGACTCTCCATACAATACTTATGCAAATTTTGGTCTTCCTCCGGGCCCAATTGGTATGCCCGATATATCTTCTATTGAAGCCGTATTAAACCCTAACAATCACAATTATTATTATATGTGTGCAAGTATTGAAAAAATTGGACAACACGAATTTGCCAAATCACTTTCTCAACACAATAAAAATGCTAGAAAGTATCAAAATTGGATCAATAAACAGGGAATAAAAAGATAATATGTCTTTTAAATTAAGTTTTTTTTATACCATTAAAAAGTATGTTTTTACTTTGTTTCTTCTATTTCACCTTATTAATTATGCACAAAGTAAACCTTTATTTTTTCAAAAATCAGACACTTTAAATAAAAGCAGAAGAAATGCTATATACATAACAGAAGCTGCTGGTGCAAGTATTGCTTTGATTGGGTTGAATCAACTTTGGTATGCCGATTATCCACGCTCTAAATTTCATTTTTTCAATGACAACAGTTCATGGATGCAAATGGATAAATTCGGTCACGCTTATAGTTCCTATCTAATTGGAAAAATGGGAATGGATGTTTTAGCCTGGGCAGGGGAATCAAAAAAGAATCAATTGATTTACGGGGCGACTTTAGGCTTTGTTTTTTTGACAACCATAGAAGTATTTGATGGGTTTTCAGAAGAATGGGGTTTTTCAACAGGAGATGTTATTGCCAATGCTTTGGGTACAGGCTTATTAATTGGTCAAGAGCTTTTATGGAATGAACAAAGAATTCAATATAAATATTCTTTTAGTACCTCACCATACGCACAAAATAATCCAGACAAATTAGGTGAGAACACCTTACAGCAAATTTTAAAAGACTATAATGGTCAGACATATTGGTTCTCTGTAAATTTATGGTCATTTTTTAAAGAAAGTAATATTCCGAAATGGTTAAACATAGCTATAGGCTATGGAGCCAATGGTTTGCCCGAAAACAGCTACGATTTTTCAAGCAGGCCAATCCAACAAATTGAATCTTACCGACAATTTTTTACGAGTATTGATATTGACCTTACTAAAATCAGAACAAACTCACCTTTTTTAAAAACTGTTTTCAATCTATTTAATTATGTTAAAATTCCAGCGCCTACTATAGAATATAGGAGTAATGGCCAATTCAAGTTTCATACCATTTACTTTTAACACCTTGTTTATTAAAATATTAACAATTTTTAACATCTTTATATCAAGTAAAAAATAGTATATTTGCAAAAGTATTTTTTAGCAACCCCAACTTTGCAAATACTATAATTATGAAAAAGAGATATACCCCTATTGCATTAAGTGGATTAATTTTCATTTCCTTTACTTTGTTTGGCAATTCCGAACTATTAAATCAAAAAAAAGTACAGTATAATTTACCAGTTGCAAATTCAATCGCAACAGTTAGCAAGGATATTAAACCTTTTAATATAATTTATACACCAAATGTTGATAATGCCTTTATTGGTTTTAGAGAAGCTTTAGCCTTTAAAGAATCACAAGGTAAATACGATAAAATAAACACTTTGGGTTATATAGGTAAATATCAGTTTGGTAAATCTACTTTACATAGAATAAAAATTTATGATACCAAGGCGTTCATAAATGATCCGGCCTTGCAAGAAAAAGCTTTTATCGCTTTAAGCTCATTGAATAAATGGATTTTAATAAGAGATATTAAACGTAGTGTGGGTAAAAGCATTAACGGTATTGAAATAACCGAATCAGGCATCTTAGCTGCTGCTCACTTAGCGGGTGCAGGTAATGTTAAAAAATACTTACGCAGTAATGGTGAATTGATTTTTACTGATGCATATGGAAGTGATGTGCAATATTATATGAAAAAATTTGCAGGTTATGACACATCTTTTATTTCTCCTATAAAAAATGCTTCTATTTAACCTTAAATCCGCAAGGATTTCCTGCTATCAAAGCCAAACTGAACGCCATTGTTGGCATTGCTCGATTTTCGATACTCACCATAACAAATGCTATGTTTGCGTGTCTCAAACCTGTGCCATACCATCACTAGCATACATTTTGACTTCTCGCTACGAAAACCCTTGCGGATTTAAGGTTTAACAATAAATGAGGCTTTCACTTTTAGTATTTATGAATTATAAAAATACAGGGTCTTTTATGCAGATTTGGTTTTTCGTTTTTCCAATCACAAACCTTTAAAGTTTTTATATATTCTGTTGCAAGTGTAATATCAGCGGCTACACATAAAAAAGTATTGGGTGTTAAGCTGCTTTTTAAATCAATTAACAACTTCTCATTCCTATAAGGTGTTTCTATAAAAATTTGCGATTGGTTATTTTGTTTTGATAATTTTTCTAAATCTTTTATTGCTTTTTTTCTTTCTGATTTTTCTATTGGTAAATAACCATTAAAAGCGAAATTTTGTCCATTCAATCCAGAACTCATCATGGCCAAAACAATAGAAGAAGGCCCTACCAAGGGCACAACCCTAATTTTTTTTAGATGCGCGAGCATTACTATACTTGCCCCTGGATCGGCTATAGCAGGAACACCAGCTTCAGATAACAAACCTACATTAACACCCTGTAAACAAGGATCTAAATAGGACTTCGATTCTAGCTCTGTAGTAAACTTATCTAAAACGTTAATTTTTAAAGAGGCTTGTGATTTACTCGGAGTTATTTTCTTAATAAATCGCCTGGCAGTTTTTTCGTTTTCAACAATATAAAATTTAATTTCTTCAACAGCCTTTTTTACTGAAAATGGTAAGACTTCAAGAGGCTCATTATTCCCTAAAGGAGTTGGAATCAAATATAACTTACCTAAACCTGGTTTCATTTTAGTTTAATTTACTGGCAATAATGTCACAAGTTTTGTTTAACATTTGAAACACATTTTCAAAACCCATATCACCTCCATAATACGGATCAGGTACTTCATTACTCTCTAAAGCATTTAATTCATCCAATATCAAACGCACCTTTTTCTTATCTTTTTCCAACCTTGCTAACGAGATAACATCTCTATAATTAGATTTATCCATGACATAAATAATATCAAAATCATCAAAGTCTAAAATGCTAAATTTCCGACAACGTTGGTCTGTCAAATCTATACCATGTGTTCTGGCAACAGATATAGATCTACCATCTGGTAATTCTCCTATATGCCAACCGCCTGTACCTGCAGAATCTATATAGAATTTATTAGCGTCTACCTTTGATTTTAAAATTCCTTCAGCTAATGGCGATCTACAGATATTCCCTAGACAAACCATTAAAATTTTAATCATTATTTAAGAATTAAAAAGTAAGTTTTTTCGTTATTTCGTCAACATACTTACGGAACTGCTTATCTGTTTCCGTAAGATTATCTACCGTTTTACAAGCGTGTAGTACCGTAGCATGGTCTCTACTACCTATTTGAGACCCAATACTTGCCAAAGAAGCTTTGGTCATTCTTTTTGCAAAAAACATAGCCAATTGACGTGCTTGAACAATATGGCGTTTTCTTGTTTTGGATTGTAATGTAGTTACATCCATTTCAAAATATTTAGAAACAACTTTTTGGATATAATCAATAGAAACCTCTTTCTTGGTATTTTTTACAAATTTGTCGACAATTTGTTTGGTTAGTGAAAGGGTAAACTCTTTTCGATTGAAGGATGCCTGAGCAATTAATGATATTAGAACTCCTTCTAATTCTCGAACGTTTGTTTTTATATTTTTAGCTATATATTCAACTATCTCTTCTGGAATCTCAACACCATCTCTAAACATTTTACTTTGTAGTATTGAAATTCTTGTTTCATAATCAGGTGGCATTAATTCGGCTGACAAGCCCCATTTAAATCTAGATAACAATCGTTGTTCAATATCTTGCATATCAACTGGCGCCTTATCTGAAGTCAATATAACTTGTTTGCCGTTTTGATGCAAATGATTAAATATATGGAAAAATACATCCTGTGTGCCTGATTTACCCGATAAGAATTGTACATCATCAACAATCAACACATCTATCATTTGATAAAAATGAATAAAATCATTTCTGGTATTTGATTTAACAGAATCAATAAATTGTTGTGTAAACTTTTCTGCAGATATATATAAAACTGTTTTCTCAGGGTACCTTTCTTTTATACGAACACCAATAGCCTGTGACAAATGAGTTTTACCTAGACCTACTCCACCATAAATCAATAATGGATTAAAGGAAGTACCTCCGGGTTTATTTGAAACTGCAATACTTGCAGATCTTGCCAAACGATTTGCATCTCCTTCAATATAATTTTCAAAATTATAATTAGGATTTAATTGTGACTCTATTTTAACTTTTTGAATTCCTGGGATAACAAATGGATTTTTCAATTCACGTCTGTCAATTTCTAATGGAATTGTAACTCCTTGAGAATTAAATGGTTTTCTGTTTGAACTAGGGAATTTTACTGTATGAGGTTTTCTGTTGCTATAGGTATTTTCCATTCTTACATCATATACCAATTTTGCATTATCACCCATCTCTCTAACCAACGAAACTCTTAATAATTTAATGTAATGTTCCTCTAACCATTCAAAAAAGAATTTGCTTGGTACCTGAATGGTTAAAACATCTCCAGAAATTTTTATCGGCTTTATTGGTTCAAACCAAGTTTTGTAAGCTTGGGGTTTAATGTTGTCTTTAATAAAAAGCAGGCAATTATTCCATACAGAGGAGGCTGTCTTAGTCATTTTAGCTGAAAAATTTTGAAATTAGTATTGTTCCCTTTTTATAATATAATATTGCTACTCTATCACATTACAAAAGTGTGAATAAAGTTTAGTATAAAAAAATTAAATCGCTATTGCTTATTAACTTTTTTTTACGTAAACTATAACGCTTGTGCAAATTACGAAAAAAATGATTAAAAACGAAAATAAACTAAGAGTTCGATATAGTGAAACCGACCAAATGGGCTATGTTTATTATGGAAATTATGCCCAATTTTTTGAGGTAGGCAGAGTTGAATGGCTTAGAAACCTTGGAGTTAACTACAAAAGTCTTGAAGAAAATGGTATTATGTTACCCGTTTTAAAATTAAATGTTAATTTTCATAAACCCGCTAAATATGACGACCTTCTTACAATTGTAACAATTTTAAGTAAAAAACCTCTTGTAAAAATAGAATTTGACTTTGAAATTTATAATGAAAAAAAAGAACTGTTAACTACCGGTTTTACCAGTTTGGTTTTTATTGATATGAAAAACAACAAACCCATCAAAGCACCTAAATATTTACTAGACAAGATTTATCCACTTTTTAGTGTACCTGCTTAATTTTTACACAACGTAAATCTTCAAATAGTATTTTTATTTGTGTTGCATCATTTTTTCTAACTAACAGTTCTATTTTACAATCTAAATTCATTTCTTGTGAAATTAAATGAATATTTTTTTCTTTTATTAATCGCATAACCTTATTCATATTTACATAATCAAATTGCAATTTAAAATGAATATCAATGGTTTTATTAATAATTTCGGAGCTATGCAAAGCAAGGTTCGCCGAAGTTTTGTAAGCACTAATCAACCCACCTACACCTAGTTTTGTTCCACCAAAATACCTTACAACAACAATTAATACATCTGTAAGTTCGAAAGACAAGATTTGACCATATATTGGCATACCCGCGCTGTTGTTTGGCTCTCCATCATCATTAGCTCGAAACACAACCTTATCAACTCCAATACGCCATGCATAACACCAATGCCTAGCTTTATGATGGCTTTCTCTTAACTTTCTAATAATTGGCAAAACCTCTTCTTCTGAACCAATTGGAAAGGCATAAGCTAAAAACTTACTGCCTTTCTCTTTATAAACTGCTTCATGTGAAGGTTTTGATATCGTTTTATATGCATCTGTTTCTTGCAAAAAATAAAATTTAAATGATTAGGTTCCTACTTTTTGTTGACCAAATAAACTATTTTTTATCTCATACATATTTACCACATCTTCTTTAACAGGAATTAAATGCCACGTTTTTAAACCTAGTTTCTTTGCTCCGATTATATTAATCAAACTATCATCTACGAATAGAGTTTCAGCAACTTTTAATTTATTCTCTTGGATAATCAATTCAAAAGACTCTTTCTCTGGTTTTCTATGATGAATAAGATGTGAATAATAAATCTTTTCAAAGGAATCTACAAAACGAGTATAAAAATCATATCCTACTAGATTCTTAAAATACTCTATGTGTAATTCATTCGTATTACTCAACAAAAACAAACGGTAATTATTTTGAATTTTTTCTAAAAAAGAAAGTCTATATTTAGGAAAGTCATTTATAATAGAATTCCACGAATCAATAAATTGCTCATTCGATAATTTTGAAAATATATCTTTATAATACGACAAAAATTCTTCTGTAGAGATCAAACCCTTTTCATGTGACACATTACAATCTAGCATTTCATCGGTAAACTTTTGAATTCCCAATTTTAGCATTTCAGTTTCGGACTTTGAATGATCTAAATTGATAAAAACATCACCTAAATCAAATATAATATTTTTAATCATTTAAATAAATTGAGAGTTTGTTGTTACTTATATCTTTTTTTATAAGGCAATTGAATGATTCATTTATTCTTTTACCATTAATATCAGGAGCACTTATCCCCTTAAAAAAACTAGTTTCACTTGTAAAGACTCTTGCTTCATCCCATAAATCAAATTCCATAAAACTATTTAAAATTTTAGAACCTCCTTCAATTATTAAGGATTGAACTCCTTTTTTATATAAGACAGTTAAAATTTGATTTGCTACATTTTTTGAAAAATCAATTTTAACCCAGTTTATTACCCCTTTTTCATCAATCATCTCCCTCTCAGTAAATATAATCGTTTCTATGTCTCCATCAAAGAAATTATAATTTTTTGGGATTCTTAATTGCCTGTCCAATGCTATTCTTATAGGTGAGTCGCCATAATAATTACGGGCATTTAATTTTGGATTATCCTTAACAACGGTATTTGTCCCCACTAAAATCGACTGTTCTTCAGTTCGCCATTTATGCACTAACTGTAGTGAATAGGCATTCGAAATCCAAACAGGCTCATTTATTTTACCCGTATTTTCTTCCGGAAAAATAAAACCATCTTTTGTCTCAGCCCATTTCAATATAATATATGGTCTTTTTTGTTGATGAAACGTAAAGAAACGTCTATTCAAAAACCTACATGCTTTCTCTAAAACACCTACAACAACCTCACAACCAGCTTTCTCCAACCTTTCAATTCCCTTGCCATGCACTTCCGTATTAAAATCAATCGTACCGATAACCACTTTTTTTATTTGCATTTCAATTATCAAATCTGCACAGGGCGGTGTTCTACCATGATGAGAACAGGGTTCTAAATTTATATAAATGGTTGATTTAGATAATAAATTTTTGTCTTTAACAGCACAGATCGCATTTACTTCGGCATGTGGTTCACCTGCTTTTCTGTGCCATCCCTCTCCAATAATTCTATCATTATAAACCACAACACTTCCCACCAGTGGATTTGGGTAAGTATTACCCAGACCATTATTGGCCAAATTTAGGCAACGGCGCATATATTTTTCGTGAATTTTCAATGCAATGCTATTTTATTTTACAAAACTATAAAAAAGAATATTTTAAATAATTAATTTTACTTTTTATTTATGCCTTAAGGGTATCTCTATTAACTCATTTCTTTTAAAAAACAAAGATAAGTTATAAGATAAGACCGTTGCAAAACTGTTTTTTTACTTATTTAAGGTCATCTTTTGCAACGGTCTTAAGATGTGAAATGATTTTTTTTTAATAGCCATAGCTATTTTAAAAAATAAGTTATGAGTATATTGTTTCTTATCTTTGTTCCCATAAGGTTTTTAGAGCTTCCCTTATACTTCACAAAATTTCATTGCATTATCTAGATAGTGCTTTAAAAATTTTGAATCGTCTAAGAAAAGCTCTAAAAATTTTAATGCGAAGGAGTTAATAGAGATGCCCTTAAATTTATGACTTACAATATAGAACTAAGAGAAATACAAAAAAAAGACAATGATTCAATTGCTAAAATAATAAAATCTACGCTTGAAGAACTTAATGTTGCCATAGAAGGTACCGCTTACACTGATAGTGAAACCAATGCAATGTTCGAGGCATATACACATAAAAAGTCTATTTATTATGTGGTTACACTAAACCATGAAATTGTAGCTGGCTGTGGTATTAATAAATTGAAAAATGGAAAATCAGACATTTGTGAGCTGCAAAAAATGTATATGTTGCCAAAAGCTAGAGGATTAAAAATAGGCAAACAGCTAATTTTAAAATGTATAGATTTCGCTAAAAACTCAGGGTATAAACAATGTTATTTAGAAACATTTCCGGGTATGAATGCGGCAATTAATTTATATAAAAAGAACGGGTTTCAAATTATTGATAAAGCACTAGGCAATACCAGTCATTATTCCTGTAATGTTTGGATGCTTAAAAATTTATAATATAAGAAGACAAGATCAAGATAATGACAATTAAAAAATTTAAAAATATCTTTAAAAAAGAACTTTTAAATCTATATCCCAAACAAGAAATAGATAACTTTTTTTATTTACTTACTTATTCCTTTTTAAATTTAAATAGAATCGATCTTGCTTTAGATCCCAATTTGGAAATTGTTTTTGAAGCAGAACAAAAATACCATTCCGCTTTAGCGAAATTAAAAAAAGAAATACCCATACAATACATATTAGGCGCAACAGAGTTTTATGGCTTAAATTTTAAAGTGGATGCAAATGTCTTAATACCTAGGCCAGAAACTGAAGAACTTGTTAAGTGGGTAATTGAAGGAGTTGAAAGTAGAAAGTTAAAAGTGAAAAGTGAAAAATTAATTACGAATAACAAATTTCGAACACAAACAACAAACCTCAACATTATAGACATTGGTACCGGTAGTGGCTGCATTGCCATCGCATTGGCTAAAAATATTTCAAATGCTACTATTTGGGCTCTAGACATATCAGATAAAGCCTTGGAGGTAGCAAAATATAATGCTAAATTAAACGGTGTAGACATACAATTTCTTCATAAAGACATTCTCAATACGAAAAAATTTTCTGTAAAATTCGACCTTATCATAAGTAACCCACCATATGTACGAGAATTGGAAAAACATGAAATAAATAATAATGTTTTACAGTACGAGCCACACCTTGCTTTATTTGTGAAAAATGAAAACGCTTTAATTTTTTATGATAAAATAGCCGATTTGGCCAAGAAAAATTTAAATAAAAATGGACAACTTTATTTTGAAATTAATCAATATTTTGGCAATGAAACCAAAGCGCTATTACTTAAAAAAGGTTTTAGAAATATAGCGTTAAAAAAAGATATTTTTAAAAATGATAGAATGATTAAAGCAGCTTATCTTTTATAAAAAAAACTTGACTTTCTTATAAAAAAACATGAACTTCGCTTATCAGATAATATCTTTTATTAAAACGAAACGATATTTTAACGTTGGCACCTATTATGAAAAACATTTTCATCATTGTAATATTATTTAGTTTTATTCAACTTTATAGTCAAGTCGGTAAGAAAGAGTATCTAGAAACTACAGGTTTCAATTGTGTACAAAGTGTTTCTAAAAAGTTCTTTCAAGCAGCCGCAAAAGGAAATAAAGAAGACATAAATAAGTTCAGAAAAATTATTATTAATAATTGTGTAGAAGGAAAGTACATTTCGAGTCATAAATTTAAGTCAATAAATAAAAAAATAGTTTACACCGATAGTATTGTAAAACCAATCTTCATTTGGGTGACAAACTTTTATTGTACTACTTGTATAAACGAAATAAAATTAATTAATGAATTATGCAGAATTTATGCTGACAACGTTGAATTTTTTGTGTTTTTTGGAGACAAAAGAAATAATGTTAAAAAACTGGCCTCAAAATATGATTCGAGAATTCATTTGATTCCAATAGAAAAGAAATTAGGTAAATATAATGATATATTATATTTCGATAAGTTTAAACATTCTCATATATTTCCAGCTGCATATGTAATCAATATAGATAAAAAAATAGTCAAACATTTTTTAGGATTTTCGAATAAAGTTGGGGAGGAAACGGAAAAGAAAATATTTGAGAATATACTGAAGAAATATAGCAAACCTTTAGAGGAATTAATAAATTAACAGGCAGTAATAATGACTATACTCTATTGTAGTTTAGAGCTTTACCTAAGTTATTTCTAATTTAAGGAATAAAATTAACAATGGAAAATTTTGACCAATTTAGTCCACAACAGAAGCATAGCCAAAACGATAAGCGCAACTTCAAATTTGTATTTTTAAAAAAAGTACCTTTGCCCAATGCGAATAGATATTATTACTGTTTCACCAGATTTAATTAAAAGTCCGTTTGAACATTCCATCATAAAACGAGCTATAAACAAATCTCTAGTTGAAGTACATTTTCACGACCTTCGAAAATATGCCTTAAACAAATATGGTAAAATTGACGATTATCAATTTGGCGGTGGTGCCGGAATGGTTTTGATGATCGAACCCATTGACAAATGTATCAGCCAATTATTTTTGGAAAGGGAATATGATGAAGTGATCTACATGACTCCTGATGCTATAACTCTAAATCAGAAAACCGCCAACATCTTATCATCTGCAAAGAATATAATTATTTTAACAGGTCATTACAAGGGTGTTGATCAAAGAGTTAGAGATAAATTTATTACAAAAGAAATCTCTATTGGTGATTATGTTTTATCGGGTGGCGAACTTGCTGCAGCGGTATTATGCGATGCTGTAATAAGATTAATTCCAGATGTATTAGGAGATGAAACATCGGCTTTAACGGATTCATTTCAAGATGATCTATTGGCTCCACCAGTTTACACCAGACCTGCCGTATACAAAGGTTTAAAAGTGCCTGAGGTATTATTATCTGGTAATTTTCCGAAAATTGAGCAATGGCGTCATGACGAAGCTGTTAAAAGAACTCAAAACATCAGACCTGATCTACTAAATAAAAGTAATACTTAAAATGAAAGAGTTTCTTTTTTTTATTGTAGTATTATATCACTTATTCGCTTTCGGACAAAAGGATACTTTAAATTACAACACACCAAAAAATGAAAAATCTTTTTTACATAAATCTATTGTACCTATAGCTCTTATCGGTACCGGGTTAATCATAAATTATTCCAACGGCAGTATTGGCAAAGAAAATTTACAAAGGAATATTCTAAAAAACTTTCCTGATTTCAAAACCAATGCTGATGATTTTTTGCTTTTTGTACCTGTCATTACTATGTATACGGCTGATATATTTAAAGTTAAAAGTAAAAATGATGCTTTTACACAAACAAAATATTTAGCCATTGCCGGATTAACCAATAGTTTGATTACGATTGGTATAAAAACTTTAACCAAAGAAATGAGGCCAGATGGATCGGACAATGATAGCTTCCCATCAGGTCACACATCCAATGCCTTTGTTATGGCAACTGTATTACATCATGAATTTATTGATACTAATCCATGGCTCGCTTTTAGCGGATACTTATTTGCTACAACCACAGGTGTTTTTAGGGTATTAAACAACAAACATTGGGTATCTGATGTTTTGGTAGGAGCTGGTATTGGGATAATAGTTACGGATTTGGTTTACAGATTAGAGCCCTTAAAAAATTGGAACCCCTTTAACAAGGGTGAATCACAGCTTATACTAAGCCCTACTTACACAAATAATAAGTTCGGACTTTATGCTAATCTACAGTTTTAAAGCAATTTAACAGCTTAGAAAAAATATTATTTATTTTTGATTTAAGTATTTCATATTAAATTTATTTTATTAAATTTGCAAACTCAAAATTAACCTCTGACGAAAATCGTGAATGTTGATATTTGATCAACCATTTTAAATTTATATAATGGAAAATTTAGTGAATTTTGTTCAAAATGAATTTGTAGCAAAAAAAGATCTTCCGGAATTTGCAGCAGGCGATACGCTTACTATTTATTACGAAATTAGAGAAGGTAAAAAAACACGTACACAGTTTTTTAAAGGTGTGGTAATTCAAAGACGTGGTAGTGGAAGTTCAGAAACTTTTACAATTAGAAAAATGTCGGGTACCGTTGGTGTAGAACGTATATTTCCAATCAACTTACCAGCCATACAAAAAATTGAAATAAACAAAAGAGGAAAAGTTAGAAGAGCTAGAATATTCTATTTCAGACAACTTACTGGTAAAAAAGCTCAAATTAAAGAAAGAAGAGTTTAAGCATTTTTACTTTTAAATATTAAATACCCATTCGTAAATTACGGATGGGTATTTTTGTTAACATTTGTTTATAAACAGACTTCATATCTTGTTCAAAACAAGTTGGCGAAATCTTTGCCAAAACATCTATTTATATATATTTTTGAATAGAGTTTTTAAGGAAACTTTTGTTTATTGATAAAAATAGGAATTGATGAAAATTGAAACCTAATTTTGATTAATAAAAAAGTTCTTTAATTATTTAGTTAAAGTTCATCGCTTTGACTTAGTAGTTAATAATCTTTTTGATAAATAACAAAGTGTCTGTTTTTAATAGCAATATTAAATTTTAATACGGCGGTGTTTTAGAGATAATTAATTGCTATGTGAATATGGTATTTTGAAAATTAAATTAGCTTTGGTTAATTAAATGGAAAAAATTAAAGTATTCATAAGAAACTTAAGCATAAAGTTGTGAATTAAGTTTTATAACTGGTTAAAATTGTTTTAAACAATTGTAATTAGCTTAATGTTCCGGCAAATATCCATAATAAAGATTAGGTTCTATATTATGGATATTGTTTTTTTACATGCAATTAAAGATTCGAAGCGCGAAATTATTTCACTTTTCTATTAAATTCCATCACACCAACTTCTTCAATCAAAAATTAAATTAATGTATCTTTGTTTTCTTATTTAATTTTAAAACATAAAACATGCCATTTACCGCCTTAGGCCTTTCACCTTCTTTACAAAAAGCAATGGAAAATGAAGGTTATAAAAAACCATATCCCATTCAAATTGAGGCTATTCCTGCTATTTTAAACAAGAATGATGTTTTGGGTATAGCCAAAACAGGCTCGGGTAAAACTGCTAGTTATGTTTTACCCATTTTAATGAATTTACAAGGCAATCTTGTTTCGAAAAACAGGCATGTAAATGTTTTGGTATTGGTACCAACACGTGAACTAGCTATACAAGTAGGCGAAGTTTTTCAACTTTTTGGCAATAAACTAACGCGTAAGGTTAAATCTTTAGCTGTGTATGGTGGAGTTTCTATCAACCCACAAATGATAGCAATGCAAAATGTAAATATTTTAATTGCCACTCCAGGTAGGTTAATAGAATTGGTTGAAAATAATGCAGTGCATTTAAACGATATAGAAACTCTAGTATTGGATGAGGCAGATAAAATGTTACATCTTGGCTTTAAAGAAGAGGTAGATAAAATATTAAATTTACTACCTAAAAAGAGGCAAAACCTACTGTTTTCTGCAACTTTGAGTGATGATGTCAATGAAATAAATCAAATCTTATTACATAATCCTTCTATCATTAAAATTGAATCCGATGAAGACCATTTGGATTTGATAGATCAGGTGGCTTATTTTGTTTCAGAAGAAAAAAAAGGTCCGCTTTTAAGGTATCTTATTCAACAAGGTAAACTGAAACAAGTTTTGGTTTTTACATCTACCGTGTACAAAGCAGATAATGTTGCAAATAAACTTCGTAAAAATGGTATTAACGCTTCAGCAATTCACGGTAAAAGAAGTCAGGCTGCTAGAAAAGAGACTTTGCTTAAATTTAAAAACGGTGAGTTAAATGTATTGGTTGCAACAGATTTATTGGCTCGAGGTATTGATATTGCCTTTTTACCACATGTAATTAATTATGAATTACCGCGTTCACCAAAAGATTATATCCACCGAATTGGTAGAACAGGGCGTGCCGAAAACCCTGGTGAAGCGATATCTTTTATCACACCCGAAGACAAACACCATTTTAAAATCATTCAAAAAAAAATGGGTAAAATAATTACGATGATTGATAGTGAAAATATAGAATTTTAAAATATGAATACAGACGGAAGAAATAGAAAAAATATTCAAATCGGTATTCATGTAGAGATTGTTTTAAAGAAGGATCAGCGCTCTGGGAATTTAACTGAGGGATTTGTAAAAAGAATATTTACAAAATCACCCAATCACCCTCATGGTATTAAAGTACAATTAGAAAACGGAGAAGTAGGTCGCGTAAAAAACATTAACCAGTAAATAAATATTTTATATGAAATTAATTGTAATACTAACCTTTGTTATATTAACTATGCATTGTCAAGCTCAAAAAGAAAATAAGCAAAAAACAAATGAAAACTACTCTTTTTATGTTGGAACCTATACAAAAGGTGATAGCGAAGGGATTTACAAATACGCCCTAAATAAAGATGGTACTTTACGTAAAATTGGCCTCGCTGTAAAATCTAAAAACCCATCATTCCTAGCATTGAGCCATGATAAAAAATATCTTGTTGCAGTGGGTGAAATTGATTCTCATAGAGGTTTTGGCCTTGTATTATCTTATTTAATAGATGGAGATAGTCTTCAATTAATTAACAAGCGATCATCAGGTGGCGCCAACCCTTGTTTTATTTCTACTAACAAACAAGGTTTTGTTTTAACTGCAAATTACTCCAGTGGAAATGTTAGCTTACATAGATTAAATAATAGTGGAGAATTATCTAATATTTTAGATTTGCAGCAACATACAGGAAAGGGGAAAACAGAAAGACAAAAGTCGCCCCATGCGCATTCTTCTTGGTTCTATAATGATGATGTTATATCAGTCGACCTAGGAACAGACGAATTATGGATTTCAAAATTAAATACCACCGAACAAAAATTGATACCCTCTAAACCGAATAAATTATCTATGCAACCTGGTGATGGCCCTCGTCACCTCACTTTTCACCCTAACAATAAATGGATTTATGTTGTTAATGAATTATCTTGTACTGTTACTTTGGTACAAAAAAATAAGGATGGTAAATATGTTAAATACAAGTCTATTTCAACACTACCAAAAGGTTATACCGACCCTAATACTTGTGCTGATATACATATTTCCCCTGATGGAAAATTTCTTTATGCATCTAACCGAGGCCATAATAGCATTGCTATATTTAAAGTGGATAATAAAAATGGATCCTTAGAATTAATAAAAAATGAATCTAGTTTAGGAGACGGACCACGAAATTTTTCTCTTTCACCTTATGGTGATTTTTTAATTGTTGCAAATCAAAAAACCAATAATATTATTTCATTTAAACGCGATAAAGCAACTGGGCTATTGGAATTTGTAGACCAAATTGATGCTCCTAGTCCTGTTTGTATCTTGTTTCGTTAAAATTAAAATCCTTATAAAATAATGCATAAAAGAACTGTTTTTAAAATGCTTGACAAAGCAGCCGTAAAATATGCAAACTATCCTTATTTAAGTCAAAAAGGCGATAATGGCTGGGTACGCGTAACCTTTAGTGAAGCCAAAGAAAAAGCAATACTACTGGCATCTTCCTTGATAGAATTAGGACTTAAATATGAAGATAAAATTGCCATTTTATCGGAAGCAAAAAACGATTGGATTATTGCTGAATTGGCCTTGCTTTATGCAGGAGGAATTTCTGTACCACTTTCCATAAAATTATTACCTGAAGAAATAACCACTAGAATCAATCATTCAGATAGCTCTGTATTTGTCATTTCTGAAAACACCTTAGAAAAAGTAATCAGTCAAGTTGCTTATTATAATGATAAAAACTTAAAATTCATAATATTAGACAAGTCATCTAAAAAAATAATTGCTTTATGTACAAAATACAACTTTGATGAAAATAGGTTAATTTATATTGAGGCATTATACAAATTGGGGCAAGAAAAATTAAAACAAAATCTTCCAATGATTGAAAAAATAGAGCGAGAGATAAAAGAAGATGATGTTGTTACTATTTCTTATACTTCGGGTACTACAGGCAACCCAAAAGGGATTATGTTAACCCATTTAAATTATTACTCAAACAGTCATGAAGCAGTAAAAACGTTTCAAATTAAAGAGTTTATTTCCACTTTAATTATTTTACCAACCGATCATTCGTTTGCTCATACTGTTGGAATCTATACGGCAATGGTAAAGGGTCTTTCACTCCATTTTGTCGATGCAAGGGGAGGAGGCATGAATGCGCTTAAAAATATTCCAATCAATTTGGTAGAGGCCAATTCAAATTTTCTTTTAACTGTTCCGGCACTTACAAGCAATTTTATACAAAAAATAAAAGAGGGTATTCAAGCCAAGGGATCATTTATTTCAGGTATTTTTAACCGTGGCATTCAAGCTGGAATTCTTAGAAACGGTGATGGTTTTTCTAAACCTGGCATCCTTACACAAATTGCAACCTATTTTAATTACGCGCTCGCAGATGTGCTAATTTTTAAAAAACTACGTTTGATTTGGGGAAATAATATTGAATTTTTTGTTGGTGGCGGTGCCTTGTTAGATATCAAACAGCAACAATTTTACAGTGCCATTGGTGTACCGGTATATCAGGGTTATGGTTTAACAGAAGCAACTCCAATTATTTCAACCAACACTCCATTTCATTATAAAATGGGTACTTCAGGCAAGGTTTTAGGAAATATTACCATTAAAATTTACGATGATAATGGACAAGAACTACCTAAAGGTGAAAAAGGTGAAATTGTTATTCAAGGTGACAATGTAATGAAAGGCTATTACAAAAATCCGGAAGCTACCGCAGAAACCTTAAAAAACGGCTGGCTGCATACAGGCGACATAGGGTTTATGGATCAAGATGATTTTTTAGTAGTTGTAGGTCGTGAAAAAGCCTTATTAATATCGGAAGATGGTGAAAAATATTCTCCAGAAGAAATTGAAGAAGCTATAGTAAATAGCTCCTCTTTTATTCATCAAATTATGATTTATAATGATCATAAAAAATATACGTCGGCGCTAATTACTTTAAATAAATCAATTGTTTCAACATGGATTCAAAGTAAAGCTGTACAATCTGGTGATGAAATTCTGAACAAAATTAAAACAGAATTAAATTTATTTAGTCATCAACCTGAATTTAAAAATAAATTTCCACCCAAATGGATTCCATCATCCTTTCAAATAATTAAAGAAGATTTTTCAGAAGAAAATAAAATGATCAATTCTACTTTAAAAATGGTTCGGCGAAATATTACAGAAACTTATCAAAGTAAATTAGATCTAATGTATGGTAATGATGCGAAGCAACAAACTGCAAATGAAAATAAAAAGGTTATTGAAATTCTATTTCCATAGTAAACTATTTAAAATTGATATCGAACTGAAGCCGCAATATGCCTTCCTAAACCATCTATTCCCGATCCGTGAACACGATAGGCTTCGTTAAAAATATTATTCAGTGCCAAGTTAATATTCAAACTTTTTAATACCACACCTGTTTTTATATTTGTAACAAACCACCCTGGTGTACCACCATCGGGAATTCTGTGATCATCAATATCACCAGAAGATAACCTGTCTTGCATACCAGCAGTTAAAGCTTGTACAATAACAAAATATTTTTTATTGTCATACTTTAAAGAAAGGTCTACAAATAAAGGTGGTATTCTCCTAAAAGGCTCATCTTTAGTGATATTTTTACCATAGGTATAGGTTAAACTTCCGCGCAAAGAATATACTGAAGAAAGCTCAGTTTGCATATCCAACTCTACACCTTTTACAACTGCCATACCTACATTTTCTTTTTTATAAATATCATCGCCTTCAAAAATGGGATCTCCATTAAATGTTGCTGGAACCCTATCAATTAAATTATCAATTTTAGTGTAAAAAACAGCCGAGTTAAATTGTACAATATGCCCCTTGTATTTATAACCAATTTCAAAATTATTGGAGGTTTCAGCCTTTAAATTTGTTGCTGGAACTTCAAGTCCAAAGTCAAAATCACCTAAAGAACTTATATCATTGATATTGGGGGCTCTAAACGCAGAATTTGCAGATATATAAATTCGGTTTTTATTGATTTTATAGTTTACACTTGCATTCCAAACCAAAGAAGAATTCGATTGATTTAAATCTCCAAAAATCGCATCTTCGGCCTTATTCAACGAGTAATTATATCGCCACCCCAATTGAAAAATCCATTGCTCTTTCTTGTACAAATACGAATTATAAATACCTGTAGTTATAGCACTTGAACCATCAGGATATAAACCTCTTGCAAACACAACGGATTCACCTGTTTCTGTATTTTCAAGCTTTCTTGAACTATTGATAAAATCATAATAAAAATCAATGCCCGAGGTCATGGCAATATTACCAAAAATAGTAGCATCTAATTGTGTTGTCAAGCCATGAGTTGCCACGTCATCTCTTTCATTTTTATGGATGACATCATCGTTTTTCTTGGTATCTCTTTCTTCATTAGATTGCTGAAATGCGTAGGTTAACTGAATTTTTTCTATAGCGGAATTTTTCCATTTCTTTTCAAATTTAAGATATGCCAATTGCCTTTGTTGTAAAGTAAAATTATAATATTCATAATTTTTTTGAGCCACTTGATCATAACGAGGCACCTCATCTTGTCTAAGCCATTGGTAACTGGCTGTAAGTTTACTATTATTTTTAAACAACCAAGATCCTTTAAACATAAAGTCTTTTTCATCATAGCCTGAAGGGAACTGACGCCCAATTCCCTCACCGGCATAATTATCTCCAAATGCTCGAATACTACCTCTACTGATAATAGAAAAATTATTCATATTCCCACCAAGTTCAAAAATTCCAGAATATTCCATATTATGACTCATCATTTGCCCTCCAACACTTCCATATATTTTTTTATCCTTTTCTAAGGAAGGGTTGATGGTATTGATATTTATCGTTCCACCTATGGCATCAGACCCATATAATGTAGACCCTGCTCCTCTAAGTACTTCAACAGAAGCAACAGAAAAAGGAGATATAGTATTGAAATACTGATTTGGGCCATACCTAAAAGTGCTGTTATTCATGCGAATGCCGTCTACTAGAATCAAAACATAATTTCCTGTAAGACCTCGAACAAAAGGGGACCCTCCACCATGGTTGGTTTTTTGCATCCAAACACCTGGTACAGTAATCATAGATTCTGCCATAGATCTTGAAATATTATTTTGTATTTCCCTTCCTGAAATAGAAGAAATGGAAGCAGATTGAGAAAAATTAGAAAGCTTGTTCTTAGTAATACTAATCTCAATATCCTGCAATTCATTAACCAAAGGGTTTAAATAAATTACAATATCATGATTATTTTGTTTTACTGCATACTTAATAGTAGTGTATCCAACATGTGAAATAACAAGCATGTTATTCTTTTTAATTTCCATTGTAAAAAAACCCGTCGCATTACTAAAAGAACCATATTTATTACCTTCAGTAATAATATGCACACCTTCTAGTGGCAGCTTGTTCAAACCATCATAAATAACTCCAGTAACCGATTGTGCTACAACCCATTGCCCTATTGAAAGTACGAGAAATAATAAAAATTTTAATCTTAAATAGTTTTCTTTTTCAAACATTTACAAAAAAAATTGCATCCATTTTAGGGTGACCTTCAAGTAGGCTAATATATTATTTAGCAAATTTAAAATTTGAATTAAATTGATTAAAACTGTTTATTTTTTAAAAAAGCAGATTTTCTAAAACCAAATCCGAAAGTGAAATCATTCCAATATATTCACCATTTTCCTCAACAGGAGCCATTCTTATGCCTACATTTGTCAATAAACTAGCTACATAACGAACATCCATACTTGCTGGAACGCTTACTACAGGCTTTGTCATTATTTCAAAAACATTTACTTCTTCTGATCTTTTGTCGAGTAAAATTACACCTTTAATAAAGTCGTGAACATTTACTATTCCATAGGCATCTTGATCGTTTCGTTTTTTTACAATAAGCGAATCTACTTTTTCATCTCGCATAATTTCAACAGCTTCTTTGGCAGTAGCCATCCCATCAACCAAAATTATTCTTTTAGTCATTACACTTTTTGCACTTTGAAAATTTTTATTTCTATTCATTTTTATGTTTTTTCAAATTGTAATTTAGTTTTTCTATGATTTCATCTATAAATATGCTTCTTTGACTTCTCATTTGTAAATCAAAAAGCAACAATTGATATATTAAAAATATTCATCACGTGCCTGATCTTTAAATTTTTTCATTTGACTTTCTAATCCGGCTACGTGTTCAATAGGTAAAACAATAGCAATACCCGTTCCTGGTTCATCAAATTTACCTGCTTTAGAAATTACCTTCATGAGTTTTTCAACAACATGTTCTTCTACAAGAAATAAAATAATTTCTGTATGATTTTCAATAGAAAGTCCAAAAAAGGACTTTGCTTCGTGTATTCCTGTTCCCCTAGCAGGTATTATCGTAGCTCCAGTAGCTCCTGCTTCTTTCATTGCATCAACTACCTTGTCACTAATGTTCGGTTTTACAAAAGTAATAATTAATTTAAATTGCATTTTTCTTTATTTTAATTCTTAATAAATCGTTTTTTCATACTTATAAATTGTGCGTATCCCAATACCGCAATAATTGGAAATAAGCTTGCAAAAGCTATTAATCCAAAACCATCAATAGCAGGGTTTCTTCCAGGTACGGCACTCGACAACCCTAAACCAAGTGCTGCTACAATTGGTACAGTTACAGTTGAAGTAGTAACTCCACCCGAATCGTATGCTAACGCAATAAGCTCTTTTGGTGCAAAAAATGTTTGAATAATTACAATAATATAACCTACCATAATGTAAATATACAAAGGTGTACCACTTACAATACGAAATGTACCTAGCGCGAGTGCAAATGCAACCCCAACTGCTACAGTAATTCGAAGACCCCAAGGGTTTATAGTTCCACCAGAAACTTCATCAGCTTTTATTGCAACTGCTATAAGAGAAGGTTCTGCTATTGTGGTAGAGAAACCAATTAATGCCGAAAATATATATATCCAGTAATAAGATCTCCAATTAGTTAAATCTGCTCCACTTACTCCTATAAATGATGGATCCGACAATTGGCTTGCCATTATTTTTCCGACAGGAAAAAGTGCTTTTTCTAATCCCATCAAAAATAATGCAAGACCTAATACCACATAAATACCTCCAATTACCATTCTTTTTAAATGAGGAATAGGTTGTTTTAAAACTACAAGTTGAAAGAAAACTATTAAAACAATAATCGGTAAAACATCACGTATGGTATAAAATAAAACCAAAGCAAAATCTGTAATATAATCAATCATCTTTTTAATTTATTAAAACCAAAACAAGCCATAAGCCATAACAAATATCATTGGCAAAAGTGATGCAAAAGCAATTAGACCAAAGCCATCAAGTAATGGGCTTCTACCTTTTATTACAGTTGCTAACCCCACACCTAATGCTGTTACTAACGGAACTGTAATAGTTGAAGTAGTAACACCGCCAGCGTCATAAGCCAACCCAATAATTGCCTCTGGTGCTATCATCGTCATTAACATAACCAATACGTAACCTCCAATAATTAAAAAATGCAAAGGCCATCCTTTTAAAATACGCAAAACACCAATCACAATGGCTAGACCTACTGAAAAAGCAACTGTTAGTCGTAAGCCCATTGCATAAGTATCCATAGTTTCTTGATTATTTTCAATTAAGCCAGCACCAGATGATATTATCGAGGCCTCTTTTGCCACCGCAATTAATGCAGGTTCGGCAATTGTTGTTGAAAACCCAAGTAAAAAAGAAAAAACCATTAACCAAAATAGACTTCCTTTTTTTGCCAAAGCATAAGCCATCGATTCTCCTATTGGAAATAATCCCATTTCTAATCCCTCAATAAAGAGCATCAAACCAACGATGACAAATAATATTCCAAAAATAACTTCACCTATTTGAGGAAAAGGCTGCCTTATAACAACTGTTTGAAAAAAAACTACTACTATAATAATTGGAATAAGATCAGTTACTGCAGCCCATAATTTTTTAATAATTGATAAAAAGTAGTATTTATATTTCACTATATAAATTATTTTATTGAAGCACAAATAAAAGGCATTTATTCTCTTAAAATAGTTGTTGTTCAAAAATAGCATTAATCTTCTACATTACTAAGATAATAATAAAAAGGTTTATCGGTCAACAACTTATAATAATTAAGATAAAGTAATTTTATTTTATTTTATAAGCATCATCATGAACACTAGCTACTGCCCTACCCGATGGGTCATTCATGTTTTTAAAACTCACATCCCACTCCAATGCTATTTTGGTGCTACAAGCAACAGATGCTTCCTGAGGTACACAAAGTGCTGCTGTATCTGATGGAAAATGACTTTCAAAAATAGAACGATAATAAAATTCCTCCTTACTGGTTGGTGTTTGAATAGGAAATTTATATTTAGCATTTGCCAATTGTTCATCACTAACTGCCTCGGCAACTACTTCTTTTAATGTATCGATCCAAGAGTAACCTACTCCATCAGAAAATTGTTCTTTTTGTCTCCAAGCAACACTTTCAGGTAAATAACTCTCAAATGCTTTTCTAATTACCCATTTTTCCATTCGTTCTCCATTGATCATTTTGTCTTGTGGGTTGATGCGCATAGCAACATCTATAAACTCTTTATCTAAAAATGGTACACGCCCCTCAATACCCCATGCAGCCAAAGATTTGTTTGCTCTTAAACAATCATACATGTGCAATTTTTCTAATTTACGTACGGTTTCTTTATGAAATTCTTCAGCATCTGGAGCCTTGTGAAAATATAAATACCCTCCAAATAATTCATCTGCTCCTTCACCAGAAAGTACCATTTTAACACCCATTGACTTAATAACCCTTGCCATTAAATACATAGGTGTAGAAGCTCTAATTGTTGTAACATCATAGGTTTCTAAATTGTATATCACATCTTTTATAGCATCCAACCCTTCTTGAATAGTGAATTTAATTTCATGATGTATTGTTCCGATATGATCGGCAACCAATTGTGCCGCAGCCAAATCTGGAGAACCCTCTAATCCTACTGAAAATGAATGTAATTGTGGCCACCATGCGTCTTGCGTATCGCCTGACTCTATTCTTTTTTCGGCATATTTTTTTGCTATTGCAGATGTAACGGATGAATCTAATCCACCCGAGAGTAAAACACCATAAGGTACATCACTCATTAATTGGCGATGCACTGCTGCTTCTAAAGCATCATGTAATTCATCAATACTGGTTTGATTCTCTTTTACCGCCTCATAATCTACCCAATCTCTCACATACCATTTGGTTAATTCACCATCTTTACTTGAAAGGTAATGCCCTGGAGGGAACAATTCAATTTTAGTACAAACTCCTTCTAAGGCTTTTAATTCTGAAGCAACATAAAAAGTACCATTCTGATCCCATCCTATGTATAAAGGAATAATTCCCATATGGTCGCGAGCAATAAAGTAAGTATCGTTTTCTACATCATAAATAGCAAAACCAAAAATACCATTCATTTCATCGATAAATCCAACCCCTTTTTCTTGGTACAATGCCAAAATAACTTCGCAATCAGATTCTGTTTGAAAATTGTATTTACCTTCAAATTGTTTTCGCAGTTCTTGATGGTTATAAATTTCACCATTTGCTGCCAATATTAATTTTTTATCCTCACTAAATAATGGTTGTTTTCCTGATGCCGGATCAACAATAGCCAAACGTTCATGAGCTAAAATCGCTTTATTATTACTATAAATTCCACTCCAGTCCGGACCACGATGACGAATTTTTTTCGACATTTCCAATATTTTAGGTCTTAAAACCTCTGCTTTTTCTTTTAAATCAAACGCACATACAATTCCACACATCTTATCTATTTTTTTTTAAAATTTTTAATCTAAGTTTTTAATAGAATGCAAATATGTAGAAAACCTTTCTAATTGTAAACATAAATTAGTTTTTTTATTACATATTATAACTAAATTTCATTTTTTAATACTAATATGTTATTCAAATGTTTATAATTGATTGAAAATTATTTAGATCTATATACATGCCAAAATTAGCCCCTATATTTGTATACTACCAAGTATAGAGCAACATATTAACTTTGTTGCTTAATTTTTATATATAAGCATGATAAATACAATTAAACGATTAGATTTATCTTTGAAATGGGATTGGCAATTTAACAAGGCTGATAATAAATAATTATGAAAAAATTGATAGAAAAAATTTCTAAGCTTGAAAGTATTTCTTGTGCGCTTGAACCTTCTCAAGAACAACGGGATATGTATTTAAGTAAAGTAAAGCATTTTGGCAATGATTTTATAAACACTTTAAACAAACAAAAAACCTTTATCTCATCAAAGCATATTTCTGACAAGTTTAAAATCACTTCTAAAAAGAAAACCATTGACGAAGTTATTACTATTTACAAAGAAGAAATTGCAGAAAAAGGAATTAACCCAGCATCAGGAGGGCATTTGGGTTATATTCCAGGTGGAGGCATATACACTGCTGCGATTTCAGATTATATGGTTGATATTACAAACGAATATGCCGGAATGTTCTACGCTTCCCCCGGTGCAGTAAGCTTAGAAAATGAATTGATAAACTGGATGAAGGAGGTTTTTAATTATCCCAATTCAGCCGTTGGAAACCTCAGCTCTGGAGGCTCCATTGCCAATTTAATTGCATTGACAACTGCTAGAGACAAACACAACATAAAAGGCGATCAAATTAAAAACAGTGTTATTTATATAAGTCCACAAGTTCATCATTGCATCCTTAAAGCCTTACGAATTATTGGCCTTGAAGATATTGGTATCCACTACCTTGTTTTAGATGAGTTTTCAAGAATAAATTCAGAATTATTTAGAGAACAAATTGACTTAGATATAAAAAACGGATTAAATCCATTTATGGTTATTGCCTCTGCGGGAACCACAGATACCGGAGCTGTTGACCCACTTTACAATATTGGGAAAATAGCCAATAAAATGAATTTATGGTATCATATTGACGCCGCTTATGGTGGTTTTTTTATTCTTACCCAATCAAAAAAACATTTATTCAAAGGCATTGAACTATCTGATTCACTAGTAGTTGATCCGCACAAAGGCATGTTTTTACCCTATGGAATAGGTGCTGTTTTGATAAAAGACAAAGACGCCGTTTTTCAAACCCACCATTATACAGCTGATTATATGCAAGATGCTTTAATTGATGAAGCTCCTGTGAATCCTGCTGACGTATCTCCAGAATTGACCAAACATTTTAGAGGCTTACGAATGTGGATACCTCTACAATTACATGGTTTAGAACCTTTTGTTGCTTGTTTAGAAGAAAAACTATTGTTAACTACCTATTTTAGAGAAAAAATAAAAGAAAGCGGATTTCAAATTGGACCAGAACCAGATCTATCGGTTAGTTATTTTTGGTTTACACCAAGTAAAATAGATACAAATCTATTTAATAAGAAATTATTAGAATTTATACATGATAATGGAAGTATTTATTTTAGTTCTACCATTTTAAATAAAAAATTTGTTATCCGAGTTGCTGTACTTTCCTTTAGAACTAAATTAGAAATTATAGATAAAGCACTTAAAATGATTGATCAATGTTTAGAAAAAACTATAAATTATTTTAATAAAACATAGGTATCCAATTCTTATACTTCTCGTATTTTATACCCATTTAACCTTCCTAATTCAACAAACATTTTAGTTCTTTATAAATAGTGGCTCCAATATCTGTTCCATAAAGATTCATCTCAAAATTCACATCGCTATTTTCATAAACATTAAAGGCTTTCACCATTTTATGATGATCACTTCCAACAATAGTTGCAAACCCATTTTTTACCAGCTCTACCCACTCTGTTTCTTCACGAGCAATAATACAATGCTTTTTATTAAAAAAAGCTTCCTTTTGTAAACCACCACTGTCGGTTACGACCATTTGGCAATTTTTTAAAAGTTCCAGCATATCAAAATAACCAACTGGATCAATAAAATTTATATCGAATTTTAAATAATGTTTTTCCAATATTTGCTTTGTTCTTGGGTGTAAAGGCATGATAACCTGCATGGATTTAGAAATTGTTTCTAAACCTTGAAAAATAGATTTAAGTTTATTCAAATCATCGGTATTTTCCTGGCGATGTATGGTTGCCAAAACAAATTGCTTTCCTTTTAAATTTAGATTCTGGATTAACGAAGATTTTTGTGCTGATGTTTTACCGTAATAATCCACTGCATCTTTCATAATATCACCAGATTTCACCACCTTGTTATCTAAACTTTCAAAGCCTTCTTTTTGTAGGTTTTCAATTGCCGTATCTGTTGGGCAAATTAGCAAATCGGAAATTCTATCTGTTAAAATTCGATTGATCTCTTCGGGCATTTGCATATTAAAAGAACGAAGTCCTGCCTCAATATGAATTACTTTAATATATAACTTTTTCGCTGCCAATGCGCCTGCAATAGTTGAGTTTGTATCACCAAACACTACGATGGCATCGGGCTTTTCATGCAACAATATTTTTTCGATTTCTTCCAACATTTTACCAGTCATTGCGGCATGGCTCATACTGTTTATATCGAGGTTGTATTTTGGTTTAGGAAGATCCATTTCTGTAAAAAACACATCACTCATGTTTGCATCAAAATGCTGACCGGTATGCACTATAATTTCTTCAATTTCATTTTTCTCTGCAATAATTCTACTTAATACCGCAGCTTTTACAAATTGTGGTCTTGCTCCTAATATGGTTATGACTTTTTTCATTTTATTCCTTTAATCACTTGTGCCAATTGTTGGGTCAACTTTTTACGATGATATTGCTCAATATCTTTTGACCTGATATTTAAATCTTTGGCTTTATATTGTTTGTATAGATCTTTGATTGTTCTTTTTAAATTTATTTTATCGTTAAAATCTACAATAAAACCTGATTTGGTGTTGTTGATTATTTCTGCCAAATCTCCATCTTTTGGGCCAATAGCTAAGATTGGTCTTTTAGCCTGTAAATATTCAAATATTTTTCCGGTTAAGATACCTTTTGCAGCCGGTACTTTATTAACAAGCAACAATAAAACTTGTGTTGACCTTTGATAATCCATTACCTTTTGATGTGGCACATAATCAATCCATTCTACTAACTTTTTAAGCTTATTATTTTGAATGCTTTGCACTACCGCATCGGCAACTTTACCAATTAGATTAACTTGTAAATCCTCTCCAAAAACCGGGTCTTCATTTATCAATTCCGATAAACTCTCCCATAAAATATTTGAGTTTCTATCAGCATTCATCATACCGATATGCGTTAAGCTAAACTTATTATCCATTGTAGCAAATTCGTCTTCAATTACACCGTCATAACCATTGCTTATTACATGAATATTTTTATTGAATTTATTGAAATTCTCTTTCATAGTTTTACCAACAACTATAACAGCATCAGCTTTTTGCAATACTTTTCTTTCTAATTCTAGGTGTTTTTGTTTGGAACTTAAAGTTAAGGGCAATTGATGAAAATAATCAATCTCTGTCCACGGATCTCTAAAATCAACTATCCATTTTAAATTAAATTTCTCTTGTAGTTCTATTCCAATCAAATGCATACTATGTGGTGGACCTGTAGAAATAATTACATCTATTTTATTATTTTCTAAATATTTAGATAAGGTTTTAACCGATGGTTTTACCCAAAACTTACGTGCATCGGGTATAAAGTAATTGGCTCGAATATATTGTAGCTTTTTTTCAAAAAAAGTAGGATTCTTATTTAAAAAACCCGCACTGCTTTGTTGCTGTTTGTTCTTAATTTTTGAAAATAAACTGTTTGGTTCCCAAATACAATGTTTTATAATTTTAATGTTTTTTGGGATTTCACTTTCTAAGGATTCATCTATCAAAGCATATTGAGCATCATCAACAGTGTAAACAACAGGTTCAATATCAAAATCTCGTAAATATTTTACAAATTTTAACCAGCGCTGTACACCGCTACCTCCTGCCGGAGGCCAATAATATGTAATGATCAATACTTTCAAAATCTCTCTTCTAATTCTTTATAAATATCGACTAAATTATTGGATACTTTTTCCCATACAAATTCTTCTTCAATAAAATATTTTCCGTTTTTTGCCAAATTCTCTCTCAAACTTTTATCGTGGTAAAGTTCTAAAACTTTATTAGTGAAATCTTCTACATCTTTTTCAATATGTACCAAACCACTTTTTGTTCTTTCAATCAAATTTTTTTGTGCCCTTGCATCACTTACCAATACAGGTTTTGCAAAACTCATATATTGAAATAATTTATTGGCATAAGCAACATCATGTTGTATATTTCTATGCAAAGGCGAAACACATATATCACTGGCAATTATGTAAGATGGAAACAAGGCAACATCTTGCCATCCTTCAAAATCAACATATTTTTCTACACCTAAGTTCTTAACCTGATCTTTTAAAATATTATCGGTAGTATTTGAGCCAACTATAACGAGTTTTAAATTTTGAATATTATTTTTTAAACTTTTAACTGCTTCAATAACTGTTTGCAAACCTCTTCGCAAACCTGTATCTCCCAAATACAAAATCACAAAATCATCTTTATACCTATTGATTATATCTTCATTTATAGTAATATTTGAATAAAAAGATTTACGAACCGTATTTGGTACCAATACAATTTTATTTTTCGCAATTTTAGTTCTACCAACAACTTCTTCGATAAACTCATTGGAAACCGTTATAATTTTATCCGCTTTAGCGATAAACTCTTCTTCTTTTTTTTTCCACTTTCGTGGAGAAATAATTTGTTTACCAGGGAATTTTTGCAAATGAGGGTATAATTTCATCACCTCGGGCATATTGTCATGCAAATCTAAAACCGTCGATAATTTGAAAGGATCATTGGCTTTAAAAACTGCTTCTGCTATTCTTATATCGTGAATATGTAAGGTTTCGATTTTATTTTTAATTATAAAATGAGTGATTTTTTTACACATTAAATTGGTGTAAATCGATAAGGTATAGGCTAATGCAGAAAGTTTATATTCAATTTTATTGGAAAGATATCTATTGAGCTGAATCCCATGGATTATTTCATTCTCGGGTTCATTTTTATATTTTAAACAAAACAAAAAAACTTGATGTCCAGCATGGATTAAAGCAATCGCTTCATTCTCCACCCTGGGATCAGGAGGAAACGTTTTATCTAAAATCATTCCTATTCGCATAATAACTATAATTTATGCATTGGTATTCTTCTCTTTAAAATACCATCCTATAGGAATTAACAACATCAAAACATAAGAAATTAATGTTATGGTATTTCCTGTTTTTATAACTTGTGGTTCAAATTTAAAGACAATCTCGTGTTGCCCTTTCGGGATAATCATAGCACGTAAAACATAATCAACTCTAAAATGTGGCTTTAAATTTCCATCAACATATGCATTCCATCCATTTTTATAATACATTTCTGAAAAAACTGTCAACTGATCAGTCTTTGAATTACTTTTATAAACCAATTCATTGGCCTGGTATTTTATCAAATTTATACTCGCTGTTGTATCTTTTTGAAAACTAAAACCCTCCAACTCTTTTTGGTATTCCTTATTTACAACAACTGCTTGTTTGTTATTTAAACTATCCAAGGCTTGAATTTCTTTATTGGCTGAATCAACAAAAATTACATTTTCAACAAACCAAGCATTGCCATTGGCCTCTTCATTCAATTGCACATTGGCACGATTATTATCATCTGGAAAAATAATATACTTTGTGTTTAACATATTTAAAACATCAATATTGTTTTTCGCTATTTGAAAATCAAATAATTCTTGATAACGTCTTGGTTTAGCCGCATGGTATCCGCCAATTGAGTTATGATAAAATGAAGTACTTCCGTCGTTCATGGGGTTTACCATAAAATTCATTACTCTATAATGACCTTTATCTTTTAAAATTTCTGCATCCATTTCTCCTTTCGGGAAAGGCTTCTCTAATTTAGAAGCAGAAATAAAATCATCGTTATTTACATATCTTTTTGCAACGCCTACCATATCAATAAATACAAGCACTAAAAAAACACCTAATAAAACATTTCTATTGATTTTTTCTTTAATAAATAGTAACAGAGATAAGGCAAAAAATGTCACAAATAAAAGTGTTCGAAAACTATCCTGAAAAAATATCACCTTTCTGTCGGCAATTAGGGCATCTGAAAAACCAGCTGCCATATTTTCAAAACGAGCATCCCTATAACTTTCAAAAGAGAACAATGACGTTCCTCCAACGGTAAAAAATAAAGCCAATCCAGCTACGATAATCACACTGTTTTTAAGCGCATTTATTTTATCTTCTTTACTTATATTTTTATCTAAAAACTTTTGAAGTCCTAAAATTCCAAGTAAGGGTATAGCCAATTCAGCGATTACCTGAATAGAAGATACTGCTCTAAATTTATTGTAAAGCGGCATATAATCAATAAATAAATCGGTTAAAAAGCCAAAATTCTTACCCCAACTCATTAATATTGAAAATACAGTTGCTGCAACCAACCATTTTTTTAGTTTACTTTTCACTAAAAATAAGGCCAATACAAAAAGAAATATCATTAAAGAACCAATATATGCAGGAGCAGCAACAATGGGTTGATCACCCCAATACATTGGCGCGTTTTCGGCATAACTTAAGGCTTGTTTTCTGCCAGCAATATCTTTAAGAAACCTATATGTATTAGAATCTTTGCCTAAATTTTCATTGTTAGAACCACCCATAAAACGAGGAATAAACAAATTAAAAGTCTCCAACAAACCATAACTATACTCGGTTATATAATCTTTTGACAAACCCGAAGTATTTTCAGCCTGGCTGCCATCGGGATTAATAGTTAATTCACTTTTACTTCGTGTACTCTCACTGGCATATTCTTTGGTTGCAAGTAAACTTGTTGCATTTACACCAACTGCCAATATAATAGCTCCCAATAAAATGGAGATTTTTTTAAAATAATTGGGTAGCTCTTTACGCTTTAAGGCATCTATCAAATAAATAATACCAAAAATTAAAATCATAAACAACAAATAGTAGGTCATTTGTGGGTGACTCGCATTGACCTCTAATGCCATAGCGAAAGCAGTTAAAATAAATCCTTTTAAATATTTATTTTGAAAAACCAATAATATACCAGCTAAAACTATGGGCATATACGCAATTGCATGTGCCTTGGCATTATGGCCCACGCCTAAAATAATTATAAAATAAGTAGAAAGACCAAAAGCTAAAGAACCTATTATGGCTAATTTCCAATCCACTTTTAACACCAATAATAAAACAAAAAAACCTAGAAAATAAAGAAATAGATAATCAGCGGGCCTTGGTAAAAACCGAAACACACTATCCACTTTTTTAATATAATCATTTGGGTAATAAGTACTTAATTGATATGTGGGCATCCCACCAAAAGCTCTGTCGGTCCAATAAGGTTCTTTATCGTGTTCGGCTCTAAACTCCTGCACTTCTTTTGACATTCCTCTAAATTGGGCAATATCGCTTTGAAATAACTTTTTTCCTTCAAGAACTGGAGAAAAATAAACCAATGATACAATTACAAAAGTCAGAATAGCAATTAGATAGGGTAGTATTTTCTTAATATTCATGAATTAATTTTTATTATTGGCTCTTTTAATGGCTTTTAGATTTTGGCCCTTTGCTTTTGGCTTTTGGTAATTCAATATTGCTATTTGCCTTTTCTCCTTGCTACCTTCTACCTTCTACTTTCTACTTTCTACTTTCTACTTACTCTTTAAAATTCTACTCATCTACTTCCTCATAATCAACATACTCTCCAACATTGTTATTGCTTCCCTTTTTGGGGATTGGTTTCTTGGCAATAGTAGTTTCACCTTCCTTAGATTCATCTACCGGAGCTTGGTACCCTTGCTGCTCTCTTACCTTTTTTTCAACGTTTTTCACCATCTTTTGAAAAAATATTGGAAACAAAATTCTCCCAACAAATTTCAATCCATAATAAATAACCATAATGATTAAAATAGTTCTAAAAAATCCTAAAAATGATGCTTCCTGCATGTACTAAAAATTTAATTTTCAAAAATAACAATTTGCAATCAACTTAAACGTTTATATAAAGAAAATCTTATTTTTGATTTTTTTATAAAATAAAACATGAAGCATTTTTTTACAGTATTTATACTCTTATTCTTTATTCAAATATGTCAAGCGCAATACACCGAGGTAATTAATTCCAAACGCCCTGGGTTTTCTGATAGCCCATATAGTGTTGGGACTAAAATTTATCAAGTTGAAGGCGGGCTCTTTTATAAAAATATTGGTAATTACTTATATTACGACAAGATTAACGATGAATCTGTTAACTATAGTGCCAAAACATTTGGAACCGATATGATTTTTAGAACTGGCCAATTTTTTGAAAGGCTAGAATTTAACTTAGATTTTGCGTTTCAAAATGAGAATAGAGATTATACCAAACCAACGGTATATTCAGATTCCGGTTTAGGTTTGAGTAAACTAATCATAGGTGCAAAATATTTGGTGTACAAACCAGAATACACAGATAAGTCTAAAGAAATTAGGAGTTGGAAGGCTCGACATAGTTTTGATAAAAGACGTTTAATTCCTGCTGTTGGCGTATTTGCAGGTTTCAATACCAACCTTTTACAAGAATTATATAAAAACCCAGGAGGTGTAAGTCCGAAATTTGCTCTATATACCCAAAATGATTTATCCAATAGATTGGTAGTAATCACTAATTTTATTATGGATAAAACATTTACTGATGAAGCAGAAAATTCTTTTATATTTACTACTACATATGCTTTAACCGGACAATGGTCAATTTTTGGTGAAGGACAAACTTTTTTTAGAAAAAATGTACCTAATGATATCCAATTTGGAACAGGAGGAGCGTTTTTAATTAACAATAACCTGCAAGCCGATTTATCTGCAAGAATGATTTACGACGAACGAGGTGATAATACTTTTCTTTTTGGAGGTGGTTTATCTTGGAGGTTGGACAGACATAAAGATAAAATCATACGTAGTAAAACAGTTAATGGCGAAAGTGATTTAGATAAAGAAAAGAAAAGCTTTTTTAATAAAATTACTTTTGGATTGTTTGCTGGCAGTAAAACACCTGGTAGCAAAAAAATGCGTAATGTTAAATCTTCTAAAGTAAAAACTAGAAGTTTAGTGGCTCCGGTCAACAAAAAAGCACAAAAAGCAAAAAAGAAAAATAACAAACGTCTTATCAAACAGCAAAAAGAAAAAGAAAAAGCGCAAAAAAAATACAATAAGAAATTAGAAAAAAACTAATTTTACCAAATGGTAATATTAAAAGAGGTTTCAACAAAAAAGGAACTTAAACAATTTGTAAAGTTTCCGTTTACGCTGTATAAAGACAATCCCTACTGGGTTCCACCAATTATTAAGGATGAATTAGAAAGTTTTGATAAGAACGAAAATCCAGTTTTTGAGCATGCCGATGCTCAATTTTTTCTCGCCTATAAAAACAATAATATCGTTGGAAGAGTTGCCGCCATCATCAATTGGAAAGAAGTTAATGAGCAAAATATTTCCAAAATGCGTTTTGGTTGGATCGATTTCGTTGACGATATTAACGTAACAAAAGCCCTTATCGATAAAGTTAACACTATTGCAAAAAAAAATAATTTAAAATTTATTGAAGGTCCGGTTGGTTTTTCAAACTTGGATAAAGTTGGTGTTTTAACGGAAGGTTTCGATAAACTAGGAACGATGATAACATGGTATAACCATGCGTATTACATGGATCATTTCAAAAATTTAGGGTTTCAGAAATCTTTAAATTTTATAGAAACCTATTTTTATTTTAAAGATGTTGAAATCACCAAATACAAGCGTTATGCAGATATTATTAAAAAAAGATACGGTTTAAAGGCATTAAATTTCACTTCATCCAAACAAATAATGCCTTATGTTGAAGAAATGTTTGATCTATTTAACAAGTCATACGCTAAATTACCTTCATTTGTGCCTATTTCAGATAAGCAAAAAATTTATTTCAAAAAGAAATTTATCAATTTTATCAATCCGGAGTTTATCAAATTTGTTGTTGATAAAGAAGGTAAATTAATAACCTTTTCTATTACTATGCCTTCTTTTGCAAAAGCTTTACAAAAAGCTAATGGAAAGTTATTACCAACTGGTATTTTTCATTTATTAAAAGCTCGACAAAACAGTAAAGATGTGGTGTTTTTTCTTATCGGAATCGCTCCTGAATACCAAAAAAAAGGAGTAACAGCTATTGTTTTTGATGAATTTTTCAAGACCTATAAAGAAAAAGGTATTCTAAGAACCTTTAGTACGCCTGAACTTGAAGAAAATAAGGATATACAGCTTATATGGAAAAACTTTAAACCTGTTATTTATAAAAAAAGAAGCACTTATAAAAAAATGACAGATTAATTGAAGAATTATTTAAACTAAAAAAAGTGCCAAACATCTTTAACAAATATCAATTTTTCCTTATAACTTTGTCATAAAATTAGATCCATGCAACTTTTTTACAATCCCAATTTAAATTCTAAAACCAAAGAATTCACCTTTGACAAAGAGGAAAGTAAACATGTAGTACGTGTTTTACGTAAAAAAGAAGGAGACAAAATACAACTAACCAACGGTAAAGGAGTCTTGTTTAATGGATACATTTTAGCTGCCAACGACAAGAAATGTGCTGTTGCCATAGTTTCGTTTGACAAACAAAAAAAAGCTTGGAATTATTATTTACACATTGCCATTGCTCCTGCTAAAATGAATGACCGTTTTGCTTGGTTTATAGAAAAAGCTACGGAAATTGGTATCGATGAGATAACGCCAATAATTTGTGATAACTCGGAAAGAAAAATTCTAAAACTAGAAAGAATGGAAAAAGTAATGGTTTCGGCCATGAAACAATCCTTAAAATGTCAATTACCTAAACTAAACAAATCCATTAGTTTTTCTGATTTTATTCAAAAAGATATCTCAGGAACTAAATTTATTGCCCATTGTGAAAATACAGATAAAAAATTCTTAAACAAAAAAAATATTTCTTCAACAAATATCACTATTATCATAGGCCCTGAAGGTGATTTTTCACCAAAAGAAATTAGCAAAGCCTTGCAACATCAATTTATTCCTTTATCTTTGGGCGAAAGCAGATTACGAACTGAGACTGCTGGTATTGTAGCCTGTAACACCATTGGAGTTTTAAAAAACAATTGGCAATAATTGATTTTTATCTCAAATTAAGGTTCTAATTTTTATAAATGCGATTAAATTATAAACATTCCTTTTTTTTTAAACTTCTTACAAAAACATATGCTAAATTCATAGCATTATTTCTAGTACTACTTTGCAGCCAAAATATAGCATCACAACAGTTAGCTATTTTAAAATATCAAGGGGGTGGAGATTGGTATGCAAATCCTACTGCACTACCAAATTTAATAAGGTTTTGCAATGAAAACATCTATACTAACATAGATGAAAAACCTTTAACTGTTGCTGCTACCAGCAATGAAATTTATAACTATCCCATAGTATTTTTAACAGGTCATGGCAATGTGTTTTTTTCAGAAGAAGCTAGCACCAATTTAAGAAACTATTTAATTTCTGGAGGCTTTTTACATATCTCTGATAATTATGGATTGGATAAATATATTCGTTCTGCAATAAAAAAGGTTTTTCCAGATTTGGATTTTCAAGAAATCCCTTTTGATCATCCCATTTATCACCAAAAATTTAATTTTAGCACCTTACCTAAAATTCACGAACACAATAACAAACCTTCACAAGGCTTTGGCTTATTTTATAACGGGAGATTGATTTGTTTTTACGATTACGAAAGTGACTTAAGCGATGGCTGGGAAAATGAAACTGTACATAACGACCCTTATGAAGTGCGATTGAAAGCACTAAAAATGGGAGCTAATATAATAAGTTATGCTTTTATCAATTAAAATATAAATATATGATGCAAAACATTGATGATATACAAATAAATTTTAATGCTGATAATTTATGGTTGGTAAATTTAACTTTATCATTAGTTATGTTTGGTGTTGCTTTAGACATTAGCATGTCTGATTTTAGAAATTTATTAAAATCACCCAAACCCGTAATTATTGGAATTATTTCACAATTTTTTTTGATACCACTGGTAACTTTTATTATGATTTGGCTAATAAAACCGTATCCAAGTATTGCCTTGGGTATGTTTATGGTTGCTGCATGCCCTGGCGGAAATATTTCCAATTTTTTCACAAAATTAGCTGGTGGAAATGCGGCTCTATCTGTTAGTCTAACCGCTTTTGCATCTATAGCATCACTCATAATGACACCGCTTAATTTTGCTATGTGGGGCAATTTTTATGAACCGACCTCTATATTATTAAAAACTGTAAAATTAGACCCTTTAGAAGTAGCTAATTTTGTTTTATTGATCTTAGGAATTCCTTTGATTATTGGTATGGTTATTAATAATTACCACAATATTTTTGCAAAAAAATTAGCTAGAATTTTAAAACCTGTTTCTATTCTTATATTTTTAGCTTTTATTATTGGAGCTTTCGCTAACAATTTTTCACTCTTTATTGAACATATTCATTATGTTTTGTTTTTGGTGATCTTTCACAATGCCATTTTACTATTTACCGGCTTTTCATTTGCTAGAATATTCGGCCTTTCTTATTTAAATCAAAAAACAATTAGCATAGAAACTGGAATTCAAAATGCAGGTCTTGGATTATTATTGGTATTCTCATTTTTCGATGGCCTTGGCGGAATGGCTCTGTTGGTTGCATTTTGGGCCATCTGGGATATTCTATCCGGATTATTAATTTCATTTTTTTGGTCAAAAAAGAGAATAAAACATTAAGTATATGAAGTTAATTTGGTATCTATTGATGAAATTTTATATAAAAATTGGCCTAGATTTTTATTATAAAAAAATTCTTGTAAAGGGTTTGGAAAATGTTCCTAAAAACAAGGCAATAATGTTTATTTCTAATCATCCAAATTCCTTGATCGACCCACTACTCATCGCAACAACGGATAAAAGAAGCACACATTATTTAACTATGGCCGGTGTGTTTTCAAATAATATTGTAAAAAAATTATTGTACTCATTCCATATGATACCAGTTTACAGAATGAAAGATGGCTATAGTACTGTTAGTGAAAATGAAAAAATATTTCAATATTGTTATCGGCTTTTAAAAAAGAAAAAATGCATACTGATTTTCGCTGAAGGCAGTCATAATATGCAACGTAGAGTCAGACCCTTTCGCAAAGGATTTGCAAGAATCGTATTTGGTGCAATGGATAAGTTTAACGATTTGGAAATTGATATAATACCTGTTGGCGTAAACTACACCTCTGTAACCAAGTACGCTAGTAAAGTTAGTATTTGTTATGGCAAGCCTATACCTGTAAAACCCTTTTGGGAAATAACAGACAGAAATAAGGCCATCAATAAATTAAAAGAAGAAGCTTTTGAGCAATTAAAATTAGTAACAAATCATATTGAAGATTTAAACAATTATGATAAAATTATTCAGCATTTTGAAAAAGATGAATTTCTTCATCCTGAAAAGGTAAATAAAAAATTAATTAATTTGGATATTGATGCTCCTATAAAAAAGGACCTTAAAATTCAAAATATATTTAACCCATTATTATTTTTGGTTAAAATAAATAGTTTTTTTCCACTTCTTATCTGGAAAAAACTGAAGAAAAAAGTAAAAGAAAAAGAATATATTGCTACTTTTAAATACGCTTTGGGTATTTCAGTATTTCCAACATTTTATTTTATTCAAACAGGTATTGTAAGCTATTTTTGGGGAAGTACAATTGGCTGGACTTATTTAATTCTTAGCTTTTTAAGTGTTTTTATTTTGACAAAAACAAAAAAATATTAACATCTACTCAATTATTGCCTCTTGAATTAAACCTTGTATTTGCGTGCGAATATTTTCTTTACCCAATTTATTATTTTTTCTTGTAGGGTAAACTCTATTCGATAAAAACACATAAAGTATTTCTGTTTCCGGATCTACAAAAGTATAGGTTCCGGTATAACCACTATGACCAAAACTTTTAAACGATACACAACCACAGGTAGCCATGGCCTCATCTAATTGTGGTTTATCGAAAGCCAAACCTCTTCTTACACCTTGATCTTCAAAATATCTGTGATTAAATTTATCAATGGTTTCTGGTTTAAAGTAGCTTTTACCACCGTAATACCCTTTTTGCAAATACATTTGCATCATTTTGGCAACATCATTTGCATTTCCAAACAAACCAGCATTCCCACTAACTCCTCCCATCATTGCGGCTCCTTCATCATGAACGGTACCCTGTAATAATTGGTGACGAAAAAATTCATCATTCTCAGTGGGTACAATACGAGGCTTTGCAAATTTATTTAATGGGTTATACGTTAAAGTAGTTGCTCCCAAAGGTGCATAAAAATTATCATTATCTAATTGATCGAGTGGTAATTGGTATTGTTTTTCTAAATAATCTTTAAATAAATAAAATGGTAAGCCACTGTATTTATATCTTAAATTTTTTCTTTGTGGAGCATCAGCAATTAATTGATTTATAGTATCTAAATAATCTTTACGTAAATACATATCTTCTGCAACCTTTATGCTATAATTACTCGATCTACTATTTTGGAAATATTTTTCCATTGGAATGGCATCATCACCTTCAACCATGGTTTTATAGTAAGCAATATATGGTTTCATTTTAGCAAAATGTGATAATACTTCCTTAACGGTTAAGGTATCTTTATTACTTCCCTTTAAAACAGGCATCATTTCACCCAGAGTGGTTTCTAAAGTAAATTTACCATCTTCCTCTGCTTTCATTATCATTGGCAGTCCACCCAAAATTTTGGTTACTGATGCTAAATCATAAATGCTTTCGTTTGTGATTTTTTTTTTAAAATCGTATGTATAATAACCAAAATTCTTGCGATAAATAATTTTACCATACCTCGCTACCAAAATTTGCATACCCGGTGCCATGGCCGAATCCATTACAATTTTCGCGACAGAATCAATTCGATTTAACTTCTCACTATCTAAGCCAACAGCTTCAGGGTAACTAAAGCCTAATCTGTTGATACTCGACATGTATAAACCATAACCAAAAGGAAAATTTTTATTGATATTAACAGGTAATTTTCCTTTCATATCCAATGCTCCAAAAATCATTTGAGCAGAAATATCTTGAGCAAGATCAGAATTTTGATACGATACAATTACCGCATCTATATTGGTAAAAGATTTAATTTTTAATAAACTATATGGACTTGCAAAAACATCTAATATTACTTTATGATTTCTTGCTATCGCCTGTAATTTTACTAAATCTTCTTCCGATATTTTGTAATTGGCATAAGCACCAAGTGAAGTATGAAAACCAATAATTACAGTATTATAGGTTTTAAGTTTTTGTAAAATTTCATCCAAATTATTACTTTCAATAACATCTACTTTGGTGTAATCATTTAATCTTTTTATAAAAGAAATATTATTGTTTTTTTTACCCAATTTAACATAGGCAATTTTATTATTAACTAAATTCTTGATCGGCAATACATTTTCTTTATTTTGCACCAAAGTAATTGAATTTGTTACCAATTTTTGATTTAAAATTTTATCTTGAATTGTGTTTAGATCCTCACTTAAATTGGCTAAATCTCTCGGCTGATAATTATTTAATCCTACCCAATATTTTGCTTTCAATATCTTAATTACAGATTCATCCAAACGCTCTTGTGTTACAATTCCATCTTTTATTGCCTTTTTTAAAGCATCAATTGCTGCGGGTACATCTTCAGGAAACAACAAGATATCATTACCAGCAATAAAAGCCTGTAAATCAATTTCACCTGGTTTTGCAAAATTCGAAGCACCTTTCATATTTAAGGCATCGGTAAAGATCAAACCTTTAAATTGCATCTTTTCTTTTGCGATTTTTGTTATAACATTATAAGAGAGTGATGTAGGTAACTGGGCATTCAACTCTAAACTTGGTATACTTAAATGAGCTGTCATAATACTACCTAAACCTGCTTCAAATAACTTGTAATAAGGGTAAAGCTCTACCCTATCAATTCTTTCTGCAGAAAAATCTACTGTTGGTAAGGTTTTATGTGAATCTTGTGACGTATCACCATGACCCGGAAAATGTTTAGCACAAGCCAAAACATTTTCACTTTGAAAACCTTTAGTAAATTGTAACGATTTTTCGGTTACATCATATTTATCCTCACCAAAAGAACGATTACCAATTATAGGGTTTTTAGGATTTGTATTGATATCAACAACCGGCGCAAAATTAACATGCATACCCACTCTTTTTACTTGTTGTCCTAAACGCTTACCAAACTCAGCAATTAATTTATCATCTCTAATCGCACCAAGTGCCATATTATAAGGAAAACCTACATTTTTTTTAATTCGCATACCTAAACCCCACTCTCCATCAATAGCAACTAAAAGTGGAATTTTTGCCAATTTTTGATATCTATTGATCAAAGTGACATGACCTTCGGCAGTACCTTGCATAAAAATCAAGTTACCCAAATCATAATTTGTAATCAAATTTTCAATAAACTTAATGTGTTTTTCATCTTTATTAGAAAAAGCGGCTACCATGAACAACTGACCAATTTTTTGGTCTATATCCATATTGGTCATAATACTATCTACCCATTTTGTTTGAGCGATACTATCGTTGGTCTTTAAAGGGTCTGTTTGAGCATTTACTTGAGAAGTAAATACAACAATAAGAAACAGTATGATTTTTTTCATTGGAAAAATTTTTAAAATGATGAAAAAATTATGAGATAGTTTGTTTCAAAAATTTTTCTTGAATTAATATTTGCCAAATATATTAAAAATATCGACTATGCCAACTCTTATTTGCGGTTACCTCCCAATTGGTTTCCAATTCTTTTTTGGTTTGTACCATATTGTTAAATACAATGGTGTGCCTATCAATTTTTTGCTCTTTAACATATTTTTGAAATTCAGCTAAGCTAACAATATTGATGTTTTCACCATATTTAAATGCAGTTTGCAACTTATTGAACAATTCAACTTTATACGTGTTTTCGATTTGCTTAAATATATGTGTTGAGGCATCGATAGAACAACCAGAAACTCCATTGTAAGTTTCATCAACCGCAATAATTATAAACTGATTGTATTTTATTTGATAAGAAGCTTTTAAATCATCTCCATGGCGTTTCCAAGTAGTAATAAAATTTTCTAAAATAAGTTTAATCTCTTCTACTTCTTGTGCCTTAAATTCTCTATTGGATTGATAAACCCAAATTTTTGAATCATCCGCTAAATCTTTAAAGTCATATAGCATAATTATACTTTTTTATTAAATTTATTCTGTAAATCTTCCAAAGTACTAATTTGTTTCTTTGGGTTCATCGTTTCTTTGATTTTTGTTAATACCTTTTTTGTATACAAGGGAAAATCTGCATTTTGAATCCAACTGTAATACCCAGGGTTACTTCTAAATACATCCACAACTTTTGTGCCTTTGTACTTACCAAAAGAAAATATTTCATTATCATCATTATCAAAACCTATAAAACCTGCAAAATCAGCTCTTTTGTTGTGTGTTGAATATGCACTTAAAAAAGATACATCACTGTCAACATCTTCATATTTTTCAATTTGTGCTTCCAATATTTCAAAGGTTGCCAAAGTATCGGCTTCCGCCGAATGTGCATTTTCCAGTTTTTTACCACAATAAAACTCATATCCTGCACCTAGAGTACGTTGTTCTTTTTTATGAAAAATCACCTGAACATCAATGGCTTTTCTACCTTGCATGTCAAAATTAACATCGGCACGTAACATTTCTTCCGCTAATAGCGGAATATCAAATCGGTTTGAATTAAAACCAGCAAGGTCACAGTCGGCAATCATCTCACTCACTTTTGATGCCAATTCATTAAAAGTAGGTTCGGTCACTACTTTTTCATTTGTAATACCGTGAATATCAGAAGCTTCTTGTGGTATTTCCATTTCTGGATTAACCAACCAAGTTTTGCTTTCCTTATTTCCGTTTGGAAATACCTTTAAAATAGATATTTCAACAATCCTATCCGTTGCTATTTGAACACCAGTTGTTTCTAAATCAAAAAATACAATTGGTTTTTTGAGTGTAATATTCATGTACTTAATATTTAATATTTAAATCGTCAAAATTTTGATGACAATTTACAAAATAGTTAATCGTGTTAAAAACTAGCATTAGCGTCCCATGCTTCTAAATAATCTGATATTCTTTTCGCAAACATACTACCTAATGCGCCATTTACAACACGATGATCATATGAATGTGATATAATCATTTTATGTCGAATTCCAATAAAATCTCCTTCGGGAGTTTCAATTACGGCTGGCATTTTTCTAACAGACCCCAAGGCCAAAATACCTACTTGCGGTTGGTTAATAATTGGCGTACCCATTATACTACCAAATCCACCAACATTGGTTACGGTAAACGTACCTCCTTGAATATCATCTGGCATTAATTTACCCGACCTGGCTCTTTTTGCCAAGTCATTCACTGCTTTTGTCATTCCCACCAAATTAAGCTGATCGGCCTTTTTAATTACTGGTACAATTAAATTACCATCCGACAATGCAGCTGCCATTCCTAAATTGATATCCTTTCTTTTAATTATTCTATCGCCATCTACAGAAACATTCATTAAAGGAAAGTCTTTTAAAGCCTTTGCCACAGCTTCCATGAAAATTGGTGTATAGGTTATTTTTTCGCCTTCACGCTTAAAAAATTCATCTTTCACTCTATTTCTCCATCGAACAATATTGGTAACATCAACCTCAACAAAACTTTGCACATGTGCAGAAACTTGAACAGAATTAACCATATGTTTGGCTATCAATTTGCCCATACGAGTCATTTCAATAATCTCATCTTCACCACCAATAGAAACAGGTGTTTTGCCTATTTTACTTTCCGATTTTGGTTTTGAAACATGAACTGATAATTTTTGTGAAGTAACATCACTTGATACTGAGCCCCTATTTGCAATATAATTTAATATATCATTTTTAGTAACTCTTTGGTCTGTACCAGTACCGTTAATAGCTTCAAGCTCTTCTTTGGTAACACCTTCTTTTTTTGCAATATTTTTTACCAAAGGTGAATAAAATTTACCACTAGGCTTCTTTAAATCGGCAACCATATCTTTTACAAACGTATGCTCAGCTTTAACAACTTCTACGGAAGGAATAATAACCTTTACCTCATTTTCATTGGATGTACCCGCCTTATCATCAGTTGCAACAACATCATCTTCCGTTTCAATAATGGCTATTGTTTCTCCTACGGCTATAACATCATCAACCTCATAAAATCTTTTAATTAAAATGCCTTCTACTTCACAAGGAACTTCAGAATCTACTTTATCAGTAGCTATTTCAACGATAGCCTCATCTAACTCGATAGTATCTCCAACTTCTTTTAACCAAGAAGTAATCGTTGCTTCTGCAACACTTTCACCCATTTTAGGCAATTTCAATTCAAATTTTGACATTCTATTTGATTTTATTGGTCTGCAAATTTAATAAATAAAAGCAGAAAATTTAGGAGTTTTTAGTTATTTAAAGATAATTTAAATTTAATACAATTATTTGAATTAATATTGAGAATTAAATAATTTTATAAAGGTTTATCCTAATTTCAATAAGGTTCATCATCATAATATTATTAGTACAAATTAGATGCCAATCCTCAGTAAAACAATTTATATATAACCTATAGCGTTATATTAAATAATTAGCATTTTCCAGATTGGTAATTTTATTCCCCCTAATTTTGTTATCAACTGGATTATGCTTTTATTATTAGAATTTTTATAGTTTAATAAAACTCAATATAATTTAAATTTCTAAGAACCAAAGCTTCAATAAACTTGATCACTTCCATAAATTTAAAAATTAATCATTTTCTCGAAGCATTCCTTTCGTAAGATCATTCAGTTTCTTAACTTTATTTTGAAAATCTCCTTGAATTGTTTGTCTGTATTCATTTAAATTTTCTACCAAATCATTCATATCTTCTGGTAAAATCTCCTCAAAAAACTGACGCAATCTCTTGGCTGCTGTTGGTGATTTACCATTGGTTGAAATAGCCAGTTTGAGATTACCTTTGGTAACAATTCCTCCCATATAAAAATCACAATAGGTAGGATTATCTGCAACATTTACTAAAATATTATTCGCTTTGCAATCTTTATGGATTTGCAAATTTATCTCTAAGCTGTCTGTTGCTGCAATAACAATATGCTTATTTTTTAAAAAAGATTTATCATAAGTAGATAATTCTACTTTAACCATATGACTTTTAGCCAACTCCAATAAGGGTGTAATAAATTTATCAGCCACGACTGTTACTTTTGCCCTGGGACTAGATTTTAACAAAAACATTAATTTCTCAAAGCCAACATTACCGCCACCCACAATTAAAACTTCTAATTCAGATACTTTTAAAAAAACAGGGTATAATTCGTTGTTATTCATTTCTGTTATTTAAGGCTATAAAATTACGATTAATATTTATAGAATTATTAATGCGAATCAAGAGTTAAAAACAAACAAAAAACAAGTTAAATTAGTTGAAAAACAACAGTTTAAACTTGTTTAAGTTATTGATATTCATTATCTTAATAGTCAATTTCAACAAGATTATTTTGGATACAAACAACAATAACAAGGATTACAAGTTAGTGAAAATATATGATTATGTCTGTAAGAAATTTGAAGAGCACTTACAATTTGAATGTGAA